>NZ_CP045496.1:4270000-4870000 GCF_015500075.1 Mesorhizobium sp. INR15 | reverse complement strand
GGCCATAGATGATCAGCCCACGCTCATAGGCGAGGTCAAGCAGCCGTTGTGTAGCCTTCTTGCTCTGTTCGATAGGTTTCAGCGTATCGGGATCGGCAACCATCTCGGCGCCGGTAAGCAGGCCCTTGCCGCGAACATCGGCCACGAACGGGAAACGCCTGGCCAATCCTTTCAGTCCGTCCATCAGCACATCGCCCATGGCGGCTGCGTTGGCGATCAAGTCGAGGCGATCCATCTCGCCAAGCACGGCAAGGCCGGCGGCGCAGGCCAGTGGATTGCCGGCATAGGTGTGGCCGTGCTGGAAGCCGCCGGAGGCAAGCAGCGGCTGCACCAGCCGCATGGGCGCGGCCAGCGCGCCGAGCGGCGCGTAGCCGGAGCCCAGCCCCTTCGACAAGGCAACAATGTCGGGCTTGCAGTTCCAGTGGTCGCCGCCGAGGAATTTGCCGGTCCGTCCAGCGCCGCTCATCACCTCGTCATGGATGAGCAGGATGCCGTAGCGGTCACAGATTTCGCGGATGCGCGGATAGTAGCTGTCGGGCGCCACCAAGGCGGAAGTCGCCGCGCCGCCGATCGGTTCCATGATGAAGGCAAGCACGCTTTCCGGCCCTTCGGCCTGGATCTTCTCCTCCAGCATGTCGGCATAGCGGATGCCGCGCTGCTCCATCGAAAGGTTGTCGCGATCACGCCAGGTGGTCGGCGCCGGCACTGTTGGCATTACCCGCATCATGGGCGTGAAAGTCTCAGACAGCGCATCGTCACCGGTGATGGAAAGCGAGCCGAGTGTGCCGCCATGATAGGAGGGAAAGCGCGTAATCACCTTCCAGCGGCTCGGCTGGCCGGTGGCAACAGCCCATTGCCGCGCCAGCTTGATGCAGGATTCCGTTGCCTCCGAGCCGCCCGAGACGAAGAAGATACGGTCCATGCCCTCGGGCAGCTTGCCGGCCAGTGCGCGGGCCAGTTCCTCGGCGGGTTCGTTTTCGAAGTGCAGACGGTAGGCGAAGGTGGCGCGATCCATCTGCCGCTTCATGGCGTCGAGCACATTGCGGTTGGAATGGCCGATATTGGCAACCATCGGTCCGCTCGAGCCGTCGATGAAACGGCGTCCGTCCTGCGTCCACATATAGATGCCCTCGGCGCGGTCGATCAGTGGCCGGCGCAGGCTGGACAGATAGAACAGATGGGATTCCCGCCGGGCGTCAGCGGCGGTGACCTGGGGCAGAGCGTTCGACATGTCAGGACTTTCCGAGATAGTGGTCAAGGACATTGCAGGTGACTTGTTCGACCATTGGGTCTTGTCTTAGCAGGCCGGCGACCCATTCGCAGCTTCCGGCATGGAACACCTCACCTTTGCCGCGCGGGAAATTGACGATCATGCCATTGCCGCGCTTGACCTTGTCGAGATTGGCGTCGCTGGCCTCGCCAAACAGCGTTTCGGCGGTGAAGCGGCCATCCTCGTCGGTAAGGAACTGGTCCTCGATCGGGATGTCGGCGCTCTCTTCGACCTGGCTGGCCATGCCGACCGCCAGCACTTGCAGGCCGTCCGGTGCGCCGCTGGTGGCGGTGGGATAGGGCAGGCCGCCGCGTATCTCGAAATCGAGCCCATCCACCTCATAGCCATAGACATGGCTGTCAGCGCCGAGCAGGTCGCCGTAATAGATACCGGTTCCGGCAAAGGCCCAGTGCTCGGGCCTGTAGACCGGAAAGCCGCGCACGCCGCGCGGCGCGCAGCCGCCCCAGCCGGCATAGACGCCCCTGGTCGCATTCAGCCCAAATGTAGCGCAGCCCGGCCTGCCGATCTCTGGCGCTTCCCAGGAGTTGGTGGCGCGGGTCACGTCGCCGCTCTGGTAGACCGGGTCCTCGGCGCGGGCGCGGTATTTGTAGCAAACCTGCCGGCGGCCCTCGTCCTCCAGCCGCGTCTGCCACATGAAGTTGCCGGCGAAACGTGCCGCGTGGCCGCCGCGCTCGACATAGCGGTCGACGGCGTCGCGCATCTCCCATGTCCAGTATTCGTCGTGGCCGACGAAGACGGCACAGTCGTAGCCGTCGAGAATCTCCGGCGAGAAATGCAGGTCGTGCTGGCTGGCGAGATCAATTGCGTAGCCGGAACGTTCGGCGAAGCGGAACATGTGGCTGTCATAGCTTGCCCAGCCGGACGAAGCGTATTTCTTCGAATGTCCAGTCGCCAGTGCCCACTCCATGTGTGGATAGCGCGGTATCGTTTTCGGAGGCACCGCGACTTCCAGTGGCACACGCGGTGCGCCTTTGGGCAGTAGGACGAAGCCACGGCACCAGGGACGCTGCGTCGACACGACGGGGGAATATTGGTTGCGCTCCGGTCCGGTGATGCCTTGGTAGTGGTTGGAGCCGCCCCAGGTGTTGTAGGCAAGCCAGGTTCCTGTTGCCGCCACTTGCAGCACGCGCCCGGGCTTCTTGCCGGCTTGTGGAGTGACAATGAAAAGATGGTGGCATTGGATCGGCTGGCCGTCGCCGCCGTCGGCTGTCAGCGTGATCCGATAGGCGCCGGACGGCCAGTCGGCATCGACACGGAATTCAAACGACGCCTGCCAGCCGCAGCCCAGCGCCGAACATTGGTCGGGCGTGTCCTGCCACCGTGACGCTATACCCGACGTTTCGAACGCCTTTGTTTCGGTGCCGCCATCCCGGACGATCACCATGCCGAACTGAGTGGCCGTCGAGCTGACATGAAGGGTCACCGTCTCGCCGGCGCGGTAGGAAAATCGGTCGCTGTAGCACCAGATTTCGCCACGCTCGCCATCCATGCCGGGCCACTCGTAATAGTGGCCGCGCACCGCGTGGCGGCGCTGCTCGGCTGTCAGCCCGAAATCGGGGAATTCAGTAGGAAGATTGGTCATCATCTGGCTCATGCGGAGAGATATTTCTTGAGGAAGCTGCGGGTGCGCTCCTTCCGAGGCGCGCGGAACATCTCTGCCGGCGGGCCTTCCTCGACGACAACGCCGCCGTCCATGAACAGCACCCTGTCTGCCACTTCGCCGGCAAAACGCATCTCATGGGTCACGATCAGCATGGTCATGTGCTCGGCGGCAAGCTGTTTCATCACCGCGTTGACCTCGTCGACGAGTTCGGGATCGAGCGCCGAGGTCGCTTCATCGAACAGCATCACCTTGGGCTGCATAGCCAGCGCGCGGGCAATGGCCACCCGCTGTTTCTGGCCGCCGGAAAGCCGCGACGGATAGGCGTCGATCTTCTCGGCGAGGCCAACCTTGGCCAACAGGCCAAGCGCCAGCTCACGCGCTTGCGGCTTCGGCATGCCTTTCAGGATCACCGGCCCCATGGTGATGTTTTCGAGCACGGTCAGGTGCGGGAACAGGTTGAAGTGCTGGAACACCATGCCCATCTGCTGGCGCACCTTGTTGATGTGCCGCTCGAAAGCCTGGCCGTGCAAGGACTGGTTGACCTGCACGCCGTCGAGCCAGACCTCGCCGCCGTTGAGCGATTCCAGATGGTTGATGGAGCGCAGCAGCGTGCTCTTGCCCGAACCGCTCGGCCCGATGATCGCCACGATCTGCCCGCGATCAACCGAGAGATCGATGCCCTTGAGGACTTCGACGGCGCCGAATGATTTCCGTGCGCCACGGACCTCGACCATTGGCTGTTGCGTGCTCATCGCGAAATCTCCACGTTGCGTTCGAACCGGCGCAGGCCTGCTTCGAGCACGAGGTTCAAAATGTAATAAAGCGCGGCCGCCGTGATGTAGAATTCGAATGGCCGGAACGTCTCGCTGATCGCCAGTTGCGCCGAATGAACCAATTCGGCGATGCCGATGATCGACACGATCGAGGATTCCTTCAACAGCGCGATCAGATTGCCGCCGATCGGTGGCGCCGTGTTGCGGACAGCCTGCGGGATCACGACATAGCGTAGCGCCTGCCATTTGCCGAAGCCGATGCTGCGCGCGCCTTCCGTCTGTCCGGCATCAACCGCGACGATGCCGGCGCGTATGATATCGGCATTGTAGACGGCGAAGTGCAGGCCAAGCCCGATAATGCCGGCGGCAAGGGCTGGGATATCGATGCCGATCTGCACCAGACCGAAATAGATCAGGAACAGCTGCAGCAGGAGCGGCGTGCCCATGAACAGCCACATGAAGGCACGCACCGGGTAGGCGACGACCCTCGGCGCGTAGAGCACGATGACGGCAAACACGATGCCGAAGGCGAAGCTCAGCACGCCCGCCGAAACCGTCAGCACCGCCGTCCACCAGGCGCCGGTAAGCAGCAGGTCCCAGTAGGGCAGAACGACGGAGAAATCCAAGCCTTGCATCGCGCCCTCCGGTCAGACGATCGCGAAACGTTTGTCGAGCAGGTCGACGACCCTGGCGACGGCATAGACCATCACCATGTAGAGCAGGGCCGCCACGCCAAAAATCTCGAACGGCTTGTAGGTCGAGCCGATGAAGCGTTGGGCCGTATAAGTCAGTTCGACAACCGAGATTGTCGAGACCAGGGCCGATCCTTTAAGCAGCGCCACCGTATTGACGCCGAGCGGCCGGATCATCAGCCGCGCGGCCTGCGGCAGCACCACTTTGCGCAGCGTTTGGAAGCGGCTGAAGCCTATGGTGCGGGCGGCCTCGGTCTGGCCTCGGTCGACCGCGACCAGCGCGCCTCGGATCGATTCCGCCATATAGGCACCGATGTTGAGGCCAAGGCCGATGAAGCCTGCCGAGAACGGCTCCAGATTGATGCCGATCTGCGGGCCGCCGAAATACAGCACAAAGAGCTGTATCAAGCAGGGCGTTCCACGAAACAGGCTGACATATAGCGTGCCGGCCGTGCGCAGGACCGCTGATCTCGACATGCGCGCGGCCGCGGTCAGTGCCGCGACCGCTAGCCCCAGGATCAGGGCCAGCGCTGTGATTTCGATCGTCACCAGCGCGGCTTCCACGAAGAACGGGAAGACGCGCTGCATCAAGGAGAAATCCATGGGCTGGTCCAGCAGGAGTGACGCTCGGCTTCAGCCGGCTTTGGACGTCAGGATACCGGCGGAATTAGCGGATGTCGCTGCCAACCCATTGCTTGGAGATCTTCTCGTAGCTGCCGTCGGCCATCATGCCGTCCAGCGCCTTCTGCATGGCCGCCTTGAGCTCGGGATTGTCCTTGCGGATGGCGATGCCGATGGCGACGCTGCCGCCTTCGATGTTGGGCGTGTCGAGCTGGCGGACCTTCTCGCCCGTCTCCTTGACGGCGATCATGACGGGAATGTTATCGACGACGATTGCGTCGACGCGACCGGCCCGCAGCTCCAGCAACAGTTCAGGTAGGCCCTTGTAGGTACGGATGTCCCACCCGCCCTTTTCGCGCGCCCACTTCTCATGCGTTTCGCCCAGCGTGACGCCAATCGTCTTGCCTTTGAGTTCGTCCAGGCTCTTCACCGTCGATGCTTCGTTGACGAACACCGCGCGACCGGCGTGGTAGTACGGGCCGACGAAATCGACGACTTTTTCGCGCTCCGGCGTGATCGTCATCGAGCCGACGACGGTGTCGTATTTGTTGGCAAGCAGGCCGGCGATGATGCCATCCCAGGCGGTGGTGATGATCGTGCCCTTGACGCCGATACGCTCGGCGATCGCCTTGCCGATATCGGCGTCGAAGCCGACGACCTCGTTCTGGTCGTTGACGAAGTTGAAGGGCGGATACTGCCCGCTCATGGAGATCTTCAATTCGCCCGCGGCCTTGATCTTCTCCAGGTCATCGGCCCTGGCCGAAACGCTAGTGAAGGTCGATGCAAGCAGCAGGGCCGCGACCGCGATGCCGGAAAATACTCTGTTCATCTGTTTTCCTGTCCTCTGGATGGAGCGCGAATTGTTGTTCTTGGGAGGCGTAAGGCCGCTTTCCTGACGTTCATGATTGCTTTTGGAGAAGCATTGCGCAAATAGATAATGGGAATAAGGAGCATAGATTTCAGGAATGGTTGCGCGCCCCGAACGCCTGGTCTGGGACCTTGACTGGAACCTCCTGCGGACCTTCGTTGTCATCGCCGAGGTCAAGAGCATCACCCGCGCCGCCGAGCGCCTCAACCTCAAGCAGCCGAGTGTCAGCAACGCCTTGCGGCGCCTGGAGGATCGGGTTGGCCGCCGGCTGGTTGAGCGCGACGCGACACGCTTCGAACTGACCGAGGTCGGCAAGCTGCTCTATGAGCAGAGCATCGAGGTGTTCGGCACCATATCGCAATTGCCGCTGTTGATGCGCGGCGTCAGCGACGATGTCACGGGACATGTGATGATCGCCACCGCCAGCCATGTCGTGTCGCCGCTGTTTGATCGCGCGCTGTCGGAGTTCCACAGCAACTATCCGCGCGCCAGCATCACCATTTCCGTGGCGGCGAGCACCGAAGTGACCAAGCAGGTGCGGGAGCGGCGCGCGTCCTTCGGCGTCTGCCTGGTCAGCCAGCGCGACCCGGCGCTCGATTATCACATGGTCTACCGGGAATTCTTCGGCTTCTTCTGCGGGCCGCGGCACAGGTTTTATGGCAAGACGGGACTGACATTGGCTGACCTGCGCGGTGAGCCGTCCGTCTCCTTCCAGACCGATTCGATTGCGGATGCATTGCGCCCGGTGGCGCTGCTGCGCAGTGAGGCGAGGCTGGACGCCGATGTCGTTGGCGTCTCCTCCAGCCTGGAGGAAGTCAGGCGCATGATTGTCGCAGGGCTCGGCATCGGCCCGCTGCCTTTGCATGTGGCGCGGCGCGATGTGGCGGATGGGATGCTCTGGCGGCTGCCGCCCTATGACGCGCCGCCGGCCATCGACATCTTCCTGCTGGTCAATGCTGACAAGGCGATGAACCGTGCCGAGAAGGCGTTGCTGTCTGGGCTGCAGGCGATCATTGCCGAGACGCCCCTCGAGGATCGCGTCTACAGCGGTTGAGCAGGTTGCTCGACAAGCAACGCCAACGCGCGTTCGCGCATGGCGTCATCCAATGGCACGGAAGCACGCGCAGTGAGGTCGAAGCGCACGCTGGTCGTTCGTCCCACGGCGTGCACGACGCCGTCCAGCGATCCCGACATCACCTGTTCGAAAGTAATGGAGGAGCGGCCGACCTTCACCACATGCGAGCGGATGGTGAGCAGCGCGCCAGCCTTGGTCTCGTGGCGATAATCGACCTCGTAGCGAACATCGGCCCAGCCGATGCCGCCTTCATTGCCGTCCTTGGCGGCGATGTGGCCAAGCAACTGGAAGCTGGCATCGTCGAACATGCCTGCGTAGTGGCGCACATTCATGTGGCCCATCGTGTCGCACATCCAGGGGTGAGCCATGCCGACGAAGGTGACGAGAGCTGTGCTCATGCGATGGGTCCGTGATCGATGATGACGGACAGGCAATATCGAAACGCGCGACGACAGGCAAACCGGCAGGCGAAGGCGAGCGCCATTTGCGCTGCTTTCGTTAGCCGTGCCCTTGGCCGCTTGTGCCAAACGGACTATCTCAGGGAAGGGCGGGTCTTCCGCCACGGGAGCCGCCATGCTGAAAGTGCAAAAGGTCAAGGTCGACGACATCTACGTGCCGACGGCACGCAAGAAGACGCTGCACCCCGAGACCGTACGGCACCTGGCAGAGGATATCCTGGAGAATGGCATGAAGACGCCGATCCAGGTCCGGCATGACGGCAAGCGCCACATCCTGGTCGAAGGATTGCATCGGCTGGAGGCGGCCAAGTGGCTCGGCGAAACCATGATCGACGCCTATCTGGTGCAGGCCAAACGGCACTAGGTTCCGTCTCACTCCGGTCGTCCGTCTCCTCGTTTTCTCAAATCTTTTTTTGAGGGCTGTGTCGGCTTGCGCTTCGTCCAGGCGTCTTTGAGACGGAAGCCAAATTCAAAACCCACACACGAGGAAATCATCATGACCACCAAGCTCGATGTCACCCCCACCAATGACCGCGAACTGGTTCTTGGCCGCATCATCGATGCGCCGCGCGACAACGTCTATCGTTGCTGGAGCGAAACCAAGCTGTTGACGCAGTGGTTCGCGCCGAAGCCGTGGACGACGCCGCGCGCCGAAATGGATGTACGCACCTGCGGTTCCAGCCTGGTCATCATGGCTGGTCCGGACGGCAACGAATTCCCGAACCCAGGCGTCTTCCTCGAAGTCATTCCAGGCAAGAAGATCGTCTTCACCGACGCCTACACAGCGGCATGGGAGCCATCGGAGAAGCCATTCATGACCGCAGTGTTGACGTTCGAGGACGAAGGCGAGGGCAAGACCCGTTATGTCGTTCGGGTCCGGCATTGGAGCGTCGCTGACCGCGAGCAGCACGAGAAAATGGGTTTCCACGAGGGCTGGGGCCAGTGTGCCGATCAGCTCGAAGAACTCGCCAAGACGCTTTGAAGCGCGACGAGAGGAACTCGATATGTCCAAAACCTTGATTTTCGCCATTATTGCCTCGGCGGCAGCGCTTCTCGCGTCACCGGGCACCATCAATGCAGAGGAGGTAAAACCTGCCATGACGACCGAAACGAATGCACTGCCGAAGCCGGAAAAGTCCGGTTTGCTGCCGATCGACGGCCTGAACTACTACTACGCCATCTACGGCAAGGGTGAGCCGCTGCTCCTGTTGCATGGTGGTCTCGGCACCTCGGACATGTTCGCGCCGCTCCTGCCGAAACTCGCCGAACACCGAGCGGTCATCGTCGTCGACCTGCAGGGCCACGGCCGCACGGCGCTTGGCGACCGGCCGTTCGGCCTTGAAGCGATGGGCAATGACATGGCTGAGATCGTCAAGGCGCTCGGCCATGACCAGGTCGATGTCATGGGCTATTCGCTGGGGGGCGGTGTCGCTTTCCGCATGGCCGTCCAGCATCCCGAGGCGGTGCGCCGGCTGGTGCTGGTTTCGACCGGCTACGCCGCTGACGGCTTCTATCCGGAGATGCGCGGCCAGCAGGCGCAGGTTAGCGCCGCGGCGGCGGATTTCCTGAAGGGCACGCCGATGTACAAGTCCTACATGGCGGTCGCGCCGCGCCCGCAGGATTTCCCGAAGCTGCTTGATGCCCTCGGCAACTTCATGCGTCACGACTACGATTATTCCGCTGATGTCGCCAAGCTGAAGATGCCGGTCATGCTCGCCTATGGCGACAGCGACATGTACCGGCCCGAGCATGAGATCAAGTTTTACCAGATGCTCGGCGGTGGGTTGAAGGACGCGGGATGGATGCGTGAGAACCTGTCGCAGAACCGCCTGGCGATCCTGCCCAACCGCACCCACTACGACGTCTTCTTCGCGCCTGAACTGACGGCCGCCGCGCTGCCGTTCCTCAACGGCGAGACCAAGGTGAAGACCTGGGACGACGTGGTCAACGAAGCTAAGTGACGATCAGCGCCGGCCATCTCAACGAGATGGCCGGTTATTCATTGCGGGGCATTGGCCCCGCGCGGCTGCCTCAGGTGCTTGATGCCGCTCATCTCGACGAAATTCGTCGCCGCGTCCCAGAGATAGTCGCCATAAAGAAAGGGTTCGAAGACCTCTGCATCGGCAAGCGGCAGTGGTGTGATCCTGGCGTCAACGCGCGGCTCGTAGAAGAATGGAATCGAGAGCCGCGCCGTTTTCGGCGCAATCACCCGGTGCCGTGTCGCGCGGACCCGTCCGCCCGTCCAGCGTTGCAGAAGTTGACCGAAATTGACCGCCAGCGTGCCGTCCGCAGGCGGAACATCGATCCATTCGCCGGCGAGGTTCTTCGCCTGCAGGCCTTCGACCCCGTCTTGCGCCAGCAGCGTCACGAAGCCGGAATCGGCGTGCTCTCGACCGATTATGGTGCGGCTTTCGCCTTTGTGGATGACCGAGAATTCCGGTCCGCTAACGTCGACACTGTTACCGTCGCGCAAGGGATAGCGGATCAGCCGCAGTGTCGAGATGCCGCCATTGAAGTCGGCATCGAAGACCGTTTCCGGCAGGCCAAGTCCGCGCGCGATCGATCGCATCAGCGCGTTGCCGACAGCCTCCATGGCCAGATAGTAGGCCGCCGCCGCCGCGCGCCAGCCCGGCAGCGTGGCCTCGGTCGGCAGCGGCGTCGGCTCGCGCAAGGGATCGTCGGAGGCCGGGACAGACGCCGCATGGGCAAGGTCCGGTCCCATGTCGATGCCTTCCTTGTAGGAGACGGCGCTGGGCTGCAATGGAAACCAGCCGCGATAGACGTTCTTCTTCGTGGGGTCGAAGTTCCAGCGCAGCAGTTTCTGCTTCTCGCTGTCCGGCAAATCGAAGAGCCGAAGCAGTCGCGCCCGTTTCTCCGGTGTCAGCCATTCGTCGCCAGGAAAATCCTTGATCGCCATGAAGCCGATGCCGGACGCGGCCACCATGATCTCAGCATCGACACGGTCACGGACGGGCGAGGGTGGGCCGAACAGGGCCGCGATCGCGATCGTTTCTATATCTTGCGCCATGACATCCGATCCGTGTTTGGGGCGTGCGGAATGAGGCGTTAGCGGCCTGGCCTTGTCAATCTCACCCGGTTCCGACCCAAGATCGCATCAGAGGAACAGATATCGTCATCAAGGCTTTTCAATTGACCCTGATGGGTCCGCCGCTACCTTTACGGCTCAATCCTTGGGAAGACGGATCCGGACCATGACAAAATATCAGGGCGGGTGCCTGTGTGGAGCGGTGCGCTACCACGCCGAGGCAGAGCCGCTCAACGAGCGCATTTGCCATTGCCGGGTCTGCCAGAAGGCGATCGGTGCCGCCTTCAATGCGCGCGTGCTGTTTCGCATCGATGACGTGACGATCGACGGACCGTTGGCAACCGTGAATTCCTCACCCGAGCTAAAACGTGGCTTTTGCCCGGGTTGCGGCACGACGATGTTTTCCCGGCGGGATTCAGCCGGCATCATCGGCGTCACCACCGGCTCACTCGACGACCCCTCGGTGTTCCAGCCGCAGATGCACATCTTCACCGGTTCCAAACAGCCCTGGGTCGTGCTCGATGACGGGTTGCCGCAATACGAAGGCGCGCCGCCGCCGGCCTGAAGCGTGCGCCTCGGCTCTCGGGCCGATCACGAAAACTTTTCGCCCGGAGACACGAGATAGCCGGCAAAGCGTCATTGGCGAGCCATCTTTGCAACCCTATCTGTGGGCTGCGGCGTGGCTTTCGAGGAGGCGAATATGACCGAAGGCAGACAGACCCTGGACGAGCTTCTGGGTGATCCGATGATCCAGCTGGTTATGGCGCGCGATCGCGTGCGCCCGGAAGAAGTGCGCATGTTGCTTGAGCGGGCCCGCACACCCTCCATGGAGCAGCCGCACGTACCCCCGGCTCACGTCATCGCCAGGACCTGCCAGAAGCTTTGGCTATGCCCCTGATTGCACCGGTGAGCGCACAAGGAACACGATTGTGAACATGAAAACCGGTCCGAATGGGCCGGTTTTGGTGCCTGCGTGGCGGCAGAAGCGCCAGCTTACAAAATCGTAAATTGATTCCTCGTTCCATGACGATAAGGCTTCCGCGGGGCTGACCGGCACCGGTCCTCCTGCGCAAGTTCGCTTCTCTCAGACATGGAATTCGACATGGCCGGCATGTGTACTCAAGGGTTGGACACCGGCTTCGCCGGTCTCGGATATGCCAAGGTGGCGTTTCTCGGCCTTGTGCAAGGCATCACCGAACTCTTGCCGATCTCGTCGACCGCCCATATGCGCATCGTGCCGGCTGTGCTTGGCTGGCAGGATCCCGGCTCCGCCTTCTCCGCCGCCATGCAACTCGCGGCGCTGGCCGCGGTGGTCAGCTACTTCTGGAGCGATGTCAGGGACATCGTCTTCGGCTCGCTTGGCGCTCTGGCGCGGCGCGATTTCGCTGACCGGTATTTCCGTCTCGCAACCTGGATTGTGTTGGCGACGATCCCGATCGTCATCGCCGGCATTGCGCTGTCGGGCGTGCTCAACGCCTGCGACTCGCCGCTGCGCAGCCTGACCGTCATCGGCTGGGCCTGCGTCGTCATGGCGATCCTGCTGGCGCTGGCCGAGATCTATGCGAGCCACAGGCGCACTGTCGATGACGCATCGCTCACCGATGCGCTGCTGATTGGCGTTGCTCAGGTCGGCGCACTGATCCCCGGCGTCTCGCGCTCTGGCTCCACGCTGACGGCGGCCCTTGGACTCGGCTTCAAGCGGGCGGAGGCGGCGCGCTTCTCGTTTCTGCTTGGCCTGCCGGCCATAGCACTTGCCGGTCTCAAGGAGCTTTGGGAACTGCACAAGGTTCATCTCGACGCACATGGCTGGTCGGTTCTGGCGGTGGGGCTGGTCGTCGCCTCGATTTCCGCCTTTTTCGCCATCTGGGGCCTGATGCGAGTGCTTGAACGCTTCTCCGCGTGGCCGTTCGTCATCTATCGCGGTGTGCTCGGCGTGGTTCTGTTGTTGAGCGTTGCCATGGGATGGCTCGTCTAAAAACGTTCGGGCTTCCATAGTCTCGCTTGGAAACGGGCTATAGCTTTGCCAGAAGCAAGATCTCGATTCCGGTAAGCCCATGGATTTTTTGACCCTCCTGCAATCGGCGCCATTGCTGTTGGCGTTGGCAAAGGGCGCGCTACCATCGGTGGCCGCTCTCGGCATGGGCTTTGGCCAATGGGTGACATCGCTGCCGCCATGCCGGGATTTCGCCTTCGAGACATCAGGCTATCTCATCTGCGAGGTTGATCCGAAGCGATACCAGATCGAATTCTTCTGGAAGGATTCCGCCGGCCAGCCCTACCATTCGCTGCACAATCTGGAAGCTGCACAGCAGGCAGCGGGGCGCACCATGCTGTTCGGCATCAACGCTGGGATGTATCACCCCAACCTCGATCCGGTCGGGCTCTATGTGGAGCACGGCCAGGAAATGACATCGGTGAAGGTCGGGACGGGCAGCGGTAATTTTTCGATGCAGCCGAACGGTATTTTCTATCTGGCCGATGGCAAGGCCGCTGTCCGTTCGACGAAGAGTTTGCTCGGTCGGCGTCCACGGCTGGAATTTGCCACGCAGTCCGGACCCATGCTGGTCATCGATGGCCAGCTTCATCCAAAATTCCGACCGGACAGCACGTCGCGCAAAACCCGTGACGGCGTTGGGGTACGCGATGACGGTGTCGCCGTCTTCGCGATTTCAAACGGGACCGTGACATTCCATGAATTCGCGCGGCTCTTTCGCGATGCGCTGGGCTGCCGGAATGCGCTGTTCCTCGATGGCTCGATATCGAGCCTGCTCGCCCCCGCCGTTGGCCGCAACGACGATTACTGGAATCTCGGGCCGATGATCGGTGTTTTCAGGAAACATGGCTAGCGATCGCGCTTGCCGCGATAACGCAGCTTGACGGCGATCACCGCGACGATGATCGCTGATATGGCAGCGATCATGACTGCGCCGGACAGGCTGGTCGCATCGAATCTGGCGAAACTATCAGCGCCCCTGGCCGCCAGCCATCCCGGCGACAGCACGACCGGTGCCCACACGATCGCCGACAGGATATTGGCGATCTGGAAGCGGAGGCGGTTCATACCCATCATGCCTGCGACCAGCGGCACGGTGGCACGCACGGGGCCGAAGAAGCGGCCGACGAAGACGGCGGCAGAACCATAGCGGTGAAAAAACAGCCGCGCCCTGGCGACTTCACGGCGATAGCGGTTGAGCGGCCATTTGTGGACGACACCTCTCCCGAGCCATTTGCCGAGGAAATAGGAGATGGTGTCGCCGAGAATTGCGCCGATCATCGCGGCGAGCAGGACGGGCAGGGGTTGAACGATGCCCGCACCCACAAGCCCGCCGACGATGATCAGCACCGTGGTGCCGGGCAAAAGGATGCCGACCAGCACCAGCGATTCGCCGAAGGCCAGCAGTCCGACCACGAGCCCAGCCCAGGCCTGATGGTTCTCGATGAAAGAAACGCTCTGGTCGACGAACGACTGCACGGCGGCTCCCCGGCGAGATGTGTTGCTCTAGCTGCCGCTGTCTAGGACGCTTCTCAACTCATCCAGCTTCTCGTTTACCAGCCAGCCGTAATAATTCTCCACCGGCAGCCTGCGGCCCTTGCCGCTCGCCACGGCGGCGCGCAGTTCAGCAGCGCGCTGCCTGGGCTGGCCGACATTGTAGAGCGTCGCGGTGATGCCAGGATTGGCGGAAATGTCGAAACCTTGTTCCTTGTAGGCATCGATGGCGTCGCGCACGATGGCGGCGATGTAGACGATGCTGCGGTCGGGATCCATGACGTCACGATAGATCGCCTGCGGGCGGTCGGGCGTCAGCCTGTCATAGCCGCTGACCTTGTTGACGAGATCGGTGACCTGCAGCGCGGTCAGCGGGCTGATCTGTCCAAGCCCGAATGTCTGGCCGGCGAAGAAGGGCTGGAAGAATGCCTGCTGGAAGGACAGCGCCTCATAGGTGACGCCATCTACCGTCTTGCCGCGAAAATGCTCGATCCATACCTGGTCGCGGCAGCTCCAGAGCGCCGCGCCGCCTTTTGCCTGTGCGCAGGCGGCGAATTCCGGCCGCTCGACAAAAGTCTGCACTGGCACACCCTTGTAGCGGAAGGAAAAGTCGAGCCCGGAGTAGGACAGCGCCTTGACATAATAAGTCTGGACCGACCCGACAGCGGTGACATTGTAGGTGTGTTCGCCGACCAGTGCGCCGACGATGTGGATCGGGTCGATATCGTAGAGGGCCGCCACCTGCTTGATATGCGCGATCAGCTTCTTCTCACGCTTCAGCAGCGCGATGATCTTTTCGTATTTCTCGTCATAGGTGGTTTTGAACGCGCGGGTTCGGTTCGCCGATGCATCCGGTATCGGCGGCTGTGTTTCCGCGCGGTTGCCGGGCGGGACGACGACAAGTGTATCGGCCGCGAGCGCCGTGCCGCATGGAGCGGCAGCGAGCAGGAGGACCAGGAGAAGCCGCTGCAAGGCAGTCATCGGGCGCCTTTTCGGATTTGCTGATATAGCCGGCACGGTGCCGCGTACCTGTCTCAACAGCCACATCATGGCACTGTCAAGGCTGCGCCGACACCGAGCATGTCAGCCTCGTTGGCAGGGCGTCCGACATGCTTAATAACTTGATTCAAACTTTATTGGTAATTTCTCGTTCATAACTGTGTCTGGTTTGTCCGTTGGCCGTCGCCTTCGGTCTGTTGTGTTTTGAGTACAGGTCCAGATGCGGCTATCGGGCATCCCCAGTTTCTTGATCGTATCACTGTGCCTTGCAGGATGTTCGTCGACATCCGGCATGGAGGCACTGGACATTCAAAAGCCGTCGAGCGAGACGACCAGTTCGGTCGTGCGGCCGAGTGCACCGATTGCTTCAGCTCCGATGGCCAGGGCCAGCAAGGCGCCCAGCAAGACACAAGATGTGGCCGAAGCAGAGCCTTCGGCTGAAATCGATCGCCCGTTTGGTTTGGCCGAGGAAGAGACCGTGGCGTTTGCCGCGCCCGCCCTGACCGACAGCGCCGAGCCACAGGTGGAGCCGGCTGCGCTCGTGTCGCCGCCAAAGCTTCTGTCGAGGGCGGCTCCCGCGATGCTTGCCGGGCCGCTCACGCGCTACGGCTTTCGCGATGCCAAGCCAATCAATTTCGGCAAGTCGTCGCCCCGGCATCTTGCCGTCCATGGCGTCGATGTCTCGCGCTGGCAAGGCAACGTCAATTGGGAAAAGCTGCGTGGCCAGGGCGCCAATTTCGCCTACATCAAGGCGACTGATGGCGGCGACCATCTCGATCCGATGTTCATGAAGAACTGGCGCAATGCCGAAGCAGCCGGCCTGAAGCGCGGCGCCTATCATTTCTTCTACTGGTGCCGCACCGCCGGCGAGCAGGCCGACTGGTTCATCCGCAATGTGCCGAAGATGGATGGTGCCTTGCCGCCGGTCATCGACGTCGAATGGAACGGTGAGTCCAGCTGCAAGCGGCGTCCGTCTCGCGAAAAGGTGCTGGAGAAGATGCAGGTCTTCATGGACAAGCTGGAACGCCATTACGGCCAGCGGCCCATCATCTACACCGCGCCCGATTTCTACCGCGACAACCTTCGGGGTGAATTCCTCGACTACTCATTCTGGGTGCGCGCCGTGGCACAGCACCCGTCAAAGGTCTATCCGGGCCGCAAGTGGCTGTTCTGGCAATATTCCGGCTCCGGCCTGTCGCATGGCGTCACCGGGCGCATCGATCTCAACGTCTTCCACGGCGACGAGCGGCAATGGCGCAATTTTGCCGGTGGACGGCAGACGGTGGCTGACGCGAACTGAGACATCTGGATTGACATTGTTGCCAGCGCCGGCTCGCCACCAACCGACCGACGGCAACAAAGCCCGTGGTAAGATGACGAATACGGCTGACATTCCAGTTTGACGCGCTGAGCGACGCTTAGTCGGCTTTTCCGAGAATAGACAAGACTTTGCCGCCGCCTTGATGTCTATGTCCAGGTTCCTGCACTCTTGGTCGTCGGGGGGACGAGTTGGAGCTCAAGCTGCTGTTGGTTGGGTTTGCCTGCGCTGTCGCCGGCATGCTGTCGCTCATCACCTTTGTGAAATGGCGAGAGGTCAAGGCGGTCAGCCGCTGGTTGCCGACGCCGGGGAAGATCATCTCGTCGCGTGTCGAAGCACGCGAGGTCAAAAGCTCGGGCGCGGGCTCCGACACCAGCAATTCCACCGAGATTCGCAATTTTCCGGCGATCACCTATGAGTACAAGGTGGGCGGCAAGAAATTTCAAAGCGCGCATTATAGCGTGCAGGAAAACCTCGGAAATTTCGAAGTCACGGAAACCCTTGCGCGGTTTCCACGCGGCGCCGAAGTGACCGTGTTTTATAACCCGACCAATCCGGCCAAGGCCGTCATCGAGCGCACCATGCCGGATGGCGCTTTCAAGTTCATGGTCCAGCTTTCGGCTGGTCTGGTGGTCGGAGCCTTGGTGCTGGTGTTTTCCGTCGGGGGTGTGCTCGAAGCGATCGGGCCGCATCTGCCCAAGCCGCAAAACCTGGGTGCGGCGGCATTCCTGCTGTTCATGGGCCTGTTTATCCTGCGCATGGGCTTCGCCCAGAAGTCGCTTGCCGATCAGGCGGCAAAATGGCCGACCACCGCCGGCCGCATCGATGCGTCAGGTCTTCAGGCACTCCAAATCCATGGCGGCTATCAACGCTGGCGCACCGTCTTCCGGTCTCGCATCGTCTACAGCTACGGCGTCGCCAACCAGCGCTACAGCGCCGATCGGGTGACCTTCGGTGCCACCGTGACGGCCTCGCTGCCCGGCCTCGTCAGCGGACAGGCCCGGCGTTATGCCGAGGGCAGCAAGGTCGACGTGCACTACGACCCCGCCAATCCCGGCTCGGCGGTGCTCGAATGCCGGGTGCGCGGCCTCTGGTTGCTTTGGACCTGTTCGGTAGGCTTTCTCGGCGGCGCGGCCTTGCTCGTTGGGCTGGTTTGACCGCCGCTGTGCGAAAGTCTTCAGCACCGCGCGAGAGGTCCGCTGTCAAAGCCCGGCCAGGTGAATCTCAAGCTGGTTCCAGTCTTGACGATATGGATGACGCGGGAAAACGGCTCCTCGAGCGTTGGATCAGAACCATAGCACTGGCTTGCATGGACCACCCAGCCGGTCGCGGTTTTGCGGAATGTCGCGTGTTCGCAGCCAAGCTCGGGAACCGACAGGGCGTTTTGCTGCACCGAGTATACGGTCTGGCTTTGGACGTCGGCACTGGCGGTACAGTTCGCCCGATCCTTGGACCATGTGCCGACATAAGGCTCGGTGGCCAACGCTGGGCCAGCCGCGAATGCACACATCGCCATCGTCACCATGAAACGCCGCATTCCGGATTTCTCCCCAGCCGCAGCGTTCGACCATACAAGCTATCGGGTTTCATGCCGGATAAGTTTCCATCAAGGAGCAGACAGATGTTCGGGGATTTCGCTTATCGTTCTGCGTGGATGATGCAATGTGCGAACCGAGGGCACCTGGCTTTGATTTCTCCCTCCTTTTCAAGAGACATCCGATGATCATTCGCAAGTCAGGCATCGTGTTTTTCAGCCTGCTCGGCCTGGTACAGGCGGCGAGCACGAAGGAATGCCTGCTGAGCCACGCCACCTATCGCGAGCCGCGCTCAGGCGCGATCCTGCAGTTCCGGCCGATCAACAACGAGCCGGCGGCGCTGACGACCGAGGTCTTTTCGCTGGCCGTGCCGAATACCGCGATCAGCCTCGCGGCCGACATCACCTGGACCAACGGCAAGAACTCGTTTCCGCTCGGCACCATCCGCCACACTTGCACCGATGACGATCGCGAGGCGGGTCTCGAGGATGGCAGCGGATTGTGTCGGGTGTGGGAGGGCCAAGTCTACGCCTTGACCGGTGGCGGCGCCGAGCAACTGAACTCACGCGAAGCGACACCCGCACCGAAAGGCCTGCTGCTGCCTGAATTCGGGGCGACGTTCACCGAATGGCCCGACTTCGCCCAGGCCAATCCCAATGGCTCGGCCTGGGACGCTTTTGCGCTGACAGGGTGCAGCGATGAATAGCGCGGTGAAGTCCATGATCGGGATCGGCGCCCTCTTTGCATCAGTGACGCTGGCTGCTGTCGCTTGTGCTGATGAACCCGCACCGTCGCGCCCGCCCATCGACAAATGCGTCTGGGAAAAGTTGGTGGACCAAAAGGTCAGACTGGCCGCCTGGGCGCAGCGCTGCGATTTCGGTTTCCGAAAAATCCATTTCGAATTCGCAGGCAATGCGCTTGCCATAAAATACAGCGATGGCGGCGACGCCGAACCGCTTGTCGAACTGTTCGATATCCACCCCGGCGAAACCGCCGAGGCCGCCTTGCAGCGTCTGTTCCTGGAAAAGACCGACAAGGCCATCAGCGCCCGCTGCGTGCTGACGCCTTACACGGAGGGAACCAAGCCCGCCGGCATCAAACGCTATACGTTCAGCCCGGACGCCGCCTACACGAAAGAACTGAAGGCGCTCGCCAATCCTGACGAGATTCCCGAGCCGCCCTGCGGCGAATGGGGCGTAGCGCCTGATGGTATCCAGTATTTCGAGGTGCCGGCGGGTGAGGGGCGGAAGCTTTTGTTTGTGCGTGTTGGGCAGGACGAGCCTTTGTTTGACGAGCAGACGCTGCGGGTGTTGCCGGCGGGGTAGCAAGAGCCTGCGTCGTATAGCGTTGGCCTACCAACAACCTCAAACGACTTCGGCCCGATCTTGCGACCGGGCCGATTGTCTTAGATAGCTAGAAATTCGCCTGTCGATCAGCTGCACCCGCTCGTGGCGCCACAAGTATCGCATTTCTCGCAGGTGCCATTCCGCACCATCGTAAAATTCTGGCACTCGGAGCAGGAGTTGCCGGTGTAGCCTTGCAGCAGGGACTTGGCGCGGCGGTCGGCGGCGAGCTTTTTCGCCTCGGCTGCTTCGTTTGCCGCTGCATCGGTGAACAGCGCCGAGGCCCCCGTGAGTTCGGACGCGGCACCAGCTGCTTCGTCGAAGGCGATGTCCTCGGCCAGTTCCTTGGCACGCTCCTCATAGTCGCGCTTGTAACCAATCGCCTGATCGGCTTTCAGCACGGTCGCCGTGGCCGACGACAGCGCCAGAACGTTGGAGCCGGAGAAGGCGGTCGGCGCCGAGCGGACAGGGGCGCTTGAGGGCGATCCACCGGCAAAGCCCTTCGGATCGCTGCTCACCGCCCGCGACACCAGCTTCACCGGCGAGCCGCGTGTCAGGCCCTTGGAGACGGCGTCGGTCTTGCCTTCGCTGATGCCGCGGCCAAGAGCGGTGTTGGAAAAGTCCGACTGGTCGACATGGGCGAGGTCGTTGCGGTCGAGATAGGAGATGGCGAGTTCGCGGAACACGTAGTCAAGGATCGACGTCGCGCTCTTGATCGCATCATTGCCGATGACCATGCCGGCCGGCTCGAACTTGGTGAAGGTGAAGGCATGCACATATTCGTCCAGCGGCACGCCATATTGCAGGCCGAGCGAGATGGCGATGGCGAAGTTGTTGAGAAGGCCACGCAGGGTGGCGCCTTCTTTGTTCATGTCGATGAAGATCTCGCCGAGACGGCCATCGTCATATTCGCCGGTGCGCAGGAAGATGGTGTTGCCACCGATCTTGGCCTTCTGCGTGTAGCCCTTGCGGCGGCCAGGCAGCTTTTCTTGCTCGCGCGACACGCGCTCGATGATGCGCTCGACAATCCGCTCGGTGATCTGCGCCGCACGCGCCGCCGCCGGTGCCTGGATCAACTGCTCGACCACATCGTCCTCGTCCTCCTCGCCATCGGCGAGCAGCGAGGCATTGAGCGGCTGCGACAGCTTGGAGCCGTCGCGATAAAGCGCATTGGCCTTCAGCGCCAGCTTCCACGACAGCATGTAGGCGCCCTTGGCGTCTTCCACCGTCGCGTCGTTGGGCATGTTGATGGTCTTGGAGATAGCGCCGGAGATGAAGGGCTGCGCCGCCGCCATCATCATGATGTGGCTGTTGATCGAAAGCGAACGCTTGCCGATCTTGCCGCACGGGCTGGCGCAATCGAACACCGCCAGGTGCTCCGCCTTGAGGAAGGGCGCACCCTCAAGGGTCATCGCACCACAGACATGGATGTTGGCGGCTTCGATGTCCTTCTTCGAAAAGCCAAGCGCCGGCAGCATTTCGAACGAGAAATCGTTGAGCTGCTCGTCGGTGAAGCCGAAATTCTCCTTCACCCAGTCGGCGCCGAGCGTCCACTGGTTGAAGACGAACTTGATGTCGAAGGCCGACTTCAGCGCAGCGTTGAGTGCCGCGATCTTCTCGTCGGTGAAACCCTTGGCCTTGAGCGAACCGGGGTTGACGGCCGGTGCCTGGTTGAGGTTGCCGTGGCCGACCGCATAGGCCTCGATCTCGGCAAGCTGCGCTTCCGAATAGCCAAGCGTGCGCAGCGCTTCCGGAACGGCGCGGTTGATGATCTTGAAGTAGCCGCCACCGGCGAGCTTCTTGAACTTCACCAGGGCGAAGTCAGGTTCGATGCCGGTGGTATCGCAATCCATGACCAGGCCGATCGTGCCGGTCGGCGCGATAACGGTCGCCTGTGCATTGCGGTAGCCATGCTCTTCGCCGAGTTCGATGGCGCGGTCCCAGGCAGCCTTGGCATGGGCAGCCAGTTCCGGCTGCTTGAGGTCGGAAGCGACCAGCGGCACCGGGTTGACGGCGAGCTTCTCGTAGCCGCCCTTTTCGCCATAGGCGGCGCGGCGGTGGTTGCGCATGACGCGCAGCATGTTCTGCGCATTGCGGTCGTAATCAGCGAAAGCGCCGAGTTCGGATGCCATCTCGGCCGAGGTGGCATAGGCAACGCCGGTCATGATCGCGGTGAGTGCGGCGCAAATGGCGCGGCCCTCGTCGGAGTCATAGGGAATGCCCGAGGTCATCAGCAGGCCGCCGATATTGGCGTAGCCGAGACCAAGCGTGCGGTATTCGTAGGACTGCTTGGCGATCTCCTTCGACGGGAACTGCGCCATCATGACGGAGATTTCCAGCACGATGGTCCACAGCCGAACCGTGTGCTCGTAGGCAGCGATGTCGATCGTGCCGTCGGCATTGCGGTAGGGCAGCAGGTTGATCGAGGCCAGGTTGCAGGCCGTGTCGTCGAGGAACATGTATTCCGAGCACGGGTTGGAGGCCCGGATCGCACCGGCGGAAGCGCAGGTGTGCCAGTCGTTCATCGTCGTGTTGAAGTGCAGGCCCGGATCGGCGGAAGCCCAGGCGGCGTAGCCGATCTTTTCCCAGAGGTCGCGTGCCTTCAGCGTCTTCATGACCTTGCCATCCTTGCGGGCGGTCAGGTGCCAGTCGGCATCGTCCTCGACAGCGCGCAGGAAATTGTCCTTCAGCGACACCGAATTGTTGGAGTTCTGGCCCGAAACGGTGAGATAGGCATCCGAATCCCAGTCGGTGTCGTAGGTCTTGAACGACATCGAGGTGTAGCCCTGCTTGGCGAACTGGATGACGCGGTAGATGTAGTTTTCCGGCACCGCGCTCTTCTTGGCCGCCTTGATCTCGCGCTTCAACGCGGTGTTGATCGCGGGGTCGAAGCAATCGTCATCCTGGCCTTCGCAATTGATGCAGGCCTTCATGATCGCCTCAAGATGTTTCTTGACGATCTTGGAGCCGGTGACGAGCGAGGCGACCTTCTGCTCTTCATTGACCTTCCAGTCGATGAATTCCTCGATATCGGGGTGGTCGGCGTCGACAATGACCATTTTCGCGGCGCGGCGCGTGGTGCCACCCGACTTGATGGCGCCGGCGGCGCGGTCGCCGATCTTGAGGAAGCTCATCAGGCCGGACGAACGGCCGCCGCCGGACAGCTTCTCGCCTTCGCCGCGCAGCATGGAGAAATTGGAGCCGGTGCCGGAGCCGTATTTGAACAGGCGCGCTTCGCGCACCCACAGATCCATGATGCCGCCTTCGTTGACAAGATCGTCCTGCACGCCCTGAATGAAACAGGCATGCGGCTGCGGATGCTCGTAGGAAGACTTCGACTTGGTCAGCTTGCCGGTGAAGGGGTCGACATAGAAGTGGCCCTGGCTCGGGCCGTCGATGCCGTAGGCCCAGTGCAGGCCGGTGTTGAACCATTGCGGCGAGTTTGGTGCGACGCGCTGGGTGGCCAGCATGTAGGCAAGCTCGTCACGGAAAGTGAGGGCGTCTTCGTCCGATTTAAAGTAGCCGCCCTTGTAGCCCCAATAGGTCCAGGTGCCGGCAAGACGGTCGAACACCTGACGGGCGTCGATCTCGGAGCCGTAGCGCTCGGCTTCCGGCAGCTTGGCGAGCTCGGCCTCGTCGGCGATCGAGCGCCACAGGAAGGAGGGGACGTCGTTCTCCTCGACCTTCTTCAGGCGAGCGGGAACGCCGGCCTTGCGGAAATACTTCTGCGCCAGGATGTCCGCGGCTACCTGGGAGAACTGCGTGGGGACATCGATATTGTCCAAGCGGAACACCACCGAACCATCCGGATTCTTGATCTCGGAAAGCGCCTTGCGGAACTCGATCTCCGCGTAAGCAGATTGTCCTGGCTTGGTGAAGCGACGCTCGATGCGCATTGGTCCGGATCCCTTTTGTCTATATATAGCGCTTTTCCCCAGGGATTTCTCCTCCCCAATGCGAAACGCGCAAGTCCGCCGTTTGCCGGCGTTCGAAAACACCGGCTCTCCATTTCGCGGTCTTCGTGGCCAGTCGGTCAAAACCTCTTGCGAGGCTTCTGTGCAACCCGCCAACGAACCCCGCGGGTCCATCAACTGAAACTTTTTTGCGATTCCCTCGACCGAGGGAAATTCACACTATCTAGCGTCGAACCTACCTGCAAACACTAAATATAGTATTAACAGACAATTTATTCCAGTCCGACAATTCTCCCTATCGTCCCCAGTCGCCCCACATTCCCAACGCTTCCGCCAGCCTCGTAAACAGGCGGAAATGCGGGAAAAAACTCACATAATCCGGGAAAAAGACCGGGCTCTGAACTTTCCGGTCGCGCTCTCAACAGGAGCGCATGGCCTATAAAAGGCGACTCGTTTTGCGCCGTCAAGGATTCGTTTGCGTAGCTTTTGTGACCCCAACATCTTGTGTGTCACATATGTGGATAACGGGGATAGAATGGGGGCATCGCAGGCTGTGGTTGCAGCAGACCGCCGCACGTGCCGTCGTGGATCGAACACGAAGTGCGTCATATCAAAGTGGCGAATTCGACCGTCCCGACGCCATCTTATGAAGAACGCCTGGCGCTACGCCACGGAGAACGTGTTTGAAGCGAGGCTCAGCCGTAGTGCAGCTTCGGCTTTGGCTCCTTGCCAGTGAATTGCACTCCGATCCGGTCGCTGCGGCGCCAGCGAACCTCGCAGCGATAGGCGACGCCGTCGACCGCGACGTAAAGGAGGAAGCGATCAGGCACCCTGGCCTCGAGCGGGATCTTCAGCTCCGCGCCGCCTTCATGCTGGTTGCGCAGCGTGCAGCCAACCTCCGAGTTCGAAATCCCGGTAATGATCGTCCCGCCCTTGAGCATACGCTGGCGGTGTTCGCGCCGTGGCTCATCGGAGTCTTCCGGAGATGGGTTTGCAGGGTTTGTCATCAATAGGCACCAGAGCAGCCAAACCCTACAGCTGATTCCTTAGCAAAGCATTCACAGTTGCGTGCAGCGGTTGCGCCGATTCAACCATGGATTGTTAAGCGTGTGATTGAACCTCAGCCGTGCATTCAATATCCGGTCATGAAAATCGGTGCGGGTCGGCGCAGAAATAGGCGATGATCTGGCAAAGATCCGGCTCGTTGACCATGCGTACGGCTTCGGATGAGCTGACCCATTTGCGGGTGCGGGAGCGTTTTTCCTTCCAGCGGTCGGCGATCTTGTCGACGTGCATCGGAAAGACGAGAACCTCGCAAGGCACTTCTTCACCGGAAGCAAGCGCCTTGGCGTAGAAATAGCGTCCAGCTTCGAGGTTGGAGATCGTCCCGCGCAACCCGGCTTCCTCACCCGCCTCGCGCGCCGCGGCTTCGCAGAGCGGCTCCTTGGCTTCCGGCCAACCCTTGGGAATCACCCAGCGGCCTGTGTCGCGACTGGTGATGAGCATGATCTCGACGCCATTTTCCGCATCGCGCCAGGGCAGGGCGGCAACCTGCAAACGACACGGTGCGGAGCCGAAGAGTCGCCGGACCCTTTCAGCCAGATGATTGTGCGCCGTCGGTCTCGTCAGCATCGCAGAAGCTAGCCCCAGCCTCCAGAATCGTTTGCCGTCTCATGAATCCTACGGCGAATTGTCAGCAATAAAAGTAAAAACTTTGATTGGACTGGCCAATTTTCGCCAAGAAAGGTCGATTTCACAAGAAATCGTGCTCAGCGAGCCCGGTTCTCGAAGCAAATGTCACTCTTGGGTAGCCGAAAATTGGAAAAACAGTTCGCTCCGAATCAGCCGGCGTGATCGTCGGCGATCGGTTTCTGGTAGGTGAAACCCATGTCCCAGGGGAAATAGATCCAGGTGTCCTGGCTGACTTCGGTGACGAAAGTATCGACCAGAGGCCGGCCCTTCGGCTTGGCGTAGACGGTGGCGAAATGCGCCTTTGGCATCATCGCGCGCACGATGCCCGCGGTCTTGCCGGTGTCGGTGAGGTCGTCGATGATCAGCACGCCGGCACCATCATCGACGAGCAGGGCCGGCGTTACATCCTTCAACACCTGCAATTGCCCCTGGCTGGTATAGTCATGATAGGAGGCGACACTGACCGTCTCGATGATCCGGATGCCGAGTTCGCGTGAGATGATCGCTGCCGGAACCAGGCCGCCGCGCGTGATGCACACGATTGCCTTCCATTGGCCTTTGTTGGCGCCGGCAAGCCGCCATGCGAGCGCGCGCGCGTCGCGGTGAAACTGGTCCCAGGAGACTGGAAAGGCTTTTTCAGGAAGGGACATTTCGCGCACTCCGAAGCGCGCGAGGACCGCGCGCAAGAACACAAGGGAATGCGCGCGGAATTAACTGGAAAGCCTTGGCTTTGGCAAGGGCAAGCCAAGCGATCGCTGTGGACCTATGCCCGATATTGCTTCAGCGCGACAGGAAAGCCGCCACAGGTACGGTCCGCAACACGGTACGCGTGACACCGCCGAACAGAAGCTGTCTCAGCCACGAATGGCTGTAGGCGCCGAGCACAAGCAGGTCGGCGCCGGTCTCCGTGATCCTCGTCTGAATGACATCGTCGACCGAGGCGCCCGCTGATTGCAGCACCGAGACACTGACATTGGCGCCATGGCGGGAAAGGGCGGACGCGATTTCGGCGCCGGCTGCCTCGGGGCTTTCGTCGAGCGTGTCAGGCGGATCGATGACCAGGATGTCGGTTTTTTCGGCTTCGATGATGAAGGGCAAGGCGTCGAAGGCGGCCCGCGCCGCTTCCTTGCTGCCGTTCCAGGCGAGCAGCACATGCTTGAAGCTGGTAATCAGCGGACCGGAGTGCGGCACCACCAGCACCGGCCGCCCGGCGTCATAGACAAGCGTGTCGACGTCGGCACTTGGATCGCCCCCAGACTCCCGTTGCGCGGCAATGATCAGGTCGGCGGTCCGAACGCTGGATATGCCGGTCAGTGCGCTGTCGCCGGAAAAGCTCTCAAGGCTGCGCCATTCGAAGGACAGCCCGGAATTCTCGATGTGCCTGAGGAAAGTCGCCTGCAATTTCTCGGCCCGCTCGCGGCTCATATCGGCCGAAACCTGCAGAAACTCGGTATCTGGAAAGCCGGTGGCCGAGGTGTAGGGCACGGGAAGCGCTTCGGCATGGATGCCGATCAAATGGCTCTGAAACCGGCTGGCAAGCGGAATTGCGCAGTCCAGAACGCGCTCGGCATCCTGTTCGTTCTGCAAAATGGCAACGATGGTCTTGAAACGCATGGGAATCCCTCATCTCTGACGCGATCGAGATCGCGCCAAGGAAACGTTGCAGCGCCGCGCTTGGTTCCGGTCTGGCCTAGCTCAGGCAGCTGTGTTGGCGAAACCCGCGACCATTGCCTCGACATCAGCCCGTGCGGCGTCCAGGGCCTCCTGGCTGCGGGCGCGCACGACAAGTTCCGTCCAGAATTTGCCGTCGCCGTATTTGGGATAGGAGCCAATGATCGTGTCCGGATGCGCTTTCTGGATGTCACCCAGCGGCCCGCCGATCAGGCCTTCGCCAAACGGGCAGTGGACCGTGGCCGACAGCATCTTGGTGCCGGCCTTCAGCGTCGGCACGACATTGTCGAGCATGGCCTGGAAGATCGACGGCACGCCGGCCATGACATGAACGTTGCCGATGCGGAAGCCGGGGGCCACGGACACCGGATTGTCGATGTGGTCGGCGCCGCGCGGCATCCGCGACATGCGCTTGCGCGCCTCGGTGTATTCGATGCCGCGCGCGGCGTAGCTCGCTTCCAGCATCGCGTAGGCCTTGGCATCGTATTCACAAGGCACGCCAAAGGCTTTTGAAATCGAGTCCGCTGTGATGTCGTCATGCGTGGGGCCGATGCCGCCGGTTGTGAAGACATAGGTGTAGCGGGCGCGGATGGCGTTGACGGCGGCGACGATCTCGTCCTCTTCGTCCGGAACGATGCGCACTTCTTTCAGGTCGATGCCAATCGCCGTCATGATGTCAGCCAGATGGCCGATGTTCTTGTCCTTGGTTCGGCCGGAGAGAATCTCATCGCCGATGACGAGCATGGCGGCGGTAACGATTTCAGGCATGGAAGGCTCCGGCACACGGGTCGTCTTTGGCAGACAAAGTCGCTTGAGATAGCGCGGCGGGAGGCTGGCGGCAATGCCACCTGAGCGGTGAACAATCTGTGCCCATATCCGCGATATCCCTCGAACGCCCAGCTCCGTAGAAAGCCCCGCCGGACTAGGCGGCTCCGGCAATCAGCATAAACGCATCAAGGAGATAGAATGGCGAAGGTACTTGTAGTCTATTATTCGAGCTGGGGTCATATGGAGCAGATGGCCAAGGCCGCTGCCGAAGGCGCGCGCGAGGCCGGCGCCGAGGTGAGCATCAAGCGGGTTGCCGAACTGGTGCCTGAGGCGGTTGCCAAGGCGGCGTATTACAAGCTCGACCAGGAAGCACCAATCGCCGATCCGCTCGAGCTTGGCGACTATGACGCCATCATTGTCGGCGCCTCGACGCGCTATGGCGCCATGGCCGCGCAACTGAAGAACTTCTTTGACCAGACCGGGCCGCTCTGGGCCAAGGGCGCGCTGCTGGATAAGGTCGGCTCGGTGATGGTATCGACCGCCACCCAGCATGGCGGCGCCGAGCTGGCGCTGATCAGCACGCAGGCGATGCTGCAGCACCACGGCATGATCATCGTACCGCTCTCCTATGCCTATCAGGGTCAGATGGGTAACGATGTGGTGCGCGGCGGCGCCCCTTATGGCATGACCACGACCAGCGACGGCGACGGTTCGCGTCAGCCTTCGGAGCAGGAGCTCGAAGGCGCGAAATTCCAGGGCAAGCGCGTCGCTGAAATCACCCGGAAATTGCACGGCTGATTTCTTGTCCAAAGCGGCAGGGTCAAGCATCCTCTAGGTTCGCCGTGTTGGGCGCTGGGACATCCAACAGCGCAAAGAAGGGCGGCTCGCAAGGCTGCCCTTTTTGCAACTTTGCCGGCGAGCCGGGGATGGGTAAGGTGCGCCCGTTCAGTTCCGGGTGAAGAATGCTGGTATCGATTCTGTCGTGGCTGTTTGGCGTGTTTTTTCTGCTGGCAGTCCTGATCATTGCTGGCTTGTTGCTGGCAACGCAGTGGATCGGCGCGAGGGCCGAACGGCTTGTCCCGCCTGTCGGCAAATTCATCGATATCGACGGCAGCCGCATCCACTATGTCGAAACAGGCGAAGGCCTGCCGATCGTCTTCCTGCATGGTCTTGGCGCGCAGCTCCACCATTTTCGTGACACGCTGTTTGGCCGTTTCGGCCCAGGCTATCGGCTGATTGCACTCGACCGTCCGGGCGCCGGCTATTCAGCACGGCCCAGCAACGGCACCGGCCGGCTGCCTGAACAGGCCGAGACGGTGCGGCGCTTCATCGATGCGTTGGGCCTGGAAAAGCCGCTGGTGGTCGGCCATTCCCTGGGAGGCGCAATTGCGTTGGCGCTGGCGGTTGAGCACCCCGCCGTGATTTCTGGCATCGCGTTGCTGGCGCCGCTGACGCGCATGGAAGGCAGCGTGCGCAAGAAATTCGGCTCGCTCTATATCCGCTCACGCCTGCTGCGCTGGATCATGGCCCATACCGTGGCGATACCCATGAGCCTGAGATACGCCAGGCCGACGATGGAGTTCGTCTTCGCGCCGCAAGCCTTGCCGGCCGACTACATGACCGAGGGCGGCGGCTGGCTGGGGCTCAGGCCAGGCCATTTCTACGCCACGTCGACCGACATCGTGGCGATCGAGCAAGATCTTGGCCGCATCAGGCAGCGCTATGGCGACATTGCCATGCCGGTCGGGATTCTGTTCGGCACCGCCGACCATGTGCTTGATATCGGCACGCAAGGCGATCCGATGGCGTCGGGGATCAAGGATCTGGATTTCGAGCGGGTCGATGGGCTCGGCCACATGCCGCAATTCGTCGAGCCGGAACGGATCGTCGCTTTCATCGAGCGCATCGCCACCCGAGCCTTTTCCAGCCGGACGTCGCCTCACAACAGTTTCACTGAACCATCGTAGTAATTGGCGGTGTTAGCCGTGCCGCACCGAGCACCGGCCACCGTTGACGCCATCAACTCAGTCGGAAACCTCGGTCTGCGGCCGGTCCCGTCCATCGGCCAGTTCTTCATGCCATTTGCCGTCGGCGTCCTCGTACTGAATGCCATCGGTAGCCCCGGCGACCTGCTGTTCGGCGGACGCAATCTCGGCAGCGCGAAGCGCATCGTTGTGGCTCGGAAATGTCTCCGAAAAAGTCGCCCCGACCTTGTAGGCCCAACCGCCGTCATGCTCGACGATCTTGTAAGTCAGCTTCGCCATGAAAATCCTCCGGTTGAAAACTCCGCCTGCTCAATGCAGGCGGTCGTCTGCCAGTCTGTCGTCCGGCACCAGCACTTCCGATTCCCGTGCGGCTTCGATCAATGCCCGGCGCGCTTCCGCGGTCGAACGATAACCTTCCAGCACTTTGAGGCAAGTGTCGAGGGCATCACGATGGCGCGGGCCGCGATTGAGCGGCCACACCGTCATAAGGCACTCGGCAGCCTCCTGGGTGCTGCGGATATGGCGATATTTGCCGACGTGGCCGAGTTCGACGACGACAGGCACTTCAAAGGGTTTGTTGTCCATGGCGGCCAACGCAAAGCAGCCAATTTGGTTGCAAACGTGTCGTCGGCCTGCGCCCAAAAGTCGCGTCGCGTTTACGACGCGCTTCAAATCTCCGCTCGATGCGTGCCCCGAACCCGAACTTTTTGGGCGAAATGGATTGGCGTCTCAATAGCCGCAATCGTTGCGCAGCCAGCGCGCATTCGCCCAGCCGGTCGTGCCGCCGATCTCGACCTGGTACCAGTTGCCGCGCCGGTCGAAGATCTCGGTGTGATCGCCGTTGAACAATTGGCCGATCATGCGCGACGACGAATTCGGCCGCGTCCGCACCGCCAGAAAGCCGCTGCCGGTGGCGAGATTGTAGCGGCCGGACAGGCCGTGCACCGTGCCTTCGCAATATTGCGCGCCCGCGGGTGCCGATGTGCCGAGCCAAAGCCCTGCTACGAGCGTTGTGGCCGCGACCCCCAAAATTGCCCTGAATGTCATGATATCAGCTCCCATCCCGGCCGCGCCAAGGCGGCCTTCCCCAACGGAATACTTTACGGAGCGGATTAAAGCGAAGCTGTGGCGGACTGTCCAGCCGCTTTGCCGGACAGTCCGCCGGGCGTTGCTGCTTAGCTGGCTGCCTTCATCCAGTGTTCCATCGTCGTTACGGAACGGGCGAGTTGCTGCGCCGGATGGATTTTCTCGCCGAACGTCGCGGCGGCACGCCAGCCCCAGCGCGGATCGGCCAGGAAGCCGCGTCCCAGCGCCACCATGTCGGCGCGGCCCTGGGCGATGACAGCCTCCGCCTGCTTCGGGTCATCGATCAAGCCAACCGCCCGCGTTGGAATGTCAGCGCCCTTGCGTACCGCTTCCGCAAGATGAACCTGATAGCCGGGACCGGCCGGCAGCTTCTGGAGGGGTGAATTGCCACCGCTCGAGCAACAGAGATAGGCGACGCCAACCGCCTTCAGCGCTTTGGCCACTTCGATCGCATCCTCGACGTCGAAGCCGCCATCGACCCAGTCTTTGACCGATAGGCGCGCACCCAGCATCAGCTTGGGAGCAGCCTTCTTCACCGCCTTGGCGATCTCGACGGCAAAGCGCATGCGGTTTTCGACGGAACCGCCCCAGCGGTCCGTGCGCTGGTTGGAAAGCGGTGACAGGAACTGGAAGATCAGATAGCCGTGCGCCGCGTGCAGTTCGATGAAGTCGAAGCCGGCGCGCTCGGCTCGCCGCGCGGCATCGGCAAAACGTTCGATGAGTTGCAGGATCTCGTCATCCTCAAGTGCATGCGGCACATTCCAACCCTTGTCGTAGGGGATGGCGGAAGCCGAAACAGTCTGCCAGGGGTCCTCGTTGGCCTTCAGAGGTCCGCCGCCGTCCCACGGCTTCTGGTTGGAAGCCTTGCGGCCGGCATGGGCGAGTTGCGTGCCGAATTTGGTGCCAGGGGCCGCGACCCGCTTGGCGGCATCGAGTGCCCGCTTGGCGGCGGCCTCGTTGTCGTCGGAATAGAGGCCGAGGCAGCCATGCGAAATGCGGCCGCGCCGCTCGACATCCGTCATCTCGACGGTGACCATGCCGGCGCCGGACATGGCGAGGTTCATCCAGTGATACAAATGCCAGTCGCTGGCGGAGCCGTCTTCAGCCGAGTATTGGCACATCGGCGCAACGGCAATGCGGTTCGGAAAGGTCAGGCCGTCGAGCGTGATCGGCTGAAAAAGCGATGCGGTCATCAAGGAGACTCCGGATGGGGGTAGATCAGCTATCTAGGTAATCGATCCTCTACGCGCCAGACACGAGGCGGTGAAGCTTCGTCTGGACCAATCACTGCCTGGATTGCGCGCGCACCGGTTGGCGGCTACGCCTCGCATAGCACGGAGATCATGATGGAAGACCGCATTCGCATCCGTTCCGAGGAAATCCTCTCCGACGACTGGGCTGTTCTGAAAAAGACCGTGCTCGATTATCGCCGGCGTGACGGCCAATGGGAAACGCAAATCCGCCAGACCTATGATCGCGGGGACGGTGCGGTGATCCTGCCATACGATCCCGTCCGCTCAACCGTGCTTCTGGTGCGCCAGTTCCGTTACCCCGCCTTTGTCACCGGCCACAAGGAGCCGCTGATCGAGGCCTGCGCCGGCCTGCTCGATGAGAATGACCCCGAGACATGCATCCGCAAGGAGGCGGAGGAGGAGCTCGGTTACCGCCTGAAGAACGTCCAGCGCCTGTTTGCTCCCTACATGAGCCCGGGCAGCGTTACGGAGCGGCTCTGGTTCTTCGTTGCCCGTTATTCTCCGGCCGACCGCATCTCGGCGGGTGGCGGTGCGCCGGAAGAGGGCGAGGACATCGAGGTTCTGGAAATGTCGCTCGATGAGGCGTTGGCAGGGATTTCGGACGGCCGCATCATCGACGCGAAGACAATTATCCTGATCCAGCATTTGAAACTGAACCCGATGCCTGTTTGAACTGTCGGCTCCGTCCTTCCAGATCCGCTGACCGATCAGAACGAAAGACCAAGCTTCGCCTTGAACCCGTTGTCATGCGCATCCGCGCTGAACTGCCCGGCATAGGACAGGCCAAGCTTCGCGTTGGAGGTGAGTTGCAGGTCGACACCCAGTTCGACAAGGGCGGCATCCCTGGCTATCGGTACGCCGGCAATGGTGAAATCGTCGCTGCCGGCAAAGGCGACAGTAGACAGCGGCGTGACATCTCCAAAGGCATGCCGCCAGCCGAGCATGCCGCGCGCTGTCGCCTCGACGCCACCCAATTTGAAGTCGCTGGAGACCCTGACGCCGAGCGTGGTGAAGGTGGCATCGGTGCTCGAGCTTCCACTCGTCAACGCAGCCATGCCACCACGCTCGGTGAAGCCATCGGTGCGCAGATTGACGTAAGCAAGATTGGCGAAGGGTTCAAAGCTGAATTGGCCGGCGCGGCCCGCGTAGGCAAGCTCACCAAAGGCCTGTGCCGTCCCGGCATTGTAGCCGGCCGACAATTGATCATTGAAGCCGCCGAAAGAGACCGAGCGAGTGGTCGATATATGGTGCCACGCATAGGCGGCGCCTGCCCGCAATGCGATGGCGCCCCAGTTCGTTCCAGCATAAAGGCCAAGATGATAATTGTCGCTGTCGGCGGAGGCGCGCCGGTCGCCGACATCAAAGCTTGAGCGGCTGTACCCACCGAGCACGCCGAGCCGCCAAGCGCTAGCCAAGGCGTCCGCGCCTATCAGCAAGCCGCCGGTCGAGCGATCGAGAGCGGCGGCATTGCCATCGCTCCCGCGTGCTCCCCAGGAGCCGAAACCCTGGCTCCAGACGGCAAAGCGCTCGGTGTCGGCCGCGGCCAGTTCCGGTCCGCCTTCGCCATAGGCCATCAGCGGAGCGGAGGTCGCGGCAGGGTTGCCAAAGGCGGCGTCGAGGCGGTTGGCGACGGCATCGCGGACAAAACGGCTGTCATCGAGCAGGGAGCCCTTGATCGAGGCGTGGATTTCCCCGGAAAGCTGATCAAAGGCCCCGCGCGCGCCATCGATGTCCAGCAGCGCAACGGCTTCATAGATCGGGTTGCCGAAGCCGAGCGATTCCACGCCGCCTCCGGCCGAACGCTGGTTCGGTGTGCCGCCGATACTGGCGAAGTCGATCCCGTTGCGCACCAGGGTAAGATAGACGTTGTTGGCGTCGTAGGTCAGGGTTGGGTCGAGGAACGCGAAGTTGCTGGTGACGCTGCTGAAAGTGCCGCTGCGCCCCGCGCTGGCGGTCAGAATGGTGTACGTCGTACTTGGCGCATAGATGCCGGAGCCTGCCTGGACCTGCACCGTGCCGCCGTTGAGAGTTGCCGTCCCAGTGACGCCAAGCACTGCATTGCTTGCTGGTGTCAGGCCAATGGCCAGGGTGGAGCCGGCCTGGCTGGTGAAGCTGCCAGTGACGCCAAGCGCGCCGGATGAAACGAGCACGGTGCCGGAGTTCTTGACCGCACCAATGAGTGTGCCATTGCCTGTCAGCGTGCCCGCCGACTGCACGGTGATCGTCGGGCTGGTGAGCACTCCAGCGACCGTCAACTTACCGGATTTGACATCGGTGCTGGTTGAGAACGTGCCGGTGCCATTCAACTGCCACGCTTTTCCCTGCATCGACAGGGTCTCAAAGGCCAGGAACTTGGCCGCACTTTCGCTTCCAGTCCCAAGCAGCACGAGACTGTCCACACCGGTTCCGCCCTGAACAATGCCGTTGAGCACCGAGCCCGTGTCGAGATTGAGGATGCGGGCGTAATTGCCGGTGAAGTTGATGGCGCGGACAGCGCCGGAAATCGTGCCGCTGTTTGTTACCGTCCCGCCGCGCGCCAGATACAGCCCATCACTGGAAGCCGACTTGATCGTACCGGTGTTCGTGAAGGTACCGCCGCCCGTCGCTTCAACGGCACGTGCGCTCGTGTTCGAACCTGTCGATTCAATGACGCCGTTGTTCGTCAAGGTCAGCGGCGCGCTGAGGCTGGCGTATACGCCGTTGAAGGTGCCGCTGATGTGCCCCGTTGCGTTGTTCGTAACCGTGCTCGCCCCGCCTTGGACCAGCACCCCGGCGGCAAAATTGGAGCCGGTGTTGGTGATCGTGCCGGAGTTGATCACGGTTCGTGAGGCGCCCTGACCAACAGATACCGCGTTGCTGCCATTGTTAGCGGAGATTGTGCCGCCTTGCAGGTTGGTGACGGTGCCGCCGAAAAGCAGGGTGACGAGATCGCCGCTTGTCCCGGTCTGAGTGATGGTGCCAGCATTGATGACGGTCCCTGCACCTCCTCCGGGCGTGCTCATGGTCGGGGCCGTGCCAATCCTGATCGAACTATGACCTGAACTGATGGTCGCGCCGGCCTTGTTCTCGACGCTGCCGCCGCCGGTCATCCAGACCGAATTGCCGGTTGCATCGCTGGCGATCGAGCCGAAATTGGTGACCGAGGAGCCATCGACGGAAAGCGAGACGGCATTGGCGAATGAAGACGAAATGGCGCCACGGTTCGTCAGGGCCCAAGGGTTGATCGTCGCGCTGACCGGCACGCTCAAGGGCACATTTGTCACGGTCACGCCCGGATTGATCTCGACGGTACTGCCTGTCTGAGTATCAAGATTGATGCCGGTTCCGACATTGGCGGTGACGTTCACGTCCGCGGCTCGTGCGCCGCCCCACATGGCCAAGGGCAAAAGCGTTGCCGTGGCCAGCCACGTCGTTCGGCGCAAAACACGCAAAGCTATGCCGTCCGCCCGGAAAGGGCGGTCACAAATCCCACTATTCAACTGTAAGCCCCGTTGCCCTTGCCGTTTGGTCGGCGCGATTCAAACCCGCGATGCAATGACGCTAAAACAGATCATGCTGCGGCGCACCTAACTGAAAAGATAGGTTGGACAACCTGGCATGGGCGGGCAGGCGGAACGAGATCCTAGACGGTGCCCGCGAGCACCAGCAGGGCCACGGCTTCGCTGCGGCTGCGCGTGCCGGCTTTCTTCTTGACCTGCTCGACATGATAGTGCGCGGTCGCGGCGGCGATGCCGAGGATGATGCCGATTTCCGCGTCGGTCTTGCCGGCGGCAACCCAGCGCATGCACTCGGCTTCGCGCGGCGTCAGGTGAATGGGAGGCCGAGTGCTGTCACCAAGGCCGATGGAGGCATGCGCGCGGTCGTGTACGGCAAGCGCCATCGTATGCAGGAGCGCCCGCTCGGTCGTGCTCATCGAAACCGAATTCAGCGACGCAAACGAGACGAGCCCCTGGTAGCCCGCCGGCCCGTGGATTGGGACGCCCATCACCTCGGACCATCCGTAAGCCTTGCCTGCCTCCAGCACCGCTCTGCCCTCCACCGTAAAGCTGCGTGCGTCGCCCATTTCGCTCCACAGGAACGGGGTCATGCGGCGGCGCGTCTCGATGATCATGGGGTCGATGTCGAAAAAGCCGTTGGCGAGATAGAGATCGAGCCAGTCCTTCGGCCAATTGTTGAAATAGAAGCGGTGCGCGCGTGCCGCCGACGCCGACCCATGCCCCGCCCGCCGACACGTCGAAGCCGAAAATCTTGATGGTCTCCAGGAAGTGCGCGATCACATCTTCGGCGTTCGGCTCGTTCGCGCAAAACTCGAGAAACCGCAACCCCGCGGCTTGCTTCATCAGTCGCCCCATTTCCTCGGATTTTCGATCGTCGCAGGCAATCGTCCGAGATCAACCGTCGCCTGTCGATACCGAAGTAAGATGACGGTGGTGAAACGGCAACGCAATCAGCTGGTGCGGACGACGGGAATCGAACCCGTACGATCAGAGATCGAGGGATTTTAAGTCCCTTGCGTCTACCAATTCCGCCACGTCCGCGTCCCTGTCGTTTCAACTAGTTAGGCAATTTCGTCAATCGGCGTTGTTCAGGCCAGAAAATGTGTTGTGCAAAATCGTGTTCTCCTCATTGCTGGGTGCTTTGCGGCGCTGAGGCTCATTGCGGTCAAATCCGCTGCTGCATCCGCGACCGGTCAAGGATCCATTCTGTCATGCGCATGATTTGCGGTTCAGTGGCTCGGCTCTCGGCGCATACGCAATAATAGCTTCGGGACCCCTCTATTCCCGTTTCGAACGGCCGCACCAGACGGCCGGATTGAAGATAATCCGAGGCAAGGAAATCACTCACCAAAGCCAGTCCACGCCCTTCCAGAGCAGCTGTCATCGCCATCATCAAGGTGCTGAAATGCGCATTGCGCGAGGCGGTTTGCGAGACGTTCGCCGCCGTCAGCCAGCGTAACCATTCGCTGCCATCGTCTTCGTGCAGAAGCCAGTGATCGGAGACGTCACGAGGCGATTTCAACGACGGCGAGCTGTTCAGGAGCCGCGGACTGCAAACAGGTCTGAGGACAATGTTCGCCATCAGGCTCCAGGAGAAGCCTTTCCAGGGAGGCGAACCGTAGACGATCGCGATATCGGCTAGGCGCCAATCCACCTGGGCGAAGTCGACGGCGGAAAGGATCCGGAATTTCGTCAGGCCGGCGACCTGCGCGAAGTCAAACATTTGCGTGGCAAACCATGAAACCGCGAGGGCAGGCGGCACCGCGATCGTGACGGATCGGCTGACTGGCAATGCACCGGGCTTGGCGATTTCCTCAACACAGCTATCGATCTCCGAAAAGGCTACCGCCGCGGAGCGTTGCAGTGCACGTCCTGCTTCCGTCGGGCGAAGCCGCCGTCCATCCCTGACGAACAAAGGGACACCAAGGGCATCCTGAAGGTTGTGGATTTGTTGGCTTACCGCCCCCGGAGTGACGTTCAGTTCGATGGCCGCCGAGCGAACCGAACCAATGCGGGCCACTGTTTCGAAAACGCGAAGATAGGCCAGCCCATGGGGATGCTTCATGGCAATTGTTTAGTTCCGCTAACTTGAAACCGTATAAATCATATGGATTGTAATAACAATCGGCGGGCCATAGTTTCGGGCGGACAACCAGCGGAGACAGAAATGACGGGCACAAAGTGGATCAGATCGCGGCCTTTCGATTATCCCTATGATGGCAATCTTGATCCGGCTGTGACGGCGCTTCTCGTCATCGACCTGCAGGTCGACTTCCTGTCGTCCGACGGCTACTTCGCCAGGAAGGGTTACGACCCGGCGCCGCTCCGTGCGATCTTGCCCAATGTCAATGCTTTGATCGATGCCGCACGGGCGGCAGGATGCCTGATCCTGCACACCAGGCAAGGGTATCGCGCCGACATGGCCGACATGACGCCCTATGAGCGTTGGCGTCGCAAACGTGGGGGCCTTGAGGGAACCCAGGTCCTTTTGCGCTCATCACCGGGTTTTGAGATCGTTCCGGAAATTACCATCCACGCCGACGACATCATTGTCGACAAGACAGCCAACGGCGCGTTTACCCATACTGACCTCGATCATGTCCTGCGGGCCAGGGGAATTTCCCACCTTCTCTTTACCGGCTGCACGACGGACGTCTGCGTGAGCACGACAATGCGCGAGGCGGCCGACAGGAATTACCAATGCCTGCTGGTCGAGGATGCCTGCGCCAGCGGCGACCAATACGCGCACGACGCAGCCGTCCACATGGTCACCGTCGAAGACGGCATCTACGGCGTTGTCTCCAGGGCGGCGGACGTGATTGCAGGCCTTCGCGCATTGGATACGTCCTCGGCCAACTGACCAAACACTAGCGGATTTTACCCAATGCCATATTTCATCTCCCTGATGCGTCTCACGCAGCGGGGGCTCAACGAGATTGCCAACTCTCCTGAACGCGCTCGGGTCAGCCGCGAGCGTGTCGAAAGCCTCGGCGGGCGCAGCGTCGCGCTCTACGCAACGATGGGCGCATACGATTTCGTGCAGGTTTTCGAGATGCCGAGCGAAGCGGCGATGATGCAGTACCTGCTCGTCGCTCGCCAGGACGGTCATGTCGATCCAGTCGTGCTTCGCGCATTCGATGGCCAGGAGTGGGGCTCGATCGTCGAGGCATCAATAAAAAACGGAACTCAAAAAGGGAACGGTCATGAAACAGTCAATACTGCGTAGCTGCCACATCGCTTCAGCGCTTGGCGCAGCATTGTTCAGCCAAGCCGCTTATGCTCAACCTGCTGCGCCGTCGTTCGTAAAGGACGGCCATATCACCGTATGCACCACCGCCGGCTTTCCGCCGTTCACCTATATGGACAAGCCGACCGATGCACGGCCGGTAGGCGTGGATATCGATGTCGCCGACGCGCTCGCCAAGCTTTGGGGCGCCGACATTACATTCGTGGTCTCGGGATTCGACGGGCTCCTGCCTTCGCTGCAGGCGGGCCGCTGTTCGCTGGTGATCAGCGGTATTTACTTGAGCGACAAGCGCCGTCAGTCATACGACGGGGCTCCCTATCTGAAATCATCGACCGTGATCGTCGCCGCTGCCGGGAACGATACGATCAAGACCCCCGAAGATCTCAGCGGCAAGTCGCTGGCCATCGAGGCAGGCACGTCCTACGCGGACACACCTGATGAGCTGAACAAGAAATTCAAGGCGGATGGCAAGGCACCTGTGACCTTCCAGACCTATGAATCGCAAGTCGCCGCGACCCAGCAGGTCATAATCGGGCGCGCCGACGCGACACTGACCGAAGCGGCTGAAGCCGGCGTTCGCATCAAGCAAACAGGTGGCCAGATCAAGGTCGTCTACACCTTCCCATCCGAATTCAAGTTCGGCATCTACATTCAAAAATCGCCGAAAGACCTGGAGTTGCTAAGGTCGGCGTTGAAGACCCTCAGTCAGCAGGGGACGTTTGAAGCGATAGCCGGGAAATACAATTTTCCCAAGTCGGGCTTCGACGTCGACTTTGACTCGTAAGCACGGAGCGCCGGGCCGACGTGCTGTTTGATCCGACCATTTTCCTTCAGGCTCTCGTCAGTCCCGCCCTGATCCAAGGCGCCCTGATCACGATTGTCCTTTCGATCTGCGTCCAGGCAACCGCCTTTGTACTGTGTCTGCCCGTGGCGATTGGCTTGAGTTCGAAGCGTCGTCTCGTGCGCTGGGCACTGGCGGTCTATGTCTGGCTGTTCAGAAGTGCGCCGATGATCCTGGTGCTGCTGTTCATATGGAACGGCTTGCCACAGCTTTTTCCAATGTTCCGCTCGACCTGGTTCACGCCATTTCTGGCTGCGTACATTGGAATGACCATGGTCGGCGTGGCTTACAACGCCGAGATCATGCGGGCGGCACTTGCGTCCCTGGGCACTGGTCAGAGAGAGGCGGCCGCGGCATTGGGTCTTAACAGATTCCAGGCCTTCCGCCTGATCGTCCTGCCCCAGGCGATGCGCATCGCCTTGCCGTCCCTGATGAATGAATTCATATCGCTGCTGAAATCGACATCGCTCGCATACACGATTTCGCTCCGGGAACTGATGACGACGACGTCCTTGTCCATATCGGCGAGCTTCCGGTTCACCGAATGGTATGCCTGCGCCTTCCTCTATTACCTAGCGATGGTCTCCATCCTCACGCTCGCTCAAGCGCGGATTGAGAAGCGGATGTCGGCTCCATATTCGCGAAGCAACAAGCAGGGCAGGGAGTCCAGTCGAACCGCTTCAGCGCGCCAGCCAGGGCCGGCACACGCAATTGATCAGAACTTGTAGCTCAGGTTCACGCCAACGGTGTTCAGCTTCACGTTCTGATCGCGGTCGACAAACGGGTCCGGAGTGTCGAAATGCTCCGAGCCGAAATCATAGTAGCGATACTGGGCGCCGACGACGAACTTGTCGGTCAGCGCGTAATCGACGCCGGCCCCAATGGTCCAGCCGACACTCGTCTTTGTCTCCGCGAGACTCGGAGCTTGCGACGTTTCGATTCCCGCAAAGGCAATGCCGCCAATGCCATAGACCAGCATGCGGTCCATGGAGAAGCCGGCCTTGGCGTTGACCGACCCGAACCAGTTGATCTTGGTACCCAGCGGGTTGCCGACACCCAGGTCGGCGTTGCCGTCAATGCGGGCGTAATTGAGATCGGCTTCGCCGCCGATCACGGCTTGATCGAACTGCCATAGGCCTGCGACGTGGCCGCCAATGAAGCCGCCGCTGAGATCAGGCGAGACCGAGAATGGGCCGCCGTCAAATCCGGTAATTTCAGATTGGCCCCAGCCATATCCAGCCTGGAGGCCGGCATAGTAGCCTGTCCAATCGAAGCCGGGTGCGGTCATAGGAAGAGTGGCCGCAGGGTCGGCTGCGAAAGCAGGCACGGCCAGAGCGGCAAGAAAACCGGCAGTTGCGACCACCAGGCGACGCATCGATCTCCTCGAACGCCGATTCAAAAACTCCTGTGCGGACACTAACCCGATTTGCATCAAAACGGAATCAGATTTCGACCGGGCCGATTTCCAATCATCTGACGTGGTTTAAAAAAAGGGCGCTGACTCTACTTGGCGTCGATGAAACCAAGCACCGACTGACTGTACTCGTCGGGTGCCTGAAGTGCGGCGAAATGGCTGACATTGGGCAGGATGATCTCCTTCGCACCGGGGATGGAAGCAGCCATATAGTCGGTGTGTTCGCGTTTGATCGCCTCGTCATGATCGCCTGCGACGATCGCCGTCGGCGTGGTGATCTTTGAAAGGTCTTCCTTGCTCCAGTTCGGCTGGCTTGCCCACATCTGGCTGATTTGCCCGACGAAGGCATCATACTGGTCGGGCGTCTTCGACAGCTTTTTGTAATCGCGGCCGGAGCGCTCGATATAGGCGCCGAAGGTCTTGTTGGCGAGAACGCCGGGGTCGACACCGTCGGTTGTGACGTTGGCGGCCTGCGCATACAGCCTGGTCAGCCGCTCAGGGTGATGCAGTGCGATGTCGATGCCGATGATGCCGCCGTCACTCCAGCCAACAAGTGCCGTCTTGCCGATCTTGAGGTAGTCCAGCAGCGCCAGATAGTCCGAAGCCATCAAATCGTAGCCAAAGGGCTGATCGGTGCGTGTTGAGCGGCCGTGCCCCCGGCTGTCGGCGATGATCACCTTGTGGGTCTTGGACAGTGCCGCCACCTGGCTGGCCCAGATATCCCCATGGCCGAGGCCGCCGTGGATGAACAGGACCGGATCGCCCGCGCCGAAGACGGCATAATACATCTGGATACCGTTGACGGGCGCGTAGCCGGTCTGATCGGGTTTGGGCATGGCCGCCGGCTCGGGCAGGGTTAGCCAGCGCTCTTCCGCGTATGCCGAGCCAGCGGAGACCAGGAACAGGGTGGCCAAGGCGAGCGCTTTCCAGAAACGGGTCATGCTTTCCCTCTCGCGGTTCAGATGGGCAATCCACACCTTTTGCAGACACCAAGTCAACGACCTCAGGCGGCCACTGTCTGGCGCGCATCACCAATCGCTGCCGCAGAACTGGCCCTTGGCTATTCATTCGCTCGCACCGATATCAGTCCCGGCGGGTGGCCAGTGAAAGGGATATTCATCGTGGACGCAACGGGGCCTGACGGCATGACAATCACCTTGATCGGCGGCCCGACCGCGCTGATCGAGATCGCCGGAATTCGCTTTCTGACGGATCCGACCTTCGATGTACCCCAAGCCTATGAGGCGGGCGCCGTGCGCCTGGTCAAGCAGTCGGGTCCGGCCATCGGTGCCGACGACCTGCCGCCGATCGACGTGGTCTTGCTCAGTCATGACCAGCACCTGGACAACCTTGATCTTTCAGGCCGCGCTTTCCTGCCGCGCGCCGGTCGCGTGCTGACGACGGAAGTGGGGGCCAGCCGGCTGGGCGGTTCGGCGGAAGGTTTGGCTCCCTGGCAAGGCGTGGATGTCGCGGGGCATGGCGGTCGACGTCTGCGCATCACCGCCACACCTGCACGGCATGGTCCGCATGGCATCGAACCGATCAGTGGCGATGTTGTCGGGTTCGTCATATCGCTCGATGGGGATGACGGTCCCAGCGTCTATGTCTCCGGCGACACGGTCTGGTTCGACGGTGTTGCCGAGGTGGCGCGGCGTTTCGACATCAAGGTGGCAATCCTGTTCACCGGTTCGGCGCGGCCACGCGGTGCCTTTCACATGACCATGGACAGCAACGACGCAATCGAGGCCGCCAATGCCTTCCCCCAGGCGCGGATCGTCGCGATCCACAATGAGGGTTGGCAGCACTTCACCGAGACGCAGACCGAGCTTGCCCTTTCCTTCAAGGCGCTCGGCATCGCGGAGCGCTTGACGTTGCTGGACCGCGGCGTCGCCGTCGACCTGGCGTTGTGAGGTCGTTTCAGCCAACCACGCCGACCCGCGCCTCTGGCTACACGCGCCGACATTTGCGACACTGACCGCAACCGAAGGAATCGCCCAATGCCGACCGCCAAAGCCGAAAGCGCCGCCAAACCCAAACCCTGGACGGAGATGGCGACGCATCTCGTCGATGTCGCCATGGGCCGCAAGCCCGCCGATCTCGTCATCCGCAACGGCCGCTGGGTGAACGTTCATTCCGGTGAAATCATCGCGGGCACCGATATCGCCATTGCCGGCGGCCGCTTCGCCTATTGCGGGCCAAATGCCAGTCACGCCATCGGACAGGGCACCAAGGTGGTCGATGCCGGCGGGCGTTATCTGGTGCCTGGCCTGTGTGACGCGCATATGCATGTCGAGAGCGGCATGGTGACGGTGACCGAGTTCTGCCGCGCGGTCATTCCGCATGGCACTACCTCGATGTTCATCGATCCCCACGAGATCGCCAATGTGCTGGGCCTGCCGGGTGTCCGGCTGATGCATGATGAAGCCGTTGCCATGCCGATCAACGTGCATGTGCAGATGCCGTCCTGCGTGCCCTCGGCGCCGGGGCTCGAACATGCTGGCGCGGAACTGACCGTCGCCGACGTCACCGAGGCGATGACCTGGGAAAACATCATCGGGCTCGGCGAGGTCATGAATTTCCCTGGCGTTGCCGCGAACGATCCGGTCATGTCTGGCGAGATCGCCGCCACGGTGAAATCCGGCAAGACCGTCGGTGGGCACTATGCCTCGCGCGATCTCGGCCTGCCATTCCACGGCTACGTCGCCGGCGGACCGGAAGACGACCATGAAGGCACGCGCGCCGAGGATGCTATCGCGCGCGTGCGCCAGGGCATGAAGGCGATGCTGCGGCTCGGCTCTGCCTGGTACGACGTCGCCACGCAGATCAAGGCGGTGACGGAAAGCGGCATCGACCCGCGCAACTTCATCCTGTGCACCGACGATAGTCATTCCGGCACGCTGGTCCATGAGGGCCATATGGACCGCGTGGTGCGCCATGCCATTCAGCAAGGGCTGAAGCCGGTCACCGCAATCCAGATGGCAACGATCAACACCGCCCAACACTTCAAGCTGGAACGCGAGATCGGCTCAATCGCGCCGGGCCGGCTCGCCGATGTCCTGATCGTGTCGGACCTGGCCGAAATGACCATCGACGAGGTCTATGCGCGCGGCGCCAGGCTGGCCAAGGGTGGCAAGCTAGAGATCGATATTGCTGCCTATGACTATCCGAAGACCGCCAAGAATACGGTCAAGCTCGGCAAGAAGCTCAAGGCCGTCGACTTCGACATTGCCGCGCCCAAAGGCGCCAATGAGGTGCGGGTCCGGGTTATCGGTGTGATCGAAAATCAGGCGCCGACAAGAGCGCTGGAGGCCGATCTGCCTGTCGAGGACGGACTGGTCGCCATGGATCGCCGCAACGATGTCTGCCAGATCGCGCTTGTTGAACGACACCGGGGTACAGGCGGTGTCACCAATGCCTTCGTCTCGGGCTTCGGCTATATCGGCGACTGTGCCATGGCATCCAGCGTGGCGCATGACGCCCACCACATCATCTGCGTCGGCACCAACAAGGAAGACATGGCGCTGGCGGTAAACCGGCTGGGCGAGGTCGGCGGCGGTGTCGTGCTCTTCTCCAAGGGCAAGGAACTGGCACTGGTCGAAATGCCGATTGCCGGGCTGATGTCGGACGAGCGCGCGGAGATCGTTGCCGCCAAGGCCGAGAAACTCACGGAGGCGATGCGCAAGATGGGCTGTTCGCTGAACAATGCCTACATGCAGCACTCGCTGCTGGCATTGGTCGTCATCCCCGAGCTCAGGATTTCCGATGTCGGCCTGATCGACGTGACGACGTTCCAGAAGGTCGATCTGTTCGTCTAGAATCTCGAAGTGCGTCTAGTCGCGGTCTGGGCGTCTTCCTCGCTCATCCGCCGGTAGCGATGGTCAGCACCTTGAACGGCGTGGTGATGACGATCTCCGCCACTGAGCCGACGGCCTTGCCGAGTCCCTGGCCGAGATTTTCGATCGGCTGCGTGTCCTCATCCGATGCCAGGCCGGCCGGCGCGCGCAACCGATCGCCAAGCAATTGCACCAGGAACGGGTTGTCGGCGAACTTGGCGTGGTTCAACTGGTCGCCGCCCTTGGTCTTGGTCAGATCGACGACCGATACACCATAGCTGGCCAGGTCGGCGGCGTTGCCATAGTCTCCGACGCGCGGCTTGTCGCCCGAAATGAACGACGAGAGTTTCAGGGCGCGATCGTCGCCCGAAAGCAGGATGGCGAAAGGCTTGGTCGGCTTGCCGTAGCGGATCATCTGCTTCTTGAACACATCGACATCGATATCCGGTGACGCGAGGATGACATAGCCGAGCTTGCCACCGAGATCCCGGTCGCCCGTGATGGCAAGCTGGCGCAGCGCTTCCATCGTCAACCAGTTTCCCATCGAATGGGCGATGATGTCGATGCTTTTGACCTTGGTCTTGGCCAGCATCCGCAACGTCGCCTCAAGGTCGTCGCGCGCCGCCGTGGCGCTATCCCTGTCGTAGAGGTACCCGGTCGTCTTGGCACTGGAAGCCCAGGAGAACAGCACCGGCGTGCCGGGATATTTGGTGTCGTGGGCGATCTGGGTCAGGCGATAAATGCCGTCATCAAAACCATTGTTGAAGCCGTGCACGAAGACCAGCGCGCGGTCGCCACGCATGGCGATATCCGCGCCCACCGCCTTGGCGAATTGTGGCGCGCCGTCATAGAAGGCGACGTCCTTTGCCGTGAAGTCCTTGGCCGGATTGCTGTTGGCTGAGCCTTTGGCGCGCTCGATGGCGCCGACCTGATGGCTTTTCGGAACGGTGACGTCGACGCGGGCGTAGCTGGTGGTCAGCGAGCGATCGCCATCGAACACCTGTCGCGGATCTTTTGTCGCCTTCTGGCGCGTGGTGGCGACAAAGATCTGGTGCGTGGCCGCGATGTCCGAAGCCGGCGCGGTGATCGTCGTCTTGCTGAGGAGATCATGCGTATTCTGCCCGGCGCAGCCTGCGACCAGCAGCGCGATGGCAGCGACAAGCAAAGTGTTCGAACGCACGGTCACACAGGCTCCTGTGGGCGCGTCAAACGCGTCGCGCCCTTGCCTATCTGGATAGAGGCAGAGCTCAGCCCGGTCCAGTTCAAACTGAGCCGATGGTGCGGCAATCCTGAACAAGGCCTGGCGACGGACCGCACCCCTACTGCCCGAGCAGGTTGATGCGGTCGGTCACGTCGCGGTCGCTGGCAAAGCCGTCATCTTCACGCAGCCGCTGGCCGATCATCTTCACCAGGGCGGGATTGTCTGCGAATTTCGTGTGGTTGAAACTGTCCGATCCCTTGACCTTGGAGAGGTCGACAACCGTGACGCCGTAAGAGGCGAGGTCGGCGGCGTCCTTGTAATCGCCGACGCGGGGCCGGGAGCCTGCGATCAGGCCGGACAGCCTCAGCGCCCGATCGTCGTCGGACAGTAGCAGGATGAAGGGTTTGTCGGGCTTGCCGTAACGGCGCATCTGGCTCTTGAACACGTCGACGTCGATGTCGGGCGAAGCCAGCACCACGTCGCCAAGCTTGCCGCCGAGATCGCGGTCGCCGGTGATGGCGAGCTGGCGCAGCGTCTCCATGGTAACCCAGGTTCCGAGCGAATGCGCGACGATGTCGATGCGCCTTGCGCCCGACTGTGCCAGCATCCTCAACGTCACTTCCAGCTGATCGCGGGCAACGCTGGCGCTTTCCTTGTCGTAGACATAATCGGTCGTGCGGGCGCCCGATGCCCATGAGAACAGGACGGGGGTGCCTGGATAGCCTGAATCATGGACGATCTGGGTAACGCGGTAGACCGCGTCGTCGAATCCGGTGTTGTAGCCGTGCACGAAAACCATGACGCGGCCGCCGCGCGCCGCGATGTCCGCGTTGAGCGCACTGGAGAACTTCGGCTGGGTGTCGTAGCCGACAACCTCCGAGGCCATGAAATACTTGGACGGGTCATCGGACTTGCCGCGCGATCGCCGCTCGATCTGGCCCGTCTTGTGAAGCCCTGGAACGGTAACATTGACGCGCGCGTAGTTCAGCGTGGCCGAACGCTCACCGTCGAAAACCTTGTTGGGATCGTCGGATTTCTTGCGCGTCGTGGCGATGAAGATGCTGTGGTTGCCGGCAATCTCCGTGACCGGTGTCGCGACGACGGCGCTGCCGAGCAGTTCCTGGGTTTGCGGGCCCGCACAACCGGCGACGAGCAAGGCGAGGACGACTGTAAAAATCTTCTTCAAAGGCACGTCTGAAATTCCACTCCGGCCTAAAGGCCCATCCATCGCCAAAAAGGCCTAGCCACCCCCGCGACACCTCCCGGACAGGGAGAGTGCGGCGGAACTAAGTCGTGTCCAGCCGAAATGTGGTCAGCGCCGTGCGACAGCCATCGCACTGTTGCGCGAAAGCCAAAATGAGGGAAGAAATGCTGGAATGTTGGAGAAGGGCAGCACTTCCGGCCTGAGGCGAATTCCGAGCACGTCCGTCATGAAAGCGCGGCGTGCCTCGATGCGGCTCCAGGCTTCCGGGTAAAGTGCCGCGATCTCGTGACGCAGCGGTTCGTCGGCCAATGCGATACCGTCCTCGATGTTGCTGGTGAAGTAGTCGGTGCCGGTCGCTGGAATGATGTCGACCTGCAGCGCCATCCCCGATCTGAGCTTGATGTCCGAGCCGGAAAACACCGGTGAATGCATCCATTCGTCGATATGGACGAGGTGGCCGGGATTGAGCGTGACACCAAAGAACGGATCGCCGATCCGGTCATGCACCGCCTTCCATAAGGCACCGCCCGTGACGCCGATGCCGATCGTCTCATACCAGTCGACAACGGCGGCGAAGTAGGGAGCGACCAGCCTTTCGACATAGTCGCCAATGGCTTGCGGGAGCTCGGATGCCGCTTCGACCAGGAACCCGGCGCGAGCATTGAGTGCACCGTGGATGCCGTAGGCCATGGTCACCGGATCGCCGCGCTTGATGATGTCGAGGCGCGGGCTGGGCAAGCCATAGGCGGCCCGCTTTCCCGCCGACAGCATCGGATGGCAGCCAAGCGGCAGGCCGTTCATGCCCATCAGCCGTGCCGCCTGCAATTCTGTCATGCCGGGTTCGATGTCTTGCAAGACATTGCGCAACCCCTGTGAGGTGAAGGTGGCCGCGAATTCGAACGAGGCCAACTGGTCGGCTTCGTTGATGGCGCGCAGGCCGTCGGTGGGGTTCATCAGGAGATTGGCTGCATTGACCACCGCGCCTTTGTCGCCGGCAAGCGCCCGCAATGTGTCCGCGATGAAGGAGGGCAGGTCCAATGCCGTCTCGCCAAAACCGGCATCGCCCGGTCCAAACGGCTTCCAGCCGATGGCGCCGATCCGTTGGCCGGCCCTCAGGCCGCAGTCGGCAAGAATATCCAGGAGCGCTTGCGAGCGGTCACGCGGCTGCGCCGGCAGCGAGAACGTCTGGTAGAGGATACGCTCATAGGGCCCCGCGCAAATCTCGGCATAGCCCCAGCCCTCATTGCCAACGAGAAGTTTTGGCTGGCGGCCCGGAACGATGACCAGCAGTGTTTCCTCGAAACGAGGGTCATAGCCCGAGAGATAGGCGACATTGGCCGCGTGTTCGCGGTCGCCATAGACGGCGAATACATCGAAGCCAGCTTTCGCGCCTCGCAGCAACAGCGTCTCGATGCGCGTTTCGTAAGCGGCGCGGGCCAGCAACGGCATTACGGTCGGCTCGCCAAAATGTGGCAAGCTCATCGATTTCAGGTCAACCGAAGCGACAGGCATGAACAAACGCCTCCAAGTGCTTGCAAGGATTCCGCGAATTCCCCGTCACCGGGGTGCATGGCTGGCTGGACAATGGCGTCGTCGAGCCAGACATGCAATAGGCGGAGACCGAACACCCGCGGCGAACCAGGCTCCTAACAAACAAGCGCTGACGGGCCCAATCAATGATACAGGCTTTGTCAAAGTCATGCCCTGTCAGGTGATTTCCAGATGAACAGTTTCTCCACACGCGTCGCCACGGCCACGGCCGCGATCCGCCAGATATTCCCGGAAACACCGTTGCAGGAAAACGACTACCTGTCGAAGAAGACCGGTGCGCGCATTCTGTTAAAGCGTGAGGATCTGTCGCCGGTGCGCTCCTACAAGATCAGGGGCGCCTTCAACTTCTTCCGCAAGGCGCTTGCCGCCGGCAACGAGGCCGAACTTTTCGTCTGCGCCTCCGCCGGCAATCATGCCCAGGGCTTTGCTTTCGTCTGTCGCCACTTCGGCAAGAAGGGCGTGGTGTTCATGCCGGTGACGACGCCGCAACAGAAGATCGACAAGACGCGGCTGTTTGGCGGTGAATTCGTCGAGATCAGGCTGGTTGGCGACTTTTTCGACGACTGCTACCGCGCCGCTTTCGAATTCACCGAAACGGCTGGTGCCCATATGGTGCCGCCCTTCGACCACAAGGATATCATCGAGGGCCAGGCGACCGTGGCTTACGAGATATCAGACCAGATGCCCGGCGCGCGCATGCCCGACATCATCATGCTGCCGGTTGGCGGCGGCGGCCTGGCCGCCGGCGTTACGCACTATTTCGCCGATCAGGGCCGTGAAACACGTTTCGTGTTCTGCGAGCCGGCGGGGGCGCCAAGCCTTCGCGAAAGCCTTGGCGCCGGGAAACGGCTCAAGCTGGCCAAGGTCGACAATTTCGTCGATGGCGCTGCGGTGGCCGAGATCGGCCGCGAGCCTTTGCGACACCTCAAGGAGTTTGCTGCAGACACGGTGCGGCTGATCCCCGAGAACCGGCTTTGCGCGACCATGATCGAGATGCTGAATATCGAGGGTGTCGTGCTGGAACCGGCGGGTGCGCTGACGATCGATGCGCTGAAGGATTTCTCGAAGAAGGATATCAGGGGCAAGACCATCGTCGCCGTGGTCTCCGGCGGCAATTTCGACTTCGAACGGCTGCCGGATGTGAAGGAGAGAGCGCTGCGCTTCGAAGGGCTGAAGAAATACTTCATCATCCGCTTCCCGCAACGGCCAGGCGCGCTGCGCGACTTCCTCGACATGCTGGGCCCGGACGACGACATCGCCCGCTTCGAATATCTGAAGAAGTCAGCGCGTAATTTTGGTTCGGTGCTGATCGGCATCGAAACCAAGGACCGCCGCAACTTCGACCTGCTGAAGGCGAATTTCGAAGCCGAGGGCGTCCAGTATCAGGACATTACCGACAACGAGACATTGGCGGGCTTCATCATATGAGCCCGAAGGGCAAGGTATTCGTCGCGCTGTTTTCCGGCATCAATGTCGGTGGCAACCGCATCGTCAAGATGGCGGAGCTGCGGGCGTTTTTCGAGACGCTCGGCTTTACCGATGTCGCCACTTATGTGCAGAGCGGCAACGCCGTGTTCAGGGCGCGGACGGGTGATGCGCCCGAACTGACGAAAGAGATCGAGGCGGCTTTCGAGAAAAAATGGGGTTTCTATTCGCGCATCATGGTGCGGGATGCCGACTGGTTCGAGCGGTTGGCGAAGGAAAATCCCTATCCGGAAATCGCTGGCGAACCGAAGAAGCTCCACGCCTATGTGCTGGAGCGCGAGCCGACCGCCGAAGAGACGGCACAACTCACCGAGAAATGCGTCGGTCCCGAAGCGTTCCAGATCAAGCGCGATGTGCTTTACCTGCACGCACCGGAAGGGCTTGGTGAATCGAAGTTCGCCAATCTCATCCCGCGCGTGCTCAAGGTACCGGGCACCGCGCGTAACTGGCGCACGGTGCAGGCGTTGCTGGAGATGGCTGCGAAGGCAGGCGGTGGCTGAGCCCGAGGCTTAGGCCGCGGGCGCCTGGGCCCAGTTGAAGGTCAATTCCTCGCGGAAGGCGAAGCGCTTGATGTGGTCGGCCACGACTTCTTCCAGGCGGCCGATCGAACCGGCGTCTTCCGTGGTCACCGTGATGTGGAGCGTCGCCGCGTCCGCGTCCATCACCGTGCGGCCCATCGACAGGTCGATGACGCCATGGTTCGGATCAAATTCAACGGGAAACTTGTGTGCCCAGTGTTTGCAGAGCTGCTGCAGATAGCGGCTCGCATGTTCGGTGGCGACGTCGGCACGGCTGGTCGGCATAAGTGAGTTCTCCGTGGGCAACCGCCCATTCGCATGAAAGCGCCAGCCGTCAGGCCGGCATTACATCGGCATAGATAGGCATTGTCGTGCCAAACGCCAGCCGCCGGCCATCTGGTCCGGCGAAGCTTGGCGGTTACCAACTGCCGGTATTGGCCATCGATGCCCAGGGTTCGGCCTTCGCCTTGGCCGGGCCTTTCTGCAGGAGCTCGATCGAGATGCCGTCCGGTGACTTGATGAAGGCCATGTTGCCATCGCGGGGTGGCCGGTTGATGGTGACGCCCTTGTCCATCAACTGCTGGCAGGTGGCGTAGATATCGTCGACCTCATAGGCGAGATGGCCGAAATTCCGCCCGCCCTTGTAGTCTTCCGGGTCCCAATTGTAGGTCAACTCGACCAGCGGCGCCTTGTCGGCGATGCCGCTCTGCTCATCTTCGGAGGCGGCGAGGAAGATCAACGTGAAGCGTCCTTGCTCGTTCTCGTAGCGCCGTACCTCCTTGAGGCCAAGCTTGCCGCAGTAGAAATCGAGCGAGGCATCGACATCGGCGACGCGGACCATGGTATGCAGATAGCGCATGTGATTTCCTCGAGATGTTGTGATGCGGCGCAACATAGGGGCGGGCCGGCCAAAGGGCAATCGTCAGGACAACGCATGCGCCTGGTGGGCGCCGGCAAATAACAAATCCGGTATTCCTGTATTGAACCGTGAAAAAAGGCACGGCAGGTCTTGCACAGACCGGAAGCCGCGGTGTTAATCTGGTGTCAAGAATCAGTTGCGGTGTTCTTGAAAAAAAGGGGGCATTCTTATGGGGGAAAAGGCCTCTTTTATGGGGCGGGACGGGATCCTTGGCGACGCCTTGCCGCGCGACGAAGGTGGCGATGCCGCTGATCTGGTCGAAGTCGCAGGCGCCATCAAATGGTTCGATGTGGCCAAGGGCTATGGTTTCATCCTTCCGGATGACGGCAGTTCCGGCGACATTCTCCTCCATGTGACATGTCTTCGAAGGGATGGCTTCCAGACTGCTCTGGAAGGTGCCCGGGTTGTTTGCCTCGTCAAGCACGGCGATCGCGGACTGCAGGCCTTCCGCGTGCTATCGATGGATGTCACCACGGCGATCCATCCGGCCGAGATGCAGGAACAGCGAACCCATGTTTCGGTGACGCCTGAAAGCGGTCTCGAACGCGCGCTGGTGAAGTGGTTCAACCGCACCAAGGGTTTTGGTTTCCTGACCCGAGGCGAGGGCACCGAGGACATTTTCGTCCACATGGAAACGTTGCGCCGCTACGGCATCACCGAGCTTCGCCCTGGGCAGGTTGTGCTGGTTCGTTTCGGACGCGGCGACAAAGGCCTTATGGCTGCCGAAATTCACCCCGATATGGGCACCTTGCCGGTTTCGCACTAGGACGATTTCCGGTCGAGGATTTTGGATGGCTCACAGGAACAGGCTGACGGCGGGCGCAATCTGCGCCGTGATGGCCGTCATCGTCGCTTCAGGCGCTTACTTCTATTCGCAGACACCAAGTGCGGCCGACAGCCGGGCGATGGTCCTGCCTGTCGATCCCGCTCCGCTTGTCGCGGTGACCAAAAGCGGCGATCGCTCTTTCTCGATTGAAGTCGCCGACAACGAAGCGGAGCGCGAGGCGGGCCTGATGTTCCGCGAACAGATGACCGACAATCACGGCATGCTGTTCGTGTTCGAGGCGACGCGCGAGGTCAACTTCTGGATGAAGAACACGCCGATGCCTCTCGACCTGATCTTCGTTGGTCAGGACGGCAAAATCCGCGCGATCAAGCAAGGAGAGCCACAATCCGAGGCGGTCATCTCGCCAGGAGAGCCGGTTCGCTTCGTGCTGGAACTCAAGGCGGGCACCGCGGCCAGGGATGGCATCGAGAACGGCGATCTTTTGCGTCATCCCGCCATCGGCACCGCATCTGGTCCCGGCATGCCGCCGGCGGACAAGGGCGATACGCCCAGTGTCGAGTCCGACTGAACGCCGAGGACGCCTGGCCCATGCAGTTTTTCGCCCATGACGGCTTCGACCTCGCCTTCCTTGACCGCCAGCCGGCATCAGGACAAGGCGATCCGGTGCTGATGATCCACGGCTTTGCCTCGAGCCATTATGTCAACTGGGTGTCGCCCGGCTGGTTCAAGACGCTGAACGACGCCGGCTACCGCGCCATCGCCTTCGACAATCGCGGCCATGGATCGTCGTCGAAGAGTTATGACGAGGCCGACTACACACCGGCCAGGATGGCCTCGGATGGCGCTGCGCTGCTGAACCATCTCGGCATCGAACGGGCCCATGTCATGGGCTATTCGATGGGTGCGCGCATCGCGGCCTTCCTGGCGCTGTCCGATCCCGACAAGGTCGCAACGCTGGTCTTCGGCGGTCTTGGCATCGGCATGATTGACGGCGTCGGCGACTGGGATCCGATCGCAGAAGCCTTGCTTGCCGATGATCCCGGTGCAACCAGCCATCCTCGCGGCCGTTCGTTCCGCGCTTTCGCAGACCAGACGCGCAGCGATCGGCGGGCTCTCGCCGCCTGCATCGCGACATCGAGGGAGTTGCTGACCGAGGATCAGATCACGCATATCGCCCAACCGACATTGGTCGCTGTCGGAACGACGGATGACATTGGCGGCTCGCCGGATGAACTGGCCGCGCTGATGCCGAATGCCACGGCCTTTCATATCGAAGGCCGCGATCATATGCTTGCCGTCGGGGACAAGACATTCAAGCAGCGGGTGCTGGAGTTCTATGCCGACAATCCGCTTTGAGCGGTAAGCAAGCGGGGGCGCAAAAAAGTGGGACAATGGGGAAGAACCGCCGACGCGCCGAGCGTCGTCGTGCAAGGCAGGCTCGGTAAACGTTCCGTCATACTGGCGCTGTCCGCGTTTGCGGCCGGGGCGATTGCCATAACCATCCTCGTGGCGATGCCGAGTGATGCTTCACAGCTTGTCCAGAACATCGCCACGGGTTTCTTCATGGCGGTGTTTCTGCTGGCGGCGCCACTGGCGCATGTTACCGGCGTGGTCTTCGGCATCATGGCGCTGGCGCGCTCAAACGACAGCCGCTCGCTTGGCCTTCTCGGGATCATTCTCAACGGGCTGTCGGTGATGGCAGGGCTGGGTATCCTGGCCGCCATGGCTTCGACAATAGGCGCCTTCACCTGATTGCCGTCAGCTTGTCGTAATGGCCTCCAGCGATCGCGCCATGTTCAACCTGGCCCGCGGTTCGAAGCGCTGACGGAACTCCTCGGTATGAAAGATATGCCGCCGGCCGAGAAAATTCTTCAGAACCTCGCCGCGTCCCGCGCGCCACATCGGCTCCTCCACCCACTGATATTCAAGACGCACGGCCCGCTCGTAGGCATCGAACAGGGCCGGCGTCGCACCCAGGATCGACAGGTCCATATCGAGGAAGAGAGCGGCGTCCCGCGCGGATCTGGCATCGTCGAGACTTGGCAATTCATGCGTTGCGGTGGCGACGATCATCGCCGTGATGCGGTCTAGGCGCTCCGGGTCAGCGCGGCCTGAGAGCTTTTTCCGTGCCAGTTCCGCGCTCCGCGCCTCATTGTCCTTGGCCCGGCTGTCATAGATCGCGTCATGAAACCAGATCGCCGCTTCGACGGCGCCGGCGTCGTGCAGTGATGCCCGGTAGTCGCCAGCCAGCGCCAGCATCGCCTCGATATGGGCCATGCCGTGATAGTGGCGGTCGTCCGCCTCATAGAGCCCGGAAAGGCCTCTTTTCAGCGCATCATCGATCAAGGGTTCGTTTTCCATGGCTGCTTGAATTCCCGCGAACCAAATCCATTTGACACTGCACTAAGGAAAATTGAGTTCAATCGTGCTAGGATCTGGCTTATAGGTGCGGCCAGACACTAGGCAAGCCGGCAGGACGACGTCGATGAACAGCATCAGCATTTCCCGACACAGCGCATTGCAGCCGGTCGACCCGATCTGGCGCTCGATCCGTGATGAGGCGATGGACGCCGTCAACCGCGACCCTTTGTTGGCTGCTTTCCTGTATTCGACCATTCTCAACCAGGAGAGCCTGGAAGAGGCGGTCATCCACCGCATTGCTGAGCGGCTTGCCCATCAGGACATTGGCTCCGACCTCATTCGCCAGACCTTCAAGTCGATGCTGGCCGATGACAAGGACTGGTCGACGACCGTGCGCGTCGACATCCAGGCCTATTACGACCGCGATCCGGCCTGCGACCGCTTCATCATGCCGGTGCTCTATTTCAAGGGCTTTCACGCGATCCAGACCCATCGGCTGGCGCATTGGCTGTGGAACCAGGGCCGTAAGGACTTTGCGCTCTATCTGCAGAGCCGTTCATCCTCGGTCTTCCAGACCGACATCAATCCGGCTGCCCGCATCGGCAAGGGCATCTTCATCGACCATGCCACCGGCCTTGTCGTCGGCGAGACGGCGGTGATCGAGGACGACGTCTCGATATTGCATGGCGTGACGCTGGGCGGCACCGGCAAGGCCGGCGGCGACCGTCACCCGAAGATTCGCTATGGTGTGCTGATCGGCGCCGGCGCCAAGATCCTCGGCAACATCGAGATCGGCCATTGCTCGAAGATCGCGGCCGGCTCGGTTGTGCTGTCGCCGGTACCCCACAACAAGACCGTTGCCGGTGTGCCGGCCCGGGTCGTTGGCGAGACCGGCTGCGACCAGCCCTCGCGCCAGATGGACCAGCTTTTGCCGTCGCAGTCGATGGATCAGGTCGTCAGCTTCGACATCTGATTTTTTTATACTGCCGAGACGCCCAGCCGGATTCCGGATGCCTATGGGAGTGGGCATTGTCTCGGCTTATCGGCGGGCTTGCCTTTACAGCGCCATTGTCGACGTGCCAGAAGCGCGTTCAAACGAGCAAGACCGATGATCGGAGAAGACTGTTGAAGCCGGACGAAATCAGAAAGCTGGACGCCTATTTCAAGCGCGTCTTCCAGAATCCCAAGCTCGAGGTGAAGGCGCGGCCGCGCAAGGAAGACTCGGCCGAGGTCTATGTCGGCGACGAATTCCTCGGCCTTGTTTTCAAGGACGAGGACGACGGCGACTACAATTTCTCGATGGCGATCCTCGACATCGACCTGGCCTGAACCAGAAATCCTGGCGGCTGGCCGGTTCCGCATCGAAATGCGCCGGCCAGCCTTTTCGTTTGATATTGCTAGCGTCCGGTTTTCAGGACGCGTGCGGCTTCGGTGGCGATCGCCGCGTCGAGCCGCTGCCAATCCCCCAGGAACTCTCTCGGGAAACGATAGGTGAGGCTGAGTTCCTCGCCGACCTGAATGTCACGTTCGCAGGGCGCCAGCGATTCATCCGCGCTCGGGCCGCTCAGGCAACGGGCGACGAATGGGTCCTTGCCGGGACGCTTGCCGACAACCAGCACCTCGTTCAGGTAGCCTGATTTCTCGTTGAAACCATACACCGTCGTGCCGCCAGGCCCCGCCGTACCAGGCTGGACAATCAAGGCGCTGTAGATCGGTGAGAAACGGCCGCTCATATCACGCGACATCATCTGCGGCTCGAACGAGAGGAAGATGATGTCCTTGCTCGACCCCGTGTGGTTGAAATCGTCGCGTGCCGCCTCGCTGTAACCGTCCATCTCGGGATAGCGCAGATAGAGGTCGAGCCGCGAGGCGATACCGTCGCGCCTAGCCTGATTGAAACGGATCATGTTGGCCGGCACGGCGATGACGTTCTTGCCAATGACGACCTTATGCAATGTCGGGTCGTCTGTGTATCCGGCCATGGCGATGGAGTGACCGAACCACTTGCCGCCGAGGCTGATTGCCACCGACAGCAGCGCCAGCGTCGCGAACCCGTAGAAGACCCGCTTCATCAGCTTGGAATCGACCACGGTAAGTTCGGGGCCGTCGGCGATAGCTGCCTGCTTCATCTCAGTCCTCGATCTCGGCCTGCCCCCGTGGGTGTCCTTGGGCGGCACACATCGCACGGCATGATGCTTGCAGTGCGTTGTGAACGACTGTGCGATTTCATGGTAAACGGAAGGTAAAGATGAGCCCGCTGGAACTCACCGCCTACGCTTTTGTGGTTGGCTTGACCGTGTGCGGTCTGGCCGGATCGGCGATGGAACTGATTTCGGGACGGAAAATTGCTTTCGTCGAGCCCTATGTGTCGCCGTCGCATATCCTGCGTTCGCTGGCCGCGACGGCCTGCGCTGGGCCTTTCATGCTCTTCAACGACGCCTTGGACGCCAGGCGCACCGGCCGCATTTCGACACTGGCGCTGATGTCTTGCTGCTGCACGGCAATCGCCTGGTCGCTGGCGTTGGGTGTTGTCGTACTCGCCATTGCGTCCTGGGCGTCTCGGCTTCTAGGGTCCGACTTTCCTGCCTGAGGCGATTCGGAGACTTCAAAATGCCGCTCTATGCGATCGATGGAAAGCAACCGAGCTTCGCGGAGGCGGGCAGCAACTGGATCGCGCCCGATGCGACGCTCATCGGCGATGTGCGGATCGGTCGCAATGCTGGTTTCTGGTTCGGTGTCGTCATTCGCGGCGACAACGAACCCATCGTCATCGGTGCTGACACCAATGTGCAGGAACACACGGTCATGCACACCGACCCAGACTTTCCGCTGACCATCGGCGAAGGCTGCACGATCGGTCACCGCGCGCTGCTGCATGGCTGCACGATCGGCGACAACAGCCTGATCGGCATGGGCGCCATCGTTCTGAACGGCGCCAGGATCGGCAAGAACTCATTGGTCGGCGCCGGTGCGCTGGTCACCGAAGGCAAGGAATTTCCCGACAATTCGCTGATCGTCGGCTCGCCGGCCAAGGCAATCAGGGTGCTGGACGATGCAGCGGTCGCCAGGTTGCGTAGCTCAGCCGCGCACTATGTCGCCAACGGCAAGCGTTTCAAGGCAGGGCTTAAAACAGTCTGAAATTCCGCCAGAAATGGCGGAGCCGGCCCGGGGACGGGGCCGGCTCCTTAAGCCCGGTCGTTGGGGACGGGGAGGGTGGGGACTCGACCGGGTTTCTCCTGAAGCGCATCGCCTTCATGCGAAGCGCCTGACCTCTGCTTCATCCACGCCGTTACCCCAAGACGCTTGCGCATCCCGGGCGGCATGTGTTGACGCCCTTAGCGGACGCTGGCGACCGCGTCGGAGCGGCCGTCGTTGATCGTCACCCAGACGCCGGAATTCTGGTCCGACTGGCGCTTGAGATACGTGTAGTCGGTGTCTGTCCAGGACAGGACCTTGGTTTCAAGGTTGTCGAGGATGAATTCCCCGAGGCTGGTGCGCACGGTCAGCACGGCGTGGCCGTCGCCATTCGGCTGGCGCGCAACCGTCATCAAGAGATTGCCCGCCGGAACCCCGGCATCCATCAACTCGCGGCGCTTTTCCAGCGCGTAGTCCTCGCAATCGCCATAGCCGTTGTCGGGATAGGCCCAATATTCCTCGACACCGTAGTTTTCCATGTCGGTGCGCGGCTTGATGCGTGTGTTGACCGAATTGTTGATGTTGACAATCGTCGCCCACAGTTTGCGGGTCAGTTCGACCGGCGCGCCTTTGGGCGTCTTTTCGCTGCATTCGCCAGGAATACGCTGGCAGAATTCATAATGGCCAACAGGCTGCGTTGTACGGCCGCCGGTATGCATATAGGCCGGTCCCGCGGCATATGCTGATCCCCAGGCGGAAAGCTGCATCGCCATTGCCACCAGCAACAGCTTGCCCCTCGTTTTCTTCATTGTTGTAGTCTCCCCGTTTGAGGAGACATTGACACGGGTGGATTTATTTGACGCAAAAGCTCGAAGTAGATATTAAGTAAAACGCCTGTAGAATAAGCATAAAATTTGAATCATTTGAGTATTAAATTGTTCAGGCACTCACTTGAAGTCGCTGTTGTTCCATGGGTTGGTGACCCGCGGAGAGGGCTGACGACTCGGGAGATCACGGCTTGGAAAGGGTGGTCAGTCGCCCGTCGCCCAAGATATCAAAAACAGGGCTAGCCATCAAAAAAAGCCGGCCACGAGTGACCGGCTCTTCGGTTGCATTAAAATGATCAGGCGCGCGGTGTATTGAACTCGGAGTCGAGCGTTTCGGGGCGCTGGATGACCGCGAATTCGACGGCAACACCGTCCTCGAAGTGACGCACGATCTGCCCGCGCATTGTACCGAGCATCACCTGGATGCCGATCGCCGGCTTGACGTCGATCTCGATCGCCGCTCCTGAAAGCGACAGATCGATGATGCGGCATTGATACTGGCGCCCGTCCGTAAGCTGCAGCACGCTGGTTGGATTGCGTGGGGCCACGCGTTCATGGCGGCGATCTTCCGGCAGATCAAGCTCGTGCTTGTTGGCAAGCCAGGTCAACTGCGCGGCGAGCTTGTCCTTCTTGCGATCGGACGCGATGACTGTCATCGCAAAGCCGTCCTGCAGGGTGCGGGTGATCACGCCTTCGATGCGGCCGATATGATCGATATAGGCGATGACCTTTTCGCCCGGCATGCCGATGCGCTCGGTGCGAAACGCAACGTTGCCCGGTGACATGTCGACAACCTGGCACGGATGCTCGGTGCGGTCTTCCAGCATGAAGCGTCCGTAAATCTTAACCCGGACGCGCTGAAAGTTACGCCTTTCAGCTCGGGACGGCGCGTAGTCGACCGCCGCTGACCTCATGACTGACTACACCCCGTTTGGCATCCCTGCGCGCTGATGCGAGGAACTTCACAGGAGAAATACAACAAAGCGAGTTAACAAAGGGAAAAAGCAGGCGGCTGATGGCGCGAGAATCCGGTTATTCTTCACGCCCGCCGTCAAATACCACGAGGTGACGGATTCGGCGTGCTTTGCCGAGCGCCGAGATCGTTTCGGGTCCCTCGAGATCCGAAGGAACAAGCGACGGAACGGCGATTGCCGGTCGGCTTTTCAGGAGCATTGGTTCCTTTTCCGGATCGATGATGCGGATGGTGTCGATCAAGGCATCGGTGATCGGATCCGCGCCCAGCCAGAAAGGCTTCTCGACGGCGCTGATGACACCGAGGCAACGCGGATTTTCGACACCGCCGTCAAGCGGCAGGGCCAGAAGTTCGAACCTGTTGGAACGCCCGTTGCGGCTGAACCCTTCATAGGTGATGAGCACCACCGACTTCTGTTCGAAGACGCCGTGGATCAGGCGGGAGACAAGCCGCTGGTCCTTCTCGCGCCAAAGCGAGGGAAACGAAAACCCCTTGAGCTCGCGGCCGTAAGACGCGCACAGCCGGGTGCCGGCCAGGCGAAACACCGCCTGTCCGCGCGTGTCCCGTTCCAGGATGAATGTGTCGGCCAGCAGCGACTTGATATCGGCAGGCTCTACCTCCGAACGCTTCGGGGCAGGGCGCCCATCACGCAGGCGGTTCCAATATTGGAACAGCGTGATTGATCCGTTCTGGTTCATGGTTAGGTTGCTCCGCGCAATCTGTCGTCTGATGTCCCATCGGTGAACAGAAGGGCGCCCTCCGATGGTCTACATGCGTTGCGGAGCAGGAAGCGTGCCAGCGTCGTTAACACTTGTTCACGGGTCGGGGCCGTTAAGGTTAACAAGTGGTTTACGTTGTGCCCGGGCCGGGCCTGTGGCACATAAAAACCACTCCAGAAGCGGTCGTTTTGCAACGATCGGCAGCACTTCGGTTAAGATTTTAGGGGAGCAGGGGGCTCGACCAGCCGTTCAAGGGAAACCTTGGACGGCTTCTTTTTTGATTCGCGCGCGGCGATTCGGCATTTGCCGTAGGTCCGGCCGTGATCTAGATGCTCAAATCCCGAATCGCCGCACAGGGTGCAACTGCAGATGAGTGAACCGGTAAGCCCCTCGGAAATCGAGCCGATCGAGGATGTGCCCGAGCAGCGTCGTGAACCGGTGTTCAACCTGCCGCTGGTGGTGTTGGCGGTGATCGTTGCCTGCGTCGTCGTTCATCTGCTGCGGGAATACGTGCTGACCCAAGCCCAGCAGCTGACCGTGCTATACGACGGAGCCTTCATTCCTGTTCTCTATACCGGCCAATACGGCTTCGACTGGTTTCTGTTTTCTCGACCCTTCACCTATGCCTTTCTGCATGGCGGCTTTGCCCATCTCGCCATCAACATGGTCTGGCTCGCCGCCTTTGGCTCGCCGCTGGCCAACCGCCTCGGCACATTCTGGTTCGCGGTGTTCTTTGCCGTCACCGGTCTGGCATCGGTGGTGCTTTTCTGGGCCGTGCATCCCTACGGCGAAGCGCCGCTCGTTGGCGCCTCGGGCGCGATTTCCGGCATGATGGGCGCTGCGGCGCGCTTTGGCTTCCGCACCGATCGTTCGTCGGGCAAGGCTGCTTTCAGCGGCCCAATGCTGCCGATCTCCATGGTCCTGCGCTCGCGTGGCGTGATGACATTCCTGGCTGTGTGGATGGTGATCAACCTCGTCACCGGCCTCGTTGGCTTCGCGCCAGGGGTTGCCGGCCAGATCGCCTGGGAAGCCCATATCGGCGGCTTTGTCGCCGGCTTCTTCGGCTTGCACTGGTTTGACCGGCGTTGGCAGCGGACAGACAGCCGCGAGCGCTGACCGCCGCACTTGAAATGCGGTCGATCACGGCGCACGATGTTCACTCTTATGTGAAAGCCGGTCAGGGCAGGAACCGGCAAGCAAAGCAGAGGAGGACGCCATGACGGTTAAGGCAATTCTCGAGAAAAAAGGCCATGACGTGTTGACGCTCGGGCCGAACGAAAAGCTTAGCGAAGCCATTCGCATCCTTGCCGAACACAAGATCGGTGCACTGGTGATCACCAATGGCGATCGCAAGATCGTCGGCATCCTTTCCGAGCGCGACATTGTGCGGGTTGTCGCCAAGGAAGGCGGAGCGGCACTCGACATCGCGGTGCGCTCGGCAATGACGCCGAAGGTGAAAATCTGCAATGAAAACCACACGGTCAACGAGGTCATGGAGATCATGACCCGGGGCCGCTTCCGCCATCTGCCGGTGGAAAAGGACGGCCTGCTCGACGGCATCGTCTCCATCGGTGACGTCGTCAAGCGCCGCATCGAGGATGTCGAGCGCGAGGCCGATGAGATCAGGGCCTATATCGCAACGGCCTGACGCGACGGGAGAGTTCCGCCGGCCGGATACCGGCCGGCGGAATTATCCTCATCTGTTGTCGAGTTCTGAACGGACGAGCTCGAGCCCGCGCCGGGTAATGCGGTAGGCACCGCCACCCGACGATGAAACCGCCTTCTTCCGCTTCAGCTTTCGGAGCAGTTCGAGATCGACGCCCGGATAATGCCAGCCGTCGCGGGTGAGGCATTTGACGGAGGCGATCCGCTTCTTTTCATTCTTTTCGATTTCGATGTACCCGCCCTGCGCGAGCAGGTGCAGAATGCGCTGTTCCACAGCGCCGCGCGTCCTCTTGGACGCGCTAAGGACGCTGTGGCACTTTTGATTTGGCGCATGATCCTTTCCGAAATCGATTCCGATTTTTGGGGTCATGCGCTGCGCGAAATATCCATGTGAGAATTCCCGGGAAAACAGAAAATGCCGCCGCCGCGAGGTCTCGCGGCACGGGGTTTCAAGTTTTCTGCCCTGCCTCATCGAGAGGTCAGGGCCTCACCGGGACTGTGCGTAAGTGGACATCCACTCTCCATTGGAATGGAGAGGGATGTAGCCGAAGCCGTTCGAAAACGCCAGTCTCTGGCTTTGCGCTTGTCTCATGCAGCGGTTTGCACTAGCGAAGTTGCACACCAAGATATGCGTTCACGCATAGTCCGCAGTTCCAATATGTAGGCCGTCATGTCCCTTATCGACACCCGCACACCCGACGCCAAACGCCTGATCTCCGGCGCCACCGGCGACTGGGAGATCATCATTGGTCTCGAGGTCCACGCGCAGATCACCTCGGTGGCGAAGCTGTTTTCCGGAGCCTCGACGGCTTTCGGCGCCGCGCCCAACGCCAATGTCAGCCTTGTCGACGCGGCGATGCCGGGCATGTTGCCGGTCATCAACGAAGAGTGCGTCAAGCAGGCGATCCGTACCGGCCTCGGGCTGAAGGCACAGATCAATCACAAGTCGGTTTTCGACCGGAAGAACTATTTCTATCCGGACCTGCCGCAGGGCTACCAGATATCGCAGTTCAAGCAGCCGATTGTCGGTGAAGGCACCGTCATCATCTCGGTTGGTCCTGATCGCCAGGGCGAGTTCGAGGACATCGAAGTCGGTATCGAGCGCCTGCATCTGGAGCAGGACGCCGGCAAGTCGATCCACGACCAGCACCCGACCATGTCCTATGTCGACCTCAACCGCTCCGGCGTGGCGCTGATGGAGATCGTGTCGAAACCCGACATGCGCTCCGGCGATGAGGCCAAGACCTACGTCACCAAGCTGCGCACCATCATGCGTTATCTCGGTACCTGTGACGGCAACATGGACGAAGGCTCGCTGCGCGCCGACGTCAACGTCTCGGTCCGGCGGCCCGGCGGCGAGTTCGGCACCCGTTGCGAGATCAAGAACATGAACTCGATCCGCTTCATCGGCCAGGCCATCGACTTCGAGGCGCGCCGCCAGATCGCCATCCTGGAGGACGGCGGCAAGATCGACCAGGAAACGCGGCTGTACGATGCCGTCAAGGGCGAGACGCGCTCGATGCGCTCGAAGGAAGAGGCGCACGACTATCGCTATTTCCCCGATCCCGATCTCTTGCCGCTCGAATTCGACCAAGCCTATGTCGAAGCGTTGGCGAAAGACCTGCCGGAACTGCCGGACGACAAGAAGGCGCGGCTGATCTCCTCGCTCGGCCTGTCGACCTATGACGCCGCGATCCTGGTGTCGGAAAAGGCGATCGCGGACTATTTCGAGAAGGTCGCCGCCGGACGCGACGGCAAGCTAGCCGCCAACTGGGTCATCAACGATTTCCTCGGTGCTTTGAACAAGGCCGGCAAGGATATTGAAAACGCTCCACTTTCACCCGATCAGCTTGGCGCGGTCATTGATCTGATCAAGGATGGCACCATTTCCGGCAAGATCGCCAAGGATCTGTTCGAGATCGTCTGGAACGAGGGTGGTGACCCGCGCGTACTGGTCGAAAGCCGCGGTATGAAGCAGGTCACCGACACCGGCGCCATCGAGAAGGCGGTTGACGAGGTGATCGCGGCCAATCCTGACAAGGTCGAGCAGGCGCGCGCCAAGCCGACAATGGCCGGTTGGTTCGTTGGCCAGGTGATGAAGGCGACCGGGGGCAAGGCCAACCCACAGGCCGTCAACGATCTCGTCAAGGCCAAGCTCGGGATCGAGTAGGGCGATGTTCGTCCGCACCGCCGGAGAACGTGATCTTGTCGCCATCCGGGCGCTGCTGGTCGAGACGTGGCACGCAACCTACGACGCCATATACGGCGTCGAGAAGGTCACGGAAATTACCAGTGAATGGCACTCGGTTGCGGCGCTGAAGGCGAGGCTGGCGCGGCCAAGTACCGAGTTTCTCGTCGCTGATGACGGCAAGCGCATTGGCGGCATAGCCTTTGCCGAAGCCGTCGATGGCGGCGAGGTGCTTGTGCTGAGGCAGCTCTATGTTCTGCCCGACATGCAGGGCCGGGGCATCGGCGGCATGCTGCTCGATGAGGTCATCGAAAGTTTTCCTGAAGCCCACACCATTCGGCTCGAAGTCGAGGAAAAGAACACGCGCGCTATCGCCTTCTACCAGGCGAACGGCTTCGTTCGGGCCGGCAGGGTTGACGATCACGGCGGGACCGGCATTCCTGCGCTGATCTACGAACGAGTGCTTGCGGCCTGAGTGCGGCCGCTTCGACGGCTCGGCACAAGATCACGTTCCTGAGAGCAGGCCTGCGGATAGCACCTTTCGTTTGACGCCCCCAAAGTCCGGCAGCAAAGCTGCTGGAGCCGTTGCTGCAAGAACCGGCATTTGGCCGATGGCATGCATGCGGCGTGGGGGATCATCATGCCTGACTTGCCGGAACTAATGCCGACGCAGGTGTCGGACGAAACCTTTGGCGGTGTCACCTATCACATAGCGGGCGAACTGGTGCCTGTCTTGTCCGTCGATGTGACACGGATGCCGGTCTATTTCGAACACCACATCCTGCTGTGGAAGCACTCGACCATCACCATTGCCCTGAAGTCGCTGAAGGGTGCGTTGAAGCGAATGATGGCCGGAATGCAGATCTTCGTCACCGAGGCCTCGGGGGCGGGTATCATTGCGTTCAGCCGCGACGGTCCAGGCCATATCGTGCCGATCCATCTCAGGCGCGGCGAAGAGGTTCAGGTGCGCGAACACCAGTTCCTCGCGGCAACCGGCAATGTCGATTACACGTTCGAGCGTGTGCGTGGCCTAGCGACGATGCTGTTCGGCCAAAGCGGCTTCTTCATCGATCGCTTTCGCGGCGATGCCGGCGACGGCATTGTCTGGCTGCACGGCTACGGCAATGTCTTCGAAAAGACGCTCGCCGCCGGAGAGACCATCGACATCGAGCCTGGTGGCTGGCTGTTCAAGGATGTGTCGGTCAAGATGGAGACGAAGATCGATCGTCTTTCCAGCGGCTTCTTCGGCGCCAATATGAATTTCATCGTCAATCGCTTCACCGGGCCGGGCCGGGTGGGCATCCAGTCGATGTATCTGCACATGCCAACAGAGGAATAGGCGCCTCTTCCGATCGATCGCTGGTCGGGGAGGCTAGGTGGAGGATATCTCCATATTGTCGATCAGCCTGGTTTTGCCGAGCCAGGCTGCGGCAAGCAGGCGTCCGTCACGATCCCTGCGCCACGGCGCGAGCGTCAGGCTTTCACGCGCCTCGACATAGTCGATCTTGTCGAAGCCAGCGGTGGCGAGAGCCCGGCTCGCGGCAGCGGTCGCGACAGCCTGATCAGCGCCGTCAGCAAGTGCCACGGCAGTTTCACGCAGGATCACATTGAACTGGCGTGCGATCTTGAGTTCGGTCTCGCTGAGATAGGCGTTGCGCGATGACATCGCGAGACCATGGCGGTCGCGTACGGTCGGCGCCCCGATGATGTCCACCGGCAAGTCAAGATCCCGGCAAAGCTGCCTGACGACACAAAGCTGCTGATAGTCCTTTTCGCCAAAGATCGCCCGGTCGGGCGTTGCCTGCAGCAAGAGCTTTGCCACGACCGTGGCGACACCATCGAAGAAAGTCGGACGAAAATCCGATTCCAGCCCGGATGAGGGGCCACCGACCGAAATCCTGGTGGCAAAGCCGGCCGGATACATGTCACCGACCGTCGGTGTGAAAGCGAGATTGGCTTTGGCCTCGGCCAGCAGATCGAGGTCGCGGGCGAGTTGGCGCGGATATTTGTCGAGGTCTTCGGCTGGTGCGAACTGCGCCGGATTGACGAAGATCGAGACAACACAGCGATCGGCCTTCTCAAGCGCGACCCTGACCAGGGAGATGTGGCCTTCGTGCAGCGCGCCCATGGTTGGCACCATGGCGATGCTGAGACCATCGCGCCGCCAGTCGCGGACTTGCGCACGAAGAGCGGCAACGCTTTCGACGACGATGGGCTGGCTCATGCCTTGTCCTTGCCAGATGTCGCCGTGAAGACGTGGCCAGGGCCGGGGAATGTCCGGTCTCGCACCTCCGCTGCATAGTCTTTGGCGGCGCCGGAGATCACGCTGCGCAGATCGGCATATTGCTTGACGAATTTGGGTACGCGGTCGACGGTCAGGCCGATCATGTCGTCGGTGACCAGAACCTGGCCGTCGCAGTCGCCGCTGGCGCCAATGCCGACGGTCGGAATGGAGATGTGCCGGGTGATGTCAGCGGCGACATTTTCGACCGTGCCCTCGATGACCACCGAAAACGCACCAGCCTGTTCGACAGCGGTTGCATCGCGAAACAGCGCCGCAACGTTCTCCTCGGTCCGGCCCTTGATCTTGTAGCCACCTTCGCTTTCCACGGATTGCGGCTGCAGGCCGATATGTCCCATGACTGGAATGCCTGCGGCGACGATCGCCGCTATCTGCGCGGCAACGTCGACGCCGCCCTCAAGCTTTACCGCCTGGCAGCCGGTTTCATCGACGATACGCCGCGCCGAGGCGACGGCTTGCGTCGCAGAGTCTTCATATGTGCCGGCGGGCATGTCGATGACGACACAGGCCCTGGCCGAGCCGCGCATCACCGCCTGGCCATGGGCGATCATCATTTCGAGCGAAGCGCCGAGTGTCGTCTTGTAGCCATGCAGGACCATGGCGACACTGTCTCCGACCAGCAGCAGGTCGACATGTTCGTCGAGCAGGCGGGCGATCGGATATGTATAGGCCGTGAGGCAAACGATCGGCACGCCGCCCTTGCGATCGCGAATGGCGTCGACACTGATCCGTGCGTCTGTGGCGGACAACTCTGGGGCCAATTCAACCTCCCTCAGTCAACGCCACCGCCTGGACAAGAGCAGAGGGGCGGGCAGACCTTTAGAAACACCGGACCGGCTTGGCAAGCATGCTTCCCGCAACTGTTATCCAGCCCGACAACAGGCTCGTTGGGATCACGGGCTTGTGCGGCGTCACCGCCGCCATTTGCATCGTCCTTGCGGCAAAACCCTTGCCTTCGCGAAGGCCTGACGCCATAAGCAGGAAACGGGCGCCGGCGGCGCGAGGGTTCAGAGATGAAGACTTTCCTTCTGCAGTTTTTCACCTGGTGGAACAGCCAGACGCTGGGAACGCGCCTCCATACCTGGCGGCACGGCAAAAGGGTGGGGCAGGACGACGTCGGCAACGTCTACTATGAGGGCGGTGTCGATTCAGAAGGCCGTACCCGCCGCTGGGTGATCTACAAGAATTACTCGGAAGCCTCGATGATTCCCCCAGGCTGGCATGGCTGGATGCATCACCGCGTCGATACCGCACCGCCGAGCGATGATTACCGCCCGCGCGACTGGCAAAAGCCGCATGAACCGAACCTGACGGGCAGCCCTGCGGCCTATCGTCCGAAGGGCTCCGTGCTGACCAATCAGCATCGTCCGCAGGTGACCGGCGATTATGACGCCTGGACGCCGGGCTCTTGATCGGCAGCCGGTCTTTTATCGCCACAATTGACGTTTAGCAGCTTGCTCATCTGACAGCGGCGACTAGCCTTGGTGTACGGAATCACCCGGGCGCAACCACCGGTATTTTTGCATGAGCGTTTTCGGCCGAATCTCGATGGGCGGACTGGCAGCCACGGCTGCTGTTCTTGCGTTCAGCACAACGGCGTTCGCCGCGGCCACGGCACCGACCGCGCCCACGACCTCCGAACGCATCACCAACCCTGTCGCGGAATTCGCCGGCATCGACAAGATCACCGGCCGGATCATCACCTTTGATGTCTATGTCGACGAGACTGTGCAGTTCGGTGCTTTGCAAGTGACGCCGCGCGTCTGCTATTCGCGGCCGCAGACGGAAGAGCCGAAGACCGATTCCTTTGTCGAGGTCGATGAGATCACGCTCGACAGAAAGATCCGCCGCATCTTCACCGGCTGGATGTTTGCCGAAAGCCCGGGCCTCAACGCTGTCGAGCACGCCGTTTATGACGTCTGGCTCAAGGCCTGCAAGCAGAAGTCGGATGTGCCTGCACCCACCTCGGCCAAAGCCGACACCGCCAAGCCGAAACCCGCGGCTGCTCCTGAGGCGACTGCTCCCGATACAACCGAGCCCGCCGAGCCGGATGCGACCAACACCAACTGATCCTTCGGAACCGCCATGGCCTCCATACGTTTGGCCAGGGAGCGCATCAATGCGCATGGAGGGTTTCCTATGTCAGCCATGAAGCCGATCACCGCCAGCAAGAAAGAGCTGCTTGAGCTCGAGCAAGGATTCTGGACCGGCGACTCCGCATTCTATGCAGCCAATGTCGACACCGACTGCCTCGTTGCCTTCCCGAAAATGGCGCAAGCGATGAGCAATGCCGATCTGGCGGAGACTGCCAGCAAGCCAAACCGCTGGCGCGACCTCAAGATCGACCTCAAGGGCATGGTTGAGCCGGGCAGCGACATTGTCATGCTGACCTATGAAGCGCATGCAACTCGGGAAAACGGCGAGCCCTATGCCGCATTGGTCAGCACAGGCTATGTCCATCGCGTCAACGGCTGGAAGATGATGTTTCACGCCCAAACCCCGCTGGAAGCAGCCGCCAAAGGCTGACGGGCAGGCAATCAGGGAAAAAAGACCGCTTCGCCCTTCAGCGCTTCGGCGAGCATCTTCTCATACTTGCCGCGCGGCACGTCGACAGCGCCGAAGCGCTTGAGGTGCTCGGTGGTGAACTGCGTATCGAGCAGAGCGAAGCCGCGTGCCTTCAAGCGCTCGACCAAGTGCACGAGGCAGGTTTTCGAAGCGTCCGTTTCCTTGGAGAACATGCTTTCGCCGAAGAACACCCGGCCCAGAGACACGCCATAGAGACCGCCGACCAGACGCTGCTCGTGCCAGGCTTCGACCGAATGGCAATGCCCCATGCGATGCAACTGCACATAGGCTTCGCGGATCGGGGCATTAATCCAGGTCGAATTGCGCTCCTCACGCCGTTCGGCGCAAGCGTCGATCGTCGCTTCGAAATCGAAATCGAAACGGATGTCGAACAGGTTCTTCCTGATCGTCTTCTTTAAGCTCTTCGGTGTGTGGAAACCGTCGAGAGGGATGATGCCGCGCGTCTCCGGCCGGACCCAGAACACTTCAGGGTCCGCGGCACTTTCCGCCATTGGAAAGACGCCCGAGGCATAGGCCTTGAGCAGAAGGTCGGTGGGGATGCGATAGCCGGGCGCGTACGGGCGGGTCATCGCGTCCCTGACCTAGTCCTCTTTGGCCAGATACTTTTCCAGCCAGTGGATGTCGTAGTCGCCATTGGCGATATCGGCATTGCCAACGAGGTCGCGGAACAGCGGCAGCGTCGTCTTGATGCCATCGACGACGAACTCGTCCAGCGCACGCCTGAGCCGCATCATGCATTCGACACGGTTGCGGCCATGCACGATCAATTTCCCGATCAGGCTGTCGTAGTAAGGCGGGATCTTGTAGCCGGAATAGACGCCGGAATCGACGCGGATGCCGAGGCCGCCAGGCGTGTGGAAATGCGTGATCGTGCCGGGCGAGGGCGTGAAATTGCGCGGATCCTCGGCATTGATGCGGCATTCGATGGCATGGCCGTTGAACTTGATGTCTTCCTGCTTGACCGAAAGTCCACCACCTGAGGCAACGCGGATCTGCTCGTGCACGAGATCGATGCCGGTGATCGCTTCCGTTACCGGATGCTCGACCTGCAGGCGCGTGTTCATTTCGATGAAGTAGAACTCGCCATTCTCGTAAAGGAACTCGATCGTGCCGGCGCCGGAATAGCCGAGATCGGCGATCGCATTGGCGCAGATGCCGCCGATGCGGGCCCGCTCTTCAGCATTGAGGGCCGGCGAGGGCGCCTCTTCCCAGACCTTCTGGTGGCGGCGCTGCAGCGAACAGTCGCGCTCGCCGAAATGCACGCCGCGGCCAAAGCCGTCACCGAACACCTGCACCTCGATATGGCGCGGCTTCTGCAGATATTTTTCGATGTAGACGGCATCGTCGCCGAAAGCAGCACCGGCTTCCGTACGCGCCGTCTGCAAGGCGATCTCGAGATCGGCCTCGGTCAGTGCGACCTTCATGCCGCGCCCGCCACCGCCGGCTGACGCCTTGATGATCACGGGGTAGCCGATATCGGCGGCAATGCGCCTGGCTTCCTTCTCATCGGTGACCGCGCCGTCCGACCCGGGCACAACAGGGATGCCGAGGCGTTTTGCTGTGCGCTTGGCCTCGATCTTGTCACCCATGATGCGGATGTGATCGCCGGACGGGCCGATGAAGGTGATGTTGTGGGCGGCCAGGATGTCGGCGAACTTGGCGTTCTCCGACAGGAACCCGTAGCCCGGATGCACGGCGTCGGCGCCGGTGATCTCACAGGCCGCGACGATCTGATGGATGTTGAGGTAGCTGTCACGCGACGGCGGCGGGCCGATGCACACACTCTCGTCCGCCAGCCGGACATGCATGGCATCGGCGTCAGCGGTCGAATGCACCACCACGGTCTGAATGCCGAGCTCCTTGCAGGCGCGCAGAACCCGAAGGGCGATTTCGCCGCGATTGGCGATGAGGATTTTCTGGAACATCCGGTCCGCTCTACTCGATCACGACGAGCGGCATGCCGTATTCGACCGGCTGCGAATCCTCGAACAGGATCGCCGTCACCGTTCCGGCGCGCGGCGAGGGAATCTGGTTCATCGTCTTCATCGCTTCGATGATCAGTAGCGTCTGGCCTTCCTTGACCTTCTGGCCGACCTCGATGAAAACCTTGGCATCGGGCGATGGCGCCAGATAGGCGGTTCCGACCATCGGCGAGGTGACCGCATTCTTGGAAAGATCCGCCACGGCCGGGGCCGCTAGGGCGGCAGTCGGTGCCGCGGCTTGTGCATAGATCGGCTGCGGTGCGGCGATCGCGTGAACGGCTGGCGCCTGCCGCGACACGCGTACCTTAAGGTCACCCAGCTCGACTTCGATTTCGGTCAGGTTGGTGTCGTTCAAGATGCCCGCGAGATCGCGGATCAGCTGCTGGTCAACACCGGTCTTCTTTATAGACATTTTCGAGCCTTCTGTTTGTTGGCCGGTCATAGGCGTGCCGCCAGCGCTTGCAGCGCCAGTGTGTAACCGAGCGGCCCAAAGCCACAGATCATGCCGACGGCGACCGGCGCGACCATGGAGACGTGGCGGAATGATTCCCGCGCATGGATGTTGGAAAGATGAACTTCGGCGACGGGCATCGGCGCGATGGCGCGGATGGCGTCGTGAATGGCGATGGATGTGTGGCTGTAGGCCCCAGGATTGATGACAATGCCGACGGCTTTGTCGCCGGCTTCCTGGATCCAGTCGACGAGGTCACCCTCATGGTTAGACTGGCGGAAATCAATCTCAAGGCCAAGGGCCTTGCCGGCTTGCTTGCAGTCGTCGGCGATGGCGGCCAGCGTCTTGCCGCCATAAATCCCCGGCTCGCGCTTGCCAAGCGCGTTGAGGTTGGGACCGTTCAGGACGAAAACCGTTTTCAAAAAAGCCGACCTTTCACGGCGCCGGCATCAAGCCCGCGCGCCGGACCCTCTATAATGGGCATAGACGCCCGCGAAAAGAGCGCAAGTGCGTTCTTTCACTGTCCACAACAGGCGGAAATGTACCCGTGAGCAAAATCAGAGCGCGGCTTTCGCCGCTTCGATCTTTTCAGCCAGCACTTCCTGTCCGAGCGCACCGAAAATTACCTCGTTGCCGACCACATAGGACGGCGTACCGGTGATCGCCAGCTTGTTGGCCAGATCGTAGGTCTTGGTGAAGGCTTCGGTGATCGACGGGTCCTTCATCTTCTCGTGCAACGTCTTCTCATCGGCGCCGAGCGACAGCGCGATCTTGATCGCCGATGCTTCAGTGGCGCGCCCCTGGCCGCCGAGCAGCGCGTTGTGGAACTCGCCGTATTTCTCCGGCATCATCAGGTGGAACGCCATGGAGACGACGCTCGCCTTCTGCGAATCCGGCCCGAGGATCGGAAATTCCTTCAGCACGAAGCGCAGATCGGAATCGGTCTTGGTCAGTGCCTTCATGTCGTCGATGGCGCGTTTGCAGAAGCCGCAATTGTAGTCGTAGAACTCGACGATGGTGACCTTGCCATTCGGGTTTCCGACAACGCCGTCAAAAGCCGAGTTGAAAATCTGATCCTTGGCGTTCTTGATCACGCCGAGGTGAGCGATGCGCTGCTCTTCCTTCTGCTTGGCCTCAAGCGCGTCCTGCACCTCGAGAAGAACCTCGGGATTCTTCAACAGATAGTCGCGGATGATGCCTTCGACCTCGGTGCGGTCAATCTTCGTGTCGGCCGCCGCCGTCTCGACAGGCTGCGCCGTACCGGCCTTTGCGATTTGAGGACTCCCGGCGACAAATCCGAAAGCCAGCATGGCCAAGGCGACAGCGACGCCCGTTGTGCTCAGCAGCAGTGCCTTTTTCATGGTGTCGATCCTTTTTACCTGTTTCCGGCCAGCTATGGTCTGGCTGTGTCGCCGCGCACGGCCGGAAGGTTCACTTTATCTTGGTTGATGGCGTGTAGTTTATGATGTCCTGAGCCCGAATCCAACGTGGCTCACCGCGTTTCATCTGTTGCTGCGCGCGCATGGCGAAAATCTTCGCATCCTTGTAGGCACCGGAATAGAAGTGACCTTCGGCGGTGGCAAGTTCGGCTCCTGGAATATCACCCAATTCGCCATAGGCCTGAGCGAGATAACGATAGCCCGCGGTATTTTCCTTGTCGCGCGCCAGTCCGTTGTTGATCTGCACCACGGCCTTTTTCAGGGATTCGGGCGTGCCGATGGCCATCAGCGCCTGACCGAGCGAAACCGGCAGCAATCCGGACCGCGCCGGATCGAGACTGACTGCCTTGGCATAGGCCTCCGCGGCATCCTTGGGCTTGTTCGCCTTCATCAGGATATCGCCGCGCAATTCCTGGAAATAGGCGTTTTTCGGCTGCGCCTTGATCAATGCATTGGTCTTGGCAAGCGCGGTGGCGATATCGCCGAAGAGGTAGGCTGTTTGCGCATCGCCATATTGCGCGGCGAGGCTGCCCGGCATCTTGCGTATGAGCCTCGAGGCCGCGGCTTGGCCTTCCATGTAGGCGGCGATCTTGACCCGCATCATGTCGTGCCGCTGCTGCAGCGCCGGCGGATCGAGCTTGTCGACATTGGGGCTCTGCTTCACCAGCACTTCAAGATTGGCGATGCGATCCTGCGGCATTGGATGGCTGATCCGATAGGGATCGACCTGCGCGCCTGACAGCGACAGCGCCGTCTGGAAGCGGTGAAACGTTTTCAGCATGCCCATACCGGATTGACCGGTGGCGTTGAGATAGGTGATCGCCGAGCGATCGGCGGTGATCTCCTCGGTGCGCTGATAGGCAAGGATGCTGCGCTGCGCCATCTCGCCGCCGCCGGCCGCAACACCCATGCCGGCGCCAGCGAGGCCTTTGCTGTTGGTGGTTGCACCAGCGACGATCGCACCGGCGCCAAGCAGGGTCGCGATGATGGCCATCGTCTTGGCGCGTTCGAGCTGGTCGCGCAGCTTCTGCTGATGGCCGCCGGCGATATGGCCGGCTTCGTGGGCGATGACGCCGATGATCTCATTGGGTGTTTCAGCCGCCATCAACGCGCCGGTGTTGATGAACAGCCGACGCCCGGTGACGAAGGCGTTGAAGCTCTGGTCGTTGACCAGCACGATGTCGATGCCGTCATTGGCAAGCCCGGCTGCCTTGAAGATCGGCCGCGCGTAGTCGCGCACCAGCGCCTCTATCTCGGCGTCGCGCACGACCGGAACGTTCTGCGCGAAGGCGTTGACGGAACCCGCGATCGCGGTGGCCATGGCAAGCGAAAGCGTCGCGAAGACGCGCGCAGCCCCGGCAATCGCTGATCTGGGTCGGCTCAACATGGCGTATCCACTGGTAGACGAGCGGGCGAAAGATGAAAAGTCGGCGCTGGAAACTTCCTCAACTTGTGATCCTCACATCAATCGGGCATTTGTGCGGCGCGGCTGCCGAAGCGTGGTGCGGGCGGCCGGAGCAAATGAGATGAAAATGGCCGTTTCGCTTTCACGCCGTGGCAATGTCGAACCGTTCCATGCCATGGACATTCTGGCTGAGGCAAACCGCCTGAAGGCACAGGGTGCGCCAGTCATTTCCATGGCTGTCGGCCAACCGTCCGATCCGGCACCGATCGGGGTGAGGGAAGCTGCCGTTAACGCGCTGAAGATCGGTCGCATCGGCTACACCGATACGTTGGGCCTGGCGGGTTTGCGCAAGGCGATCGCCGAGCACTATGCCGATCACTACGGGCTTGAAGTGGCGCCAGGCCGAATCGCCGTCACCACCGGATCTTCCGCCGCCTTCAACCTGGCCTTCCTGGCGATGTTCGATGCCGGCGACCGTGTTGCCATCGCTGCGCCCGGTTACCCTGCCTATCGCAATATCATGGCGGCGCTCGGCATCGAGGTTGTCGAGATCGAGCTCGGCGGCGAGGCCTATCTGCATGCGGGGCACCTGCAGGCCGCGCATAGCGAGAAACCGCTGAAGGGCGTGCTGTTCGCCAGCCCGGCCAACCCGACCGGCGCGGTCATCCCCGCTGATGAGTTGTCAACACTGGTGAGGACAGCGGAAGAACTTGGCATCGCTGTCATCTCCGACGAAATCTATCACCGGCTTGCCTATGCCGCGCCCGATACGACAGCGCTTGCCTATGGCAACGGGGTGACCGTGATCAACTCGTTTTCGAAATACTACTGCATGACCGGCTGGCGCATCGGCTGGATGGTGCTGCCGGAAGAACTGGTGCGCCCGGTCGAACGTGTCGCCCAGAGCCTCTACATTTCGCCACCCGAACTGTCGCAGATCGCCGCGATCGAGGCGTTCAAGGCGACTGAGGAGCTGGAGGCGGTGAAGGGCCGCTATGCCTGGAACCGCGAACTGCTGATGCAGCGCCTGCCGGAGCTTGGCTTTCCGCTGGCTGCCCCGATGGACGGCGCCTTCTACGCTTTCTGCGATGTCACCAGGCACACCAACGACAGCATGGCCTTTGCCCGCAAGATGTTAGCCGAGGCACACGTGGCGGCGACACCCGGCCGCGACTTCGACACCCTGGCTGGGCACCGTACGATGCGTTTCTCCTATGCCGGCAGCCATGACGACATGGTCGAGGCCATGTTGCGCATCGAACGCTGGCTGAAGTAGCGCCCATGCCGGAACTTGAACAGGCCCTGGCCGAAGTCGCCGCCGAAATGGCGGAGCGGACGGATCGTGGCGACGTCGCCACCTACATTCCGCAGCTCGGCAAGGTCGATCCGAAGAAGTTTGGCCTTGCCGCCGTCACCAATGACGGCCGTGTGCTGATGGCGGGCGATGCCGATCAGGCCTTTTCGATCCAGAGCATTTCGAAGGTGTTCACGCTGACTCTGGCGCTCGGCAATGTCGGCGACGCTTTGTGGAAGCGGGTCGGGCGCGAGCCGTCGGGCAATCCGTTCAATTCGATCGTCCAGCTCGAGCATGAGAACGGCATCCCGCGCAATCCGTTCATCAATGCCGGCGCCATTGTCATCTCCGACATCCTGCTTGCTGGCCACCAGCCACGCGAGGCGATCGGCGAAATCCTTCGTTTCATCCAGTTCCTCGCTGACGACGAGACGATCATCATCGACCGCGAGGTCGCGGCTTCCGAGCGCGCCACCGGCTATCGCAATTTCGCCCTTGCCAACTACATGAAGTCCTTCGGCAATCTCCATCATCCGCCGGAGCTCGCGCTGGGCGTCTATTTCCATCATTGCGCCATTGCCATGAGCTGCCGGCAACTGGCGATGGCCGGCAGGTTCCTCGCCAATGGCGGCAAGAACCCGGCGACGGGGCATTCGGTGGTGTCGGCCGAACGGGCCCGCCGCATCGGCGCCATGATGCTGACCTGCGGCCACTACGACGGCTCGGGCGACTTTGCGTTCCGCGTCGGCATTCCAGGCAAGAGCGGCGTCGGCGGCGGCATATTGGGCATCGTGCCGGGCGTCGCCTCGCTCGCGGTCTGGTCGCCAGGCCTCAACGCAAACGGCAATTCCAAATTGGGCTCGATTGCTCTGGAGAAGCTGGCGAAGATGATGAACTGGTCGATCTTCGCGCCATAGCCGGCTGCGATCTCTTGGAGCGGAAGATACGAAAAATCCCGCGCTGCCTTTCGAGCAACGCGGGATTTATTTTGTCAAATAGCCAATCTAAATGGCTGAAAGGCTTAGAAAAAGCCCTTCCGCTGCCACCAGCCGGCACGCTTCGGCTTGTCCTCTGCCTTGGCCGCCGGCTCATCGGCGACGGTCGAGGAGACCACCGGCGCTACCGGTGCATCGGCTGCCGCCACCTTGCGCCGCGAGGCGCGGGCCTTCGGCGCAGGTACAGTCGCGGCTACCGCTGCTTCCTCGGCGGCAGGCGCTTCGGCCGGTGTTTCAGCGACCGCCTCGACGACCGGCGTCTCGGCGACGACTTCCGCTGCGGCCTTCTTCGGCTTGGCAGCGCGACGTGGCTTCTTCGGCTTTTCGATCGGCGCGTCATCATTGGCTGGTGCCAGTGCGACAGGCTCTTCGACCGGTGATGCGACTACCGGCTCGCTGGCGATCGCCTCGGTTCCGGAAGCCTCAGCGTCGGACGCATCCGCCGCTTCTCCAGATCCTGCCTCGGTCTCACCTTCGCCGTCTTCACGGCGATTGCGTTTGCCGCCGCGCTTGCCGCGCCGGCGTTTCTTGCCCGCGCCTTCGTCCGAAGTGTCGATGGCTTCAGCGGTTTCAACAACGGCGAGCGGAGCGTCGTCGTCCGCTTCGGTATCATCATCGTTTGCAACGCCCTCCGAATCGGAGAACTCGCCAGACGCCGCCGAGACGGACGCCCCGTCCACGGGAGCGCCATGTTCGCGGTCGCGATCCTTGCCGCCACGCCGCCTGCGGCGCTTGCGGCGCTTGCGGTCACGGCCTTCGCCTTCCTCGCCATTGGCAGGCCGCGGCTGTTGTTGCTGCGGCTGCTGGCGTGGCTGCTCGGCTTGCACCGGTGCCTCGTCATCCTCCTCGACAACGACAATCTCGTCCTCGGGCTCTTCCTGTTCGACATAGGCCGGCAGGCTACGCGCTTCGACAAAGCCTTCCGGCTTCTCGGCAAGCGCACCGCGGAAGATCGCGTAGTGCTGCGAGCCGACCGAATCGTCGGCTTCGATGGTGATGGTCAGCCCGAAGCGGCTCTCGAGTTCCACCAGCGTGCCGCGCTTGTGGTTGAGCACGTAGAGCGCGGTCGCCGCAGGCGTGCGCACAGTGATGTGGCTGCGCGAATCCTTGAGCAGGAATTCCTCGATCGCCCTGACAACCATCAGCGCTACCGACGAATCGGAGCGCACATGGCCGGTGCCGCCGCAATGCGGGCACGGCTTCATGGTCGATTCCAGCACGCTGGCGCGGATGCGCTGGCGGGACATTTCCATCAGGCCGAAATGCGAGATGCGGCCGACCTGGATGCGAGCCCGGTCGTTCTTGAGGTGATCCTTCAGCCGCTTCTCGACGGAGCGGTTGTTGCGGTTCTCCTCCATGTCGATGAAGTCGATGACGATCAGCCCGGCGAGATCGCGCAGCCTGAGCTGCCGCGCGACTTCCTCGGCCGCTTCCAGATTGGTGTGGAGCGCGGTGTCCTCGATCGAGTGCTCCTTGGTGGAGCGGCCCGAGTTGACGTCGATGGCAACCAGCGCTTCGGTCTGGTTGATGATGATGTAGCCGCCGCTCTTCAGCGTCACCTGCGGCTGCAGCATGCGGTCCAGTTGCGCCTCAATGCCGTTGCGCACGAAGATCGGCGTCGTGTCGCGGAACGGCTGAACCACCTTGGCGTGGCTCGGCATCAGCATGCGCATGAAGTCCTTGGCTTCGCGATAGCCCTCCTCGCCCGAGACGAGAATCTCGTCGATATCCTTGTTGTAGAGGTCGCGCACCGAGCGCTTGATCAGGCTGCCTTCCTCATAGACCAGGGCAGGGGCCGTCGACTGCAATGTCAGATTGCGGACGTTTTCCCAGAGCCGCATCAGATATTCGTAGTCGCGCTTGATCTCGGCCTTGGTGCGGCTTTCGCCAGCGGTGCGCAGGATGACGCCCATGCCTTGCGGCACTTCCAGATCGGCCACAACTTCCTTGAGGCGCTTGCGGTCGACCGCGCTGGTGATCTTGCGGGAAATGCCGCCGCCACGCGCCGTGTTGGGCATCAGCACCGAATAGCGGCCGGCGAGCGACAGATACGTGGTGAGAGCCGCGCCCTTGTTGCCGCGTTCTTCCTTGACGACCTGCACCAGCAGAATCTGCCGGCGCTTGATGACTTCCTGGATCTTGTACTGGCGGCGCACCGGCTTGCGGCGGTTGCGCACTTCTTCCAGCGCATCCTCGGCGCCGACCGATTCGATCTCGTGATCATCCGGATGCGAGGACTGCACCTCTTCCAGCATGCCGCGATCATTGTCGTTCGATGTGGCTTCGCCGTTGTGTTCCGTGTGCGGGACGGCCTCGGAAATCACATCCGCTTCGACGGTCGCCGCGATTGAAGTAGGCCCGCCCTCGGGCGCTTCGGTTTCGCCGTGATCGACGGCTTCGTCGCCCTGGGCGGAGGTATCCGAGGCGTTGTCAGCGTGTTCGGAAGCGTGACCATCGTCGGCAACCGCATCGGCGCCATCATCGTTGTGTTCGCCAGTCTCATTCGAATCGGCGGCATCCGCATCGCGCTTGTGCTCACCGCGCTCCCGGCTCTTGCCGCCGCGTCGGCGGCCGCGCCGTCCACGATCCCGGTTCTGGCGGTCGTCGCCGTCACCGTCTTCGTTCTCCTCGTCTTCGGCTTCCTGCGCTTCCGCGCGCAGCAACGCCTGCCGGTCGGCGACGGGGATCTGGTAGTAGTCGGGGTGTATTTCACTGAAGGCGAGGAAACCGTGACGGTTGCCGCCATATTCGACGAAAGCTGCCTGAAGGGAAGGTTCGACGCGTGTTACGCGGGCGAGGTAGATGTTTCCTTTGAGCTGCTTCTTGTCCTGGGATTCAAAGTCGAATTCTTCAATACGGTTACCGCGAACGACGACAACACGTGTTTCCTCCGGGTGGGAGGCGTCTATCAGCATTTTGTTGGGCATTATTTCGTTTCCCCCCGGCAGCCGTCAGCCGCAGCTTGCGAGGCAAAGCCCGCTGCTGCGTGTCTGGACCATGGGTGCCGGATAATTGAACGTCCGCCGGCCGCCGCTTGAGCGCCATGTCGGTGCCGCCCGCAGCCGAAGTGGCGCGGTTTGATGCGGACCTTTCCATGATTGCGCTTGAAGCCATCGTCACCAGCAGAACCTTTTGAACCAAAGCCCGGGCGAACCGGACCAGCTTGTTTGCTCATACAGAGCCGGCGCGGGAACAAACCCGGCCGTTTTCCTCACGCAGGCGATTCCCCCGCCACGGGCGCACACCTGCGAAATTCGTCGCGATCACCTGAACCCTTTTCGCATGAAGCGAAAGGAGCCGCCTTTCGTCTAACCCTGTAGCAGGAAGCTGCGGAGGAGGGCGGTTCCAGGATTGCAGTGATCCACCATCGCTTTTATGATTTGGCGGGGTGGAAGGCAACCCCGATTTCCGATGCCGGCAAAAAGCAGTTCCGTAGCGTAAGAACAGGCTAAACCTTGCATGAAAAGGCTTGGTTAACCTTATCTGGATACCAATCGTTAATCGAGTTCGCGGCCTAACCGGCACTTCGACGAAACGAACTGGCGCCTGGCGCCAAACCGGAGCGACTGGAAAGAGATGGGACTGGCAGACTTCACGCACAAGACTTGTCGTGCTGGAAGCCATGTCTTGCGCGCCGCCTGGCTCTTGCTGTTGATCGCGATTTCCCCCGTCCTGGCATCTGTTTGCCATGCCGAAGATGCATCGCGCATCGCAACCGGCTACAAGATGGCGGGCGATGCCACCAAGATGCGCATCGTCATGAGTTTCGACCGCGAGCCGGATCTCAAATGGTTCCTGCTGCGTGGTCCCAATCGTCTGGTCGTCGATCTCCAGAATACGAAATTTGCTATTGATGCCAAGGATTTGAAGGCGCGCGGGCTGGTCAAGGGCGTGCGCCTTGGCGATCTCGGCGATGGCGTGTCGCGGCTGATTCTCACCGGCAAGGGGCCGTTCGCGGTCGACAAGCTCGACATCCTCAAGGACGATACTGGCGCCGGCTATCGCATTGCGATCGATATTTCGGCGGCTTCCGAGCGCGAGTTCGATGAAGCGCTTGCCAATCAGGCGCTGACGACCGGTTCGACCGTATCGACCGAAAAGGGCGGCCGCGTTGGCACCGGACCTGTCTCCAATCCAGGTCATCGCTTCACCATCGTCATCGATCCCGGCCATGGTGGAGTCGATGGCGGCGCCGAGGGCCTGAACGGCACGATCGAGAAGAATGTCACGCTGGCTTTCGCGACCGAGCTCCGCGACAAGCTCGCCGCGGTCGGTAACTATGATGTGTTCATGACCCGCGATACCGACGAGTTCCTGCGGCTCGACGACCGCGTCCGCATTGCCCGCCAGCATGAAGCCGATCTCCTGATCTCCATTCATGCCGACACGATCAGCGTCAAGGGCATCCGCGGCGCGACCGTCTACACGGTCTCCGACAAGGCCTCCGATCCCGAAGCGCAGGCGCTGGCCGATCGCGAAAACCTCTCCGACCAGTTCGCCGGCATGGTGATCAAGAATGACAGCAAGGAAGTCACCGACATCCTGATCGACCTGATCCGTCGCGAGACGCACAGTTTCTCGATGAGTTTCGCCCACACGCTGGTCGGCCAGTTGTCCACAAGCGTCGGTCTCATCAACAACCCGCAACGTTCCGCGGGCTTCAAGGTGCTGAAGGCGCCTGACGTGCCCTCTGTTCTGGTGGAACTGGGCTATCTCTCCAACGCCAAGGACGAGGCACAATTGCTCGACGCCGATTGGCGTGGCAAAGCCGCGCAAAGCATCACCAACGCAGTCGCCCTGTTCGCGTCCGCCCGCACCGGAACGGCGACGGGAGGCTGACATGTCGCGCGCCGCCTGCAACCAGGGGCAGCGTTGCATGACAACAACACTTGCAGCTTTAGTTTCCGGCACCGGGAACCAAAATCCCGGCCTGCCGTATTTTGTCCACATGGTGGCGACATGGGTTTTCGAATACGGATTGGGACCGTCTCGAAAGCTTGCGCGGAAGGCGGCTTCGTTTAGGAAATTCCCGAACCAAGGACTGGAGCGGGTATGATTCGTCTTATTGGCTATTTCTTCGGCATCGGCACGACGCTGGCCCTTTTGGTCGCGGCGGGCGTTGCGATTTACATCAGCCATCTGTCGAAGGATCTGCCCGACTACGAGGTTCTGGCCAAATACGAGCCGCCGGTAACGACCCGCATTCATGCCTCCGACGGTGCTCTGATGGCGGAATATGCGCGCGAGCGGCGCCTCTATCTGCCGATCCAGGCCATTCCGGATCGCGTCAAGGCAGCCTTCCTTTCGGCGGAAGACAAGAATTTCTACAATCATCCTGGCATCGACGTGACCGGTCTTGGCCGCGCCATTCTGGTCAACCTGCAGAACTTTGGTTCGGGCAGGCGCCAGGTCGGCGCTTCAACGATCACCCAGCAGGTAGCGAAGAACTTCCTGTTGTCGGCGGATCAGACCTACGAGCGCAAGATCAAGGAGATGATCCTCGCGTTCCGCATCGAGCAGGCCTATTCGAAGGACCGGATTCTCGAACTGTATCTCAATGAAATCTTCTTTGGGTTCGGCGCCTATGGCGTGGCTGGTGCTGCGCTTACCTATTTCGACAAGTCGGTGAACGAGCTGACGGTCGCCGAGGCGGCTTATCTGGCTTCACTGCCGAAGGGCCCCAACAATTATCATCCCTTCAAGCATGCGGACCGCGCGCTGGAGCGCCGCAACTGGGTCATCGACCAGATGGTCGCCAACGGCTATGTCACGCATGATGAAGGTGAGAAGGCCAAGGCCGAACCGCTTGGCGTGACGCCGCGCCGCACAGGCCCGTATCTCTTCGCCGGCGAATATTTCACCGAGGAAGTGCGCCGCCAGATCATCTCGCGTTATGGCGAGAATGCGCTCTACGAAGGTGGCCTGTCCGTTCGCACCACGCTTGATCCGAAAATTCAGCTCATCGCCCGCAAGTCGATGCAGAACGGGTTGATGAAATACGACACTTTGCGCGGCTACCGCGGACCGGTGACATCGATCGATGTGTCTGGCGACTGGGGCGTGAAGCTTGGCGCCGTAAAAGGGCTCGATGACGTTCCCGAATGGTCGTTGGCCGTCGTGCTCGACAGCTCGGCGACCGGCCTATCGATCGGCCTTCAGCCGACGCGTCAGGTTTCGGGCGACCTCGTCAAGGAACGTATCGAGGGCACTGTCAGCAAGGACGACATGGGTTTTGCCATGCGCCACGTCGTTGACGGCAAGACCGTCAAGGCCAAGTCACCGGCGGATGTGTTGAAACCGGGCGACGTCATTTTCGTGCAAAAGAACGATGGTGCCGATGGCGGCTACAGCTTGCGTCAGGTGCCTGAAGTCGAAGGCGGCATGATAGCGATGGACCCGCACACCGGCCGTGTGCTGGCCATGGTTGGTGGCTTTTCCTACGCGCAGTCGGAATTCAACCGTGCAACGCAAGCCATGCGTCAGCCGGGCTCCTCGTTCAAGCCGATCGTCTATTCGGCGGCGCTCGACAATGGCTATACGCCGGCCTCGGTCATCATGGACGGACCAATCACCATCCAGAGCGGCAACACGACCTGGACGCCGAAGAACTACGACGGCACTGTTGCCGGCCCGGCGACCTTGCGCTCCGGCATCGAAAAGTCACGCAACCTGATGACGGTGCGGCTCGCCAATGACATGGGCATGAAGCTGGTGGTGGAATATGCCGAACGGTTCGGCGTCTACGACCATCTGGCGCCTTATCTGCCGATGGCGCTTGGCTCCGGCGAAACGACCGTGATGCGCATGGTCTCGGCCTATTCGATCATGGCCAATGGCGGCAAGTCGATCAAGCCGTCGCTCATCGACCGCATCCAGGACCGGTACGGCAAGACCGTGTTCAAGCAGGACGAACGTGGCTGCGAAGGCTGCAATGCGCCTGAATGGAAGAATCAGCCGGAACCGGAACTGGTCGACAATTCCGAGCAGGTTCTCGACCCGATGACCGCTTACCAGATCACCTCGATGATGGAAGGCGTGGTCCAGCGCGGCACCGGCGCCACCATCGGCGAACTTGGCCGTCACATCGCAGGCAAGACCGGAACGACCAACGACGAAAAGGATGCCTGGTTCATTGGCTACACGCCCAACCTCGTTGTCGGCCTCTACATGGGTTATGATACGCCGCGCGGACTTGGCCATGGCGCCACGGGTGGCGGTCTCGCCGCGCCGATCTTCAAGGACTTCATGCGGGTGGCGCTGGACGGCACGCCCAACGTCGACTTCCAGGTGCCGGAAGGCATGAACCTGGTCGCCATCAACCGCAAGACCGGCATGCGTGCCGCCTCGGGTGATCCCGGCACCATCATCGAAGCCTTCAAGCCGGGCACCGGTCCCGCTGACAGCTACTGGGTGATCGGCATGGGCGCCGACGGCTCCAATGCCACCGGCGGTGCGCTGTCACCACAGGCCAACCAGGCCATCCAGGACGGCGGCGGCGGCCTCTACTGACGAAATTCGGGGCTGAATGGGCTGGCTTCGGGCTGGCCCATTTCGCTTTACAGGGACGGATGCGATCCCTATGTATCGCGCCGGCCATAGCGTCATTTCAGCAACAGGATCGAACACCAAGCCATGCGCGCGGAAACGCAGAACATTGTCGACGAGATCAGGCAGGCAATTACCCTGCTGAGGAGGCATCTTTGACTGGGATCAGGCCATAAAGCGGCTTGAATACCTGAATGTGCGTGCCGAGGACGCGAGCCTCTGGAACGAACCGCTGGAAGCGCAGAAGCTGATGCGCGAACGCCAGGGTCTCGAAGAGGGGATCGCGGCGGTGAAGGGATTCACCCAGGCGCTGGAAGACAATATCGGCCTGATCGAGCTTGGCGAGGAAGAGAAGGACGAAGCTGTCATCGCCGAGGCGGAGGCGGCGATCCGCTCGATGCAGGGCGAGGCGAAGGCCCGCCAGATCGAGACGCTGCTCTCGGGCGAGGCTGACGCCAACGACACCTATCTCGAAGTCCATGCCGGCGCCGGCGGTACCGAGAGCCAGGACTGGGCCTCGATGCTTTTGCGCATGTACACGCGCTGGGCCGAGCGCCGCCGCTTCAAGGTCGAAGTGCTGGAAGTGCATGACGGCGAAGAGGCCGGCATCAAGTCCGCCACGCTGCTGATCAAGGGCCACAATGCTTATGGCTGGCTGAAGACGGAATCGGGCGTCCATCGCCTGGTGCGCATTTCGCCCTATGACAGCAATGCGCGCCGGCACACATCCTTCTCCAGCATCTGGGTCTATCCTGTCGTTGACGACGCGATCGACATCGACGTCAACGAATCCGATGTTCGCATCGACACTTATCGTTCGTCGGGCTCGGGCGGTCAGCACGTCAACACCACCGATTCGGCCGTTCGCATCACCCACCTTGCGACAGGCATAGCGGTTGCCTGCCAGGCGGAACGCTCGCAGCACAAGAACAAGGCCAAGGCCTGGGAAATGCTGCGCTCGCGCCTTTACGAGGAAGAGTTGAAGAAGCGCGAAGCGGTGGCCAATGCCACGGAGGCATCGAAGAGCGATATTGGTTGGGGCCACCAGATCCGTTCCTACGTTCTGCAGCCCTACCAGCTGGTCAAGGATCTGCGCACCGGCGTCGAAAGCACCAGTCCGTCGAGCGTGCTTGACGGCGACCTCGATGACTTCATGGAGGCGTCGTTGTCGCAGCGTATCGAAGGCGGCGCTGGCGAAGCCGTGGCCGACCTGGACTAGCAGGGGGCAGCGAGAGCCGTCAGGCAATCGGGGTTGGACGATGGTTCGCAAGCTTGCTGGAAAATGCTTCTGCGGTGCCGTTCACTATACCGTTGCCAACGAATTCATTTACGCGGCGAACTGTCATTGCTCGAACTGCAGGCGCACAACCGGTTCGGCCTTCAAGCCAATCGCGGGCATCGAACGCAACAAGCTTGATCTCATCAAGGGCCAGGACAAGCTGCTGATCTTCGGCGAAAGAGACGGCAACGACACCCACTGCAAGATCTGTGGCTCGTTGCTCTACTCGATCGTTCGCGAGGGGGCTTTTGTCCATGTGGCGATGGGAACGCTGGTCGACGAACCGTCCATCCGCCCGACCGCGCACATCTTCGTCGGTTCCAAGGCTGGTTGGTTCACCATCACCGACGATCTGCCGCAACATCAAGCGCATCTCGTGGCTGCCGGATCTGCCGGCGAATAGCCAATGTCACCTTAAAGCGCGCTGATTCTTGGGCGGCACGCATCTAGCCAAGCCCCATTCCAGCAGTTCCCTAGTCTATTGCACCGACTCATAAATCGGCTCACCATTCGCGGGTGGAGGAGCCAAAAGCATTGATGGCCGCGCGCGGCGTATCTGTGAACTGACGATCGGCCACTGGGAAGAACACGTTCCGGGGACGGGCAAGCGAAACGCTTGAAGCTCGTTTGAAAGGAACGTTGTCATGTCTGCTGCCACATCCAGATCGGCCGAAGCCGCTCGACCGGCCGGCCGGCTTCTCTTCTCCCTGTTCGCAACATGTGCGATCGCCGTGCTGGCGACACCGGCCTGCGCGCATGACGCGAAGCCGACCGCCGCGATGCCGCAAGGCTGGACCTACCCGTTCTCGTGCTGCTCGGGCTATGATTGCCGCGAGGTCTCGCAGACCTCCATCAGCGAGCGCCCCGATGGCTATGTCATCAAGGGAACAGGCGAGGTCGTCGCCTACAGCGACAAGCGGATCAAGAATTCACCGGATGGCGAATATCACTGGTGTTCTGTCGCCGGTTCCAATGACGGCAAGACCATTTGCCTGTTCGTGCCGCCGTCATCCTACTGACACCAACCTGCTGTTGAGCCGGGCCTGTTACTGACGCCAAGCCTGCTGCTGACAACTCTCTGTCAGTAGAGCCTCCTGACAGAGAGTTGTCAGCAGCGCTCCTTTATGGTGCCCTTGCCGCGTGGAGCGGCGGGCAATCGTGAGGAGCGTGTTCATGACCATCAAGGCAAGCTGTCACTGCAAGGCGACGACATTCGAGGTTTCGGAGGCGCCGCAAACGGTGACACAATGCACTTGTTCCTTCTGCTCGAAACGCGGTTCGCTATGGGCTTATTACACACCCTCGCAATTCAAGCTCACCAGCCAGTCCGACAATGTTTCGTTCTACCAATGGGGCTCGAAAACCGTCAAACATGGCTTCTGCGCCAGCTGCGGCTGCGGCACCTTCACGGAAACTCCTGACTGGTCGACGGGGACACCGGATTTCGACAATCCCAAGATCAGCGTCAATTCCCGGCTGTTCGACGACTTCGACCTCGACAAGGTTGAAATCGTGGTGATCGACGGCAAGAACCTCTGGTAGCTGCCGCGATGCGACCCTCCGGCAATGCCTGGAATTGGTCGGGAAAAGCCCTCATTCGGGCTTTTGCCGTTCCGCTTTTCGCCGTATTTCATGTTACAAGACGCGGGAAGGGCTGATGTGGCGCGCCGCAGGCGTGACCAAGGTTTGGAGAGGGACGATCCTATGAAAAAGACTGTGCTCGTCGTTATGGCGACGGCTTTGCTCGTGACCGCCTGCACCACCACTGATCCGTATACCGGCGATCAGAAGATTTCCAACACCGCCGCTGGCGCAGGCCTTGGCGCGCTGGCAGGTGCCAGCCTTGGTCTGCTTGCTGGCGGCAACGATCGCCGCAATGCTCTGATCGGTGCCGGCATCGGCGCGCTTGCCGGCGGCGCCATCGGCGCCACGATGGACCAGAACGAGGCCGAATTGCGCAGGCAGCTTGAGGGCACTGGCGTCAGCGTCACCCGTAGTGGCGACCAGATCATCCTCAACATGCCGTCCGACATTACCTTCAACGTCGATCAGGATGCGGTGAAGCCCGGCTTCTACCAGGTGCTGAATTCGGTCGCGCTGGTGCTGAAGAAGTTCAAGCAGACCACGGTTGATGTGTTCGGTCACACCGATTCGACCGGTGGCGAGCAGCACAATTTCGACCTGTCGCAGCGCCGTGCACTGGCGGTTGCCAATTACCTGTCCGGACAGGGCGTCGATTCGCGCCGCTTCGCCGTCACCGGCTTCGGCAAGACACGCCCCGTCGCGTCCAACGGCACCGCGGAAGGCCGCGCCCAGAACCGCCGCGTCGAAATCCAGCTCTCGCCGCTCACCTGAGCGTGACTGTTCTGAACGTGAAAACGGCCCCGCGAGGGGCCGTTTTTCGTTGGGTCTGTGCTGGTAGAGCGGTTGCCGCGAGGCCGGACCTAAAGGTCAGACCTTGGCGACGATCCGCATGAAGGCCGGCATGTCGTCGCCGAAGCCGACGGTTGAATCATTGTCTTCCTGGCGGTGACGAGTAGGGCGGTTGGCTTCGCGCTGGGGCCTTGTGTCACCGCGCTCCGGTGCGCGCTGTTCGTTGCGATCGGATGCCTTGCGCTCGGTGTTTTCGGAGCGGATCGCTTCCTTGCGCGTCCGGCGCTCGCCAATGTCGGCGACTTCGGCCTCAGCCACGACAGGCTGTTCTTTCCGCACCGCCTCGGGCTCGGCGTCGTCACTGTGTCTGGCGTGACGTTCGCGTGGTTTGCGCTCGCCCCTTTCCTTGCCTTCGTCCTTGCGGCCTGCACGGCGCGGCGCACCACGGCCACGGCGAGGGGCTTCGTCCTCACCGCCTTCACTGGCGACGACGGTCGAAAGGTCGCCATCATGCCATTCGATCTTGGTGCCGATCAGCCGTTCGATCGCGTCGATGTATTTGGTGTCCGACTTGGTCGCGATGGTGAAGGACTTGCCGGAGCGTCCGGCACGGCCGGTGCGCCCAATGCGGTGAACGTAGTCCTCGGCATGGATCGGCACATCATAATTGAAGACATGGCTGACATCGGGAATGTCGAGGCCGCGCGCGGCGACGTCGGACGCAACGAGGTAGCGCAGCTTGCCGTCACGGAAATTGGCCAGCATCTGCATGCGGGCGCGCTGGTCCATGTCACCATGCAGCGCACCGGCGTCGAAATCATATTTCAGCAGCGAGCGGAACAGCTCCGACACTTCGATCTTGCGGTTGCAGAAGATGATGGCGTTCTTCAGTTCCGCGTCTTCGGCCTTGATCAGGTTGCGCAGCGTCTCGCGCTTGTCCCAGGGCTTCGAGCCGGACTTCACCAGCCGCTGGGTGATGTTGGTGGCGGCGGATGCGGCTTTCGAGACCTCGACGCGCACCGGCGCGTGCAGGAATTTTTCGGTGAGCTTGGTTATTTCCGGCGGCATGGTCGCCGAGAAGAACAGCGTCTGCCTGGTGAACGGGATCATCTCGCAGATGCGCTCGATGTCGGGAATGAAGCCCATGTCGAGCATGCGGTCGGCTTCGTCGATGACAAGGATCTCGACGCCATTGAGCAGCAACTTGCCGCGTTCACGGTGATCGAGCAGGCGGCCAGGCGTCGCGATCAGCACGTCGGCGCCGCGTTCCAGCTTCTTGTCCTGCTCGTCGAAGGAGACGCCGCCGATCAGCAGTGCGATGTTGAGCTTGTGGTTCTTGCCATACTTGACGAAGTTTTCCTCGACCTGCGCGGCAAGCTCGCGTGTCGGCTCAAGGATCAGCGTGCGTGGCATGCGGGCGCGGGCGCGGCCCTTTTCCAGTCGGGTCAGCATCGGCAGCACAAACGAAGCCGTCTTGCCGGTACCGGTCTGGGCGATGCCCAGCACATCCTTGCCCTGCAAGGCGTGCGGGATGGCACCAGCCTGGATCGGCGTCGGCTCGGTGTAGCCGGCATCGGTGACTGCGGAAAGGACCTTCGGCGACAGGCCGAGGTCTGCGAAGGTCAACGCTTCTTGAGCGGTCGTGGTGTCTGAGGACAAGTGTTGTTGTCTTTGGCTGGTTCGGGGAAGCGCAACGGCATCCGTCGCGGCAAGCGCCACGCGCCTGCAAGATTGGTATTGCGATTAGGCGCAAGCCCGCGATTTGTCAACAGAAACGGGCGTGATTGGTGCGATTGTGAAGTCGTAACCTTAATCGCGATGCTTAATCCGGCAGCTTGTCGTTATGCCGGCTCAATAGCGGAACTGCTCTGCAAGAATGCGCTCGTTCCAGGAATGGTTGGGATCAAACAGCAATGTTGCGGTTGCCGTCGGCGATTCCCGCACGGTCACCGAGGTCACGGCTTTGACTTCCGTGTGGTCGGCAGCAGCGTTTACCGGCCGCTTTTCCGCCTCGAGAATGTCGAAACGCACGGTCGCCTTGTTGGAGAGCAGCGCGCCGCGCCAGCGGCGCGGGCGAAACGGGCTGACCGGGGTGAGCGCGAGCAGGGGCGCGTCGAGCGGCAGGATCGGGCCGTGCGCCGAGAGATTATAGGCGGTCGAACCGGCCGGCGTCGCGATCATCACGCCGTCGCAACTCAGCTCTTCAAGCCGGATCTGGTCATCGACGGTAATGCGGATCTTGGCGGTCTGGTAGGATTGCCGCCACAGCGCCACTTCGTTGATCGCCAGCGCCGATATCTCTTCGCCTTCCGCTGTCACCGTCAGCATTTCCAGTGGCCGGATGGTCTCGGCGACAGCGGCCGCGATCCGCTCTGTGAGGCCGCCGGAGCGATACTCGTTCATCAGGAAGCCGATAGTGCCACGGTTCATTCCGTAGATCTTGCGGCCCGTGCTCATTGTGTCGCGCAGGGTCTGCAGCAGAAAGCCGTCACCACCAAGTGCCACCACGACCTCGGCATCCTCGACGGGGCATTGGCCATACCGTGCCGACAGGCTTTCCAGCGCTGCCTTGGCGTCGGTTGTTTCTGACGAGACGAAGGCGATACGGCTGGCGGCTTTGCTCATGGCTTCCCGGTGACGGCCCAGTGGGCGGCGGCCATTGGGCCGCCGGCAGCGCCGGGGTAGCATGGGCGAGGGGCGTCTGCAAAGAGAGCCACGGTCCCCGACGATTCCAGTATATCGAACCCTGGATATGCCGTTCGCGTTTCATGTCACGACGCAGGTGAATGTGATGGTTAAGGCGGAGCTTAAACTCTCGTAAAGTCGTATCGATCATGTTAGCCGGCAGGGATGGGCGGCGTGGGGCCAAACTAGTCGAGGCCGACATATTGCCGGTAACACGTCTGATCATAGTCTTCATGATGCTGGGAAGCTTCGCGCTTGTCTTCGCCGAACTGGTGCGCCAGTCCGAAGAGATGAGCTTCAGGCTGATGCCCACTGCTTCGCGCTGTGGCGATGCCGCCGGGGCGCCATGCCCGCAAAGGGCATTATAGTTTCTCCAAATTCCGCCAGATCGATGCCACGGTGAGTTGCAGACCGAGTTGCAATTCAGCCAGTCACGGCATAGATCGGCGCGGGGGCGGAAAACAGCGTTTTGGCTTGAGCAATGAAGTTCCCCTGCCTCAGGCAACTGGTTTGTCGCCGGTTGTCCGGAGCAATGCCGAGGGGGCTTTGGATGTCGCGCAGTGTATTGGTTTCCGGCGGTTGCGGCTTCATCGGTTCACATTTGATCGATCGGTTGTTGCTGCGCTCCGATCTGGAGAAACTGGTCGTCGTCGACAATCTGTGGACCGGACTACGGGACAATATCGCGCATGTCACCGATCCTCGGCTCAGCCTGCGGGTACTGGACGTCGAGAGCTTCGCATCGGATCAACGCTTCGACGAAATCATCCATCTGGCCTCACCCGCCTCGCCCGTATGGTACATGCGCGATCCGATCCGCACCATAAAGGCCAATATCGGCGGCGCTCTCAATCTCGTTGCGATGCTGAAACCCGGCGGCCGGTTCTGCTTTGCCTCGACTTCGGAGGTCTACGGCGACCCTGCCGTTTCTCCGCAACCAGAGAGCTACAGGGGCTCAGTGGATTGCACCGGCCCAAGGTCGTCCTATGATGAAAGCAAGCGCTGCACGGAGGCACTGCTGTTCGAACAGCAACGCATGAGCGGCCTTGATATCCGGGTCGTCAGGCTGTTCAACACTTATGGACCGCGAACCCGCATTGATGATGGGCGGGCCATTTCCAATTTTGTCAGCCAGGCGCTTATGACGGGCGTCTTGACCGTCTATGGCGATGGCTCCCAGTCGCGTAGCTGGGGCTATGTTGACGACATCGTCGATGGCCTGGAACGTTTTTTCTGGCTCGACAACATCTCGCATCGCGGCCCGCTGAATATTGGCAACAATCGCGAGGTCTCTGTCCTGCGGATCGCGGAATTCATCTGCTCCCTCGTTCCGGGTAGCCGTATCGAGCACCAGCCGCCATTCCCCCAGGATCCGACAAATCGCTGTCCCGACTTGACTTTGGCGCGGCATGTTCTGCCCGGTTGGGAGGCAAAAACCGGCTATGAGGACGGCATCAAGCGTACCTTCGAATGGTTCCGCCAGCAGATACCTGCTGAAAGCGCCGCCGCTTTAACAGCTTGACCTGTCGCCGCCGCTCAGGCCGGCCGCGAGAGAGAACCAGGCTTTCCCTCGAAATAAGGTTCAAAGACTGTTTCGAAGGCCTTGAGGGCCGCGCCGATCGCCTGGTGCATATCTAGATAACGGTAGGTGCCCAATCTTCCACCGAGATGGAGATTTGCTTCATCGGCGGCACGGGCCAGATAGCGCCGATAAATCTCCTGGTCCTTGCGTGTATCGATCGGATAGTAGGGTTCGTCGGCGCGGCGCGCGAAACGCGAATATTCGCGGCCGATAAGCGTCCTGCCGGACTTGTATGAACGCTCCGGGTTGAAATGGCGAAACTCGGTCACGCGCGTGTAAGGCACGGTTTCATCGGCATAGTTCATGATCGCGGTGCCTTGATAGTCCGGCGTATCCATGACCTCCATCTCGATATCGATGGTTCGCCAGCCGAGTTCACCCTCGCAATAATCGAAATAGCGGTCGATCGGACCCGTGTAGACCACCGGTAAACCTTCTGGCAGCGAGGCCTTGATGTCGAAGAAGTCGACGCCCAGCCTCGTTTCGATGAAGTCGTGCGCGAGCATCTTTTCAAAGATGGCGGTGTAGCCATCCAGCGGTTGACCTTGGAACCGGTCGTTGAAATAGCCCTCATCGAACGTGTAGCGGACAGGCAGGCGCGCGATGATCTGCGTTGGCAATTCGCGCGGATCCGTCTGCCATTGCTTGGCAGTGTATCCCTTTATGAAAGCTTCGTAGAGCGGACGTCCTACGAGAGAGATGGCCTTCTCCTCGAGATTGCTGGGCGAGCGATCGCCAAGTTCCGAGGCCTGTTCGGCAATCAGGCTGCGTGCCTCGTCGGGACTAAGCCGTTTGCCGAAAAACTGGCAGATCGTGGCCAGGTTGATCGGCAGTGGATAGACCTTGTCGCGATAGGTCGAGAAAGCGCGATGGCGGTAGGATGTGAAGCCTGTGAAATTCTGAAGGTAGTTCCAGACCTCTTCGTTCGAGGTATGGAACAGATGCGGCCCATAGCGATGAACCTCGACGCCGGTCACAGGGTCTTGCTCGGTATAGGCATTGCCGCCGATATGCTGGCGCCGATCAATAACCAGCACGCGCTTGCCGAGCTTCGTGGCGATGCGCTCGGCCAGCGTTGCACCGTAGAATCCAGCGCCGACGATCAAAATCTCGGCTGAGCTGAGCAAATTCCTGTCCATTCGGTCCTGTCTACGCAATGGTCAACGCTCGCACGCCATTCACAGCTGCCTATCGCCGTTCGAGCGAAGCGGGAGACATCCCACATAATGTCTGGATTAAACAGAAGTGACGTTCTGGGTATACAATGATTTTTTTCGTGATTTACAACACGTCTCTTCTGGTTACAAAGAAATCAAGTTATCGGATCGCCTTATTATTCACTATCATTGATCACGCGGCAGCGCGGGCTCACTGCCAATGTAGGACTTTCTATCCATGAAATTGATTGTTGTCACCCCGGCTGGCCGGGAGAAATATCTTCGGTTGCTAAGTCATTATATTTTAGAGAGCACTAATATCCATGAATGGCATCTCTGGGATAATTGCCGCAACGAGGCTGATCGCGCTTACCTGCAAAGACTGGCTAAGAAAGACCCGCGCTTTAAGATCAAGAACCTTCCCCATGCCGATGGCGGTTTTAATGTAATTGGCGATTTCTATCGCTTCTGCGACGATCCCGACGCTTTCTACCTGCGCCTCGATGACGATGTGATTTTCGTCGAGGACGGCTTTTTTCCGAAATTCATGGCAAGGGTTATGGCCGAAAGAGGGTCGGCCATCTGGTACGCGCCCCTGATCATCAACAACGCTATCTGCAACTCGTTGATCAAACATCTTTCCAGAGTTGTGATCGATGGCCCACTAACGTGCCAGGCAGGATGCGAATACTCGTGGGCGCACCCCGCTTTTCCGCAAGCGCTTCATCCGGTCTTCATCGAAGCAGTTCAAGCCAACAGAATTGATGATTTTCGTGTTCCGGACCGCGAAATCAGGCTGTCGCGATTTTCTATCAACGCGATCGGGTTCTTCGGATCGGATATTGTAAGTTTGGGGGAGGCTTTCCAACCGCCACCAGGCGAAGAGGAAGAGTGGCTGTCTTCCACACTGCCTGCAAAACTCGATCGCCCCGGCAAGATTTTCGGCGACTTGATCGCAGCGCACTTCAGTTTTTACCCACAGGAGCGTCAGCTCCTGCGGAGCAACATCCTGGAAGGCTATTATAAACTCGCTGGACTGGCTTCTCCAGTTTACGAGAAACCTGCTTTCCGGTTGCGGGAGAAGCTGAAATCCTGGTCGAGAGGCAACAGAGCCGCAGGGCCACGCTACACAATTTCGCTGCCTGTCAACGAAGGCTCCCCGCACCAGATCTGATTGAACTGCGCAAGGAGACCGGCAGGAACAGCGCGAAGCCTATCCATTGGCGCCGGGGACAATCGCTTGCCTATCCATCTATCTGCAGCGATCGCTTCACTAGGTATCAGCGTTTTGCTTGGCCATTGCGCAAGCGCGGCATTATTGAGTTAGGAGAAGAGATGCCTCCAAGCGTCGATTTCGCAACCAACTGCTATGAAAACGACTGGCAGATCGTTCTCGGTAAGGATTATCTGCGCACTGTCATCGACAGGTGTGCTCAAGATTTTTGCATGCGAAGACTAATTATCAACAACGTGAACTCGCGGGGGCCTGTGGAATTAGAGGCCCAGGCCGCAATCGCTCGCGGTGACATCAACGAGTACATATTCGCGGAGGATGTTGCGTCAAAGGTCCTGGAGTTTTTCCAAGTCGACGAAAGATCATTTGGACGGGGATATTTATACTCGATCAGCGAACTTGTCGCTATCCACGCCAGCAGCGCTGACTATCTGCTTTACTACAAGAGCGATTCTTACCCGCAGCGCCGCTCACACTGGGTCGATGCGGCTATCCGTCTCATGGAAGGCAGAAATGATTTTGTTGTTGCGAACCTTTGCTGGAACAGCCGGTTTCGGGAGGCAAGGTCAGAAAGCTTCGGCCAGGAGCGTGAGTTCTTCGTCGGCTATGGTTTCTCAGATCAGTGCTTCTTGGCGAAGATGTCGATTTTTCGTGGGCCTATCTACAATGAGCACAACCCCGCGTCGGAACGATACCCCGCGTACGCAGATGAGCCGTTTGAGAAGCGCGTCGATGCCTACATGCGCAATCATGGCGCCAAACGGCTTACGCATAGCAGCGAGAGCTACACCCACAAGAATGTCCCGAAAGATGGCCTGAAGAGAATTTGGCGACGATTGCGCCCGCTTGCTTGAATATTCGTGCAGCCAGATCTTGCCGGATCGCCTTGGGCTTAGCTCAAATATTCGTATAACCTAGCGATGAGTATCTTTGTGATGTCAGAACGCAACTTGATGATCAAAGGTTCGCCTATCCCCGTCAGGATTTTCGAGCAGGGGAAGCGTCTATTTGGAGGTCTAAATTCAGGTGAAATGTACTGCCGGTTCAACAATGGAGAGCTGAGGGCTGATTTTCGAGGCGCCTGGCTTCAAAGGCACGTTCAGGTCTTGAGCCTGGTTGCAGAAGCTCTGGGGTTGCTGGGCTCTCCCACCATACCGCCATTCTATGTCAACTTGAGTGACAGGCCCTTTGAGACCAGATACCGGCACTTCAGGACGCGCTTTAGCCTGTGTTCGGCAAACGGGTTTGCCGAAGTTGCAGCTCCGGATTTCGTGTTCAGCGGTTGGCCGGAGGCAAAATTCGACAACTACGATAGAAAGACCGCTGCCATGGCAGCGGCCTCGGAAAACCAAGCCGGCGACGATCGCGCATTTTGGGCGGGGCGCTGTATCAACGATGCGCGAAAGACAACGGTCCAGATGGCGTCAATCTGGCCCGATTTGCTGGAAGCCTATGACACCCAGCCTGGCTTTGACGAGGCAACGGCCCAATATTCCGGCGCATTCAAAACCATGGAGGAGCAGGTCTCCGCTTACAGATACATGATTGATGTGGAGGGTTTGGGCTATAGTGGTCGCTTTAAGTTGCTGCTTCACACCAAACGAGCTGTGCTATTGCAGGAGCGCCCCTGGCATGAGTGGTTTTTCGCCGACATTGAACCGTTTCGTCACTATGTCCCGGTGGCGCGCGATATGTCGGATTTGCCCGAACGTATCGAATGGCTACGTGCCAACCCTAAGATGGAGTCCGAAATAGCTGGGGAAGCGCAACAGTTCGCGCGAACCCGCCTCACGCGCTCGGCGGCCGTGGCCGCCTGGGCAGAATTGCTCGAAGACCACATCGCGGCAGGTGGCAATCTCAAGTCTGGTTTGCAGAAGCGCCAGCGCGCTAAGAAGCCTCGCCGCACCGAGCCAACAGGGTGATATGTTCAGTCAGGAGTGGGGCGATGGGTTTTGCAAGGAAGTTGAGACAAAAACTTGGGCTGGTACCAAGATCTAAATTTCCAGACCGTTTCCGTGGGTCGATGGACTTTTGGTGTCGAACCGAAACTCATCTATAACTGTGATAAGACGTCGCCGCTAGGCCGTGTGGACGAATTGACTCAGGTATAGGTTTTGGGGTTCCGCTGACGAATCCAGTCTGATTCATGGATTGTCGACTGATTTGGAGGTCGGCGATGTCCACGAGGATGACGGAAACGGATTGGGCGAACACGCTGGAGGTTTTCCGGGCCTGCCTGCCACGGCGAGGCCGCAAGGCTGCGGACGACCGGCTGTTTCTGGAAGCCATGCACTTCTTCACGGTGGAGAATGTGCGCTGGCGTGCGCTGCCGGAACGCTTCGGCCACTGGAACTCAGTGTGGAAGCGCTTTGACCGGCTGAGCAAGGCCGGCGTGTTCGAAGCCTTCTTCGACACGTTGGCCGAGATGAGCGCATCGGCCCATCTGATCCAAATGTTCGACTCCACCATTGTCCGCGCCCATGTCTCGGCAGCGGGCGCAAAGGGGGGCAGCAAGGCCAGGCGCTCGGCCGCTCGCGCGGCGGGTTCACAACGAAAATCCACGCCAAGGCGGACAATTCTGGCGACATCATCGCGTTCGATCTGACCGGTGGCCAGGTTGCCGACACAACCCGCTTCGAGACCCTGCTCGACATAGGGCCGGACATCACCCCACGCGCCGCGCTGGGCGACAAAGGCTATTCCAGCAAGGCCAATCGCGCCGCCGCGCGGACACGCGGCATCGCCCCGGTGATCCCTCACAAGGCCAACGAGAAAAACAGGCCAGCCTTCTTCGCCAAGACGCTCTACAAGGCGCGCGCCCGCATCGAACAAGGCTTCGGGCGGCTCAAGCGCTTCAAACGCGTTGCCCTGCGATGCGAAAAGACCGCACGAAACTTCCGCTCAATCGTAAGCTTCGCCGCAGGCCTATGCTTGATCAAATTCGTCCACACGGCCTAACAATTGGTGCGTTCTGTTCTATAGCGAGCGAGGTTCTCTTCCTCGGTCGCTCCATCATCCTATGCAATTTGCCTCGACGTATCCCATCCAGGTCATCATGGCCAATGAGCAGGCTGGGGGTTCAGATTTGTCATCAAAGGGCCCAATTCGGATCGGCAATGACGTATGGATAGGTCGACGGGCCATCATTCTCTCCGGTGTAACGATCGGCGATGGAGCGGTCATCGGGGCTGGCGCGGTGGTCTCAAAGGACGTTCCACCCTATGCGGTTGTAGTCGGAAATCCTGCCGCCCTGGTTCGATATCGCTTTAATTCTGGACAGATCGCCAGCCTTCTGGAGATTCGATGGTGGGATTGGGAAGATGACTTAATCAAAACTGATCCGAGTTTCTTTCTGCCAATCGATGAATTCATCGCAAAGCACCATCGTGGCTCCGCTAGCTCGCGTTGATCTGGATGGTTCCACGGCAGACGATCAAGATGTCGTGATAAAATATCCGACTATTAAAGCGCGCAGCGCTCGATCTGGTCAATCAGCGTTGCGCGATCAGGCCGCCGTATCGCGCAACGGCGCTCATTGCGTCACCACCTGAAGGTTGGCGTTGCCGTAGAATGTGTAGGCGAGATAGGTCGGGTCGCCGGTTTCGTAGAAGCGCTTGCGCACCTGCTGCAGAACCCCGGCGAGATAGACAGGGCCGTCCTTGAGCTGATCTGCGATGTCGCCGTAGAAACTGCCGGAGAAGGCGGCCGCCGCGCGGTCGGTCAGCGGCCACATGCCCCCGATAAAGCCGGATGCCCCACCCGCCAGCACGGCAGGCCCCCAACCTTGCACAAAGCCGCCAAGCATCTGTGAGCGCCCAGTGTCGCAGGCGTTGAAGAAGTAGAACGGATTGCCCTTGCCGTGCGCGGCGGCGACCAGGGCACTCCATGTGTCGGGATCGAGCGACTGGTCGACAAGATCGATGGCAAAGACCGGCCGGCCGCTGCTCGGCTGATTGACCTCGCCGTGGCCGGAAAAATGGATGAAGCCGGTCGAAACTTCGCCAACCAGTTTTTCAAAGGATACAAAATCGCCGTCGAAGCGGCGGTAACCGGCAAGCTTGCTCAGCGCATCGATCTCGACTTGCTGGAACGGCAATGACTGTTTGTCGACATAGGAGGGCGCTACGGCGGCAACCCCGGTGAAGGCCATGCGGTCGAGCGGGTTGTCGATCTGCGAGGAGGCGCTGCGCGGCGCCCAGCGTGCCAACCGGTAGCTCATACCAAGGAAACCATCGTTGGTGGAGCCGTCTTCGCTGCGCGGGCGGATCAGTTCCCAGGGCAAGGTCGGACTGTTCGAGGTGACCTGGATGGAGTGTAACTCGCCCTTGTCGCGTAACGTCCAGAACACGTCCTTGAAGGTTTTGGGCACATAGTCCTTGTAGAGCGCGTCGCCAAACCCTTCGGCTGCGAGCGTGACAAAGCGCTTTTGCGCTTCCGGGTCGCTGTTTGCGGCGGGTTGCCGCAGCGAAGCCGCGCCGCGCAGGCTCAGCCCAAGCTGCAGCAGCCGGCGATATTCGGACTCCAGCCATGCCGCCATCTCTGGCGGCGTCGAGAATGTATCGGTCACCGGCCCGGCCAGATGCGGCGAGTGGATGATGATCTGTCCGGCGCCGAGGCCGCTCGGGTCGTCGTAGAGGATTGTCACGTCGAGGTCGGGGACATCATCGCTGCTGGCACCTCCAAGGCTGACATTGCCTGTCACCGCAGGCGGCGGTGGCGCGGAAGCCAGCATCAGCATGGCAGGTGCTACAGTGCGTGCGGCTGTAGCACTCGGTGCGGCCTCGACAGGCGGCGTTCGGAGAATGGTGACTGGCCGCGACGCCGATCCCAGGAATTTTCCCGCGCTGTAGATGCGGGCGATGAACTGCGCCGGCTTGCTGTCTTTGGTGATTGGCCTGACCTCGAGGTCGAAGCGGACGAAATCGCTGTCACCCTGACGATAAAGTATCGTTTGCCGGCTCCATTTGCCGCCGTCAGCGAGATCGAAGCCGGAAGCGAACAGATCGATGTCGACGGGCCACTGCTCGGTTCCTGCCGGCAACGCCATGGCCAGCGCACCATCCGCCGTCACCGATGAGCCGGGAGCGGCTTTCACTTTCACTTCCGGTGTCAGCTGCTCCTCGGTCAATGCGATGGAAACGGTCACGGTTTCGCCGGCGACAACCTCGTCCGGGGCATCGATGGTAGGATGCCGCACCACTTCGACTTGCGCCGTGCCACCGGGTGATGTGGTGTCCGGAGGCGGAGCGGGCAACGGAGGCACCGGTTGGGTTGGCAACTCAGCCTGATCGACGGGCGGAACAGGAGGTTCGACAGTCGCCGGTTCATCAGGCAGCGGAGGAGGTTCCGCGCTTGCGGCTTCGCCTTCCTTCACATAGCCGCTGGCCAGACTGTTCTGCGCCGCGGCGCTGGCCTTGGCAGCGTCTTCGACATATTTCTTCTGCTCCTCATACTGGCGGCGGACCTGCTCTTCATACTGCTGGCGCTGCTGTTCGGCCTCTTTCGACTGCTCGTAGGCGGCAGCATCATCTGCGCTCGTTCCCATCTTCGCTTCGTAGTCGCTGCCGCCGGATTGCGGCGCAACGTCCATCGGATAGGGCTCCGCGACACCATCCGAGCCGCTTGCCATCGGCGGCGACGGTTCGAAGGGAAGGGCAGGTTGTTCCGGCGCGGCCGCCTGTGGCGGCAGCTCCACCGGCGCGGGCGGTGCTGGTTCGGCGGTGGCTTCGTTCGCCGGCGTTGGCACAAAATTGCTGTCCGCCAACAGGCCATAGGCTACCCATGGCGACTGGGTGCCAAGCGTTTGCTCGGTGACCGTCTGGGTAACCGAGGCGAGCATGGTGCCGATGGTCATGCCACGCCTGGTCAGCGCGGCGGTGACTGTATCGGCAAACACCGTGACCGGTCCGTCTCCATTCAGCGCGACGTGCCCAGGCTGGGCGGCAAAGGCGGCGATGGTGCTGGACAGCGGGCCGACCGCCCCCAGGCCTTGCGCCACGCCGGGCGTCGGATTGTGCCCATCGCCTGGATTGTCGAGCAGCACCAGCTTCAATGTCGGTGTTGCCTCAACCGCCTGCATGAACAGATCAAGCGGCAAAGCCGTCTCGTCGATCGCCTCCTTGGAGTCGGTCCGCGTCCCGCGCGTCAGCAGATAGCTCCGGTTGTTGGCCTGAGCCGTATGGCCGACATAGTAGAAGACGCCGACGGTATCGGCTGCCCCGAGCGACTTGGCGAAGTCGAACATCGCGTGCGCCACGTCGGAACGGTTGCCGTCCGACACTTGCCGGACGGTAAAGCCAAGTGAGCGCAAGGTTGTTGCAACAAGCTCAGCGCTCAAGTCCGCGTTGGCGATGGCAGGCGCATTGTCATAGGCTGGATTGGCAACAACCAGAGCGATCCGCTCTTCGCTGCGTGCAGCAGAGAAAAGCGTCATTGCCAGCAGCAGCCCGATTGCCAGAACGAGGCGCATGAACCTGACCCAAGCCTGCAAACCCAGGCGTTCAGACCAAGGCTTGCCCCAATTCATCAATGGCCGCGTCTATGACCATATCATGACGCCTGACGTAGCGACAGGACGCGCAAACCCTGATTGCTAGGGTTGGGCTATCGGGTTTGCTGCAGGTGGCAGCCTGCCTGCCGCTTCTGCGCGAGATACTCGTCGATGAGCTGGCGATAGCGCACCTTGCCGAAACTCGGGAAATGGCCGCCATGCACAACCGAGACATCGAGATCGCGCATGCGCAGCAGGGTTTCGACATAGGCGTCGACGACAGAGTGGTAGGCATCGTCGATCAGATGGCCATCATAGATGATGTCACCGGACAGCAGGATACCGGTCCTCTTTTCATAGAGTGCGATGCCGCCGGGCGAATGACCGGGTGTGTGGATGACCTCGAAGACGCGGTCGCCGAGATCTACGACATCGCCTGCCTCGAGCAGGTGATCGGTCGGCGCCGGCGGGATTTTGTAGCGAGCGGAGTTCCAGCCTTGCGGCATGCCGTCGAACATCTCGTCCGTCGCGTAGCGGTCCGCGAGCGTCCAGTCATTGCGCGGGTCGGCCAGGATCGTTGCCTCGGCCGAATGCACGCAGCGGTCGGGGAATTCGTGGTGGCAGCCGATGTGATCGAAATGCGTATGGCTGGCGACGCAGGTAAGCTTGCGCTCGGTCACCAGAGGTACGTGGCGGCGTAGGCTGAAATGGCCAAGCCCGGTATCGAACAGCAGGTCGCGGTCGCGGCCGCGCACATGCCACATGTTGCAGCGAAAGAATGGCTTGATCCACGGCTCATGGATCAGCGTGACGCCGTCGCTCATACCAGTGGTCTCGTACCAGTCGGGAGCATCGATGATCGGGAGCGTGCCCATGGTTCAGTCCGTCAAAAGGATGATGTCGTCGGTATTGCATGAAACCGCGATCGTGTCGCCCGGCTGGATGGCCATCGCGGCAGGAACCTTGGCAATGAAGTTCAGGGCGTGATCCTGCAGGGACGTTGCCAGCACACGCTTGAAGCTGCCTTGAAAAACGACGTCGCTGACCTTGGCCGCACCCAACGCTGCATTGCCCGTACCCGCGCCAAGGACAAGATGCTCCGGACGAATGGCGAGGGCGACAGCGGCGCCGTCCGCCAATTGTCCGGACAGCGAAACGGGGCCGGCCTGCGTCGCGACGGTGATCGTCCCGGTGCAGGTCCCGGTCACCGTCCCCGCTAGGATGGTGCTCTCACCCATGAAGGTGGCGGAAAATCGCGTCGCCGGGCGCGCATAGACGCGCTCGGGCGGGCCTTCATCCTCGATGCGGCCGTCATTCATCACCACGCAATGGTCGGCCAGCGCCATCGCTTCTTCCTGGTCATGGGTGACATGGATGAAGGCGGTGCCGACGCGCTTCTGGATAGCCTTCAACTCGTCCTGCATCTGCCGTCGCAGCTTGAGATCGAGCGCGCCGAGCGGCTCGTCGAGCAGCAGAACGGCCGGCTCGACAACAAGCGCCCGCGCCAGCGCCACGCGCTGCCGCTGGCCACCGGAAAGCTGGTGAGGTTTCTTGTCGAAGGCGCTTGCCAGGCCAACCAGCGTGAGTGCCTCGCGCGCCCGGGCTGCTCGCGTCGCTGTGTCCACGCCCCGCATGCGAAGGCCAAAGCCAACATTGTTGCCGACGCTCATATGTGGAAACAGCGCGTAGTCCTGGAACACGGTCGTCGTCGGACGCTTCGCTGGCGCGACCGTCGTGCAATCCTCGCCGCGAATGAGCACCTTGCCTTCGCTTGGTGTGACAAAGCCGCCGAGAATGGAAAGCAGCGTCGTCTTGCCCGAGCCTGAGGGCCCGAGCAGGATCGTGTAGCTACCGGGCTCGATCGCCAGTGAAACATCTTTCAGCACGGACAGCTGGCCGAAGCGATGCGAGATGTTGCGGATATCGACCAGGGGCGCGCTCATGCCGGCTTCTTTCGCAACAGGGTCAGTTCGAACAGCACCACCAGCACGATGGAGACAGCAAAGACCAGAGAGCCGACGGCGTTGGTCTTGGGGTTGAGACCGGAGCGCAGGAGGTTCCAGATCTCCACTGGCAGTGTCGTATCGAAGCGGGTCAAAAGGAACGAGATGACGAATTCGTCCCAGGAGAAGGTCATCGACAGGAAGAAGCCGGCGAAAATGGCTGGCGCCATGACAGGCACGCTGATCAGCAGCAGCACCTTCCACTCCGGCGCGCCGAGGTCGCGCGCGGCGCGTTCGATGTTGATCTGATGGTCACCCATCTGGCTGTAGATAATTGCAAAGCAGAGCGGCAGGTTGATCACGACATGGCCGATGCCTGCCGAGATTAGTGACTTCGGTATACCGGCCCAGTTGAACAGCACCAGCAACCCCATGCCGATGATGAGATAGCTGACTGTCAGCGGCAGCGTGATCAGCCCGCGCAGCAAGGCCGAGCCGGGCAGATGGAAGCGCGCGAAACCCCAGGCGGAAAGGAAGCCGAGCGTGACAGCGGCGGCTGAGGAGAGGGCGGCAACCAGCAGCGAATTGACCAGCGCCGACGTCAGCCGCGTGTCGGACAGCACGGCCTCGTACCAGCGCAGCGACGGGCCGGTGAAGGGCGGGATCGGAAACGATGTCGCTTGCAGCGAAAACAGCACCAGCACCACCACCGGCAGGAAGATAAAGCCGTAGATGGCAAGGGCGTAGACGCTCGAGGCGATGCGGAGGAAGGTGCGCATGGTCAGGCCCGCTCGATCTTCAGCCAGCGGGCGCAGGCGAGATAGGCAACCGTGACGACGGCCATCAGAATGATCGACAGCGCCGAAGCCAGCGGAAAATCGCCGCGCCGCCCAATCTGCATCATCACCAACTGCGGCATCAGAAGCTCATTGTTGCCGCCAAGAATCTGCGGCGTGATGTAGTCGCCGATGCAGAGCACGAAGGTCAGGAAGGCGCCGACCATGATACCGGGCAAGGTCAGCGGCAGGACAACGTGCAGGAAGGTGCGCACCGGCCCGGCGCCGAGATCGGCGGCGGCCTTTCGGTAGCTGGGGCTGAGCTGCTTCAGATTGGCAAAGATCGTCAGCGTCAAAAGCATGACGAAGAAATGCACGAAGCCGATGACGGTGGCGAGCCGCGTGTTGGCCAGTTGGACCGGCTCATTGAACAGGCCGGAGCCGGTCAGCGCCCGGTTGACGACACCGTTCTGCGCCAGCACCAGCAGCCACGAATAGGAGCGCACGACATAGGAGGTCCAGAACGGCAGCACGGCCAACATCAGCGCCAGCCGCTGCCAGCGTTCCGGCACCTGTTCGGCCAGGATCCAGGCGAAGGGGTAGGCGAGCAGCACCGAGATCACTGTGACGATCGCCGTGACCTGCAGCGAGTTGACCATTGCCTGCCAGTAGGAAGGGTTGGTGAAGAACTCGCTGTAGTTGGACAGCGTGAACGCCCCGCCATCATGCGCCGTCAGGCTTGATAGCCCCATGGCGATGAAAGGCAGCACGAAGAACAGCAGCGTCCAGCCGAGCGCCGGCGTGACCAGCGCCCAGGGCAGGGCACGGTCCGCCCGGGGCAGGGCTTGCCCGTTGTTTTCAGTGATGCTCATGAGCGGCGATCGCTCACTTCGCCTGCAGCATTTCGGTCCACATGTCCTGCATCTTCTTGTCGAGATCGGCATTCGGCGCCGGATAGGCCTGGGCGCGTGCGAGGAATTGCGGCTGCTCGTCGAAGCGCAGAACCTTCTTCTGGTCGTCGGTGAGCGCTGCCTTGGTATTGGACGGCATGCCCCAGTAGCAGGACGAGGTGGCGAGGCGCGCCTGACCTTCCGGGCTCATGATGTACTGGATGAATTTCAGCGCCATGTCCTTGTTTTTGGAATCCTTGAACATGGCCAGCGATTGTGACCACAGCACCGCGCCCTCTTTCGGAATGGAGAAGTCCAGCGCCGGGTTTTCCTTGGCCAGACCCGCCGTTACCCATTCGCCGCCGCCAACGAGGATGTCGACCTCGCCGGTCGCCAGAGCCGTCTGGCTGGCAGTGACTTCGCCGACCAGCTTGGCATTGGCCTTCATCTTCAAAAGCTCGGCCTTGATGGCGGGGAGGTCGGCTTCGGTCAGATCCGCCGTCCTCTTGCCGATGGCGAGCGCCGCCATGCCGATCACAGGCAGGTAATAGTCGTAGATGGCGACCTTGCCCTTGTATTTGTCGCTTGTAAGCGAGGCCAGCGACTGCATGTCAGCCGGGTCGACCTTGGTCTTGTTGAAGCCGATCGTGTTGTAGCCGAACTTTTCGGTGATGCCGTAGCGCTTGCCGCCAACGATGGTGGAACCGTCCATCTTCACCTGCGCGAACAGGTCGGCGAAGGGCAATTTGTCTTCCGGCAATGGCTCGAACAGGCCCTTTTCGACGCCGCGCGGCACGTCGATGCTGTCGATCACCATCACGTCCCAGTCGCCCGGTTGCGATTGTTCGACGATCGCGAGGCCCGCGCCGGTGCCTTCGAATTCCTTAACGTTGACCTTCACGTTGTTGGCCGTTTCGAACGGCTGCAGCAGCGCCGGATCGGCATGGTCGCACCAGATCAGCGCGTTGAGATCGGCTGCCTGGGCAAGGCTGCCTGTCGCCAACAGGAGTGCCGTCGCGGCGCATGCAGCGCGCAACCGTGTCTTGAGTGAGGAAAGCGCATTGGTGGATGCAGGATTAACGGTCATCGAGTGTTCTCCCTTGCCTTTGTGGCTTCTCGTAAAAAATTGAACCAATTCTAAAATTGAGTCAATTCGATTTTTATGGCAAGAGGCTGTTATGAGTGGATTGCGGGCAAGGCAAAAAGCGGATCGGCACCGGCGCATCATCGAGGCGGCGGCAACGCTTTTCCGCGAGTCCGGCTATGAGGGCGCCAAGATAGAGGCGATCGCCGCCCAGGCCGAAGTGTCCATCGGCACAATCTACAATTACTACCAGAACAAGGGCGACATCCTCGGCGCCATCGTCTCGCTCGAGGTCAACGAGGTGATGAATGCCGGGCGCGGCGTCGTCGCCAACCCGCCGGCCAATGTCGGCGACGCACTGGACACGCTGCTCGGCATCTATATCGAGCATTCGCTGCATTATCTCAGCAAAGAGATGTGGCGGCAGGCGATGGCAATCTCGACGCAACTGCCCGACAGCCCGTTCGGCCAGGCCTACACCGGGCTCGACCAGTCACTGACCGAGCAGATTCGAGCTCTGATCGCCCGGCTGCAGGAATTGGGTCTGGTGCGCAAGGATATCGACGGGCAGGCGCTGGGCGAACTGGTCTTCAACAACATGAACATGATGTTCATCGAGTTCGTGAAGCGCGACGCGGCCAGGATTCCCGAATTGCGGGCGGCGATACGCCGGCAGAACCGGATACTTGTCGCCGCGATCATGGCCTGAGGGGATGTGTCGGGAAGCCGATGCCTTCAGCCTAACCGACCCCAGTCCCGGTAACTCCCGCGCTTCCCCTTGGGGATGTCAGGAGCGGGCAGGAGGGCCGCGTCAAACACCGGTTTGCCGTACGTCTGCTCTTGCGCGAGCACTGAAATTGAATACAACTATAGGGTGTATTTCTTGGGGGGAGGGGTAAAATGCAATCTTCTATCTGGCACTGGGCGATCCTTCTGCTGCTGTTCGGCGTGCCTGTTTTCTTTGCCGTTCGTTCGGCGGCCAAGCCGTCGACGGACTCGGCTCTCGTCGGATTCGGAGGCTGGTTGCTGCTGCTTGCGATTTTTCTGGGGCTGTCATTGCTGCGGGGTGCCGCCGAATTGGCTTCGTCGGGCGAGGCATACAGCCAACTCATCACGCTTCCGAATGGCCCCTTGGCTACCTACGGTGAAATCGCATTGTCGCTGGCCTTGATGGCCCTGCAAGCGTTTGTGTTCGTTTCAATGCTGAGGCGAAGCCATCGGTTCAAACGGCTGTTCCTGTACCAGTGGCTTGCAATGCCCGTGGTGTTTGTGGCGGACACGGTATGGATTTCAGCTGTTCTTGGCTTCCCAGTGGGGCAGGTGCTGTCCACGGAGTCACTGGCGACAGCCATTATCGCGTTCGCACTGACCGGTCTTTGGGTAGCTTACGTCTACAAGTCGGTCAGGGTCAGCAACACATTCACCCGCGCCGATGCATCTGGCTATGCCGAGGGCGCGACAAGCTGACAAGATGCTTGGCTGTCGGCGTGCCCTGAAGACGCAAGGGTGTTGACGGTCTTGGGTCCTCGAGTGGAAGAGACGCTCCCGGCGCGGATCGCACTGCGCTGGTGTGTATCTGGCGGAAACGGTAGCGAATGTCTGCGGCCTTCCGCGAGGCTACTGCGCCGCGCTTTGACTTGCCGTCTCCGTTTGTCAGGCGATTTCGTAGCTCACCGATTCGAACTCCGCAGCCTCAGGTGACTGCTGCTTATCGCCGGGATCGATCGCAAGGCCGCTTACATTTGTTGAGCTTTGGCAAGCGTCATCACCGGTCGCGCATCGTCAAAAAAATATTGACTGTATGGTTAGTAATAGTTACCCCTTAGGCCGTGGATCGGGTTGGACAGCTGGCTTTCGCCGGCGAATGCCACACAGAAGCACGAGGGGAATATCCTGAGAGCCATCCCATCCGCCGTTGAGGTGCAAGGCGTCGTCGCCTTCGTTTCTTCAGCGCAAACGGACCCGAGGTTGCGTTGCCGCCGGGGTTCCAACAATGGGAGCAAATGGCATGAAATGGAAATTGACCGCGACGGCCATCGGCCTGTCGTTGCTGGCCGCTACAGGCGTTGCCCGCGCCGACGGCGAACTCAACATCTACAACTGGGGCAACTACACCAGCCCCGACCTGATCAAGAAATTCGAGGAGACCTACAAGATCAAGGTCACCGTCACCGACTTTGATTCCAATGACACCGCGCTCGCAAAAGTGCGGCAGGGCGCTTCCGGCTACGACATCGTCGTACCGTCGGCCAGCGTCGTGCCGATCTGGATCAGTGAAGGCCTGCTGCTGGAGACGGACCCCAGCAAGATGGACAACTTCAAGAATGTCGATCCGAGATGGGTTGACGTGCCTTTCGACCCGGGCCGCAAGTACACGGTTCCGTGGCAGTGGGGGACGACCGGCGTGTCGGTCAACAAGTCGGTCTATACCGGCGACATCAATACGTCCGCGATCTTTCTTGATCCGCCGCCAGAGCTCGTTGGCAAGATCAATGTCGTCCCTGAAATGGGGGACATCCTGTTCCTGACCATCGCCTACGAAGGTGGGAAATACTGCACCGCCGATATGCAGCTGTTGAAGAAGGTCCACGACAAGCTGGTCGAGGCCAAGGCGAAGTGGCTGTCGCTCGACTATGCGGCGGTAGACGGCCTGGGCAGGGGTGACATCGCGGCGGGGGTCAACTGGAATGGCATATCGCTGCGCCAGCGGCTGCAGAACGACAAGATCGTCTATGGCTATCCCAAGGAAGGCTTTCCGATCTGGATGGACAATGTCGCCGTTCTCAAGGACGCCAAGAATGTCGAGAACGCCAAGCTTTTCCAGAACTTCATCATGGATCCCCAGAACGCCGCGCTGATCTCCGCCTTCGCGCACTATTCCAACGGCATCAAGGGGTCGGAAGCCTTCATGCCCGACGACATGAAGAATGCGCCTGAGGTGAACATTCCAGCTGAATTCGCCGACAAGGGCCAGTTCATGCCGGCCTGCCCGGCGGATGTGCAGGCGCTCTACACAAAGATCTGGACCGACCTGCAGAAATAATCTGCCCAAGCTTTCTCCGCGCCGCGCCATGCGGCGCGGCCATCTCCCTTTCATTTGAGCCAAACGCGATCCGCCGATCGCAGGAGACTTTTCATGAGCGACCTCGACCTTTGCTACATGCCGGCCAATGAAGCCTTGCAACTGTTCAAGGCCAAGAAGCTTTCCCCTGTCGAATTGATGCAGGCCACCATCAGCCGCAACGAGGCCACGAAGTCGACGGTCAACTGTTTCACCTTCACGCATTTCGACGAGGCGATGGACCTGGCCAAAAAGGCCGAGGCCAAATACGCCAAGAGCGCCAGGACGGGATCCCTCGAAGGCCTGCCCATCGGCATCAAGGACGAGAGCTACATCAAGGGCAAGCCGACCTCGAATGGTTCGCTGCTGTCGAAGGACGCCATTGGCGGCCACACATCGACGATGAACGAGCGCGTCATGAAAGCGGGAGGCATCGTGCACGCGCGTACGGCGACACCTGAGTTCAGCTGCGCCGGCTACACCTGGTCCAAGCGATGGGGCGTGACACGCAATCCGTGGAATCCGGAATTCACGCCGGGTGGTTCGTCCGGCGGCGCCGCGGCAACGCTGGCCTCCGGCACATCCTCGATCGCGACCGGTTCGGACATTGCCGGCTCGATCCGCATTCCGGCATCGGCCTGCGGTCTTGTCGGCTTCAAGCCGCCTTACGGCCGCAATCCGGACGAGCCGCCTTTCAATCTCGATTTCTACTGCCACACGGGCCCGCTGGCGCGAAATGTCAGGGATGCGATCCTGCTGCAGAACGTCATGGCCGGGCCAAGCCCTCTTGATATCGCCACGTTGCGCCCGAAGCTGCGCCTGCCACTCGACTACAAGCCGATCAAGGGCTGGAAGATCGGCTTCTCCATGGACCTCGGTTCCTTCGAGGTGGATGCGGATGTGCGCAAGAACACGCTTGCCGCCTGCGACGTGTTTCGCTCGCTCGGCGCCACCGTCGAGGAGGTCGATCTCGGCTGGGGCGATGAGGTGCTGAAGGCCGGCATGATGTATCTGGAGCACCTGTTCGGCGCTTCGCTGTCGCCACTGCTCGAAAAGCACGGCAAGGACATGACGAGCTATGCGCGGCGGTTCGCCGAGGACGGGCGCAAGTCGAAGGCCACGGACTTTGTCGCAACGCTCGATGTTGCCGCAAGGATGTACCTGACGCTTGGACCGCTGCTGGAAAAATACGATGTGCTGATCTGCCCGACCAATGCGCTTCCGTCGGTGCCGGCGGAGTTCGACCAGACCACGGGCATAGTCGAGATCAATGGAAAACAGGTGAACCCGTCGCTCGGCTGGGTGATGACGACGCCGTTCAACATGGTCAGCCGCTGCCCGGTTCTGTCAATTCCTTCGGGCCGGGCAGCAAGCGGTGTGCCGACCGGCATCCAGATTGTTGGCCGCACCTATTGCGACGCCGACGTGTTCCGGGCCGCCTTGGCCTATGAAACGGCCCAGGGCGAATGGTACAGGAATGCCGAAACGCGGCCGTCGCTCTGATCCGGCTGGCAAGCATCCGCGCGAGACTGGTGCTTGCTCTGTCGGGTCAAGTATGGTGAGCCGGCACCCGGCGTCAGCCTGGACGTTGGTCCGTAGGGATGCTGTCGACGGCAAGAAGGCTGGACAGGTATGGCGCAACGCAAGGCAACAGCCGAGGGCAAGGATTTGAAGACTGATCCGGTCCAGAGGGATCGCCGGCGTGAGCGCGGCGAGGCAAGCGTCCAGCGGATCATCGACGCCACGATCGATCTGATTGCCGAAGAAGGCCTGGCGACACTGACCATGCAGCGCATTGCCGGGCATGTCGGTTCGTCCAACGCGCTGGTTGTCTTCCATTTTCGCAGCAAGGAAAACCTTTACCGGGCCGTCCTGCAGTACCTCAGCGATCAGTATGACGCCTTGTGGGCGACATTGGTTCGGCCTCCGGACCTGTCGCCCGTTCAGCGGCTGATGGGCGCGCTCGAATGCGCGCAGAGATTCTCACGGCTGCATCCCAAATGGGTATCGGTCTTCGTCGTCTTCTCCAGCGATCGCAAGAGCATGCAGATCTACAATGAAATCGGCATGCCCAATGATCTCGCCTATACGGCCGAGGCGCGCGAGTTCCTCGTCGAAATCGCGCGCACGGGCGGCTATGGCGACGTCGATACCGATACTTTGGCTGAAAGCCTCAACTATCTCGTTCACGGCGCCTGGTTCTGGGATCACCTGAACCCGCCGGAAGGCCGATCCGATGTGCTGCGCAAGACGATGCTGATGCTGCTGCATCAGGCATTCCCGCGCCATTTCGATTTGGCGTAAAGGCGCCGTGCTGACTTTCTTATTGGCTGGTGCCCCGGACGGATTCGCACTAATAGCCTATATAATTGAATTTATTGCTGAATTTTCCGTGCAAATAATGGTCATTACCCGCAAAATTACCCAATTTTAAGCTTTACCCGTGGTTCGATTCACTTTTCCACAGAAATTTGCGTCGCAAAGATGAACGATATCATTTTTCATCCTTTGCATCCGGAATTATCGGATTTCGCCACCTTCTCGCCTCGGCCCACAATATCCAGGATTTTCTACCCACCGATTAACATCGGATTCACGCCAGCCAGCGCCGTTTATGCTGATCTTGATCTGAGCCGGGAACGTGCCTCCGGCGATCTTGCGATAGATGGTCGAGCGGGAGAGGCCGGTCCGGTCAAGGACGGTTCCGAGCCGTAAGATGCGATCCGGTCCGGACATAGCTCACCTGCTTCTCACTGGTTGTTGCTGGTATCTGCTGGGACAGACAGGACGGACTGATGCTGGACGCAATCAGGTTTGTCATGCCATCCGCCTGCGGCGTGGAAACGGCGACAAATCGGACGTGTTCAAATCCCGATGCCGCGTCCTCTGCCAATGCCATGGCTGAATGCGAGTTCCGAGGCGAGGCTACGGCCGGAATCGGTATGAATGCCAAGATCGTGCTTGCGGTTGGCAAGGAGGGATTCGAGCTGCGGATCGCGTTCGAGGCTTTTGGCCATGTCGGACATGGCCGAACGCGTCGACTTGTAGCCGGACATGTCGCCGGTCTGGTATTGATGCTGGCCCGTGCGGTCGAGCTTCTGCCAACGTTCCACGAAACGGTCGGCGCGGCGGCCCGGGTCGGTATCCAGTCCGGTGCGGATTTCCGTCTCAAGCTGGAGAGCGAGCACGATGCGGTTGACCCGACCGGTCGCCGCCTCACGGACAAGCTCGGGATTTTTCGCGTAGGCCGCTTCGGCATCGCGCCAACCATGCGGCCGAACCTTCTCGAACGCGCCGCGGGCGTCCCTCAATTCGCGCATCTGCTCGGGAGTGACCTGACCGTGCGCATTTCCGGTTTGGATAACAGCATCGAGCGCGCGCGCGTGACGAACAAGCGCCGCCGTGCGAGCCCTGCGCAACGCCGCTTCCGAGTCCAACGGCGCGTCCGTTTCGCGTTGCCCTCCCCTGGCGGAAATTTCTCTCCCAGGCGCAGGGCCGGCATCACCGGTTCGACCTTCACCATTTTCCCTTCCCGGCCTGCGGCCACGGTCCTGGCCGGGCTCGACGTCTGCGGGCGAGCGCAACCCGTCCAGCAGGCCGCCGATCCTGTCGCGCAACTTCTCCGGAACGATCCGACGCACGATCTCGACCACGCGCTGGCCGAAGGTGATGCCGCGCCGCTCGGCATAGATCCGCGCCGGATCGATCTGCTCGTAATCCAACGCCATGTCCTTGGCGCGGTCTCGTGACAGCGTCCGGACGAGGCGTTCGCCGGTCGCGAAGTCATCGCCACCGTAATACAGGTCCATCCCGTCTCGATGCCGCGACAAGGCGACATAGCTGCCGTGCGCATCCAAGCCCGGCGTCGCGAGTACATGGGTCCGGTCAACGGTCATGCCTTGCGCCTTGTGAATGGTCGCGGCATAGCCGTGGTCGATGTGGGCATAGTCTTTCAGGTCAAAGCGCACAGACCTGCCGTCGTCGGTGCGCACGACCATGCTTTGCACGCTGACCTCTTCGATCACACCAAGCGTGCCGTTCTTGACGCTGAGCCCGCGCTCGTTGCGCAGGAACATGACGCGGTCGCCAATGGCGAAGGTTCTTGCACCTCGTTCCACATTCACCTGAACATCTTCGCCGAGATCGCCGGCAGCGCGCATGCGCTCGCGTGCTTCCTTGTTGAGCGCGCGCACTTCGTCGTTTGTGTGGGTGAGGATGATCCGGCTTGCCTGTGGCTGCGTCTGCCTGTCGCGATCCCAGCGCTCGACCAGATCGCTGCGTGCCTCATCGCGCGTCGCGGCCTGATGCACCATGCCTTTGTCGTCATAAGCACTGATCGCAAATCCGATTCTGCCGGTCGCCAGATCACGCGTGGCGTCCCGCTGCCAGTCCTCGCGCTGCCGCCGCACCTGTCCAATTTCGACGCCGCCATGACGCTCATAAAGCGAGCGGAATGCAGCGCCGGCTTCGATTGCCTGCAACTGCTGCGGATCTCCAACAAGGACGACTTTTGCGCCAACGTCCGCGGCATGGGAGAGCACGCGCTCCAACTGGCGCGTGCCGACCATGCCGGCCTCATCGATCACAAGGACATCGCTCGCGGTGAGCAGATCGCGTCCCTGTCCCCAGCCATGTTCCATACTGGCGATGGTGCGCGACGGGATGCTGGATCCGCTTTCCAGATTCTCGGCTGCGATGCCGGAGAGTGCCGCGCCTCGAACTTCGTAGCCTGCGGCTGCCCATGCCTGGCGCGCAACACCCAGCATGGCGCTCTTGCCGGTTCCGGCAAATCCGACAACGACACCAAGACCGTGCCCATCGGTGATGTGTTCCAGTGCATCGCTCTGCTCCCCTGACAAAACAAGTCCGCGCTGCTTGGCGGACGCCAAAGCTGCCTCGCGCTGTGCGTCACTCACCGCGTGGCGCTCCTCGCCAGCCATGCGCTCTGCCGCGCGATGCAGGCGCTGTTCGGTCTCGATCATCTGCCGGGTGGTGAACCGATCTTCGCCGCGTCCGTCCTTGCCGAGTTCGACCAGATCGGGCGCGTTGCTGATGGCTGCCATGACCGGGCTGAACTGCTCCATTCCGTCGCTGTGGCGGTGCGAGAACTTCGCAATATCCTTGACGGTGAAGGTCGATTGCTGATGCGTGATGGCATCCAGCGCCACGGATGGATCGGCGATGATCCTCGCACCATTGTTGCGCGCGATCTCGCGGTGCAGTTCGGCGCGATCTGATTCAATGCCGCCATCGTCAATGCCCGTACCCTCAATGCGTTGGGCTGGTGCACCAATCTGGGTTTGCGGCTCCAGGGCAATGCCTTGTTCTTCCAGACTGCGATGATCGATGCGGGCGTCGATGTCGAGCTCGGCTAGTCGCTCATTGGCAAGTTCCGCCCATCGCTCGCGCCAGCGCTCGACCATCTGGGTAGCATTCCAGTCGCGAACCTTTGACCCAAAACCATTCTCGTCCACGGACCGCATGGTGAGCATGACATGGGCATGCGGTTTGGGGCTGCCATCCTCTGCCCTGTCCCAATGCACATTGAGATCGGCGACCATGCCCTTGCTGACAAACTCGACTTGTACAAAGTCCCGCGCCAGTTCGATGCCTTGCGCCTGGCTCAGTTCATGCGGGAGCGAAAACTCGACCTCGCGGGCAAGCTGCGCATCCTTGCGCACCTCGAACGCCTCAACATCGTTCCACAGCCGCTCGCGCTCGCTCCAGGCGCCCAGTGCATTCTCCGGCAACATCACTTCGGAATGGACAACACCGCGCTTGGCTGAGAAGTCATGGCTGCGTTCGATGCGCTCGTCACGCAACCGCGAAGCCGAGCGGTAGGCGGCCGACGCCACGGCACTGCTCCCAGCCTTGCGGCCAATGACCTTGACGTGAAGATGATAGATCGCCATCGCGACAGGATCATTTGCACGTCAAACCGCACGTCGGCACGACGTATAAGCGCGCCCTCCCTCGAAAAATTCTCTGGATGGACCAGCCCGTCCCGGGCAGTCTCGGCGACCCTGAAGCCTTCCGGCGGACGCTCGCCTATCATCGCCACATCGACAATTAATGGAGACAGCCATGCGCAAACCAAGGGACTTAGATACGGGATTGAAGGCGCTGGAGGACAAGGCGCGAGAACTCAAGACGCGAAAAGAGCAACAACTCGGTGATCTGGTGATCGCCACCGGCGCCGATCAACTCGGCACCGACGAACTGGCCGGTGCGCTGGTCGCAATCACGGAGACGAAAGACGCCGCAAAACGCGAGGCATGGGCCAAGCGTGGGGTGATGTTTTTCGAAAGCCGACCCCGGCGAACTGCTCCGGCATCTCAGCGCAACCCTCGCAGCGCTCCAGCGCAACCGGGCAGGCGCGAACGTCAGCTTTCCTAACAACGTTGCCCGGGACAGCAAGCGATCACCGTTACCGATTTGGATGGTGATGATATTCCCGACTACATGGTGGTTCACGACAGGTGATCCATACTTCCTGGTGTGGAACCGGCGGCTGTGACCTGGAACTTTGGCGCGGAACCAAAAACGGTCATCCGGTGCGGGTGTGGAATGAATGGTGCGCGAGCAGAGCATCTCCCGCAGAGCGGGTAAGATCATCTTTGACTTCGATTTTCATGGCAGCAATTGTGGCACCTTCGGTGCTGAAGCATGTCCCGCCAGCTTCGCCTGGGATGCCACGGCCGGACGAATGATCGAGGAGCCAACGCTCGATGGGAATACGACTGTGCGGCTCATTGAACCGATCTGAACAACACAGGCGCAGGTTCCCGCCCCAATTCTTGCACTAATCCAGAGGCCAAGGGAGCAATGCGTGGCAGCTGGTCAGAGCTTCGTGACAAGCGACGATCTGTCCGTTTCGGTTCTCGATTTCGATGGAGACGGCGTGCGCGATTGGGTGATCACACTGCCAGACTGCTCGAATGCGAATGCGTATACTCTTGTTCAAACGCTTTTTACCACTGCGGGCGATGCCTCTACCCGAGTCATTGCAGCGACGGGCGCAAACTTGAGCAATCATTCTTCGAGCTATCATTTGGCACCAAGCCGGCATCCGTTTCGCGCGTAAACAAGACCGACGCATGCGAACGATATAGCGTCGAGCAAGATGTCAAAGTGTGCACGAGGACGCCGATGGTGTGGGACGGTACCGCCAAAACGCTGCGAACATTGGAGCAAAAATGATCCATATCCCCCTTTCGGACAATCGGATTGCGCAATTCGAAGCGCGTTTTGAGACGTATCAGGACGGGTATGTCTATTACGGGGATAGTAGCTTGGGCGGGTTGCCACTCAGCGCCCAGGAGCGCGATCGTTACGTGACGAACTTCGTCACGATTTTGCGCAGGGGCAATCGGGTGATGTTGTGCTGGATCATACTGGCTGCCGTAGGATTGTTAATAGCAGAAGTGGAATACTCTCATTCGTTCGCAAGGTGGCAGCAAGCCATCGTGTTTCTGATGCCGTTCCCTTGGGTACTATTGACCTGGCGGCGGTCGACACGGTTGGTTCTTGATGAGATTGGGGGCCGTACATCGGTTACGCCGCCACGCGGCTACTTGAAAAGCATCCATTCGCGCGTCGCGGCATTCCCACCCGCATTGCCCCTTACGATGATTGGCATCGGCGCGCTCTTGCTCGTCCAGCTTTGGCGCTATGGTGATGCGCGCAACGATATCAGCGGTGTCGCCCTGGGGTTGGGTGTCATTGGCTTCGGGATATGGATATTCTGGGTAAAGCGAAAGGTGAAATGGAGCGGTCAAAATAAATCATAAATAAATGCGAGTCTGGACGATCCAGCATTGCGATCCTGGACATCGGCCGGATGTACGACGAGACTGACAATCGCTTTGTGTTTCTCACCGACGCTGTCGAGAACGCCTTCCGTCAACCGAGACCCCCCGATGGAGGCTCTTCATTTTTTCAACGGCCTCTGGGCTAAAGCTGATGGTCACATCGTAAGCGCACGGTGCTTAAGCAGCTGCTTTCACAGGCTCCGATCCAAGGTGAAACAGGGCTCCGCCGAAAACGAGTGGTGAAGCGCGGAATGGTCTGGTCATGGTCTTTCCTCCAAATGAATCATGAAACGCTGTCGATCAGTCTCTGTTTAGAAATCTCACTGCGTTTAGATCGCCACCGGCGTCTTTCACAAAGATCATCAAATCGGGTCGTTCGTGTTGCAGACGCACTGCCAAATCGAGGCCCTCGACCTCATGTGCGGCTTCGTGCTCTGGGGTGCAGTGGGGCTCGGTCGGATCGATTTCGTTGAAAAAGGTTTGATAGTCCCAGTTCCAGTCATTGAGAGCCCGGCAGAAATCCGCCGACAGGTTCAGTTCTTCTGGTACGATTTCACCATAATTGTCGCGCCAGGCGTCAAGGCCGTCGTTCAGCCTCGGCGTCAATACCAGGCTGTCCGGCTCAATCCCCGCCACCAGATCATGATCCGAGGTTGCCAGGGGCTGGTAGCCGTAGCTAGGCACGAGCTTGAGCTTTGTCAGTCGAGAGGCGTCACGGGACACAGCCGTAAACGTTACTTGACCGGAGGGTTGTCCAGGAAGGCGCGGCCGAACCGGATTCCTGAAGATCCAACACCAGGTTTCGGACAAATTCAGCACTCGCTCCGCGTATGCCGAAACAGACGATGTTCAGCGCAACAGGCGCTTTCAGTTGAAATGCCGGATATTTCCCCAGGCATTCAGCGAGATGGCGCGCAAGCCTGCAGCTGTGCGCGATCGACCCGCCGGCCCGCACGATGGGCGCTTTGCCCACGATGAGGTTCGGATCTGCCGCGCTTTTCAAAGCCATCAAGCCTTCAGTGAGGCGGTGGTTGCGGCCGGTTCAGCCTCCACGCCGCCTAGGTGTGGAGCCTCAATAGGTTGTCCTCGGTTCTGTCGAGGCGACTGATCGGTGTTTTGGACTTTAGGCTGCCGTGCGGGCGATGCCAATTGTACCTGTGGAGCCATACCGGCAGTTCGGCTGCGCGGTGGTGCGAGGTCGGATAGGCGATGGCATAGGCCCATTCCCTTAGCGCGGTCTGGATGAAGCGCTCGGCCTTGCCGTTGGTCTTGGGCGTGTAGGGCCTTGTCCTGACATGCTTAAGGTCGAGATCGCGACAGGCTTTGGCGAAGGCTTTCGACCTATAGCAGGAGCCGTTGTCGGTCATGACGCGCGCAATGGTGACGCCGAGGCTTGCATAATAGGCCAACGCCGCCTTGAGGAAGGCGACGGCGCTTTCCTTCTTCTCGTCGGGCAGGATCTGCGAGAAGGCGATGCGAGAGGCGTCGTCGATGCAGACATGGACGAATTCCCATCCGGCGCCGCGCGACTTGCCCTTCTGTGGATCGCCGGTGATGCGGTGCCCGACCTGGCTGAAGCGGCCCAGCTTCTTGATGTCGATGTGGATCATCTCGCCGGGGTGCTCGCGCTCGTAGCGCCGGATCGGTTCGGCCGGCTCAATGTCCTTCAGCCGCGACAGCCCGGCACGCTTCAGCACCCGGCTGACGGTGGCGGGTGAGACGCCAACCTCCATGGCGATGTGCTTGCCGGTCAGCCGCCGGCGGCGCAATGCCATGATGCGCTCGGCCACCGCCTGTCCGGTCATCCCCGGCATGACATGAGGCCGCGACGAGCGGTCGACCATGCCGGCCCGGCCCTCGGCCTTGTAGCGCTCGACCCAGCGCGCCGCGATCTTCGCCGACACACCATACGTCCGCGCCGCATGGGCTTGGGAAAGACGACCTTCTATCACCGACAGCGCCATTTCCTCTCGACGCAGCGGCGTGAGACGGGCATTCTTGTGGATGTTCATTCGGACCCTCCGATGAGTGCTGAAGCTTGGTAACTCCAGTCTCCTCGGTCAGGTCCGAATGGACAACCCCCTGAGAGCTCACACCTAGTGCACCATGTGCGGTCTCACTCTGGCTCTCAACGCTTGTGCGAGCCTTGTGGCGTTCTGCGGAAGCGTGCCTTGTCGATTGCTGACCCGAATGCCTGCCCGCTTTTGATGCTCGGTCGCTGCGCTGATGACTACATTCCTCATCGAGCTCGCCAACTGCACGATGTTGGGGGTCGCCGCTCCGCGTGTGATTGCGCGGCGACAGGCGCGCCTTCGCATCTGCCGGGTCGCGAGCCACCGCTCCGCTTCCTGCTGGCGGTTTTGCTCACTGTCGTGGTGGCATATCCGAGGATCACGACCTGTGTGGCCGACGGCAATGACAGGTAAACTTATTACCAATTTGTACTACCCCGGTGTGCTTGATCGGGCACAGTCTGCCGTGAACCGCTGCGGCTCGCCTTCAAGGCGGAAACCTGTCGAGTTCGAGAGGTGGCTTTTACCGATGCGTCGCGACAATCGTCTCAAAACCGAGCCAGTCGAACACTGCCGCGATGCCGCGGGCATCGTTCTCGGGATTGGGCAGTTTGCCGACATGCTGGTGTTTGGACTAGCCGATTATGAGCGCGACGCCTTTCAGTTACTTAGGCGCCTAGGTTTGAAAGGCACCGACAGAGCCATCTGCGCAATGATAACCATCGATGCAAGGAGCCAGCGAAAGCGCTCGGACAAAGAGTTTAGGTGAAGCATGTGGACCATCACCGCAATGCATTCCTGCCCTTGCGAACGTTGTCGAGGTTCTGTGTCGTTTCCTGCGCGTTTTCCGCGTTGCCTGTCGCCATGAAGGCATCGAGCGCGGTCTGGCAAACCGTTTCGGCTTCGTTGAAGGCCGCCCTGTCGTGGCCATAGGTGCCTACGCCGGAAAGCGCGCGACACAGGCTATCATTGATGTAGGGCAGACTGGTTTGCGATGGCAGATTTCGCTGGGCGGCGACAGCCTGGCGCAAGGCAGTGACCGCCTCGGTGAACGGTTCAAGCTTGTGTTGTCGCTCCCCCATGATCGTCAGGCCATAACCGACGCCGTTTTGCGCTATGGCGAAATCGTCCGGGAAGGCGGTGTTGGTATAGACGTGCAATGCGGCGCGATATGCGGTGATCGCTTCAGCCAACACGGAGATAGCCTCGGGATCATTCTCGCCGATGCTCAGCAGCGCATTGCCCAGCATGCGCTGCGTCTGCGCCCAATCGTCGGCGGGCTTCGCTGCGGCCTGCAGCTCCGCCGCCGAACGGTAGGCGGCCACGGCCTGTTCGAGGACGGCGCGGTTCTTGTCATGCGCGCCGAGCGAGTGCAGAGCTACGCCGAGATTGTATTGAGTACTCGCCCATTGCTGCGGCTCTTTATCCCGCGAATAGGCTGCAAGGGCGCGGCGAAAGGCGTCGGCCGCATCTGCCCACAGTTGCGGCGTACCCTGGGCATCGGCAAGCTTTTGCAGAAGCAGTCCGCGATTGAATTCCGAGGACGACAGGTTGGCATTGGGATCGCCGGCACGGTCAAAAGCAAGCGAGGCGTTGAAAGCCTCGACGGCCTTCTTGTAGCTAGGGTCAGGACCCATTAATTTGTTGAATTGAAGAGTATTCGATGATTCAAGGTGGCAGGAGGTGCTGGCTTGAGTGATTTGCTGATGTTGACGCCGGAGCAGATGCGGCGGATCGAACCCTATTTTCCTCTGTCGCATGGTGTGCCGCGAGTGGATGATCGCCGGGTGCTGAGCGGCATCCTGTTCGTGATCCGCAATGGCCTTCGCTGGCGGGATGCTCCTGCCGGTTACGGTCCGCACAAGACCATCTACAACCGCTTCATCCGCTGGAGCCGGCTGGGTGTGTTCAACCGCATCCTGGCCGAACTGGCGGCGCGGGGCGGCAAGACGGACAATCTGATGATCGATGCCACCCATCTGAAGGCGCACCGCACCGCCGCCAGTCTGCTCAAAAAGGGGCTCTACCCCGATGTATCGGACGCAGCCGAGGCGGACTGACTACCAAGTTGCAAGTGGTCTGCGACGGCAAGGGACGCCCATTGCTGCTGCATTTGAGTGAAGGGCAGGCCAATGATCACAAGACCGCTGCCGCAGTGATCGAAACCTTGCCTCAAGCCAACTCCCTGCTGGCCGACCGAGCTTACAGTTCCGCCGCCTTCCGACAGGCGCTCGTCGAGCGCGGCATTACGCCTTGCATTCCACCGCATGCCAGCCACCGCATCCAGCACGCCTACGATCCGGTCCTCTACCGCCAGCGCCACAGGATCGAAAACCTGTTCGCACGCCTCAAGGACTGGCGGCGCATCCACACCAGATACGACCGATGTGCTCATACCTTCCTGTCGGCAATCGCCTTCGCTGCTGTCTTCATCTTCTGGATCAATGAGTCCTGACCCTAGATGTATCGGACGTGGCGTCGCCAAGCTGCTGCAGACAATAGCCGATATTGAACTGCATCGAGGCCCAGTCCGCCGGCGCGTTATCCCGGCGATAGCCTGAAAGTGCAGCGCGAAAGGCGCTGGCCGCCTCGGCCCAGCGATCCGGCTTCCGCTCGCGGTCGGCGATCGTCTGGAGCAACAGCCCGATATTCTTGTTGGTGGCGGCCCAGTCGGCGGAGGTCTTGTCCTTGCCATAGACGATGAGCGCGAGGCGGTAGGACACGACGCCCTGGATGAGGCGGTTGGTCGCGTTGGAATCGGACCCGAGCTTCTCCAGGATGATGCCGGAATTGAACTTGGCGGTTGACCAATCAACCGGATCGTCAGCTGGAGTGTAGACTTCCGTTGCCGCCGTGTAGGCTGAAAGCGCTTGCTCAAGCATTGCATTGTCGGATCTGGCCTGGCCGGCCATCAGCGAGACATAGGCGAGATTGATCTGCGCGCTGGCCCAGTCCCTCGGCACCCTGTCTCTGCTGTAGTAGCGCAGCGTCTGTCGCATCGCGTCGGCGGAGCGCTGAAACAAGGCGGTGTCGGCCGATCTTTCGGCCAGTTTGCGGTCGACGAGGGCCATGTTGAAGAGCGTCGAAGCCCAATCCTTTGGGGTCTGTACCTCGGTCCATTCCTGCATAGCGGCGGAATATGCATCCAACGATTGGTGAAGCACGGCGACATCGTCATCGAGGTCGGCATAGTCTTGCAATGCAAAGCCCAAATTGTACTCGGTCTGGGCCCAGTCGAGCGGCACGCGTTCGCGTGTGCGCTCCTCGAGTGCCGCACGGTAGGCAACGAAGGACTGTTGGTAAAGCTCGCGATCCTTGCGGCGCTTGGCCAGCGCCGACAGCGTATTGCCGAGATTGTTCTGTGTCGTTGCCCAATCGAGCGGAACTTTCTCCCGGCTGCGCTCCTCAAGCGCGCCGCGATAGGCTTCCGCCGCCTGCTCAAGATACCTGTCGTTGTTTTCCAGATCGCCGAGCAGGCGTAGGGCAGCGCCAAGATTGGTCTGGGTGTTCGCCCATTCCAGCGGTTCGCGATCGCGTGTGAACTCCTCCAGCGCACTGCGATAGGCGCCGATCGATTGCCGCAACAGCCCGGCATCGTTTTTGCGGTTTCCGAGGAGGGAAAATGTTGTACCGATATTCTGCTGGGTGCGAGCCCAATGGATCGGATCGCGGTTCCGCGTGCGTTCCTGTAAGGAGAGCGTGTAAGCCGCGATTGCCGCCACCAGCTTGTCTGAGTCGCCGTCGCGGACACCCAACGTGGACAAGATGTTGCCGATGTCCATCTGGGTCAGCGCCCAATCATCGGGATATTTTTCGCGCGAATAGAATTCGAGCGCTGCGCGCTGCGCGGCCAATGCCTCTTCGATGCGGCCCGTGCCACGCTCGCGTTCGCCGAGTTCGAGCAAGGCGACGCCGAGATTGTTTTGCGCCAGCGCCCAGTCTTCGCCATCATCATCCCTAGAGGCGAAGCGCAATGCCCGATGGTAGGTATCGATGGCGCGCTGCAGCGCCGCATTGTCACCCTTGAAGTAGCCATGGCGATAAAGCGACAGCGCCTCGCTGTTGAGGTAGGAGAAGGCAAGCCCGTCATCCCAGCGTTCGACCTGCTGGAACGCCTTCTCGTAGTCGGCGGCCGCCGTCAGATAGTCGAAGGAAAGCTGATAGGCGGCGGCACTCTTGCCATAGACTTCGGCGAATTCGATGCGGCGCGCCTTCACATCGGCTTCGGCGTTACCGACATCGCCCTCGAGCGAAGCCACGCGCGCCTTGGCTTCCTCGTGTAATTTGATCGCGGTCTCCAGGGCGCCCTCCGAGACCGCCTTGTCGGCCAGGCCCGAGAGGCGAACGATCTCAGGATCGGTGGTTTTCAGCGCCTGGCGCTCAGCCATCAGCGCCTTCACTTTCTCGGCTTGCGTTTGCAACAACTGGCCGAGCTTGGCCGGATCGTCGGGAACATCGCTGCCCAGCGCCCGCAGCATGCCGTAGAGCGCGTCCATCGGTACGCCACTGTCGGCCGCCGCCGTCTCGACTTGCTGGCGTTCGCCGCTCGGCAGCGTGGAGATGGTAAGCAGCAGTTTTCGCCGCTCCGTCAGGATTTCACCGTCGACGCCTTTCGGCCCTTCGACGGGCATGCCAAAATAGAGCATGCTCCTGAGGCTCTCGTTGACCCAGGGCTGCTGCTTGCCGCCGGTCTTGAGGTAGACCTCTTCGGCAACCAGCCGCAGCACGGTGCCGAACTCGTCGCCTTGCATGGCGGACAGATGTTTGAGCAGGGCCGCAGCATAGGGGCTGTTGCCGCCCGTCGGCCCATCCAGCGCCGCCTTGCCGGGTTCGGCCGCAAAACCCAGCACCGTGCCGAGGCTCTTGACCGTCGCCGAAGCGGAACTCAGCGCCATCGCGCCGCGCGGCATGCCGAGCCCTCTTGTGTTCATCGCCACCGGTAAACCGCCAGATTCCAGTCGCACGGACGCCCCGGTGGGGAAGGGATTCGAGCGACAAGCGTCGAGCAGCACGATAGCCACCGGCACCGTCGCTTTCAGTTTATCGACGATGCCCGACAGCGGGACCAGCTTTTCCTCCGCATCGTCGAGCGCATCGACAGAGGCGTCCACCGGAACCAGGAAGTTCTCGCCGCCAGCTTCGATGCCATGTCCGGAGTAATAGAGCAGCGCCACATCGGCGCCTTCGGCATCTTCGGTGAAGCGCTGAAGCTCGCGCATCAATTTTTTGGCGTCGCGGTCGGCGACCAGCCTCGCCTCGAAACCCAAATCGGTCAAAAGCTTCTGGATTTCTCGCGCATCATTGCCGGGATTGGTTAGCTTACCGAGGTGCAGGTAATTCTGTTCGCCGATGACGAGCGCGACGCCTTTCAGCGCCTTCGGCTCTTCAGCCTGAGCCGGAACCAGCGCGCACAGGCACAGCACGAGTGCCGCAGCAACGGCCACGCCCATGCGCGTACTCTTGATTGTCAACCGCACAAGCCGCATCGCCACCCCGGAACTCGCAAAGCACAAATACTCAACGAGATGGCATCATGATGGCCGGCGCCTGGAAAGTCATGGGGAGCGGTTCATGCCGCGCGCTGTTTCCGATGCCGGCTGGCTTTCAAGCCGCGACGGGACGGTGTTCGCCAAAGCGTTTTCAGGGGGGGGTGCATGACAGAATTCAAACCAGAGTTCGATCTGGACAGCAAGGCGGTGCTGGTCACCGGCGCCTCGTGCGGCATTGGCCACGCCTGTATGAATACGCATTGAAACGAAACCTCATCGCAAAGACCATTATTGTATTGTTTGCACTCCGATTTTGTCGAACAGACACGGTCAACCCTCAGAAGTCACAGCGATATCAGCCCGATATGCCAAGCCCTCGCGGTGGTCAATCTTGAATGCATATTCGCAACGCGTCCCCGGAAACAGATACACCGATTTCGCCTATACCGACATAAGGCCGCCCGATTTACCGATTTGACTGGACATGGGCTGCACCAGCTTGCGAATGTAAGCTGGTGCTAATGATGGGCGAGCGGCATGACTGTGCGCTTGGGGTGGTGTTGCATATTTGCCGGAGCCTTTCTGCTCGGCTGCTCTCTTGTGCACGCCGAAACCCGGGCGCTCGTCGTTGGCGTATCCGGCTATCCTAACCTTCCTGATGCCATTCACCTCGTCGGACCTAAAAATGATGCCCGCGAAGTCGCCAACACACTGGTCCGGCTCGGTGTGCCGGCCGCGGATGTGACCGTTCTGGCCGACGGTGTCAGGGATTTGACCGAGGGCGTATTGGCCCCTGGGCCTGGCACCAGGCAGGCGATCCTTGCTGACCTCGACAAGCTGGCCGATAGCGCCCGCGAAGGCGATCTAGTTATCTTCTATTTCTCCGGCCATGGGTCGCAGCAGCCGGACACCAACGGCGACGAAGAGGGCGGTCTCGACCAGATTTTCCTGCCCTACGACATAGGCCGCTGGAATGGAGAAGGCGTGGACCGCGCCATCGTCGATGACGAACTCGCGCGGCGCGTCCAGCGCATCCTCGACAACGGCGCCGACTTTTTCGGCATTATCGATGCGTGTCATTCCGCTAGCGGGTTTCGCGATGTTGCCGGCGACGACGCCCGGGCTCGTGGCGTCGATCCGGTTGATCTCGGAGTGCCCGAGGACAAGGGGGCGGCGACCCGAGCACTTTTCCTCGAACGCAAGGCAGTGCCCAAGGGACGCGGACGAGCCGCCTTCTTTTACGCTGCCCAGACAACCGAGTCCGCGCTGGAGAAAACCCCACCTGGCGCGGCCGACGGCGAGAGCTACGGCGTCTTCACCTACACCATGCTGAGCCGGCTCAACCTGACACCGGACCTGACCTACCGCACCCTGCATCAGGCCGTGGTGGCCGACATCAAGCGCAATACGTTGATGGCTACGCAGACACCGGATCTTGAGGGTGATTTGCTCGATGAACCGGTGCTCCGGTTGAGCAAGGCCCGTCCGATCAGGCAATGGCCGATCTACGCCGGGAACCTTCAGGCCGGGCAACTCGCCGGCCTCAACGACGGCACTATTGTCGCGCTTTACGCGGACGCAGCGGCGGCCGAGGCGCAGGTGGTTGCCTATGGGCTGGTCGAGAATGCCGGAGCCACGAAAAGCATCGTCACGCAAATCGCCTGGCCTTGTGCCAAACCGGCCGGGGAAAACGGCTCATGCCCGGCGACGCTCAACGACGCGGCCTTCAAGAAGGGCCGCTTCGCCCGAATCGTTGAGCCGGGCGTCGATCTCTCCGTGACGCTGTCAGAGCCGATCCGGGTAAATCCTGCGGATGGACAAGACTACGCCGCCGCAATCGCCGCCCTTCGCTCGGCGGTCGCATCCGACACGTTGTCAAAACGCGTTTCCATGCGGTCGGCTGGTTACGATATCGCCGTTGCCCTGGTTGACGGCAAACTCGCTTTTTCAACCACCGGCGGCCAGATCGATCGTCTCGGGCCAGGTTCATCGCCACGGCTGTCCTTGCCCGGCAATCCGCAGGCCGCGACCGCCACCGTGGCTGCGGCAATCAACCGGATCGCGCGCGCGCTGGCGCTGCAACGCCTTGCCGGCAGCGAGGCTGCACAAGCGATCGGCCTTCAGGCGCGTGTGCTGATCGCCCGCGCGAAGCCAGAGGCGGTGACCGACAAACAATGTTCCGATGACCGTTCAAGGTACGAACCGCCGGTCGAGGCCGGCGCCGCCCCGCAACTCGGCAATTGCGACATCATATCGATAACGATGCGCAATACGGGCCCCAAGCCGGTCGATGTCACTGTGCTGCTGGTCGGTCAGGACTTTTCGATCACGACGCTTTGGCCAGCCGCCGGCACCATCAACCGGCTCGCTTCCGGCGACGAGAAAAACGCCGACATCGCTCAGATCGAGCCTGATACATCATTAGCCAGCGACGAGCGTCTGATCTTCGTCGCGGTGCCCGGCCTCGGCAAGGCACACACTGTCTTCGACAATCTCGAGCAGGAGGGCCTTCGCGATGTTCCCGGAACCGAAGATACCGCGCCAGAAATGGCCGAACTGCGCAATCTGGTCTCGACCAGCCTGAACGACATGGCCCAAGGCTCGGTGAGCAAACCACCGCGCATCGAGGAAGACATGTCCATCGATATCCGGCCGTTCACGGTGACGGCGAAATAGACGCTGCCTCTACGGCAGAACGAATTGGCGCCGCCCAGACCGGCGCTAGCAGGATCCGCAAGCTGGTTTCGCCGCGAAGGGGGGCGTGATTGGATTGAGGAGGCGCCGGCGAAACTGATGGGTAACCGGCGGTAGTGAAACGGACACAACAGAGGACTGACCGATGATGAAGAAACTGCTTCTTGCCGGCCTTCTGGCCGCAACCAGCCTGACATCAGGCGCTTCGTTCGCAGAGGACAAAAAGCCTGATATCTCGGCCGCCCAGCAAGCCGAAGGACGCCAGATCCTGGAAACCGCCCGGGCGCTCGAAAGCTATGGCGAAGCGAAGGGCGATCCACTCGCTCTTGTCACCTCCGCCAAGATGGTGGCGAGCGTTCCCGGCCGCGTTCTGGCCGACGGCCAGCAAGGCGACAAGGGTGCCAACTTCGACGTTGAAGCGGTGCTCAAGAAGGCTGAGGGCCTTGCCCAGGGCGATGCGCTGATCACCAAGGTGGCCGCCGACGTCCGCACCATGGCAAAGGCCAATTCCAAGGCCGTCTGCTACTGGCAGTACTACTGCTACTGGAACGGCTACTGCGAATACGCCTATTACTGCTATTGATTTGCGCCCTGGAGAGGCGCCCTGCGGATTTGCCGCAGGGCGCTTCTCCAGGCCCGGGTCATTGGCGCTGCATAGCAGTAGTGACTAGCAAAATTGCGTTAGAGCCCCTTTTGCCGGCCGATTGAAATATTTGCCGGCGGCCTCCCCAACCCAAACGGCCTCACTTGAATTGAAGAGAGCTCCCTGTGGGCCGTCGTCAACGAGCGCGCCGAACTTGGTCCGGACCTGGTTCCGGACCACATGGCTTCGGTCAAGGATGGCGCCCTTCTATGGCTGGCCCTTACGGCTACTATGGCCTTGCCCAGGGGCCGAAGCTCAGGCCCCGCTGCCGGGTGTATTCGGGGGGGTAGGCAGCGGGGCCGCGATGGATCGCGTAAATCCATCGGACAGCAGGGTCTGCGCTGCCGTCGTCGACGATACGGCGAGCCGGAACGGTTCAGCAAATTACGGATTCGTATAAATTGGCCGCAATTTCTTTGTACTCGTTTCGCTTAGTTCTGCGGCGGACATGCTGGACCGCTTGGCCGGCCTGATTCAGGCAACTTCCATTAATGGCGCCGGCCACCTCCACCAACGCGAAACTGATCAATTCCCCAGCCGTATTCCAATCGACGGCATGTCAAACGGCTTCCAAAACTGACCCTCGATCGGCGTCCAATTCTGATCCCCCTTATATAATGCGCGACGGTCAGCGTTCGCCCGGGCAAGGGTTGCGCAGCCCCGGCGAGCGCGGATGGGGCTTGGCAGCTTGATGGGGTGATCAGGCGCGATTCTGAAGCGCTAGGTTGCTGCCAACTGAACAGCTTAACTACTTATACCCGCGGTGATCACGCCAAACCGAAAAACAGCGGCACTCCCGTAGAGTGTGTACAAGACTAACGGTGCGCTTTTAGCGCGTCTAGCAAATCCCCCCACCCGTGCATCAGCGTCACGCGTTGCTCCCAATAGGTCGCGCGGTTGTAAGTACGCCGAATGGCGTTCTTGTCTTGGTGCGCCAGTACCGCCTCAATGACGTCTGGATCGTAGTTGCGGGCGTTGAGGATGGTGCTGGCAGTCACCCGAAAGCCATGGGCGGTTACTTCGTCTTTTCGGTAGCCCATCCGCCGTAGCGCGGCATTCATGGCGTTCTCGGAAAGCGGACGCTTGGTCGAGCGGATCGAAGGAAAGACTAGGCCGCCCCGCTCTGAAAGCGGCCAGACTTCTCCCAGGACCCGGAGCGCCTGCTTGGATAGTGGCACATCGTGCGGGGCACGCATCTTCATGCGCTCGGCTGGTATGTGCCAGACAGCCTTTTCTTGGTCGAATTCGGCGCGGGTCGCCCCCCGTACCTCGCCGGGACGGACGCAGGTAAGGGCGAGGAACTGGAGAGCAGCTTTCAGGGTCGGCCAGCCATCGTACTCATCTATCGCCACGAGGAGCTGACCGAATTTCTTTTCATCGGTGATAGCGGCACGACCATTGGCTTTAGGCGGCTGGAGGGCGCCCCGAAGCGGCAGGGTCGGGTCGCCCTCGGCCCGCAGGTGACAATCGCCAACCGGAAGACACTGCCGATCACGCCGCGCAGACGCCGCGCCGTTTCCCGTCGGCCGCTCCTTTCGATCTTCTGGAGAAGTTGAAGTATCTCCGCTGGGGTGATCTCTTTGATTGGACGTTTGGCCAGCGGGCAGGCCAAGTCTTCGAGGAGCCACTTGGTTTTGGTGACGGTGGCCGCTGCGGCGCCTCGCTCCTCCATCCGTTTGACGTATTCCTCGGAGATCAAGCCGAAGGTTGTGCGCGCTTCTGTGAGAGCCGTGATCTTCTCCTCCCTGCGTTTTGTGGAGGGGTTAATACCGGCGATAAGCAGCCTCTTGGCCTGGTCGCGCTTCTCTCTCGCGTCGAGTAGCGACACCAATGGGTATTTCCCAAAGGAGAGGATGTTTTCCTTTTCCAGGCTGCGATACCGCAATTGCCAAAGTTTGGAGCCGCTTCTTTGGACGAGGAGATAGAGCCCGTCGCCGTCAGTGAGGCGATACGGTTTGTCTTTGGGCTTGCTGTTCTTGCATGCGAAATCGGAGAGCGACATGGGTAACGGACCTCCCGGGTAATGGGTAACGATCCGGATCGTTACCCAAAAATCGATGCGTTGCAACGGTACGCGGCGGGTCGGCATGAGCAGCTAAGACAAGCTAACTCGTTGATTATGTTGAGTGGTGGGATGCTATGAGAAGCTGTGGGAAAGGAAGGTGGTGCCCCCGGACGGAATCGAACCGCCGACCTTCGGTTTACAAAACCGCTGCTCTACCAGCTGAGCTACAAGGGCACTGGCGCACCGGTTAGCCATATTTGCCGCGCCAGTAAAGACAAAAGTCTGTTTTTTTGGCTCAGCGGGTGCGGGCAGCGGGCATCCTGAAAACGGCCAATGTGCTCCCTATATGATTGGAGGGTGCAATCGCATTGGGCGAGGGTGTCGCATGATCAGATTTGTCATCATTCTTCCGATTCTCCTGGTGGCGTGGCTTCTCCTGGTGAAAATCATCAAGGACGTGAAGAGCGCCAACGTCGACTGGACCGGCGTCACCACCATCATCGGTTTCATAGCAATAGCCTTCTGGCTCCGCCACATCACCGGCATGGGTTGACCGTCGGACAGTTGGTCGTGGATAGCCAGTAACGAGCCGCGATGAAGGTGGCGGGCTCCCACTGGAGGAAATCCTTCGAGCCTTCGAACCTTTTGCCGCGCCGCGCCGACTGATGGTCAGGGGCGAATGGGTCGCCTCGATCAAGGATCCAGGAGATCATCATGAAGCGCAGTCTCGTTTCCGGCCTCATCGCCGTTTTCGTCGTCACCGGCGCACTCGCCGGCACCGCTGGCACGTCGTCGGCTCACGGCATGCACCACCACCATCATCACCACCACAGGCACCACAAAGATCACTGGTGGTGGCACCACAATCATCATCACCACAAGCATGGCAAGGTGATCATTTTCCTTTGATGGAGAGACCCAATTCTCCCAAAAGGGCGGCTTCGGCCGCCCTTTTTGCGTTGCGGGGGGCTGAGCGTGCGTCAGTGTGAGGGACCGCGCAGGCGGATCGGTCCGCGACCTTGAGGGTCAAAACCAGCTCCCTGAAAAAAATCGGAAAAAATGTCGAACCTTTTTCTTGCCCGCAACGACTGATCTTCAAGAGGCGGATGGATCGCCTCGGTCAACGAAGCAAGGAGATCATCATCATGTTCACGCGCACACTCGTTTCCGGCCTTATCGCCACCACCGTTGCCGCCACCGCGCTGGTCGGCACTGTCCAGCCTTCGGCCGCCCACAGCCACAATCACGACCTTGGTATCGGCATCGCCGCCGGCGTCGGTGGCTTCGTCCTCGGCAGCATGCTCGCCCAGCAGCCGCGCACGGTCTATGTCGACCAGTATGAGGGCGGTGGTTCCTGGCATGTCCGCCGCTGCTACGATCGCTACCAGAGCTACGATGTCGACTCCGACACCTATGTCGGCCACGACGGCTACCGCCACTATTGCCGGCTCTAGGAGGAGGCGAACCGTTTCAAGCAACCTGAAAGAGGGGCGTCCCCACCGCCCCTTTTTCAGCTGTTTTTCACCTGGTTTGCCCTGCGTGCATCGTTAGATTCGCGCCACCGGCATCATGGCGAGCCGACCCCGCCGATCATTTTCGTCACATCGGCAGCGGCGTCACGCACCAGGGGGCCGATCTCGGCCAGCCGTTCCGGCGTTACCCGCACCGTCGGCCCGGATACGGAAACGCCACCGATGGGTTCGCCGAATTCGTTGAAGATGGCAGCAGCCACGCACCGCATGCCAGGATGCCGCTCTTCATCGTCCACTGACCAGCCGCGCTGCTTGATCGCCGCGAGATCATGGGCGAGGGCGGGTATCTCAAAGAGTGTCTTGTCGGTAAAACGTTGCAGCCCGGCCTTGCGCAAGATGGCGCCGACACGCTCCGGCTCGAGATGGGCCAGCACCGCCTTGCCGATGCCGGATGCATGGAAAGGGCTGCGTGTGCCCGGCTGGAAGAAGGCGCGGATGGCCTGGTGCGTCTCGACCTGGCTGACGAAAACCACGCAATCATCCTCGGCGACACCGAGATTGGCGGTCTCGCCGGTTTTCTCCATCAATTCCTGCATGACGACGCGGGCTCGATCGACCAGCTTGCGGCGGCGCAGGAACGCCGCACCCATGCGATAGGTCTCGACGCCGATCGACCAAAGCTGGTCAGAACTGTCGAACTCAACCATGCCGTGGTTTTCGAGCGTCGTCAGCATGCGATAGGCGGTGGAGGCGGCGAGGCCGGAACTGGCGGCGATCTCGCTGAGCGACAAGCCGCTGCCTTCGGCGACAATGGCAAGGATACGCAGCGCCCGGTCCAGCGATTGCACAGAGGATGTCTCCGAGGGACCATTGAAGGAGCGCGGACGGCCACGCTGACGTTTTTCGGTTGTGTCCATGGACTCATTCTCCTCCATTTCGTCAAAGGCGCAATGAAAAAGTTTTTCAATTTGTTCGCCGCCAGATTCTTGGAAAACAGAAAAGCACGCAATTTCAATGCTCAGGCATTGTTTTTTAGAAATGAAAAAATATTCTGAAAAAATTGAAAAATAGCCCACCTGGTGACATCCTTAGCCATCCAACAATCATCTCGTGGAGCTGAACATGGCCAGGATGCGCGCAGTCGATGCTGCGGTTCTCGTTCTCGAAAAAGAAGGCATCTCGTGCGCCTTCGGCGTGCCGGGCGCGGCGATCAACCCGTTCTACTCGGCATTGAAGGCGCGTGGCAGCATCCGCCATGTCCTTGCCCGCCACGTCGAGGGCGCCTCGCACATGGCCGAAGGCTATACTCGCACCAAGGCTGGCAATATCGGCCTATGCATCGGCACGTCGGGCCCAGCGGGCACCGACATGATCACCGGGCTCTACTCGGCCGCCGCTGATTCCATTCCAATCCTCTGCATCACGGGCCAGGCGCCGCGCGCCCGGCTGAACAAGGAGGATTTCCAGGCCGTCGATATCGCCGCGATCGCCGCACCCGTCGCCAAATGGGCGGTCACCGTCATGGAGCCCTATCTGGTGCCGATGGCGTTGCAAAAGGCGTTCCACCTGATGCGCTCGTCGCGGCCCGGTCCCGTCCTGATCGACCTGCCGGTCGACGTGCAACTGGCCGAGATTGAGTTCGACATCGACGCTTATGAGCCGCTGGTGCCGTTCAAGCCGGCAATGACGCGCGCCCAGGCCGAGAAGGCGCTGCATATGTTGAACGCGGCTGAAAAGCCGCTGATCGTCGCCGGTGGCGGCATCATCAACGCGGACGCTTCGGATCTGCTCATCGAATTCGCCGAGATCACTGGTGTTCCCGTCATCCCCACGCTGATGGGCTGGGGCGCGATCCCCGATGATCACCGTCTGATGGCCGGCATGTGCGGCCTGCAGACGTCACATCGCTACGGCAACGCCACCATGATCGAGGCCGACTTCGTCTTCGGCATCGGCAACCGTTGGGCAAACCGCCACACCGGCTCGGTCGATGTCTACACCAAGGGCAAGAAATTCATCCATGTCGATATCGAGCCGACGCAGATCGGCCGTGTCTTCGCGCCGGACCTCGGTGTCGTTTCCGACGCGGGTGCCGCACTGAAGATCCTGCTCGACGTCGCCACCGAGTGGAAGACGTCAGGCAAGCTGCGCGACTGGTCGGGTTGGGCAAAGGAATGCCTGCAGCGCAAGAAGACGATGAAGCGCAAGACGCATTTCGACCAGGTGCCGCTGAAGCCGCAGCGCGTCTATGAGGAGATGAACAAGGCCTTTGGCCGCGACGTCACCTACGTCACCACCATCGGCCTGTCGCAGATCGCCGGCGCGCAGTTCCTGCATGTCTACAAGCCGCGCAACTGGATCAATTGCGGCCAGGCCGGCCCGCTCGGCTGGACGCTGCCGGCAGCGCTTGGCGTCCGCGCCGCCGACCCGCACCGTGCCATCGTCGCCCTGTCGGGCGACTATGATTTCCAGTTCATGATCGAGGAACTGGCTGTCGGTGCGCAGCACAAGCTGCCCTACATCCACGTCGTCGTGAACAATGCCTATCTTGGCCTGATCCGCCAGGCGCAGCGCGGTTTCTCGATGGATTTCGAGGTCAGCCTTGCCTTCGAGAACGTCAACCGGGCCGGCGATCCCGAGGCCGGCTATGGCGTCGACCATGTTGCCGTTGCCGAAGCCATGGGTTGCAAGGCGGTGAGGGTGCGCAAGCCGGAAGAATTCGCCGGTGCCTTCAAGGAGGCGCAGCGCCTGATGGAGGAATTCCAGGTTCCAGTCGTGCTCGAATTCATCCTCGAGCGTGTCACCAACATTTCCATGGGCACGGAAATCGACAAGATCACCGAATTCGAGGAACTTGCCGAACGTCACGAAGACGCGCCGACGGCGATCGTGATGCTGGACTAATTCAGGCTCGCTTGATTCATTTTGTAAGGACGTTCCGCTATGCCACGGTTTTCAGCCAATCTTTCGATGCTTTTTGGCGAGCATGATTTTCTCGACCGCTTCGATGCCGCCGCCCGCGCCGGCTTCAAGGGTGTCGAATATATCGGCCCTTATGACCATGCGCCTGACGTCGTCGCGGCCCGGCTGAAGAAGAACGGACTGTCGCAGGTTCTGTTCAACCTCCCACCGGGTGACTGGGCCAGAGGCGAACGCGGCATAGCCGTCTTGCCGGATCGCATTCACGAATTCCGGCAAGGTGTAGCCAAGGCCATCACCTACGCGCACGCGCTGGGCTGTGAGCAGGTGAACTGCCTTGCCGGCATCGCACCGCAAGGCGTTGCGCGCGACGTGTTGGAAAACGTCTTCGCGGAGAACCTCGCTTTCGCGGCGGAAAAGCTGGGGCAGGCCGGCATTAGGTTGCTGATCGAACCGATCAACACGCGCGACATCCCCGGCTTTTTCCTCAACACGTCAAACCAGGCGTTGTCGCTTATCGATCGGGTCGGCTCGAAAAACCTGTTCCTGCAATACGACATCTACCACATGCAGATCATGGAGGGGGATCTCGCCCGTACCATCGAGGCAAACCTCGGCCGCATCGCGCATATCCAGCTGGCGGACAATCCCGGTCGTCACGAACCGGGGACGGGCGAGATTAATTACCCCTTCCTCTACGATCATATCGACCGGATTGGTTATTCCGGCTGGGTTGGGGCTGAGTACAAGCCGAAGGCCGGGACGGAGCAGGGGTTGGGTTGGTTCAAGGCATTGACCGGCCAGGGAAGTGCGGCGGCATAGCCGCGGAATTTTGCCGATAGAAATACGGAGAAGAAACATGGAAACCATCGGCTTCATCGGCCTTGGCATCATGGGCGCGCCGATGGCGGGGCACCTGCTGGATGCCGGCTACACGGTAACGACCAGCGATCACCGCTCGAAACCGTCCGCTGATCTTGTCGCCAAAGGGCTGAAGACGGTCTCCGGCCATGCAGCGGTAGCGAAAGCCGCCGACATCATCATCATCATGGTGCCTGACACACCGCAGGTCGCCGACGTGCTGTTTGGCGAGAACGGCGTCGCCCAAGGCCTGTCCAAGGGCAAGCTCGTCATCGACATGAGCTCGATCTCACCAATCGAGACCAAGGTCTTTGCCGGCAAGGTCAACGCGCTTCGCTGCGACTACCTCGATGCACCGGTGTCCGGTGGCGAAGTTGGTGCCAAGGCGGCGTCGCTGACCATCATGGTCGGCGGTGAGGATAACGCCTTCGAACGGGCAAGGCCGGTCTTCGACAAGATGGGCAAGAACATCACGCTGGTCGGCCCGAACGGCGTCGGCCAGACCACCAAGGTCGCCAACCAGATCGTCGTCGCGCTGACCATTGAAGCCGTCGCCGAAGCGCTTGTTTTTGCTTCGAAAGCCGGTGCTGATCCGGCCAAGGTGCGGCAGGCGCTGATGGGCGGGCTGGCGGCATCGCGCATCCTAGAAGTGCATGGAGAGCGCATGGTCAAGCGCACCTTCGCGCCGGGCTTCCGCATCGAACTGCACCAGAAGGATCTCAATCTGGCGCTGGAAGGGGCAAAGGCGCTGGGCGTATCGCTGCCCAACACCTCGACCACCCAGCAACTGTTCAATTCCTGCGCAGCCAATGGCGGCGCGAAGGAGGATCACTCGGCGCTTGTGAGGGCGCTGGAGCGGATGGCCAATTTCGAAGTCGGCGGCGAAGCCGCTGATATCAAGGGCAAGGCAGCATAGGCCAGGACAAGGCGGCGCAACGTTCCCACGTCGTCAACCTTTCCTGTCGAAGAGCGGGTTCCTGCGTTTAAACGCGGGAACCCGTTTCTCGTTCGATTATTCTGCCTGCAACGGGCCTGATAGTCCCGACCTAGCTGCGTTGCTTCAAAAATGCCCGCGCCGCATAGAGGCTGATCGCGGCCGCGTTCGATACGTTGAGCGAGCGAATGGCGCCGGGCATATCGAGGCGCGCTAGTGTCGTCACCGTTTCCTGGGTCTTCTGGCGCAGACCCTTGCCCTCGGCGCCCAGCACCAGGGCGATCTTGTCGCCGCCAAAACTTGTTTCAAGTTCCGCCGGCCCGTCCGAATCAAGGCCGATGGTCTGGAAACCGGCCTCGTGCAATTGCCCAAGCGCATCGGCGAGGTTCTTCACCTCGATCTGGTCGATATGTTCCAGCGCGCCGGAAGCCGATTTCGCCAGAACGCCGGATTCTTGCGGGCTGTGGCGCGCCGTGGTGATCAGCGCGCCGGCGCCGAAGGCGACCGCCGAACGCAGGATGGCGCCGACATTGTGCGGGTCGGTGACTTGGTCAAGCACCAGCACCAGTTTCGTATCGCCGAGCGCATCCAGCCGCTTGGGCTTCAGCGGTTCGGCCTCGATCAGCACGCCCTGATGCACCGCATCCGAACCGGTGACCCGGTCGATGTCCCGGGGCTCGACCAGTTCGGTCTTGAAGGGCAGGGCGGCGAGATCGGCGATGGCCAGGCGCTCCAGGGCATTGCGCGTCACCAGCATCTTCCTGATCTTGCGGCGCGGGTTGTCGAGTGCGGCGCGTACCGTATGCAGCCCATAGAGCCGCACTAGGCCGTCCGCCGCGTTCTCGCCTGCTGCCACCGGCTGGCGCGGCTTGAACGCCGGTGCGCCGCCGCTCTTCTCGTCGCGAAAGGCGCGGCGCAGCTTGGCGTAGTGGGTATCTTTAGGGGTGTTGGATTTGCTGTCGTTGCTCATGGCTGGCTTCTATAACCATGTCACACGGCTGTGGATACTGCCGGGTTGAGCGGCCCGCCGGACAGCGGATGAAATTCAGCGTGTTTTGCCGGATTCTTGCGGTTGACAGTTTTGGACGGTGCCGCCATAAGGCGCTTCGCGGGAGGCTGCTGAGGCGGTCGTAACGCGACGATGCTTCGTTGCATGGCTCCGGCGGCAGACTGGAGAGGTGCCCGAGTGGTTAAAGGGGACGGACTGTAAATCCGTTGGCTATGCCTACGTTGGTTCAAATCCAACCCTCTCCACCACTGCCGGCCCGGAAGCCCTGAAACGACGAGCATCGACCGAAAAGTGTGCAGCGGTTTTCGGATAGGTCTGAATCCCTGCATGCGGGTATAGCTCAGTGGTAGAGCAGCAGCCTTCCAAGCTGAATATGCGGGTTCGATTCCCGCTACCCGCTCCAAACAATCCCAGATCACCAAAGATGCACGAGCGCTCTTCCGCGCGCCCTGGCGGACGCGCGGTGCCTGTCTGAAGGGCGGGGCTCCTAGCTGTTGAACGCCGACGCCACCTGATGCGGCTGTGGCACCTGTCCGTTTGGCGTCAGCTTGTCGATCACGCCCGGTAGGGCGGTGGACAATTGCTTGAGCAGTTCCTGCTCGTCCATGCCCGTCCTTTGTGCGATCTCGCGGATGACTTGCGGCCCCAGCGCGCTGCCGAGGTCGTTGGCGTTGATGGGCTGGTTCTGTCCGGTGCCGACCCAGGAATCGGCGACATTGCCGTGGCCGGCATCCTTGAGCTTGTCGAGCAGGCCGCCCAGTCCGCCAAGCAGACCGCCGTCGGCGGATGTCGTTCCGGTCGGAGCCGGGCTTTGAGGTTGGTCTGGCTGCTCGGCGCTTTTGCCGCTCAGCATCTTCCCAACCAACAGCGCGCCGAGGGCGATCATCAGAGGTTTGGCGATGTTGCCGCCGGGAACGGCGTTGTCAAACAGTCCCATTGTGGATCTCCATGTCAACGTTACCCCCGCTTCAACAATGGCCCTTTCAGGCGCGATTTCAAGCTGGCCGCGGAAATTCAGCCCGGCTTGAGCTTTGGCCGCTGCTGTGAGCATGATTGGGCGGGGGGCAATGGAGAGGATAAATGGGTATCATCAGCTGGATCATTCTCGGCGTCATCGCCGGCTTCCTGGGCAGCAAGATCGTTAACAAGACCGGCCAGGGCATGATCATGGATATCGTGCTTGGCATCGTTGGCGCGATCGTCGGCGGCCTGATCTTCAGCGCCTTTGGCGCATCAGGCGTCACCGGACTGAACATTTACAGCCTGATCGTCGCTGTCGTCGGCGCCGTGGTTGTCCTTTGGGCCTACCACCAATTCACCGGCAACCGGACGCTTTAAGAGCCGGCTAGCGGGCAGCCTGCCGCTTTCCGGGCATTCCGGCGGTGAAAGATGCGGCTTCGGCTTTTCCGAAGCCGCAGGTGGTTCACATACAGCATAGACAATAGACAAAAGCGTTCGCGGCGTAACTCAGCGTTTCCGAGGGTAACATCGACAAGCAAGTTGCGGATGCCCGCGCCCGATTTGGATTACGCTATGACGGTCAACCGCCGCTTCCGCTCATCGAGCGACACGATGGTCAGCCCGCTGGCAACCACCAGCAGGATGCCGCAGATAGCCAGCGTATTGGGGAATTGCCCGAACACAAGCAGCCCCGAAATGACCGCCCACACGGTGAAGCAATAGTAGAATGGCGCCACCGCGCTGGTTGGCCCGACGCGATAGGCCATGAAGATGAAGAAGTGGCCGAAGATCAGGAAAAACCCGGCGCCGGCCATCAGCAGCAGATGGCGTGCCTCGGGCATGACCCAGCGTTCCGAAATGAGATGCGCGGCACCGGCGCCCACCAGCACGACCACGACCGCCGAAATCGCAACGATCATTCCCGGGACCTCGGCCGAGACCCGCCTGCCGGCAAGGTCGCGCGCGGCGGCAAGTGCCGCGTTGCCGAGCGCCAGCAAGGCGTAGATCGAAATGCCTTGCATGGTCGGTTGCGCCACCATCAGCGCGCCGATGAAGCCGAGCCCGATGAGCGCCATGCGCTGCGCGCCGATCCGTTCGCCGAACAGCAGCGAGGAGCCGACCAGCATCAGCAACGGCGTGATCTGTCCGAGCGCGGTTGAATCAGCGATCTGCATGTTGGCGAGCGCGACCACGTAGCAAAGGATTGCCGCCAGTTCCAGCAGGTTCCGGCTCAGGACGCGCTTGTCCAGGATCAGCGGGATCTGTTTGCGGTAGCCGAGTGCGAACAACAGCGGAAAGCCCCAGAGCGTTGCCGCCACCCCGCGCAGAAACAGCACCTCATAGGATGGCAGTCCTGATGTCGCGAGCTTCATCATCGTATCGTTGACGAGGTAAGACCCCGTGGAAACGATCATGAACAGGGGGCCGCGAATGGCAGGCGGGATGAAATGCATTCGTTCAGGAAATCAGAGCTTTGCAGCAGCGGCAATGGGCGCTTGGGCGGCTCGTGAAATTCTGCGGGGGACAAGCAGTATTCCGGTCGCGGACGCCATGTACCGGCGGTCGCGGGCCGGATCTTCGCCCATTTCATTTCCGCTTATCCATACCTATATCCGCGTCACATCCCCGAAATCGGATACCGGGTTCAGACCGAGTGAGACGGCGCCCGGCCAAAAGACGCTTGTGTTTTTTGGCCTTTGTCGGTAATCGCCCCGCATTCGACTGAACTGAAGGTCCAGGCCGTCCAAGGAAAGAGACTATGGCAAAAGGTAAATTCGAGCGTAACAAGCCTCATGTGAACATTGGCACGATTGGCCACGTCGATCATGGCAAGACGTCGCTGACGGCAGCGATCACGAAGTATTTTGGCGAATACAAGCGCTACGACCAGATTGATGCGGCGCCTGAGGAAAAGGCACGCGGCATCACGATCTCGACGGCGCACGTTGAGTATGAGACGGCAGCCCGCCACTATGCCCACGTCGATTGCCCCGGCCACGCCGACTATGTGAAGAACATGATCACCGGTGCGGCGCAGATGGACGGCGCGATCCTGGTTGTGTCGGCGGCTGACGGCCCGATGCCGCAGACCCGCGAGCACATCCTTCTGGCGCGTCAGGTTGGCGTTCCTTCGATCGTGGTGTTCCTGAACAAGGTCGACCAGGTTGACGATGCCGAGTTGCTCGAACTGGTCGAGCTCGAGGTTCGCGAGCTTCTTTCGAAGAACGAATTCCCCGGCGACGACATTCCGATCGTCAAGGGTTCGGCTTTGGCCGCGCTGGAAGATTCCGACAAGAAGATCGGTGAAGACGCGATCCGCGAGCTGATGGCAGCGGTTGACGCCTACATCCCGACGCCGGTTCGTCCGCTCGACAAGCCGTTCCTGATGCCGATCGAAGACGTGTTCTCGATCTCGGGCCGTGGCACGGTTGTCACCGGCCGCGTCGAGCGTGGCATCGTCAAGGTTGGCGAGGAACTCGAGATCATCGGCATCCGTCCGACGACCAAGACGACCTGCACGGGCGTTGAAATGTTCCGCAAGCTGCTCGATCAGGGCCAGGCTGGCGACAACATCGGCGCGCTGCTGCGCGGCGTTGACCGTGAAGGCGTTGAGCGCGGCCAGGTTCTGGCCAAGCCGGGCACCGTGAAGCCGCACAAGAAGTTCGTTGCCGAAGCCTACATCCTGACCAAGGACGAAGGTGGCCGTCACACGCCGTTCTTCACCAACTACCGTCCGCAGTTCTATTTCCGCACGACGGACGTGACGGGCATCGTGTCGCTGCCGGAAGGCACCGAGATGGTGATGCCTGGCGACAACATCACGGTCGATGTCGAGCTGATCGTGCCGATCGCCATGGAAGAGAAGCTGCGCTTCGCTATCCGTGAAGGCGGCCGCACCGTCGGTGCCGGCATCGTCGTGACGATCAAGGAATAATCGAGGCCGGCATTTGCCGGAATTCGATGGGAGGGCGGTCTTCGGGCCGCCCTTTTCATTTCCGCTACCCTGCGGGACGAGTATTGCAAGCGCCGTCGCCGCAATTATTATGGGTTGCATAAAGGGGGCTCTTGCCAAGCGTGGTTCCGGGAAGCCGCTCAGGAAGTATGGCAAGTTGGTGGCGCGGGCTGGCTCGCCTGGCACCGGTTGTAGCGATGGTGATGGCAGTCTTCGCCGCGAAGGCTGAGGACATCTTCCCGAAAATATCCGATCCGAAGATATGGTCCAACGATAGTTCGCAGATGCGGTTCGTCGTCGTGCGCAGCAACGCGTCGGGCTGCGAGCCCAACTGTCCGGAATGGATATCCGCCGAAGGCACCATTGAGGCCGGGACGCCAGCTCTGCTCAGGCGTACGTTGAAAGCGCTCCCCCGGAAACTGCCGATCGTCGTCAATTCCCCCGGCGGCAATGTCGACGCGGCGCTTCAGCTTGGCCGAATAATCCGCAAGAACAAGCTCGACATCGCCGTCGGCGCGACCAGGTTTTCCGGTTGTTGGCCGGGGATGAAGGATTGCCGGGTCAATGACGGCAAGGGCGCCGCCTATTTCGGCATTGCCTTTGACGGTGGCACCATGTGTAGTTCCGCTTGTCCGCTGATGTTTGCCGGAGGCGTGCGCCGTCTCGTCGGCAGCTGGGCTTTTCTAGGTGTTCACCAGATAACCACCACATACCGGCGCGAACAGATAAGTTACCGCACCACCTATAGAATTGTGAACGGCAGGAAGAAGGTTATCGGCACCAAGGTCGTCGGCCGCACGGAGGCTGGCAGCTACAAGACCTATGAGATGAGCAAGGCGGTTGAGAGAAGGCTCTCCACCTATCTGACGGGGATGGGTATAGGCGCGGACATGCTGGCGACGATGAAGGCAACGCCAGCCAGCGAAATCCACCAGGTCGCCCTCGACGACATGCTGACGATGAAGCTGGTTACTGGCACGGATGCTGTAGACCTGTTGACCAGCGCAAGCCTGTGCATGGTTGACCCTTTGGCCTCGAATTGCCGGCAAGTGGTCATGCCTGCAACAAAAGCACCGGTGGCAGAGCCCGCCGCTGCGGCCGCGCTTGAGCCGGAGGTTGCGAAGGCCCCTGAAGACATGCGCTTTGTGCTTGTTCGCGGCGGCGATCCGGTCTGCAATCCTGATTGCCCCGAATGGATTTCCGCTCAAGGCGTGATTACATCCGAGACGCCGAAGAGGCTGCGTCAGCTGTTTGAGACAATTGGAAGTCGAAGGTTGCCGTTGGTTGTCAGTTCACTGGGTGGCGACGTGCTCGGCGCCATGGCCGTCGGAAGATTGATCCGTGAACACAAGCTTGACGTGGCGGTAGCGCGAACGACCTTTGTCGGATGTGCTCCGCAAAATGTCGGATGCACTCCCAAAAATGGTGTCTATGCCGGCATTGCGACCGATGCAGGCGGGCAGTGCGATGCGGCCTGTCCGATCCTGTTCGCCGGTGGCGTTGGACGCGTCGTCGGCGACGGTGCTCGCTTGTCTGTGCATTTCCTGGCGTTCGAGCAAAAAACCAGCGACTATCTCGGCGAGATGGACATCGGGTCAGGTTTTTCCCTTTTGATGCAATCGGCGCTCTCGGTGCATTATGTCCAGCTCAGTGCTGATACGATGCTGAATTTCAGGCTGACGACCGGGCCTCAATCAGTCAGCGCACTGACCGGAGCCATGATATGCAAATCATCGCCGAAACCCGATAATTGTCGGGCTCTGCCATCCACGAATGCACAGGTGGACACGCCTGCGAAGCTGTAGCGGTTCCCGCCCTGGCCATGCTGGGAGGTTGAGCGCCGCCAGGCCTTGCCGTATCTTTCATGCCTGTCGAGGCTTGAGGATCGGTGATGAGCAAGGATGTTCCAACTCTCTACGAATGGGCCGGCGGCATCGAAGCGTTGAACCGCTTGACGCAAACCTTCTACGACAAGGTTGCGCAGGACCCGATCGTTGGACCGGTGTTCAAAACCATGTCGCCGGATCATCCGGCCCATGTCGCGGCTTTCGTCGGCGAGGTCTTTGGCGGACCGAAGACTTACAGCGAACAATTTGGCGGCCATCGCGAGATGGTGATGCACCATTTGGGCAAGCATCTGACCGAGGAACAGCGCCGCCGCTGGATCAATCTCCTGGCCGATGCCGCGGACACAGTCGGCCTGCCGGATGATCCGGAATTCCGCTCGGCTTTCATGGGCTATGTCGAATGGGGATCGCGGCTGGCCAAGATGAATTCCAATCTTGGCGAGACCTGCAATCCAGAGACGGAACCGATGCCGGCCTGGGGCTGGGGCGTGCCGGGCGGTCCATACACACCGCCGGGTGGTGATGGTGTGCTTCCACCAAAGGCTCTGGAAGAGTGACGTCCGACGAGTCGCGGATCGTCCGTTGGCGCGAATGGGATGGGCCTGGTCTCGAACATCTGGCCCTGCGGCGGCGTTCAGGGGAGATTTTGGCGGAAGCGGCGGTCATCTGTTCCGGCGAGGATCCGTTCGCGGTTCGCTACCGTATCGTCTGCGACGCTGGTTGGTGTGCCAGGAGCGTCGAGGTCGATATGATCGGCACTGGCGAAAGGCTGGTTCTTGCTTCGGACGGCGATGGCCGCTGGACCAGGAACGGCATGCCGATGCCCGAACTTGACGGCATTCTGGACCCTGATCTTACCGTCACGCCGTTCACCAACACTCTGCCGATCAGGCGATTGCGGTTGGCGACCGGCCAGAGTGCCGAGGTCATTACGGCTTTCATCGAGTTGCCGGCGCTCACTGTCGTGAGCTATCCACAACGCTACACATGTCTCGAAGAGGGCAGGCGATACCTCTATGAATCGCGCGCCAGCGACTTCAAGCGCGAACTCGAAATCGACCGGGACGGACTGGTCGTCACCTATCCCGGCTTCTGGCACAGGGTGTGAAGGTGCGTTTGCATGCAAACCGCTCTTTACAGAGCGTGCGGAAGCTTTTAGGAAGCGCCTGCTGCGCCGAGTTGCGCACGATACGGGCATAGCTCAGTTGGTAGAGCGGCGGTCTCCAAAACCGCAGGTCGTAGGTTCGAGCCCTGCTGCCCGTGCCATTTCTAGAAATGGCGAAGTGAACGAAATACGCTCTTTTGCAGTCCTGCCTTTGAAAATTGGCGACGCGCTTGCCATATTAGGGCGATTGGGGCATAAGGGCGCCATAGCCGGGACGGAACGACTGGATGGTTCCGAGGCGGCGTTTGGTCATAAAGCGGGCACTTGCCACTTGCGTGGATCAAGAATCGGTTTTATGTAGACGAAACAGACACGCGACGCGTGGAGCTGGGAAGCCGGCTTTACGCGTCTGATTTGCATGGGCGAAATGATTGCGCTGATTCGGCGCGAGAGTGAGCCTAGGCGGCACGTCCCGGCCAGCGGGATCATCCAGGGGACCCGGCCAACGGGTCTTGAAGACAGAGCGGCATATGGCTTCGAAAACCACAAATCCTTTCGTCTTTCTCCAGCAGGTTCGCGCGGAGACCGCCAAGGTGACTTGGCCGTCGCGTCGCGAAACGATGATCTCGACGGTGATGGTTCTGGCTTTCGCTGTGATCGCGATGGTCTTTTTCTTCACCGCTGATCAGCTCATGGGCCTTGCGGTCGAGCAGCTTCTTGGCATCGGACGCTAAGTCCGGCGATTACGGAGAAATCTTGAAATGACCGCGCGGTGGTACATCGTCCACGCCTATTCGAACTTTGAAAAAAAGGTCGCCGAGGATATCGAGAACAAGGCCAAGCAGAAGGGTCTGTCCGCCGATATCCATCAGATCGTCGTGCCGACCGAGAAGGTCGTCGAAGTTCGCCGTGGCCGCAAGGTCGATGCCGAGCGCAAATTCTTCCCGGGCTACGTGCTCCTGAAGGCCAACCTGACCGATGCCGTGTTCTCGCTCGTGAAGAACACGCCGAAGGTAACGGGGTTCCTGGGCGACTCGAAGCCGGTGCCGATCACCGAAGCCGAGGCCCAGCGCATCCTGAACCAGGTGCAGGAAGGTGTCGAGCGGCCGAAGCCCTCGGTCACTTTCGAGATCGGCGAGGCGATCCGCGTGTCGGATGGTCCTTTCGCGTCGTTCAACGGTTTCGTCCAGGAAGTGGACGAGGAGCGTGCGCGGCTCAAGGTGGAAGTTTCGATCTTCGGGCGCGCCGTGCCGGTCGATCTGGAATTCGGACAGGTCGAAAAGGGCTGATCCGAAATCCTGCCGCCCTGTGCGGCAGGGAAGGGCGGCGCGGAGATCGCGCGGCTCTGAGTACGGTGGGAGACGAGTGCGGCTTAGCCGGCCGCATGGATCGAACCACCAGACTGCAACCGCCGGCAATGCCGGCATGAGAAAAGGCAGGAAAAGAGATGGCTAAGAAAATTGCAGGCCAGCTCAAGCTCCAGGTCAAAGCGGGATCGGCAACGCCGTCTCCGCCGATCGGCCCGGCGCTTGGTCAGCGTGGCATAAACATCATGGAATTCTGCAAGGCGTTCAACGCGCAGACCCAGGAAATGGAAAAGGGTTCTCCGGTTCCCGTCGTCATCACCTACTATCAGGATAAGTCGTTCACCTTCGTCATGAAGACGGCCCCGGTGAGCTACTTCCTCAAGAAGGCGGCGAACCTGACAGCTGGTTCCAAGGAGCCGGGCAAGGTCAAGGCTGGCACCGTTTCGCGCGACAAGGTCCGCGAGATCGCCACCGCCAAGATGAAGGATCTGAACGCAAACGACGTCGAAGCGGCCATGCGTATGGTCGAGGGCTCCGCCCGCTCGATGGGTCTGGAAGTGGTGGGCTAAGATCATGGCAAAGATTGCAAAGCGTGTATCGAAGACCCGCGAAGGCATCGATCCCAACAAGGCCTATGCCCTGGGCGATGCTCTGAAGCTGCTCAAGGATCGTTCCTCGGTCAAGTTCGACGAGACCATCGAAGTCGCCATGAACCTCGGCGTCGACCCGCGCCATGCCGACCAGATGGTCCGCGGCGTGGTCAACCTGCCGAACGGCACCGGCCGCTCGGTCCGCGTCGCTGTGTTCGCGCGCGGCGACAAGGCTGACGAAGCGCGTGCCGCCGGCGCCGACATCGTTGGTGCCGAGGATCTGGTCGACATCGTCCAGAAGGGCACGATCGATTTCGATCGCTGCATCGCCACGCCGGACATGATGCCGCTCGTAGGCCGTCTGGGTAAAGTGCTCGGCCCGCGCGGCATGATGCCGAACCCGAAGGTCGGCACCGTCACCACCGACGTCGCCGCCGCCGTCAAGGCGTCCAAGGGCGGTGCGGTCGAGTTCCGCGTCGAAAAGGCTGGCATCGTCCATGCCGGCGTCGGCAAGGTCTCGTTCGACGTCAAGGCTCTGGAAGAAAACATCCGCGCCTTCGCCGATGCGGTGACCAAGGCAAAGCCGGCTGGCGCCAAGGGCAACTACGTCAAGAAGGTGTCTGTCACCTCGACGATGGGCCCGGGCCTCAAGCTCGACGTCTCGACGCTCGCTGCGTCCTGATATGACCATTTGGATCGGCCGCTAGGCGGCTGATCCGTAAAAGAATCCCGGGCCTCCGACCTCAGGTTGGCGGCCCGGTGCCGGAAGCCGCGAGGCTTCCGGACATCCTGTCCGAGATTGCGGGCGGTCCAAGCCTTGGTTCCAAGGGGAGGGCCTTAATTCATGTGGGCCTGCATGAGACGGGTGAAGACCGGACAACGGAGCGACCGCTCCAATGAAAGGTTCGAACCGTGTTTGCCTTTTGTCTGCGCATCTCCGGCCTGGCCGTCGATGTGGCGAAAGGGGGCAGGATCCTCGAGCGTCGTTCGGGAGATCCGTTACTGGATAGCCCGGCCGACAAAGGCAACCCGACGCCGGTCCTCGTCAATGGGAATGTTCCCGTTAGCAGGATTGGGGTCAACTGGAGATAGGCAGTGGACAGAGCGGAAAAACGCGAACTCGTCACGGGCCTGAACGGTGCGTTCTTGAACGCAGGTTCAGTGGTCGTGGCCCACTACGCCGGTATCACCGTCGCGCAAATGAACGACCTTCGGTCGAAAATGCGCGCCGCCGGTGGTACCGTCAAAGTCGCGAAGAACCGTCTCGCCAAAATCGCTCTTCAGGGCACGGACTCCGCATCGATCATCGATCTGTTCAAGGGACAGACGCTGATTGCTTATTCGGAGGATCCGATTGCGGCGCCGAAGGTCGCGTCCGATTTCGCCAAGGGAAATGACAAGCTTGTCATTCTCGGTGGCGCAATGGGCACCACCTCGCTCAACGCCGACGGTGTGAAGGCACTCGCCACACTTCCGTCGCTCGACGAGCTGCGCGCCAGGCTGGTTGGCATGATCGCCACGCCGGCAACCCGGATCGCCCAGATCGTCAATGCGCCAGCGGCTTCGGTCGCGCGCGTCATCGGCGCTTACGCCCGGAAGGACGAGGCGGCATGAGGCCGTTCCTCGCTATCACATACACACGTTCGAACCTTATGAAGGAACATTACAATGGCTGATCTCGCAAAGATCGTAGACGACCTTTCGAAGCTGACCGTCCTCGAGGCGGCCGAGCTGTCGAAGCTTCTGGAAGAAAAGTGGGGCGTTTCCGCCGCTGCTCCGGTGGCTGTTGCCGCCGCTGGCGGTGGTGCTGCTGCTGCTGCTCCGGTCGAAGAGAAGACCGAGTTCGACGTCGTTCTCGTCGAGGCAGGCGCTCAGAAGATCAACGTCATCAAGGAAGTGCGCGCCATCACCGGTCTTGGCCTCAAGGAAGCCAAGGACCTGGTGGAAGCAGCTCCGAAGCCGGTCAAGGAAGCCGTTTCCAAGGCCGACGCTGACAAGTTCAAGGCCCAGCTGGAAGCAGCCGGCGCCAAGGTCGAACTGAAGTAAGCGTTGAATACCGGCGGACGGCCTCGCGCCGTCCGCCACTTCCTTGGTGTCCAAGGGAGGCCGCGTAACGCGAGACATACGAGAACCTCTTTCCTGAGGGCCGCGGGCCGGCCTTCAGGAAACGGGTTTTCTCCCGTTCTAGCCAGCCGCCGCCAGGTGGCGGGAAAACAGACAAAGGGCTGCCGCCAAGGTGGTCCAGAATGCAAGGCGAGCCGCGGCGAGGTTCGTCCCGAGTTTAGAGCTAAGGAGCGACGATGGCCCAGACCCAGACTTTCAATGGCCGCAGACGCGTACGCAAGTTCTTCGGAAAGATCCCGGAAGTTGCGGAGATGCCGAACCTGATCGAGGTTCAGAAGGCATCTTATGACCAGTTCCTGATGGTGGCGGAGCCCAAGGGCGGACGTCCGGATGAGGGACTGCAAGCCGTTTTCAAGTCGGTCTTCCCGATTCAGGACTTCTCCGGCTCCTCGATGCTGGAATTCGTGAAGTATGAGTTCGAAGGACCGAAATTCGACGTTGACGAATGCCGTCAGCGCGACCTGACCTACGCCGCGCCGCTGAAGGTGACGCTGCGCCTCATCGTGTTCGATATCGACGAAGATACCGGCGCGAAGTCGATCAAGGACATCAAGGAGCAGGACGTCTACATGGGCGACATGCCGCTCATGACCTTGAACGGTACCTTCATCGTCAACGGCACCGAGCGCGTCATCGTCTCGCAGATGCACCGTTCGCCGGGCGTCTTCTTCGACCATGACAAGGGCAAGTCGCACTCGTCGGGCAAGCTTCTGTTTGCCGCGCGCGTCATCCCCTATCGCGGTTCGTGGCTCGACATCGAGTTCGATTCCAAGGACGTCGTGCACGCCCGCATCGATCGCCGCCGCAAGATTCCGGTGACGTCGCTGCTGATGGCGCTCGGCATGGACGGCGAAGAGATCCTGTCGACCTTCTACAACAAGATCACCTACAAGCGCGCCGGCGACCATTGGCGCATTCCGTTCAACGTCGAGCGCTTCCGCGGCCTGAAGGCTGTCGGCGACCTGGTCGATGCCGATACGGGCGAGATCGTTGTCGAAGCCGGCAAGAAGATCACCGCCCGCCAGGCGAGGGCGCTTGGTGAAAAGGGTCTCAAGGCGATCAAGGCGACCGACGAGGATCTGCTCGGCAACTACCTCGCCGAGGACATCGTCAACTACGGCACCGGCGAGATTTTCCTCGAAGCCGGCGACGAGATCGACGAAAAGACGCTGAAAGTGCTTCTCGGCACGGGCGAAAACGAGATCAAGGTTCTCGACATCGACCACGTCAATGTTGGCGCCTATATCCGCAACACGCTCAACGTCGACAAGAACGAGAGCCGTCAGGACGCATTGTTCGACATCTACCGTGTCATGCGCCCCGGCGAGCCGCCGACGCTCGAAACCGCTGAAGCCATGTTCAACTCGCTGTTCTTCGACAGCGAGCGCTATGATCTGTCGGCCGTCGGCCGCGTCAAGATGAACATGCGCCTTGAGCTCAAGGCCGAGGACACCGTGCGCGTGCTGCGCAAGGATGACATCCTGGCCGTGGTCCGCACGCTCGTCGAGCTGCGCGACGGCAAGGGTGAGATCGACGACATCGACAATCTCGGCAATCGCCGCGTGCGCTCGGTCGGCGAGCTCATGGAAAACCAGTACCGCGTCGGCCTGCTGCGCATGGAGCGCGCGATCAAGGAACGTATGTCCTCGATCGAGATCGACACGGTGATGCCGCAGGATTTGATCAACGCCAAGCCGGCGGCTGCCGCCGTGCGCGAGTTCTTCGGTTCCTCGCAGCTGTCGCAGTTCATGGATCAGACCAACCCGCTGTCGGAGATCACCCACAAGCGCCGTCTCTCGGCGCTTGGACCGGGCGGTCTGACCCGCGAGCGTGCCGGCTTCGAAGTGCGCGACGTGCATCCGACCCACTATGGCCGTATCTGCCCGATCGAAACGCCGGAAGGCCCGAATATCGGTCTGATCAACTCGCTGGCCACCTTTGCGCGCGTCAACAAGTACGGCTTCATCGAGAGCCCGTACCGCAAGATCGTTGACGGCAAGCTGACCAACGACGTCGTCTATCTCTCGGCGATGGAAGAGGCCAAGCACCACGTCGCGCAGGCTAACGCCGAACTCGACAAGAACGGCGGTTTCGTCGACGAATTCGTCATTTGCCGCAGTGCCGGCGAAGTGATGATGGCGCCGCGCGAAAACGTCGATCTTATGGACGTGTCGCCCAAGCAGATGGTGTCGGTGGCCGCGGCCCTGATCCCGTTCCTTGAAAACGACGACGCCAACCGCGCTCTGATGGGCTCGAACATGCAGCGTCAGGCCGTGCCTCTGGTGCGCGCCGAAGCGCCGTTCGTCGGCACCGGCATGGAGCCGATCGTTGCTCGTGACTCGGGCGCCGCTATCGGCGCCCGCCGCGGCGGCATCGTCGACCAGGTGGACGCGACTCGTATCGTTATCCGCGCCACCGAGGATCTCGATCCGGGCAAGTCCGGCGTCGATATCTACCGGTTGATGAAGTTCCAGCGCTCGAACCAGAACACCTGCATCAACCAGCGCCCGCTGGTGCGTATGGGCGATCTGGTCAACAAGGGCGACATCATCGCCGACGGTCCGTCGACGGAGCTCGGCGATCTGGCGCTCGGCCGCAACGTGCTGGTCGCGTTCATGCCGTGGAATGGCTACAACTACGAGGACTCGATCCTGCTCTCCGAGCGTATCGTGGCCGACGACGTCTTCACCTCGATTCACATCGAGGAGTTCGAGGTCATGGCCCGCGACACCAAGCTCGGGCCTGAGGAAATCACGCGCGATATTCCGAACGTCTCGGAAGAAGCGCTGAAGAACCTCGACGAGGCCGGCATTGTCTACATCGGTGCGGAAGTGCAGCCGGGCGATATCCTGGTCGGCAAGATCACGCCGAAGGGCGAAAGCCCGATGACGCCGGAAGAGAAGCTTCTGCGCGCCATCTTCGGTGAAAAGGCATCGGACGTGCGCGACACGTCCATGCGCATGCCTCCGGGAACGTTCGGCACGGTCGTCGAAGTGCGCGTCTTCAATCGCCACGGTGTGGAGAAGGATGAGCGCGCCATGGCGATCGAGCGCGAGGAGATCGAGCGCCTGGCCAAGGACCGCGACGACGAACAGGCGATCCTCGACCGTAACGTCTATGCGCGTCTTTCCGACGTGCTGGTCGGCAAGGAAGCAATCGCTGGACCGAAGGGCTTCAAGAAGGGCTCGACGCTGTCCAGGGATACGCTCGACGAGTATCCGCGTTCGCAGTGGTGGCAGTTTGCCGTGGAGAACGAAAAGCTCCAGAGCGAACTGGAAGCCTTGCGTGGCCAGTACGACGACTCCAAGAAGGCACTCGAACAGCGCTTCATGGACAAGGTCGAGAAGGTGCAGCGCGGCGACGAAATGCCTCCGGGCGTCATGAAGATGGTCAAGGTCTTCGTGGCCGTGAAGCGCAAGATGCAGCCGGGCGACAAGATGGCCGGCCGTCACGGCAACAAGGGTGTCGTGTCGCGTATCGTTCCGGTCGAGGACATGCCTTTCCTCGAGGACGGCACGCATGCGGATATCGTGCTCAACCCGTTGGGTGTGCCGAGCCGTATGAATGTCGGCCAGATCCTGGAAACGCATCTGGGCTGGGCTTGCGCGGGCATGGGCAAGAAGATCGGTGATCTGATCGATGCGTACAAGACAGCCGGCGATATCAAGCCGCTGCGCAAGACGCTCGAAAGCTTCATTCCGGCCAACGACCGCAACGAGCCGGTTCGCGAATACGACGACGAGAGCATTGTTCGCCTGAGCGAGCAGATGCGCCGCGGCGTCTCGATCGCGACACCGGTGTTCGACGGCGCCCACGAAGCCGACATCAACATCATGCTGGAGCAGGCGGGCCTGCACACCAGCGGTCAGTCGCAGCTCTATGACGGACGCACCGGCGAGCCGTTCGATCGCAAGGTGACGATGGGCTATATCTACATGCTCAAGCTTCACCACCTCGTGGACGACAAGATCCACGCGCGTTCGATCGGACCTTACTCGCTCGTTACCCAGCAGCCGCTGGGCGGCAAGGCGCAGTTCGGTGGCCAGCGCTTCGGCGAGATGGAGGTCTGGGCGCTGGAAGCGTACGGCGCCGCCTACACGCTGCAGGAAATGCTGACGGTGAAGTCCGACGACGTCGCCGGCCGCACCAAGGTCTACGAGGCGATCGTTCGTGGCGACGACACGTTCGAGGCTGGCATCCCCGAGAGCTTCAACGTTCTCGTCAAGGAAATGCGGTCGCTTGGCCTCAATGTCGAGTTGGAGAACACCAAGCTGGACGACAATCCGGTCCGGCTGCCCGACGCTGCCGAATAGGGGCGCGGCCGAATAAGCAAGACGTCGGGTCGCGGGAGAAGGCTCTCGCGACCGGACGCACAAATTCCACGGCCGGTGGCCGACAAAGACGGCGGGCGTTTGGTCCGCGTTAGATGCAAGGGGTTTTCGAGGACCCCGAAAAGGAGAACGGCATGAACCAAGAGGTCATGAATCTCTTCAATCCCCAGGCGCCGGCGCAGGTGTTCGATTCCATCCGGATTTCGCTCGCCAGCCCTGAGAAGATTCTGTCCTGGTCGTTCGGCGAGATCAAGAAGCCGGAGACCATCAACTATCGTACTTTCAAGCCGGAACGCGACGGCCTGTTCTGCGCGCGCATTTTTGGCCCGATCAAGGACTATGAGTGCCTGTGCGGCAAGTACAAGCGCATGAAGTACAAGGGCGTCATCTGCGAAAAGTGCGGCGTGGAAGTCACGCTGTCGCGCGTTCGCCGTGAGCGCATGGGCCATATCGAGCTCGCGGCGCCGGTCGCCCATATCTGGTTCCTGAAGTCGCTTCCGTCGCGCATCGGTACGCTGCTCGACATGACGCTGAAGGATATCGAGCGCGTCCTCTACTTCGAGAACTACATCGTTACCGAGCCCGGCCTCACCGCGCTGAAGGAGCACCAGCTCCTCAGCGAGGAAGAGTACATGATTGCTGTCGACGAGTATGGCGAGGATAGTTTCACCGCCATGATCGGCGCCGAGGCCATTCATGACCTTCTGGCTGGCATGGACCTGGAGAAGATCGCCGGCGACCTGCGTTCGGAACTGGCTTCGACCACGTCCGAGCTGAAGCAGAAGAAGTATCTGAAGCGGCTCAAGGTCGTCGAGAACTTCATGGAATCCGGCAACCGTCCGGAATGGATGATCATGAAAGTGGTTCCGGTCATTCCGCCGGACCTGCGCCCGCTCGTTCCGCTGGATGGTGGACGTTTCGCGACGTCCGACCTGAACGATCTCTATCGGCGCGTCATCAACCGCAACAACCGCCTGAAGCGGCTGATCGAGCTGCGCGCCCCCGGCATCATCGTGCGCAATGAAAAGCGCATGCTGCAGGAAGCCGTCGATGCGCTGTTCGACAACGGCCGTCGTGGCCGGGTCATCACCGGCGCCAACAAGCGTCCGCTGAAGTCGCTGTCCGACATGCTCAAGGGCAAGCAGGGCCGGTTCCGCCAGAACCTGCTAGGCAAGCGCGTCGACTATTCCGGCCGCTCGGTCATCGTGACCGGTCCGGAGCTCAAGCTGCATCAGTGCGGCCTGCCGAAGAAGATGGCGCTCGAGCTGTTCAAGCCGTTCATCTACGCCCGTCTCGACGCCAAGGGTTACTCCTCGACCGTCAAGCAGGCGAAGAAGCTGGTCGAGAAGGAGCGTCCGGAAGTCTGGGATATCCTCGACGAGGTTATCCGCGAACATCCGGTGCTGTTGAACCGCGCGCCGACGCTGCACCGCTTGGGCATCCAGGCATTCGAGCCCATCCTGATCGAAGGCAAGGCGATCCAGCTGCATCCGCTGGTCTGCACGGCCTTCAACGCCGACTTCGACGGCGATCAGATGGCTGTTCACGTGCCGCTGTCGCTGGAAGCGCAGCTTGAAGCCCGCGTGCTGATGATGTCGACAAACAACATCCTGCACCCGGCTTCCGGCGCGCCGATCATCGTGCCGTCGCAGGACATGGTTCTCGGTCTCTACTATCTCTCGATCGTCAACCAGAACGAGCCGGGCGAGGGCATGGTGTTTGCCGACATGGGCGAGCTCCAGCACGCGCTTGAGACCAAGGCCGTGACCTTGCACTCCAAGATCAAGGGCCGCTTCCGCACGGTCGACGCCGAAGGCAAGGTCGTGTCGAAGATCCATGACACCACGCCTGGCCGCATGATCATCGGCGAGCTTCTGCCGAAGAACGTCAATGTGCCCTACGAGACCGCCAACCAGGAGATGACCAAGAAGAACATCTCCAAGATGATCGACACCGTCTACCGCCACTGCGGTCAGAAGGAGACGGTCATTTTCTGCGATCGCATCATGGCCCTTGGCTTCAGCCACGCCTGCCGCGCCGGCATTTCGTTCGGCAAGGACGACATGCTGATCCCGGACGCCAAGATCAAGCTGGTGTCCGATACCGAGGCTTTGGCCAAGGAATACGAGCAGCAGTACAATGACGGCCTGATCACGCAAGGCGAGAAGTACAACAAGGTCGTCGACGCCTGGGCCAAGTGCTCGGAAAAGGTCGCCGACGAAATGATGGCCCGCATCAAGGCGGTCGAGTTCGAGGACAATGGCCGTCAAAAGCCGATGAACTCGATCTACATGATGTCGCACTCCGGTGCGCGTGGCTCGCCCACCCAGATGCGCCAGCTCGCCGGCATGCGCGGCCTCATGGCCAAGCCGTCGGGTGAAATCATCGAGACGCCGATCATCTCGAACTTCAAGGAAGGCCTCACCGTGCTCGAGTACTTCAACTCGACCCACGGCGCCCGCAAGGGTCTGGCCGACACCGCCTTGAAGACCGCGAACTCGGGCTACCTCACCCGTCGTCTGGTCGACGTGGCGCAGGACTGCATCGTCAACTCCGTCGACTGCGGCACCGACAAGGGCCTCACCATGCAGCCGATCGTCGATGCCGGTCAGGTCGTCGCTTCGGTTGGTCAGCGCGTGCTCGGCCGTACCTCGCTCGACGACATCACCCATCCGGTGTCGGGCGATGTCCTGGTCAAGGCCGGTACGCTGATGGACGAGCGTGACGTGGAACAGATCGAAAAGGCCGGCGTGCAGTCGGTTCGCATTCGCTCGGCACTGACTTGCGAAGTCAGGATCGGCGTCTGCGCGGTCTGCTACGGACGCGATCTGGCCCGCGGCACCCCGGTCAACCAGGGCGAAGCCGTCGGCGTCATCGCGGCGCAGTCGATCGGCGAGCCGGGCACCCAGCTCACCATGCGTACCTTCCACATGGGTGGTACCGCGCAGGTGGTGGATAGCTCGTTCCTTGAAGCCTCGTATGAGGGCAAGGTCGAGATCCGCAACCGCAACGTGGTGCGCAACTCCGACGGCCAGCAGATGGTCATGGGCCGCAACATGGCGGTTCTGATCCTCGACGAAGCCGGCAAGGAGCGCGCCTCGCACCGCCTCACCTATGGTTCGCGTATCTTCGTGGACGATGGTGACAAGGTGAAGCGTGGCCAGCGTATCGCCGAATGGGATCCCTACACCCGCCCGGTCCTCACCGAAATCGAGGGCAGGGTGTCGTACGAGGATCTGGTCGACGGCATTTCCGTCCAGGAAACGGCCGACGAGTCGACCGGCATCACCAAGCGTGAGGTCATCGACTGGCGCTCGACGCCACGCGGCAACGATCTGAAGCCGGCGATCGCCATTCAGGATGCCAAGGGCAAGGTCGGAAAACTGTCGAAGGGTGGCGATGCCCGCTTCCTGCTCTCGGTCGAGGCCATTCTTTCTGTCGAGCCGGGTTCACAGGTTCGCCCCGGCGACGTGCTGGCGCGTATCCCGATGGAAAGCGCCAAGACCAAGGACATCACCGGCGGTCTGCCGCGTGTTGCCGAACTGTTCGAGGCACGTCGTCCGAAGGATCACGCCATCATCGCCGAGATCGACGGCACGATCCGCTTCGGCCGCGACTACAAGAACAAGCGCCGCATCATCATCGAGCCGCATGACTCGACGCTTGAGCCGGTCGAATACCTGATCCCGAAGGGCAAGCCGTTCCATCTCCAGGACGGTGACGTCATCGAGAAGGGCGACTACATCCTCGACGGCAATCCGGCGCCGCACGACATCCTGGCGATCAAGGGCGTGGAGGCACTTGCTTCCTACCTCGTGAACGAAATCCAGGAAGTCTATCGTCTGCAGGGCGTGTCGATCAACGACAAGCACATCGAGGTGATCGTTCGCCAGATGCTGCAGAAGGTCGAGATCACGGTGCAGGGCGATTCGACCTACATTCCGGGCGATCATGTCGACGTGATCGAGCTGGAAGAGGTCAACGATCGCCTGGTCGAGGATGGCAAGAAGCCGGCCGAAGGCCTGCCGGTGCTGCTCGGCATCACCAAGGCGTCGCTGCAGACGCCGTCCTTCATCTCGGCCGCCTCCTTCCAGGAGACGACCCGAGTGCTGACCGAAGCAGCGGTTGCCGGCAAGACCGACATGCTGCAGGGCTTGAAGGAAAACGTCATCGTCGGCCGGCTTATCCCGGCCGGTACCGGCGGCACGATGAGCCAGATCCGGCGCATCGCCACCTCGCGCGACGAACTGATCATCGACGAGCGCCGCAAGGCGTCGGGCGCCGAAGTCGCCGAGCCGATGCTGACCGAAATGATCACCGCCGCGCAGTAAGCGCGTCGGCACAAATCTCAGGCAACGAGGCCGTCGGGGCAACCCGGCGGCTTTTTTGTCTTTTGGGTTATCCGCTCGGCTTTTCGAACCGTAGCAGATCGCCCGGCTCGCAGCCGAGATACTCGCAGATGCGCTCCAGCGTATCGAAGCGGATGCCCTTGACCTTTCCTTGTTTCAACAGGGAAAGGTTGGCCTCGGTGATGCCGACATATTCGGCCAGATCCTTCGACTTAACATTTCGCTCGGCTAGGACGACGTTGAGGCTGACCCGTATCGGCATGAGTTGATCCTCAGACGAACTGTGCATTTTCTTCGGCGAGCGCGGACGCTTCTGCCATCACCCAGGCAATCACCGCAATGATGCCGGCCGCGAGCAGCGCCAGCATCGTGTCGCTGCCAAGGCCAAACGTCAGGCGATGCTGGCCGCTAGGGGCATTCCAGGTCAAAAGCACCGACAATGCCGCGGCTGAAAAGGGTTTCAGCAACGCGGACGCAAGCAGGCCGAGGGCACAGTTGCGCAGGTTTCTTGTCACTTCCGGACTGAAGAAGATGCCATCCACAAAAGCGCGGAAGCAACGTCTGGCCGCCATCAGCGCCCAAATCAGGCAGGCGAGCGGGGCAAAGGAAATCGCAAAGCCCGCCACTCTGCGGCCAATGCCAAGATTGGCCAGCCACTCCGGTGGAATCTGCGCGTCGGTCGCCACTGACGCGGCCGATGCCATGAACCAATAGAGCAGCAACGCAATCGTCAGCAGTGCCGTCAATGCAACGCAACACCGCCCCAGCATGACGCTGAAGAAACGGATTCGATCCAATCTGGCTTGACGAGCAGGATCAAGGGCTGAGGTCTTGGCTAGGGACTCGGTCACGGTTCGCCTCGGTTGGGTCTTGAAATTATCGTTTTACAATAATAAATTTATGCGCAATGATGTTTCTTGTCAAGATGACACCCAGACAGGAGAAACCTATGCCTTCCTTTGACCGCAAGATCGCCTTTGCCGCCATCTGCGCCATCTCCGCCCTCATGCTGCCTTTCCCGGTATCCGCCGCGCCATCGACCGCGAAAGGCCAGATCTCGGTCGGACAAGTTATGGAGATGATCGCAAAAGCCGACTCAAGTGCGATCGCCAGACAGACGCTGGTGGCCTATGTCGCTGGTGTCGGCGAAACGGCCGGAGCCATTGCCGATACTATCGGCAAACGCGCCCGCGGCGTGTCGTGCAAGAGCCCATTCAGGCTGGATGCGGCGTCGGTGCGTACAGCCCTGGAAACAGCAGCTCCAAGCCAGGCCAGTTGGTCGCAAACGCCAGCAACCCCGCTGATCGTGGCTGACATGGTCAAGCGCGCCGGTTGCCGCGCCGAGGATTGATACCTGCCGGATCCGTGGTACGGGGAGCCCGGTAGACAATCGCAAAGCGGGCGCCGCCAGTCACAAAAGGTGGCGCCCGGTTGTTTCAGGCGAGGCTCAGTCGAAGAATGCCTCGACCACATTGCGCTTGCCGAGCATGAAGGCGTCGGCGACATGCTGAAGCGGTGCCAGATCGACATCCGAGACGCCGGCACGGACGATTTCGGCGAAACGCCTGTAGAGCATCGGGTATTCCGCCTCGGGCTCTTCATGAACGACGCGCCCGTCGATCGCGAGTTTGGTGCCGCCGCCCGAAAGTACCATCTGCCCGGCGTCTGTATCGGCAAGAATGTCCCAGCTTTGCGGCCCGGTCTGACGCCAGTCGAGGTCCATCGCCACCGTCAATCCGCTGGCGCGGAAAGTAACCTGTGCGGCGATCGGGGCGGCGCGATTCTCGGGAAAATCGAGCGTTGCCGAAGTAATGTGCATGGCCGGCAGGATATAGGTTGCGATCGACAACGCGTTGATGCCGGGATCAAAGACGCCAAAACCACCTGGCTGCCAGATCCAGTCCTGGTTCGGGTGCCAGCGGCGCACGTCTTCCTTCCAGTTGATCGCGGCTGCCTTGATCCGGGTCGACGCGAGGAAGCCGCGCGCGGCTTCCACCGCCGGCGCATAACGCGAATGCCAGCTGGCGAACAGGCAAACACCTTGCTGCGCTGCCAGCGCCTTCAGGTCCTCGACCTCGCTGACCGTGGCACCAGGCGGCTTTTCCAGGAAGACATGCTTTTTCGCGTCCAGCGCCATGCGCGCCGCGTCGTAGCGGAACTGTGGCGGCATGCAGAGCGAAACCGCTTCAAGTTCCGGAACGGCGCCAAGCATCGCCCCGATATCCGGGAAGTTCGGGATGTCGTCGACCTTGCCATGCCGGCTTGCAGCCGCGATCAGCTGGAAATCGCGATCTTTCGCCAGGGCCGGCAGATGCTGGTCACGAACGATCTTGCCGACGCCGACAATGCCTATTCTGATGGGCTGGGACACGGACGCTCCGTCTGTTGAATTGCGCGCATTTCTTAGCAGAAGAACGGTCTCGGACAAGCTGCGGGCTTGCGGTATCTCAACCCCAGCTTTCCTCGAACTTCAACGTCAGCCTTTCGCCGTTCAGAAAGGCTTCGATCGCCGGTTCGAAGGGGGAGGGGTCAAGGCCATTCGCCAGCAGCCATTCGTCGGAATAATAGGTATTGGCGTAACGCTCGCCGGAGTCACAGATGAGCGTGACCAGCGAGCCAGCCTTGCCGGCCTCGATCATTCGCGCCGCCTGAAAACAAATCGCGATGAAGTTGGTGCCGGTCGAGCCGCCGACGCGGCGGCCAAGGCGGCGCGACAGAACCCGCATCGCCGCCAGTGAAACCGCGTCCGGCACCCGCAGCATGTGGTCGATGACACCTGGCACGAAGGAGGGCTCGACGCGAGGCCGGCCGATGCCTTCTATCCGCGACGGCTGTTCGCAGCGGCGGTCGCGGTCATGTGTGGCAAAGCCATCGAAGAAGGCGGAGCGCTCTACGTCGGCGACCGACAGCCGCGTCGCATGCTGTTTGTAGCGGAGGAAGCGGCCGATCGTGGCTGACGTGCCGCCGGTGCCGGCGCTCATGACGATCCACGTGGGGATAGGATGCCGCTCATCGCGCATCTGGCCGAAGATCGATTCGGCGATGTTGTTGTTTCCGCGCCAGTCGGTGGCGCGCTCGGCATGGGTGAACTGATCCATGAAATGGCCGCCGAGCCGTTCGGTCAGTTCCGCCGATTCGGCATAGATGCGCCTGCCATCGTCTATGAAGTGGCAATTGCCGCCATAGTGCTCGATCGCCGCTATCTTTTCGGGCGAGGTCGAACGCGGCATCACCGCGTAGAACGGCACGCCGATCATGCGGGCGAAATAGGCTTCCGACACCGCGGTCGAACCGGATGACGCTTCCACCACGGCGGTGCCTTCACGAATATGCCCGTTGCACAGCGCATAAAGAAACAATGACCGTGCCAGCCGGTGCTTCAGGCTGCCGGTCGGATGCGTGGACTCGTCCTTGAGATAGAGGTCCATGCCGGTCAGTGCCGGCAGGTCGAGCTTCCACAGATGGGTATCGGCCGAGCGGCGCTGGTCGGCTTCGATCGCGGCAACCGCGCGGTCGGCCCAGGCCCGGGATCGCGGTTCCATCGCTTTTGACTTCGCCATCGCTACTGCCTCGATTCGATTCTCGATTGGCCAGCTTCAGATAGGAACGTCGAACGTCACGATCGAAACCTCACCTTCGAGGGCGCCCTGAAATGCCGACAGATGCGGCTCGTCATCGGGCTCGCCGTCCATGTCGCCGATCTGGTCCAGTTCAGCCTCGGCATAGCCTTCAGCCGCCAGCGATTCGAGTACGCGGCGCACCGCCGAATCGTCATCGGGTGCGACAAGCATGACGTGGACGCCTTCCGGTTTGCCGCCTTTCTTCTTCCATACCCGGCCAGTGATGATGGTGACCGGGCGCTCCTCATTGTCGTTCACGAACTGATTCCTCTCAGGCAAAATGGGCCGGGCGGGCGAGGTTGTGCCGCTCATACGGCCTTTTCGCACGAAGCCTGGCCTTGCGACAGCCAAAAGCCGGTCACTTTCTTCCTCGCGCTTGCAAAACGGCGAAAGAAAATTAGCTGCGGTTTTCGCATGGCAGCCAAGCCCTGCCTTCAGTGCAATATTTGGCGCTGCGGGGTTGACGGTTCGCGGGGTTGCGGGTAGAAGCCGGCCAGTCAGAACCGATGTGAGGCTCTCCTTTCCGAAGCGACACGCTTTGGAGTTTGCCTCAAACAGGGTTCATTTTACGAGCGAAAAGACATTTCCGGCGTGCACGAAGCGGCTTCCGCTTCCTCTGCCATTTGTTCGGGCAAGACCGCGAGGCGCGGTTTATGGCCCGAATTTGCGTATGGAAATGACGCTTTGAGCGGCCTTGACTGGGCACGAGACACGGAATTGAGAGACAAGAGGGTTTAATGCCTACCGTCAACCAGCTGATCCGCAAGCCGCGCATTGCGCCGGTGAAGCGCAACAAGGTCCCGGCCATGCAGCAGAACCCGCAGAAGCGGGGCGTTTGCACGCGCGTCTATACAACGACGCCGAAGAAGCCGAACTCGGCGCTTCGCAAGGTGGCCAAGATTCGCCTGACCAACGGTTTTGAGGTGATCGGTTACATCCCCGGTGAAGGCCACAACCTTCAGGAACACTCCGTGGTGATGATCCGTGGCGGCCGCGTGAAGGATCTTCCGGGCGTCCGTTATCACATCATCCGCGGCGTGCTCGACACGCAGGGTGTGAAGAACCGCAAGCAGCGCCGTTCGAAGTACGGTGCCAAGCGTCCGAAGTAAGGTTTTCCGGCCTTGGTGCTCTTTGTGGTGCCGGGCTACGAGATTGAGAGACAGAAGCCATGTCCCGTCGTCATAGTGCAGAAAAGCGTGAGATCAATCCGGACCCGAAGTTCGGCGATCTGATCGTTACCAAGTTCATGAACGCCGTCATGTATGACGGCAAGAAGTCGGTTGCCGAGACCATCGTCTATGGCGCGCTCGACCAGGTTCAGTCCAAGACCAAGCAGGAGCCGGTCACGGTCTTCCATCAGGCGCTCGACAATGTCGCGCCGCATGTGGAAGTGCGTTCGCGTCGTGTTGGCGGCGCCACCTACCAGGTTCCGGTCGACGTGCGCCCCGAGCGTCGTCAGGCTTTGGCGATCCGCTGGTTGATCGCTGCTGCCCGCAACCGCAATGAGACCACCATGGTCGACCGCCTTTCCGGCGAGCTGATGGACGCGGCGAACAACCGCGGCACGGCCGTCAAGAAGCGTGAAGACACCCACAAAATGGCTGAAGCCAATCGCGCTTTCGCACACTACCGCTGGTAAAGCGCGAACGAGACTGAGAGGCACCTCCCATGGCCCGCGAATACAAAATCGAAGACTACCGCAATTTCGGTATCATGGCGCATATTGACGCCGGCAAGACGACGACCACCGAGCGCGTCCTCTATTACACGGGCAAGTCGCACAAGATCGGCGAAGTGCACGACGGCGCTGCGACCATGGATTGGATGGAGCAGGAGCAGGAACGCGGCATCACCATCACGTCCGCCGCGACCACGACCTTCTGGAAGGGTCGCAGCGGCAAGATGTACCGCTTCAACATCATCGACACCCCCGGCCACGTCGACTTCACCATTGAAGTCGAGCGTTCGCTGCGTGTGCTCGACGGCGCTATTGCGCTGCTCGACGCCAACGCTGGTGTTGAGCCGCAGACGGAAACTGTCTGGCGTCAGGCCGACAAGTATCGCGTGCCGCGCATGATCTTCTGCAACAAGATGGACAAGATCGGCGCCGATTTCTACCGCTCGGTCGAGATGATCGGCTCGCGCCTCGGTGCGCAGGCTGTCGTCATGCAGCTGCCGATTGGCGCTGAGACCGAATTCAAGGGTATCGTCGATCTCGTCGAGATGAACGCACTGGTTTGGCGCGATGAGACCCTGGGCGCGGCCTGGGACGTCGTCGAAATCCCGGCCGACCTTCAGGCGCGTGCCGAAGAATATCGCGAGAAGATGATCGAAGCCGCCGTCGAAATGGACGAGACGGCGCTTGAGAACTACCTCGAAGGCAGGATGCCGAACAACGAAGAGATCCGTGCGCTGATCCGCAAGGGCACCATCGCGGTGAAGTTCTACCCGATGTTCTGTGGCTCGGCCTTCAAGAACAAGGGCGTGCAGCCTCTGCTCGACGCCGTTGTCGAATACCTGCCGTCGCCGGCGGACGTGCCCGCGATCAAGGGTGTCGATGCCAGGACCGACGCCGACATCGAGCGCCACGCTGATGACAACGAGCCGTTGTCGATGCTCGCTTTCAAGATCATGAACGATCCGTTCGTTGGATCGCTGACCTTCGCCCGTATCTACTCGGGCAAGCTGACCAAGGGCACCTCGGTCGACAACACCGTAAAGGGCAAGAAAGAGCGCATCGGCCGCATGCTGCAGATGCATGCGAATTCGCGCGCCGACGTCGAAGAGGCTTTTGCCGGCGACATCGTTGCCCTGGCTGGCCTCAAGGATACGACCACCGGCGACACGCTCTGCGATCCGCTGCATCCGGTCATTCTGGAGCGCATGGAATTCCCCGATCCGGTCATTCAGATCGCGATCGAGCCGAAGACCAAGAACGACCAGGAAAAGATGGGCCTCGCGCTGCATCGCCTGGCCGCGGAGGATCCGTCCTTCCGCGTCAAGACCGATGAGGAAAGCGGCCAGACCATCATCTCCGGCATGGGTGAACTTCACCTCGACATCATCGTCGACCGCATGCGTCGCGAGTTCAAGGTCGAAGCCAATGTCGGCGCGCCGCAGGTGGCCTATCGCGAGACGATCACCCGCAGGCACGAGCAGGACTACACCCACAAGAAGCAGACCGGTGGTACAGGCCAGTTCGCTCGCGTGAAGATTGTGTTCGAGCCGAACCCCGATGGCGAGGAATTCGTGTTCGACTCCAAGATCGTCGGCGGCGCGGTGCCGAAGGAATATATCCCCGGCGTCGAAAAGGGCCTGCTGAGCAAGATGGGTTCCGGAACGTTTGCCGGTTTCCCGATGATTGGCGTCAAGGCCACTCTGATCGACGGCGCCTACCACGACGTCGACTCCTCGGTGCTCGCGTTCGAAATCGCTTCCCGCGCTTGTTTCGTTGAAGCTTCGCCGAAGCTCGGCGTGCAGTTGCTCGAGCCGATCATGAAGGTCGAAGTTGTGACCCCGGAAGACTATGTCGGCGGCGTCATCGGCGACCTTAACGGCCGTCGTGGCCAGATCCAGGGCCAGGAAGCTCGCGGCGTGGCCGTGGTCATCAATGCGATGGTCCCGCTGGCCAACATGTTCAAGTACGTCGACAACCTGCGCTCGATGAGCCAGGGACGCGCGGCCTACACCATGCAGTTCGATCACTACGAGCCAGTGCCGACGGCGGTGGCCACCGAAGTCCAGAAGAAATACGCGTAACCCGCCAGGGTTGCAGCAGTAACTTAAATTCAATGCCCGCACGGGCGAGCAGGAATGGAGACATCACATGGCAAAAGGTAAATTCGAGCGTAACAAGCCTCATGTGAACATTGGCACGATTGGCCACGTCGATCATGGCAAGACATCGCTGACGGCAGCGATCACGAAGTATTTTGGCGAATACAAGCGCTACGACCAGATTGATGCGGCGCCTGAGGAAAAGGCACGCGGCATCACGATCTCGACGGCGCACGTAGAGTATGAGACGGCAGCCCGTCACTATGCCCACGTCGATTGCCCCGGCCACGCCGACTATGTGAAGAACATGATCACCGGTGCGGCGCAGATGGACGGCGCGATCCTGGTTGTGTCGGCAGCTGACGGCCCGATGCCGCAGACCCGCGAGCACATCCTTCTGGCCCGTCAGGTTGGCGTTCCTTCGATCGTGGTGTTCCTGAACAAGGTCGACCAGGTTGACGATGCCGAGCTGCTCGAACTGGTCGAGCTCGAGGTTCGCGAGCTTCTGTCGAAGAACGAATTCCCCGGCGACGACATTCCGATCGTCAAGGGTTCGGCTTTGGCCGCGCTGGAAGATTCCGACAAGAAGATCGGTGAAGACGCGATCCGCGAGCTGATGGCAGCGGTTGACGCCTACATCCCGACGCCGGTTCGTCCGCTCGACAAGCCGTTCCTGATGCCGATCGAAGACGTGTTCTCGATCTCGGGCCGTGGCACGGTCGTGACCGGCCGCGTCGAGCGTGGCATTGTCAAGGTTGGTGAGGAACTCGAGATCATCGGCATCCGTCCGACGACCAAGACGACCTGCACGGGCGTTGAAATGTTCCGCAAGCTGCTCGATCAGGGCCAGGCTGGCGACAACATCGGCGCGCTGCTGCGCGGCGTTGACCGTGAAGGCGTTGAGCGCGGCCAGGTTCTGGCCAAGCCGGGCACCGTGAAGCCGCACAAGAAGTTCGTTGCCGAAGCCTACATCCTGACCAAGGACGAAGGTGGCCGTCACACGCCGTTCTTCACCAACTACCGTCCGCAGTTCTATTTCCGCACGACGGACGTGACGGGCATCGTGTCGCTGCCGGAAGGCACCGAGATGGTGATGCCTGGCGACAACATCACGGTCGATGTCGAGCTGATCGTGCCGATCGCCATGGAAGAGAAGCTGCGCTTCGCTATCCGTGAAGGCGGCCGCACCGTCGGTGCCGGCATCGTCGTCACCATCACAGAGTAATTTGGACTTAAACCGATCTGTCGCGGGCGCAGGATATGCCCGCGCCGCGCCAGAACAAGGAAGTGACGCATGAACGGACAGAATATCCGCATCCGCCTCAAGGCGTTTGATCACCGGGTGCTCGACGCCTCGACACGGGAAATCGTGTCGACGGCCAAGCGTACCGGCGCCAACGTCCGCGGCCCCATTCCGCTGCCGACGCGGATCGAAAAGTTTACGGTCAACCGGTCGCCTCACGTCGACAAGAAGAGCCGCGAGCAGTTCGAGATGCGCACGCACAAGCGTCTGCTCGACATCGTCGACCCGACCCCGCAGACGGTCGATGCTTTGATGAAGCTCGATCTGGCCGCCGGTGTGGACGTCGAGATCAAGCTCTAAGGAACGAGAGCGAGGAAGGGGCGGTGCCCCTGGCCCGGAACTCTAAAGGAATTGAACCGATGCGTTCAGGTGTGATTGCAAAAAAGGTGGGAATGACCCGCATCTACAACGATGCCGGGGAACATGTTCCCGTCACCGTTCTCCTGATGGAGAACTGCCAGGTCGTGGCTCAGCGCACGCAAGAGAAGAATGGCTATACCGCCGTTCAGCTCGGCGTTGGCCTGGCCAAGGTGAAGAACACGTCGAAGGCGCTGCGCGGCCATTTCGCCACCGCTTCCGTCGAGCCGAAGGCGAAAGTCGCCGAGTTCCGCGTCTCCGCCGACAACATGATTGATGTCGGCGCCGAGATCACCGTCGAGCACTTCGTCGCCGGCCAGAAGGTCGATGTGACGGGCACGACGATCGGCAAGGGTTTCCAGGGTGTTATCAAGCGGCACCACATGGGTGGTGGTCGTGCGACCCATGGTAACTCGGTTTCGCACCGTACGCATGGTTCGACCGGCCAGCGTCAGGACCCGGGCAAGGTGTTCAAGGGCAAGCATATGGCTGGCCACATGGGCGATACCCGCGTCACCACGCAGAATGTCGAGGTTGTCTCGACTGACACAGATCGCGGCCTGATCCTGATCCGCGGTGCGGTTCCCGGATCGAAGGGCGCCTGGATCCTGGTCCGCGATGCGGCCAAGGTGGCGCTGCCGGCCAATGCGCCGAAGCCCGCCGCGATCCGCGCCGTTTCGGCAGCTGCTACGAACGAGGCTCCGGCCACAGAGGGAGCGGAATAATGGATCTCAAGATCACAACGCTTGGCGGCAAAGACGCCGGCAAGGTGGAACTCTCCGATGAGATTTTCGGCCTTGACCCGCGCGAGGACATTCTGCAGCGCGTCGTGCGCTGGCAGCTCGCCAAGAGGCAGCAGGGCACGCACAAGGCCAAGGGCCGCGCTGAAATCGCGCGCACCGGCGCCAAGATGTACAAGCAGAAGGGTACGGGCCGCGCTCGTCACCATTCGGCACGCGCTCCGCAGTTCCGCGGCGGCGGCAAGGCTCACGGCCCGGTCGTTCGCAGCCACGAGCACGAACTGCCCAAGAAGGTTCGCGCACTTGGCCTGAAGCACGCTCTCTCGGCCAAGGCCAAGAGCGCTTCGATCATCATCATTGATGAGCTGAAGCTGACCGAGGCCAAGACGAAGGCACTGATCGCGAATTTCGCGACGCTGGGCCTGACAAACGCCTTGCTGATCGGCGGCGCCGAGCTTGACAAGAATTTCAAGCTGGCGGCCACGAACATTCCGAACATCGACGTGCTGCCCATCCAGGGCATCAACGTCTACGACATTCTGCGCCGCGGCACGCTGGTCCTTTCGAAGGCCGCCGTCGAGGCTCTCGAGGAGCGCTTTAAATGACCGACCTTCGTCATTACGACGTGATCGTCAGCCCGGCGATCACTGAAAAGTCGACCATGGCCTCCGAGCAGAACCAGGTCGTCTTCAACGTCGCCAAGAAGGCGTCGAAGCCGGAAATCAAGGCCGCCGTCGAAGCGCTGTTCGGCGTCAAGGTGATGGCCGTGAACACGCTTGTCCGCAAGGGCAAGATCAAGCGCTTCCGTGGCACGGTTGGCCGCCAGAGCGACGTCAAGAAGGCGATTGTGACATTGGCCGATGGCCAGTCGATCGACGTCGCGACGGGTCTCTGAGCAAGGCCGCGAGGACAACAAACATGGCACTGAAAAAATTCAACCCGGTAACGCCGAGCACCCGCCAGCTGGTCATCGTCGACCGCTCGGGCCTCTACAAGGGCAAGCCCGTCAAGGGTCTGACCGAAGGCCTGACCAAGTCGGGCGGCCGCAACAACTACGGCCGCATCACCGCCCGCTTCATCGGCGGTGGTCACAAGCGTTCGTACCGCATCATCGACTTCAAGCGCCGCAAGTTCGACGTCGTCGGCACGGTCGAGCGCATTGAATACGATCCGAACCGCACCGCCTTCATCGCGCTGATCAAGTACGACGATGGCGAACTGTCCTACATCATCGCCCCACAGCGTCTGGCTCCCGGCGACAAGATCGTGGCTGGTGAATCGGTTGACGTGAAGCCGGGCAATGCGATGCCGCTGGCCTCGATGCCGGTCGGCACGATCGTCCACAACATCGAGCTGAAGCCAGGCAAGGGCGCGCAGGTTGCGCGTTCGGCCGGTGGTTATGGCCAGCTCGTCGGCCGCGACCAGGGCATGGCGATCCTTCGCCTCAACTCGGGTGAGCAGCGCGTTGTGCACGGTTCGTGCATGGCCACTGTCGGCGCCGTGTCCAATCCGGACCATGGCAACATCAACGACGGCAAGGCCGGCCGTACGGTTTGGCGTGGCAAGCGTCCGCACAATCGCGGCGTGACCATGAACCCGGTCGACCATCCGCACGGCGGCGGCGAAGGCCGCACTTCCGGTGGCCGCCATCCGGTTTCCCCATGGGGCAAGCCGACCAAGGGCAAGAAGACGCGGTCCAACAAGGCGACCGACAAGTTCATCCTGCGCTCGCGCCATCAGCGCAAGAGCTAAGAAGAGGTAACGCCAAGTGACTCGTTCTATTTGGAAAGGCCCCTTCATCGACGGCTACCTTCTCAAGAAGGTGGACAAGGTTCGTGAAGGTGGTCGCAATGAGGTGATCAAGATGTGGAGCCGTCGCTCCACCATCCTGCCGCAGTTCGTCGGCTTCACCTTCGGTGTCTACAACGGCCAGAAGCATGTTCCCGTCTCGGTGAACGAGGACATGGTCGGTCACAAGTTCGGTGAATTCGCTCCGACCCGGACCTATTACGGTCACGGCGCGGATAAGAAGGCGAAGAGGAAATAATCATGGGCAAGGCCAAAGCTCCGCGCAGGCTTGCTGATAACGAAGCGCGCGCCGTGTTGCGCACGATCCGTATCAGCCCGCAGAAGCTGAACCTCGTTGCCGCGCTGATCCGCGGCAAGAAGGTCGCGACAGCGCTTTCCGATCTCGAATTCTCGGCCAAGCGGATTTCCGGCACGGTCAAGAAGACGCTGGAATCGGCGATCGCCAACGCGGAAAACAACCACGACCTGGATGTCGATGCACTGATCGTGGCGGAAGCCTATGTCGGCAAGTCGATCGTCATGAAGCGGTTCCATGCCCGTGGCCGTGGTCGCGCCAGCCGCATCGAGAAGCCGTTCTCGCACCTCACGATCGTTGTTCGTGAAGTCGAAGAAAAAGGGGAGGCCGCATAATGGGCCAGAAAGTCAATCCGATCGGTCTGCGCCTCGGCATCAACCGCACCTGGGATTCGCGCTGGTTCGCGAACACCGGCGAGTACGGCAAGCTGCTGCATGAGGACATCAAGATCCGCAAGTATCTTGAGAAGGAACTCAAGCAGGCTGCGATCTCGAAGGTCGTGATCGAGCGCCCGCACAAGAAGTGCCGCGTCACCATCCATGCCGCTCGCCCTGGTCTGATCATCGGCAAGAAGGGCGCCGACATCGAAAAGCTTCGCAAGAAGCTGATGGAAATGACGAAGTCCGAGACGCACCTCAACATCGTTGAAGTGCGCAAGCCGGAAATCGACGCGACCCTGGTTGCCCAGTCGATTGCCCAGCAGCTCGAGCGCCGTATCGCTTTCCGTCGTGCCATGAAGCGCGCCGTGCAGTCGGCGATGCGCCTCGGTGCCGAAGGCATCCGCATCAACTGCGCCGGCCGCCTCGGCGGTGCCGAAATCGCGCGCATGGAATGGTATCGTGAAGGCCGCGTGCCGCTGCATACGCTGCGCGCCGATGTCGACTACGGCACGGCTGAAGCGCACACAGCCTATGGCATCTGCGGCGTCAAGGTTTGGGTGTTCAAGGGCGAGATCCTTGAGCATGACCCGATGGCTTCGGAGCGTCGTGCGACCGAGGGTGATCATGCGCATGGCGGCGGTGGTGGTGGTGATCGCGAACGCGGTCGTCGTCGCGAAAACGCCTAAGACATTTAGGAATTTGGAGTTAGAACGATGCTGCAGCCAAAGCGCACAAAGTTCCGCAAGCAGTTCAAGGGCCGTATCCATGGTACCGCAAAGGGCGGTACCAATCTGGATTTCGGCGGTTTCGGGCTGAAGGCGCTTGAGCCGAACCGCGTCACCGCACGTGAGATCGAGGCGGCCCGCCGCGCGATCACCCGTGAAATGAAGCGTGCCGGCCGCGTCTGGATCCGTATTTTCCCAGACGTGCCGGTCACTTCGAAGCCGACCGAAGTCCGCATGGGCAAGGGCAAGGGCGCTGTCGATTACTGGGCGGCGCGCGTCAAGCCGGGCCGCATCATGTTCGAGATCGACGGCGTCAATGAAGAAACCGCCCGTGAGGCGCTGCGTCTCGGCGCGGCCAAGCTCTCGGTCAGGACGCGCTTCGTACAGCGCATCGCAGAATAAGGACGGGCTGATCATGAAAGCCGAAGACATCCGGACCAAGACCCAGGACCAGCTGACCGACGACCTGGCCAGCCTGAAGAAGGAGCAGTTCAACCTGCGCTTCCAGAAGGCCACCGGCCAGCTCGAGAAGACCGCGCGCGTGAGGCAGGTCCGTAAGGACATTGCGCGTATCAAGACCATCGCTGCGGAAAAGTCCGCGGCTAAGAAGGCTTAAGGACGAAAACCATGCCAAAGCGCATTCTGCAGGGCACCGTCGTCAGCGACAAGAACGAGAAGACGGTTGTCGTCAAGGTCGAACGGCGCTTCACGCATCCCGTGATGAAGAAGACCGTGCGCATGACGAAGAAGTACAAGGCGCACGACGAGAGCAACGCCCACAAGGTTGGCGATCAGGTGTCCATCCAGGAATCGAAGCCGATTTCCAAGGATAAGCGCTGGATCGTTGTGTCTTCGGACCAGGCGTAACAAAACGAATTTTGGACAGACCGGGGAGGGGTGAAGAACCCATCCCGTTAGAAAAGAAGAAGGCGGCCAGTCATGATTCAGATGCAAACAAACCTCGACGTCGCGGATAATTCCGGCGCCCGTCGTGTCATGTGCATCAAGGTGCTGGGCGGCTCGAAGCGGAAATACGCTTCCGTGGGCGACATCATCGTGGTGTCGATCAAGGAAGCCATTCCGCGCGGCCGCGTTAAGAAGGGCGATGTGATGAAGGCGGTCGTGGTTCGCACGGCCAAGGACATCCGCCGCCCGGACGGCAGCGTGATCCGTTTCGACAAGAACGCGGCCGTTCTCGTCGACAACAAGAAAGAGCCGATCGGCACGCGTATCTTCGGACCGGTTCCGCGCGAACTCCGCGCCAAGAACCACATGAAGATCATCTCGCTCGCGCCTGAAGTGCTGTAAGGAGCCGGACCAATGCAAAAGATTAGAAAAGGCGACAAGGTCGTCGTGCTGGCCGGCAAGGACAAGGGCCGTTCGGGCGAAGTCCTCTCGGTTCAGCCGAAGGAAGACACCGCGCTGGTGCGCGGCGTCAACATGATCCGCCGTCACCAGAAGCAGTCCCAGTCCCAAGAGGGCGGGATCATCACCAAGGAAGCGCCGATCCAGCTGTCGAACATCGCGCTGGCCGACCCCAAGGATGGCAAGCCGACCCGCGTCGGTTTCATCTTCCAGAAGGACGGCAAGAAGGTGCGCGTCGCCAAGCGCTCGGGAGAAGTCATCAATGGCTAAGGCTCAAACCAAGCAGGCAACTGCCCAGAACACGCCGCGCCTCAAGCAGGTCTACAACGAGACCATTCGCAAGGCGCTGCGGGAGCAGTTCGGCTACGAGAACGAGATGCAGGTTCCCCGCATCGACAAGATCGTGCTGAACATGGGTGTTGGCGAAGCAACCGGCGACTCGAAGAAGCCTTCGATCGCTGCTGAAGATCTCGCGATGATCGCCGGCCAGAAGGCCGTCGTGACCCGCGCCCGAAATTCGATCGCCGGCTTCAAGGTCCGCGAGAAGATGCCGATCGGTGCCAAGGTCACGCTGCGCAAGGAACGCATGTACGAGTTCCTCGACCGCCTCGTGAACATCGCACTGCCACGCGTCCGCGACTTCCGCGGATTGAATCCGAAGAGCTTCGATGGCCGTGGCAACTACGCCATGGGCATCAAGGAACACATCGTGTTCCCGGAGATCAACTACGACAAGGTTGATCAGATCTGGGGCATGGACGTCATCGTTTGTACGACTGCGAAGACGGACGACGAAGCCAGGGCATTGCTCAAGGCTTTCAACTTCCCCTTCCGCCAGTAACGGCAGCGAGAAAAGGAAAAATCTGAAATGGCAAAGACCAGCTCAGTCGAGAAGAACAACCGGCGCCGGAAACTTGCGGACCAGTACGCTCCCAAGCGTGCGGCCCTCAAGGCGATCATCATGGATCAGACCAAGCCGATGGAAGAGCGCTTCCGCGCCCAGTTGAAGCTTGCGGCCATGCCGCGCAACTCGGCCAAGATTCGCATCCGCAACCGCTGCGAAGTCACCGGCCGTCCGCGTGCCTACTATCGTAAGCTCAAGGTATCGCGCATCGCGCTTCGTGATCTCGGCAACAACGGCCAGATCCCGGGCCTGGTCAAGTCGAGCTGGTAAGGAGCACATAACATGTCATTGAGCGATCCTCTCGGCGATATGCTGACCCGCATCCGCAACGCCTATGGGCGCAAGAAGTCGAGCGTCTCGACGCCGGCCTCGCGCCTGCGTACCCGCGTCCTCGACGTGCTGAAGGCTGAAGGCTATATCCGCGATTACAGCCAGACCGACTTCGACAACGGCAAGTCCGAAATCGAGATCGAACTGAAGTATTTCGACGGCGCGCCGGTCGTGCGTGAAATCGCCCGTGTTTCGAAGCCAGGCCGTCGCGTCTACGTTTCGGCCAAGTCGATCCCGCACGTCGCCAACGGCCTCGGCATCGCCATCCTTTCGACACCGAAGGGCGTGATGGCCGACCACGAAGCGCGTGAACAGAATGTCGGTGGGGAAATCCTCTGCCAGATCTTCTGATCTGGTAAGTGACCCCGAAAATTGGAATCCGGTTTTCGGGATCATGCCCGAAGACAGAGACCTGAAACAAGAGAAGTGACGAGGACAACAAAATGTCTCGTATTGGAAAGAAACCCGTTTCGCTGCCGCAGGGCGTGACCGCGACCGTCAACGGCCAGACCGTGACGGCGAAGGGCCCCAAGGGTGAGCTGAAGTTCGTGGTGAACGACGAAGTCCTGGTCAAGATGGAAGGCAGCGAGATCGCTGTCCAGCCGCGCGACCAGACCAAGGCCTCTCGCTCCAAGTGGGGCATGTCGCGCACGCAGATCGTCAACATTCTGCAGGGCGTCAAGGACGGTTTCGAAAAGAAGCTCGAGATCACCGGCGTCGGCTATCGTGCCGCCCTGCAGGGCAAGAACCTGCAGCTCGCGCTTGGCTTCAGCCACGATGTCGTTTACCAGACGCCGTCAGGTATCACGATCACCGTGCCGAAGCCGACCGAAATCACCGTGGCCGGCATCGACAAGCAGCAGGTCGGCCAAGTTGCCGCCGAAATCCGCGAGTATCGCGGTCCCGAGCCTTACAAGGGCAAGGGTGTTCGTTACGCTGGCGAGAAGATCGTCCGTAAGGAAGGCAAGAAGAAGTAGTGGGCTTGGCCCCGAAAGGTTTCAGACTTTTCGGACAGGACCAAGCCAAGGAAGTGCAACGCCGCGGGGAGCGGTCGCGGGAGGCGTATCGCCTACCGCATATGGCAGTCCCCGTTTTTTGAAGGCAAGGAAGACTATCATGGCTACCAAGGAATCCATCCAGCGCCGCGCGCAGCGTGTCCGCCGTCAGATCAAGAAGGTCGCCGGCGAGCGTCCGCGCCTTTCGGTCCACCGCACGTCGAAGAACATCTATGTTCAGGTCATCGACGACGCCAAGGGCCACACTATCGTCGCGGCCTCGACGCTTGAGAAGGACCTCAAGGGTTCGCTCAAGACCGGCGCCGACACCGCCGCTGCCGCCGCGATTGGCAAGCTGATCGCCGAGCGCGCCACCAAGGCCGGCGTCAAGGAAGTTGTCTTCGATCGCGGCGCCTATATCTATCACGGCCGCGTCAAGGCACTGGCAGAAGCTGCTCGCGAAGGTGGCTTGAGCTTCTAATTGCCTGATTTTGAACTGTAAGTCAGCGCAGCAAAAAGTTGCAGACTTTTCAGTTCGGATCATGCAAAGGGAAGAATGAATTTCGCCCCCGATGACCCTCAGAGGCATCGGATCTTATCAGCAACCGTGCTTCCGGAAAAAAACAAGGAACAGGATATGGCACAGGAACGTAGGGATGGCGGCCGAGGCCGCGATCGTGAGGAACGCGATGACGGCATGGTGGACAAGCTCGTCCACATCAACCGCGTCGCCAAGGTCGTCAAGGGCGGCCGTCGCTTTGGTTTTGCAGCACTCGTCGTTGTCGGCGACCAGAAGGGCCGCGTTGGCTTCGGTCACGGCAAGGCTCGCGAAGTGCCTGAGGCGATCCGCAAGGCAACTGAATCGGCCAAGCGCGACATGATCTTCGTGCCGCTTCGCTCGGGCCGTACGCTGCATCACGACGTCGAAGGACGCTGGGGTGCTGGACGCGTGCTGCTGCGCGCTGCCAAGCAAGGTACCGGCATCATCGCCGGCGGCCCGATGCGCGCTGTGTTCGAGACGCTCGGCATGCATGACGTGGTCGCCAAGTCGATGGGTTCGTCGAACCCCTACAACATGGTTCGCGCCACGTTCGACGCGCTGAAGAGCCAGATGCATCCCAAGGATGTGGCTGCTGCTCGTGGCATCAAGTATTCGACGCTTCAGGCCCGCCGCGGCACCGCCGTTGCGGCTGAAGAATAGTCGATCTGACCAGGGATTTTGACCATGGCCAAGAAAGCAACAAAGACCGTCACCGTTGAGCAGATCGGTTCGCCGATCCGCCGCCCGAAGGAACAGCGCGCGACGCTGGTCGGGCTCGGCCTCAACAAGATGCACAAGCAGCGCACGCTGGAAGATACGCCCTCCGTGCGCGGCATGATCGCTGCCGTCCAGCATCTCGTCCGCGTCGTGGACGAGGGCTGAGCCAGAGCGCAGGAGAACTCAGATGAAACTCAATGATCTGCGTGACAAGGACGGCGCGACGCACTCCAAGAAGCGTCTCGGCCGTGGCATTGGCTCCGGCTCCGGCAAGACCGCCGGTCGCGGTGTCAAGGGCCAGAAGGCTCGCTCCGGCGTTGCCATCAACGGCTTCGAGGGTGGCCAGATGCCACTTTACCGGCGCCTGCCGAAGCGTGGCTTCAACAACATCTTCGCCAAGAGCTTCACGGTCGTTTCGCTGGCCCGCATTCAGGTAGCCATCGACGCCAAGAAGCTCGACGCCAAGGCAACCGTCACGGCTGAATCACTCGTCGCTGCCGGCGTCATCCGCCGCGTCAAGGACGGTGTGCGCATCCTCTCGGACGGCGAGATCAAGGCGAAGCTCGCCTTTGACGTCGCCGGCGCCTCCAAGGCCGCGATCGAGAAGATCGAAAAGGCCGGCGGTTCGGTCAAGTTGCCGGAAAAGGCAGCTGCCGAGTAACAGCAATTTGAAGCGCGGTCGGCAGGAGTGGGATCCATTTTTGCTCGCGGCCGTGCTTTGATCTGCTCAATATCGCGGCCGCGTCAACGCGGCCGCTTGCATGTTTACGGTCCGGAGCTTATCTCGTGAGCTTCGGTGACACGCGCCGCCTGACCTGCGGGCCATTGAGCGTTACCAAGCGGAGAATCAGGCATGGCTTCGGCTGCTGAACAACTAGCCTCGAATCTGAATTTCTCGGCCTTCGCCAAGGCAGAGGATCTGAAGAAGCGCATCTGGTTCACGATCGGTGCATTGCTCGTCTATCGCCTTGGCACCTATATCCCGCTGCCCGGTATCAATCCCGACGCCTTTGCGCAGGCCTTTTCCTCGCAGAGCAAGGGCGTGCTCGGCATGTTTAACATGTTTGCCGGCGGCGCCGTGCAGCGCATGGCGATCTTCGCGCTCGGCATCATGCCCTACATCTCCGCCTCCATCATCATGCAGCTGATGACCTCGGTCATTCCGTCGCTGGAATCGCTGAAGAAGGAAGGCGAGCAGGGCCGCAAGATCATCAACCAGTACACGCGCTACGGCACTGTGCTGCTGGCGCTGGTTCAGGCCTACGGCATTTCTGCCGGCCTGGAGAACGGCAACGGCATCGTCAGCGACCCCGGCATGTTCTTCCGCATTTCGACGGTCGTCACGCTGGTCGGCGGCACCATGTTCCTGATGTGGCTTGGCGAGCAGATCACCGCGCGCGGGATCGGCAACGGCATTTCACTGATCATCTTCTCTGGTATCGTCGCCGGCCTGCCGCATGCGATCTCCGGCACCCTGGAGCTTGGCCGCACCGGCGCGCTGTCGACGGGCCTGATCCTGGCGATCATCGTTCTCGCCGTCGTCGTCATCGCGCTCATCGTGTTCTTCGAGCGCGCCCAGCGCCGCTTGCTGATCCAGTATCCGAAGCGACAGGTCGGCAACCGCATGTTCCAGGGCGATACCTCGCACCTGCCACTGAAGCTCAACACCTCGGGCGTCATTCCGCCGATCTTCGCTTCGTCGCTGCTTTTGCTGCCCGCGACCATCGCCGGCTTCTCGCAGACGACCAACATGCCTGCATGGGCAAGCACCATCCTGGCGTCGCTTGGCCACGGCCAGCCACTCTACATGGCGTTCTATGCGGCGATGATCGTGTTCTTCGCTTTCTTCTACACCGCGATTGTGTTCAACCCGAAGGACACCGCCGACCAGCTCAAGAAGCATTCAGGCTTCATCCCAGGCTATCGTCCGGGCGAACGGACCGCGGACTACATCGATTACGTCCTCACCCGCATCACCGTCATCGGCGCCATTTATCTGGTGCTGGTGTGCCTGTTGCCTGAGTTCCTGATTTCGGCGACTGGCGTACCGTTCTACCTTGGTGGCACATCGCTTCTGATTGTGGTCAGTGTCACGCTCGATACCGTGGCGCAGATTCAGGGCCACCTGATCGCCCATCAGTATGAGGGCCTGATCAAGAAGTCGAAGCTGCGCGGGGGGAAGAAAGCCAGATGAGGTTGATATTGCTTGGGCCGCCAGGGGCGGGCAAGGGGACGCAAGCACAAAGACTGGTAGAGAAATACGGCATACCCCAGCTTTCCACGGGGGACATGCTGCGCGCCGCGGTTCAGGCTGGCACCGAAGTCGGCAAACGCGCCAAGGCAGTGATGGACGCCGGGGAACTGGTGTCCGATGCGATCGTGAATGCCATCGTTGCCGAGCGTATCGATCAGGCGGATTGCGCCAAGGGCTTTATCCTCGATGGATACCCGCGGACGCTCGTCCAGGCCGACTCGGTCGATGCGATGCTTTCCGAGCGCGGTTTGAGCCTCGATTCGGTCATTGAACTGGTGGTCGACGACAGGGCGCTGGTTGGACGAATCGTCAAGCGCGCCGATGATGCCAAGGCCGCCGGCCAGCCGGTGCGCAAGGACGACAATCCTGCCGTGTTCGAGGAGCGTCTGCGCGAGTACTACAAGAAGACAGCCCCGCTGATCGGCTACTACTATGCCAAGGGCAAGCTCAAGGGCGTTGACGGGATGGCCGATATCGACGCGGTCACCAAAGAGATCGAAGCGGTGCTCGCGGCTGCGGCCAAAGGGGCAAAGTAGAGATATTAACGATTGCGCTTGACGGGAGCGGTTCGCTGGGGTATGGCGGCCCGTCTTCCTATCAGGCATGAGGCTTGCTTGTCCGCAAGGGCAAGGCGGTCGCTTTGAACTGGAAACTCCCGCATGGGCCGGCCTCCACCGGACGCGGGGCAACTTAGATAGTGCTTGGTCAGCCTTTTTAATGGTTCGCCAGGCCCCACATGGAGAAGAGAAGAATATGGCTCGTATAGCCGGCGTTAACATTCCGACCAACAAGCGCGTCGTCATTGCGCTTCAGTACATTCACGGCATTGGCAAGAAGTTTGCCCAGGAGATCGTCGACAAGGTCGGCATCCCGGCAGAGCGCCGCGTCAACCAGTTGACTGACGCGGAAGTGCTGCAGATCCGTGAAACCATCGACCGCGACTACCAGGTCGAGGGCGACCTGCGCCGCGAAGTGTCGATGAACATCAAGCGCCTGATGGACCTCGGCTGCTACCGCGGCCTCCGTCACCGTCGTTCGCTGCCGGTTCGCGGCCAGCGCACGCACACCAATGCGCGCACCCGCAAGGGCCCGGCCAAGTCGATCGCTGGCAAGAAGAAGTAAGTTTCAGGCGGCTTGTCCGTCTCGCCCGGCAGCCTCGGCTGCCGGTTGCGTTTTCCCGGCAACTGAAAAACGGGATGGTGGAGCCGCTGGCATTACGGCGGTGTAGAGATCAACTGAAAGGACTATCATGGCCAAGGAAGCCGCTCGTGTTCGCCGTCGCGAACGCAAGAATATCTCGTCGGGCGTTGCCCACGTCAATTCGACCTTCAACAACACGATGATCACCATCACCGACGCGCAGGGCAATTCGATTGCCTGGTCGTCGGCCGGTGCCCAGGGCTTCAAGGGTTCGCGCAAGTCGACCCCGTTCGCTGCCCAGATGGCTGCCGAGGACGTTGCCAAGAAGGCCCAGGAACACGGCATGCGCATGCTCGAAGTCGAGGTCTGCGGACCCGGCTCCGGTCGTGAATCAGCTCTGCGCGCCCTGCAGGCGGCCGGCTTCACCATCACCTCGATCCGTGATGTGACGCCGATCCCTCACAATGGCTGCCGCCCGCGCAAGAAGCGCCGCGTCTAAGAAATTACCGAACGCCGCGAGAACGCCTAAAGGCGTTCCTCTGCGGTATTCCAGGTCGCCCGCCACGATTGGATGGTGGCGGGTCAACGGAAGGAAAGCATCATGATCCAGAAAAATTGGCAGGAACTGATCAAGCCGAACAAGATCGAGTTCTCGTCGAAGAAGAAGACGCTGACCACGCTGGTCGCCGAGCCGCTCGAGCGGGGCTTCGGCCTCACTCTCGGCAACGCGCTGCGTCGCGTGCTTCTGTCTTCGCTGCGTGGCGCGGCTGTTACCGCCGTGCAGATCGACGGCGTTCTACATGAATTCTCGTCCATCGCCGGTGTGCGCGAGGACGTGACCGACATCGTGCTCAACATCAAGGAAATCGCCATCCGCATGGAAGGCGACGGCCCCAAGCGCATGGTCGTTCGCAAGCAGGGACCGGGTGCGGTTCTCGCTGGTGACATCCAGACGGTTGGCGATGTCGAGATCCTCAACCCCGACCACGTCATCTGCACGCTGGACGAAGGCGCTGAAATCCGCATGGAATTCACCGTCGACACCGGCAAGGGTTACGTGCCGGCCGACCGCAACCGCGCCGAAGACGCGCCGATCGGCCTTATACCGGTCGACAGCCTCTACTCGCCGGTCAAGAAGGTCTCCTACAAGGTCGAGAACACCCGTGAGGGCCAGGTTCTCGACTACGACAAGCTGACCATGACCATCGAGACCGACGGTTCGATCACCGGTGAAGACGCGGTAGCTTTCGCTGCCCGCATCCTGCAGGACCAGCTCGGCCTGTTCGTCAACTTCGACGAGCCGCAGAAGGAAGTCGCCGCCGAAGCCGTCACCGAGCTCGCCTTCAACCCGGCGCTGCTCAAGAAGGTCGACGAGCTCGAGCTTTCGGTGCGTTCGGCCAACTGCCTGAAGAACGACAACATCGTCTATATCGGCGACCTGATCCAGAAGACCGAAGCAGAGATGCTGCGCACCCCGAACTTCGGCCGCAAGTCTCTGAACGAGATCAAGGAAGTCCTGGCGGCGATGGGCCTCCATCTCGGCATGGAAGTGCCGGACTGGCCGCCGGAAAACATCGAAGACCTCGCCAAGCGTTACGAAGATCAATACTGAGCATGAATTCCAAGGATCGGCGGCGTAAGCCGCTTGATCCGACGGTCATGCGGAAAACCATCAGAGGCCGTGGCCTCTTGAACAACTGAAGAAGGAAAAGAGCTATGCGCCACGGTTTCAAAGGCCGCCGCTTCGCCCGCAGCATCAGCCACCGCAAGTCGATGTTCGCCAACCTGGCCGTGTCGCTGCTCGAGCACGAGCAGATCGTCACCACTTTGCCGAAGGCGAAGGACCTACGTCCGATCGTCGAGAAGCTGGTGACACTCGGCAAGCGCGGCGACCTGCACGCTCGCCGTCAGGTGATCGCGCAGATCGGCAACGAAGGCGTCGTCAAGCGCCTGTTCGACACCATCGCACCGCGCTACGCCACCCGTAACGGCGGCTATCTGCGCATCATGAAGGCGGGCTTCCGCCACGGCGACAACGCGGCCATGGCCGTGATCGAGTTCGTCGATCGTGATACCTCGGCCAAGGGCGCCGGCGATCGCGCCCGCCTCGAGGCAGAAAGCGCCGATTCGGAAGCTGCTGCCTGATCGCACGATCTTTGCGGAGTGAATTCAAAGGGGCCTACGGGCCCCTTTTCGTTTTCTGGAAGCAGCAAATGGCGGTTGGATCGATTTGAGCCAAAATATTCGGATTTCAGCGGCTTAGCCTTTCATTTTGCACAATCGTCGGGACAATGGCGCCCGAACTGGCCTCGGAGGATTCGCAATGCGCGCCAAAAGACTGTCCCTTGTTCTGCTCTTCGCCGCGATGGCGTTCGCAGTCGCACCTGTGGTCAGGCAGGCGTTCGCGGAAGACGCGGCCAAGACCGATCCGGGCCTGTCCGACGTGCTGACCGATCTGCTGCACGGCGTCGAAGGCGAGAACGGCACTTCTGGCGCCGACAAGCGCGTGCCGTTCGGTCGCGAGGAAGTGCAACTGTCCTTCGCGCCGCTGGTCAAGCAGACAGCGCCGGCGGTGGTCAATGTCTACGCTTCGCAGACCGCCAAGGTAACGTCGCCCTTCGATGGCGATCCGTTCTTTGAGGAGTTTTTCGGCCGCTCGCAGCCGCGCGCGCAGTCATCGCTCGGCTCCGGCGTGCTGGTCGATCCGACCGGCGTCGTGGTCACCAATTACCACGTCATCAAGGATGCGGACCAGGTCAAGGTTGCGACCGCCGACGGCCGAGAATTCGCCAGCAAGGTCCTGCTCAAGGACGAGACGCTCGACCTTGCCGTGCTCAAGATCGAATCCGACAAGCCGTTTCCGGTGATCGCCATCGGCGATTCCGATGCGCTTGAGGTCGGCGACCTTGTGCTGGCCATCGGTAATCCCTTCGGCGTCGGCCAGACCACCACCAGCGGCATTGTCTCTGCCCTGGCGCGCAGCCATATCGGCGTCTCCGATTCCAGCTTCTTCATCCAGACCGATGCCGCCATCAATCCCGGTAATTCCGGTGGTGCGCTGATCAATATGGGCGGCCAGCTGATCGGCATCAACACCGCCATCTACAGCCGCAGCGGCGGCTCGATCGGCATTGGCTTTGCCATTCCGGCCAACATGGTGCGCGCCTTCGCTGATGCCGCCAAGGCTGGGCTTTCCTTCTTCGAACGGCCCTATATCGGTGCTGAGTTCGAGGCGGTGACGCCACAGATCGCTGAATCGCTCGGTATGGAAAAGCCAACCGGCGCACTGGTTTCATCGGTTGACGAGTCGGGTCCGGCCGCCAAGGCCGGCCTCAAGCCCGGTGATGTCGTGCTGCAGCTCAACGGCAAGCTGGTCGAGAGCATTGAAGCGCTCGACTTCCGCATGGCGACCCTGTCGATCGGCACCAAGGCCAACTTCGCCGTGCTGAGCAAAGGCCAGCAGGCGGCGATGGAGATCGCACTGGAGCGCGCGCCGGAAGGCGCCAAGCCATCCGAAGTCACCCTGCACGGCCGCAGCCCGTTTTCCGGCGCTAAAGTCGCGGAGCTGTCGCCGCGGCTGGCGCAGCGGCTTGGCCTGCGCACCGACATCAAGGGCGTCACCGTGGTCGACATCAATCGCGATTCGCCAGCCGCTGATTTCGGCTTCCAGCCGGGTGACATCGTGCGCGAAGTGAATGGCACCGCCATCGATACCGCCGCCACCTTGGAACAAGCGGCCAAGCAGGACACACGCTGGTGGCGCTTTACCGTCGAGCGTGGTGGGCAGATACTGCGGCAGGTGTTGCGTTACTGAGTTCGATCCCCTGAAGCGATCGGCTCCAACCAAAAGAAGTGCATGGCCGATCTGTTCAGCGTTGATGAGCCGGAAAAAGTGCCGCCTGGCAGGCCGCTGGCCGACAGGCTTCGGCCGAGGAACCTGGGTGAGGTCGTCGGTCAGGAACACCTGACTGGCCCCGACGGCGCGCTGACGCGCCTCATTGGCTCCGGCTCGCTCGGTTCGATGATCTTCTGGGGCCCGCCCGGCACTGGCAAGACCACGGTCGCGCGGCTGCTCGCCGGCGAAACCAGCCTGGCTTTCGAGCAGATATCGGCTGTGTTTTCCGGCGTCGCCGATTTGAAGAAGGTGTTTGAAGCGGCCAAGCTTCGCCGGTCGAACGGGCGCCAGACCCTGCTTTTCGTCGACGAGATCCATCGTTTCAACCGCGCCCAGCAAGACGGATTCCTGCCTGTCATGGAGGACGGTACCGTTGTGCTGGTTGGCGCCACCACCGAAAACCCGTCCTTCGAACTGAACGCCGCGTTGCTGTCCCGCGCCCGCGTACTGGTCTTCCATTCGCTGGGGCAAGAGAGCATAGCCAAGCTCATGGCGCGCGCCGAGGAGAACGAGGGCAGGGCGCTGCCGCTCGATGACGAGGCGCGGGCGATGCTCATCAGGATGAGTGACGGCGATGGCCGCGCATCGCTGACGCTCGCCGAGGAAGTCTGGCGGGCCGCGAAGCCAGGCGAGGTCTTCGACACCGATGGACTGCAGCGCATCGTCCAGCGCCGCGCACCAATCTACGACAAGGGCCAGGACGGCCACTACAATCTGATCTCGGCGCTGCACAAGTCCGTGCGTGGTTCGGATCCCGATGCCGCGCTCTACTATCTCGCGCGTATGTTCGATGCCGGTGAGGATCCGCTCTATCTCGGCCGCCGGCTGGTACGCATGGCGATGGAGGATATCGGGCTCGCCGATCCGCAGGCGCTTGTGGTCGCCAATGCCGCCAAGGATGCCTACGACTATCTCGGTTCGCCGGAGGGCGAACTCGCTTTTGCCGAAGCCACCGTCTATCTCGCCACCGCGCCCAAATCCAATGCTGTCTACAACGCCTTCAAGGCGGCCACGCGCGCGGCCAAGGAGTTCGGTTCGCTGCTGCCGCCCAAGCATATCCTCAATGCGCCGACCAAGCTGATGAAAGAGGAAGACTACGGCGCCGGCTACCGCTACGACCACGACGAGCCGGATGCCTTTTCGGGCCAGGACTATTTTCCAGAAAAGATGGGCCGCCAGACTTTTTATGATCCGCCCGAACGCGGTTTCGAGCGCGACATCCGCAAGCGGCTGGATTACTGGGCGAAGTTGCGAAGCGAACGGGAAAAGTAGGCTTGCGCGGCCCTGTCGTCGTCACGCTTCGAGATGAAGTTTCGCCTTGGGGCATTTCCGCCACCGTCTTGCTCCACACGCTGCTGGCGGCGACACTGGCCCTGATGCCGCTACCCAAGCGCCCGAAACGCATGGAGGAGGAGCGGGTGTCGGTCGACATCCTGACGCCGCAGCAGTTCGAGGCGGCAACCAGGCCGCCACCGGTCCTGGCGGCACCTCCCACTCCGCAACCCGAGATTCAAGCTGCACCAACGCCGCCTCCAAGCGCTCCAGAACCGCAACTGCCCAAGGCGCCCGCCATGATTCGCCCGACGCAAATGCTGTCGGCAAAAACCCTGGCCGATCCGCGTAGCAGGCAGGCGCGCGCGGATCTCAAAACCTTCGCCGCCGACGAGCGCATGGTGCAACTGTGCAATCTCGAAGCCATGGACCAGATCCGGCGGTGGCGGGCGGACTATCAGCCCGAACGGGTGGTGCCCTATGCTACGGCCGAAGAAAAGATCGCCGGTACGACGATCGCCGCCAACGGTGCGGCTTTCCGCAGCCGTAAAAACTGGTACGGTCTGAGGTTCAAATGCCAGCTCGCGCAGGACGGCGAAAGCGTCATCGGCTTTGAATTCCTGGTCGGCGACCCCGTGGCTAGGGATAAATGGGACGAGCTTGGCTTGCCGGCGGTGCATTGACCTGATGCCGGCGGGCTCCACCAGGCAGCCGCAAGGTCACGATGCAGTGGCCGTTGTGTGGCGACCCAAAAAACCTTATCAAGGCGCACGGCCGGGCGGTGGTCGTTGCCAAGATTTTGGCGCATCTCAATCGCAACAGGATCGCGCTCAGCGCGTGGAAAAATGACAAAAACCCTTCGCAAATCCCTTCGCAAGTTTGCCATCGCCATTCCATTGCTAGCTATTGGCTTCTATTTCATCCCGATCATCACCTCGGTTTTCATCGTGCTCGGCCTCATCGATGTGCTGCGCAACGACCGCAAGGATCTGTCGCTTTTCAGCGGCTATTTCCTCGGCAACGGCATTTTCACCTGGCTGCTGTCGCCATTCAATTTGCTTGTCGATCTCTTGTGCTACCGAAACCCGGGTGTCTGGAAGCTGGAACAGTTTCCGGCCGACTATCAGCGCGAGGTCAATGAAGTCCTTGATGTCTTCAAGGCACGCAAGGACGAGATCATCGCTGATATCGATGCCAATTTCGGCACCGGCCGGCGCGGCATGTATGTCTACCAATGGTACGGCAAGCACCGGATCGACAACGTCGCCGAGTTCAACAAGGATTTCAAATACATCAAGACGATCGCCGTTTCCGTGTTCAGCAAGCGCGAATCGACCTCATGGCACTTCGGGCCGCTTCGGCTGAGCCTGCGGATTCTCTACAATCTCGTGCCGGTGAAATCAGAGATTTTCGTCGAATGCGGCACCGTCAAGAACTACTGGTACGACAATCCGCTGTTCATCTTCGACGACACTCTGCTGCATCGCTCCGTCAACGAATATGACGGGCGTCGCTACTGCGTGTTCATGGATATCATCCGTCCGTCCCCGGTTCCCAGCCTCATCGCCGGGATGCTCGCCATTGTTTCGGTGAGCGTCGAACGCATCAACTCGATGTTCTACAAGAACTGGAAGATGATCGGGTCGACCAAGCCGAAGAAGGTTGAAACCATCTGAGCTGAAAGCTCTTTTGCTGCCGGCTCCGGCGTCGGAGCCGGCAGCACTTGGCCTGAGATCTCATCCTCGCGGGCTGCCAGTCCAAGGCCCCTCAATCTGCATTCCGATGTGCGTTAATTCATCCTGGATATTGCTTCGCGGATGATATCGATTGAAAAGGACGTATGTTGGGGTTTTGGACGAAGACATATCTTTGCAGCGCGTTGATAAGCATTGTTCTATGCGCGATATACGTGAGCATTGAGCAGAACGTATATTATTGGGATTTTATTGCTTACCACGATAGCTTTAATCAGCTGGGAGCGCTTTTGATTGAGAGCCCGATCCAGGCGCTGATCAAGCTGAAGAATTCCATCGAAACGGACGACTATGGCATGGCGATCTTGGTGCCGCTGATGCCGTTTCAGATACTGTTTGGAGGCTCAAGGCTTTCATTCATCGTTGCGGTGGTCACGATATACCTAATTCCCACCGCCCTTTTCGTGGCAAGACTGAGTTACCTGGAAGCCGTCACCACGACACAGCCATCCCGGGGCTGGCTTGCCGTATGGATCGCTGCCCTTCTCTACACTCCATTTTGGGCGGCTACGCTTCGTGGGTGGCCAGATATTGCCGGTTGCCTTGCACTTCTTGCCGCGACCTATTTTCTATGGAAACCAAGGTTCCTCACTCGCGAGCCGGTAATCAGCGGAATATGCGTTGGCGTGTGCTTGTGGTTGGCATTCATGCTGCGCCGCTGGTACGCCTACAGCGTGGTGGGGCTTTTGATTTCCGCGGCATTGTTTTGCTTGTTGCAGGCTGCAAGGGATCGAGAATTCTCAACGCTCTGGAGGGCTGCGTTAGGGGCTGCCTGCGCAATTTGCGTCATTGTCGCTGCCGCATTGACTTTCCAACTGCCTTTGATTTCCAAGATTTTGGCTACAAACTATGGTGATCTCTACAGCGGGTATAGGACGAATTTCGCCTCCCAGATCGATCAGTTCGGAGCCCGGCTGAGCTATGCAAACTGGCTGTTGATCGGGACCGGCCTCTACCTTTCCATCACGCGTCGCAATAGATTTTCCTTGTTTTGTGCGGTGGCCTCCGCACTGACTTTCTTGCTTTTTGTCCGCACGCAGGACCCGGACCGTCACCATTCAATGCCAATGTTCCTTTGGCTCTTTCCTGCCTATGCCCAGGCAATTGTCGCGATCGTTTCCATGCCGGCGCTGAGATGGCGCTGGGCGAACGCGGTCATGGTCGTCGTAGCTGGCCTTGCGTTTTTGGGTGCGTTTTTCCCAATGGGCCGCCAGCTTCTATCACCAATAAGTTATTTTTTTGCCAGGGAAGCGACGCTTCCTCTTCATCTTGACAATCTTGCGGAATACAGGCGCCTGGTCGATGATCTTGTTAAGAAGGGCGGAACTGGCGACAGTTTCTCAGTATTTGCGTCGGGCGCAATAATGAGCGATTCACTGCTACTCAGCATGAACCCAGTTCTTTATAATTATGTGATCTTGTCTTGCCAGATTGACAGCCGTGATCAGTTTCAGCCTGAATCTTTGAAATCGAAATACATTGTTGTAACCAACCCTCCCATTATCCACCGGCAACCGGACGCGCAGATCTGTGTGACATTGCCGGACCAACACATCGTCCAAGGGACAGGCATTGGCGCCGCGTACAGGCGCATTACGACATATCAGCTGTCCGGCAACGTGACCGGCTACCTTTATGAGCAAGTGCGACCGGTCAGCAAAACCGAAATCGACGCCCTGTACAGCGAGTTCAGGGAGAAATATCCAAGCTGGACAACGCCTGAGTGGTGACGATCATGGCTGTGGGCTTGGGCTGGCCGCTCTTCCCCGCAACCCTTGCACCATCGTCCTATAGCGCCGTCGCGCTGCGATCCTCTACAACTCCGACAATGGATATATCTTAGCGGATATAACGCTGCTTTGAGTTGGAAGCGACATTCGCCTTGGGAGGATGAGGTGAGCGGACGGCAGCCGACTGGCCATCATGCGGATTTTATCCAGGCTTCCATCGCCAGCAGCGATGCGGCCCGCTCGGCATTGGTCGCCTCATGGCGGCGCTCGCTGACATTGCATGGCCTCGATCCGGCTGAGCGAAAGGCGACGCGACGACTGACCGAAGGCGAACTCCGGCATGCTCGACAACGCATAGAGCCATTGCTGCGCGCTGCGGATGCTAGCCTCGACCGCCTTTATCTCGCAGTCGGCGGCATTGGATGCTGCGTGCTGCTTGCCGATCGTGAAGGCATTCCGCTCGAACGCCGCGGCTCTGTCGCGGATGACGACACGTTCGATGAATGGGGCTTGTGGACGGGCACCGTCTGGAGCGAGGTCTCGGAGGGCACCAACGGCATCGGCACATGCCTTGCCGATCAGCGCGCGCTGACGATCCACCGCGACCAGCATTTCTTCTCGCGCAACACGCTGCTCAGTTGCACCACCGCGCCGATCTACGATCATGAAGGCAATCTGGTGGCGGCACTCGATGTGTCGTCATGCCGGTCGGACCTGACCGAAGGCTTTGTCAATCTGATCGCTATCGCGGTGGGCGATGCGGCGCGCCGCATCGAGGCCGAGAATTTCCGTCTGGCGTTTTCCGGCGCCCGCATCCTGCTGGCGCCGGTGGCTGAGCGCAGCGCCGGGGCCTTGATCGCCGTCGATGCCGACGATCTGGTGATCGGAGCGACACGCTCGGCCCGTCTTGCTCTCGGCATCACGCAACAGACCTTGGCCAAGGGGCTTCCTGCCGCGGACATCCTTGGCGGTTCGGCAAAGGCAGCTGAAGACCTGGACGAGGCGGAGCGCGGCGTGGTTCAGCGCGCCATCGCACGCGCCGATGGCAATGTCTCGGCGGCCGCCAGCAATCTGGGGATTTCGCGTGCCACCTTGCATCGCAAGCTCGCGCGCTTCGGCATCCGCCGTCCGCACTGAGTTTGAGGTCGGCAGCTGTCGCATATCTGCGACAGTCGGCTCCAGCGAGTGGCAAACCCGGGCTGACAAGCCGCCACTCATCCGCAACTCTCCCCCACGACGCGCCGCATCCCGTGGTGCTGCTTCTTGGGAGGAAGACGATGAACAAGGTTGAATTTTCGCGCACGGCCAAGGTTCCCTTCGCCAAGCGCTATGACAATTACATCGGCGGCAAATGGGTCGCCCCGCATTCCGGGAGATATTTTGAGAACATCTCCCCCGTCACCGGCCGACCACTGGGCGAGGTCGCCCGCTCCGATGCCAAGGATATCGAAGCGGCGCTCGATGCCGCGCACAAGGCCAAGGACGCCTGGGGCAGAACGAGTGCTGCCGCACGCGCGCTGATCCTCAATCGTATCGCCGATCGTATGGAAGACAATCTCGACCTGCTGGCGCTCGCCGAGACCTGGGATAATGGCAAGCCGATCCGCGAGACGACCGCCGCCGACCTGCCACTCGCCATTGATCATTTCCGCTATTTCGCCGGCGCCGTGCGCGGCCAGGAAGGCGGCATCTCCGAGATCGACCACGATACGGTTGCCTACCATTTTCATGAGCCGCTTGGCGTCGTCGGTCAGATCATTCCGTGGAATTTCCCACTGCTGATGGCCGTGTGGAAACTGGCGCCCGCGCTCGCCGCCGGCAATTGCGTGGTGCTCAAGCCCGCCGAACAGACGCCCGCCACCATCATGCTTTGGGCTGATCTCATCGGCGACCTGTTGCCTGATGGCGTGCTCAACATCGTCAACGGCTTTGGCCTCGAAGCCGGCAAGCCGCTCGCCTCGTCAAACCGTATCGCTAAGATTGCCTTCACCGGCGAGACCACGACCGGCAGGCTGATCTCGCAATATGCCAGCCAGAACCTCATCCCGGTGACGCTCGAACTCGGCGGGAAGTCGCCCAACATCTTCTTCCAGGACGTGACCGCGGAGGACGACGATTTCTTCGACAAGGCGATCGAGGGCTTCGTCATGTTCGCCCTCAACCAGGGCGAGGTCTGCACCTGCCCCAGCCGGGCGCTGGTGCATGAGAAGATCTACGACAAGTTCATGGACAAGGCGCTGAAGCGTGTCGAGGCGATCGTCCAGGGCGACCCTCTCGATCCGGCAACGATGATCGGTGCCCAGGCATCGAGCGAACAGCTGGAAAAGATCCTGAGCTACTTTGACATCGGCCGCCAGGAAGGTGCCGAAGTGTTGACTGGTGGCGAACAGAACCATCTGCCGGGAGATCTGGCTGGCGGCTATTACGTCAAGCCGACAGTGTTCAAGGGCCACAACAAGATGCGCGTCTTCCAGGAGGAGATTTTCGGACCGGTGGTCTCGGTGACGACCTTCAAGGATGACGATGAGGCACTGTCGATCGCCAATGACACGCTCTACGGCCTTGGCGCCGGCATCTGGAGCCGCGATGCGAACCGCTGCTACCGCTTCGGCCGCGCCATCCAGGCCGGCCGCGTGTGGACCAACTGCTATCATGCCTACCCGGCGCATGCGGCGTTTGGCGGCTACAAGCAATCGGGCATCGGGCGTGAAAACCACAAGATGATGCTCGACCACTATCAGCAGACCAAGAACATGCTGGTCAGCTACAGCCCGAAGAAGCTCGGCTTCTTCTGATCGCCTCCCAGGCTGCGGCGCCCGCTCCTGACATCAGGATTGGGCGCCAGCCGCTGGTGGAACGCGGCCTGTGTGGCGACGTTCCGATTACCGGACGATGGAGGACGGAATGCTAGACAAGATCTCGCTGGGAAAAGTTTCGGCCACGCCGGCGGCCAGAAGCTTTCTGGCGGAAATCATCGCGGACCATGGGCCGGTCCTGTTCCATCAATCCGGCGGCTGTTGCGATGGTTCCTCGCCCATGTGCTATCCCCGCAATGATTTCATGGTCGGCGACAATGACGTCATGCTGGGGGAGATCGACGAGACGCCGGTCTACATCAGTGCTTCGCAATTCGAGGTGTGGAAACACACTGACCTGATCATCGATGTGGTGCCGGGCAGGGGCGGCATGTTCTCGCTCGACAATGGGCGTGAGAGACGGTTTCTGACGCGTTCGACGGTCTGTGTTGTTCCAGTTGCGGGAGGCGCAAGGGATTGACCGGCACGCCCCTGCGGGGGCACTAAACGGGAATGTTCAATCTGCTTCTCGTTGTGGTTGGTGGTGGCATCGGCGCCGGCATCCGCCATCTCACCAACATCGGCGCGCTGCGTCTCGTCGGCCCCAACTATCCCTGGGGCACGATGGTCATCAACATTATCGGCTCCTTCGTCATGGGCGTGTTCATCGCATCTCTGGTGCGGCGTGGCGGCTCGAACGAGCTCAGGCTGTTTGTCGCCACCGGTATTCTCGGCGGCTTCACCACTTTCTCCGCTTTTTCGCTCGATTTCGCGACGCTTTGGGAGCGCGGTTCGACACTTCCGGCACTCGGATATGCGCTTGCCAGCGTCATTGGCGCCATTATCGCCCTGTTTCTGGGTCTTTGGCTCGCAAGAAGCCTGCCTTAGTGCTATGGCCCCGCTTTGAAACGGGTAAAACGAGATAATGGCAGGCGTTGAACAGATAACAGTGGAGGCTGGCGAGGCGGGTATGCGGCTCGATCGCTGGTTCAAGACCCACTTTCCGGGGCTTGGTTTCGGCCACCTGCAGAAGCTGCTGCGTTCCGGCCAGATCCGCGTCGATGGCGGCCGAGTCAAGGCCGATACCCGCGTCGAGCCGGGCCAGATGGTTCGCGTCCCGCCGCTCGAGGTGGACAAGAAGGGCGAAAGCGCGCTGACCGGTTACTCGATCCGCAATCAGGGTGATGCCGACGTTCTGGCGAAGATGCTGATCCATGAGGATCCCAAGGTCTTTGTCTTCAACAAGCCTGCGGGTCTCGCCGTTCAGGGCGGCTCGGGCGTTACCCGCAATGTCGACGACATGCTGGAAGCCTGGCGCAGCCAGAAGGGCGAGAAGCCGCGGCTGGTCCACCGGCTCGACCGCGACACCTCGGGCGTGCTGGTTGTCGCACGCACCCGGCTCGCCGCCATGAAGCTTTCCGAGGCGTTTCGCGCGCGGGAAACCAAGAAGACCTACTGGGCGCTGGTCAAGGGCGTGCCGCCCAAGCGTGAGGACAAGATCTCGACCTGGCTGATTAAAGAGCCGACGCCCGACGGTGACCGCGTGCGCGTTGCCAACCATGGCGAAAAGGGCGCCGACCACGCCGTGTCTTACTACCGCGTCATCGAGCAGGCGGCCCAGACGATGACCTGGCTGGAGATGGAGCCCTATACCGGCCGCACGCACCAGCTGCGCGTCCATGCGGCTTACATCGGCTGCCCGATCATCGGCGACCCCAAATATTTCGAGGCCGACACCAACTGGGACTTTCCAGGCGGCCTGCAGAACAAGCTGCATCTGCATGCACGGCGTATCATCATCCCGCATCCCGACAAGGGTTTCATTGATGTCACCGCGCCGATGCCGCCGCACATGCGCCAGAGCTGGAATCTGATCGGATTCGACGACGCCAGCGCGGAGGATTAAGTTGAGCAGCGCCGCCGATACACTCGATCGCCGCGATACGATCGATATGGCGGCCGCTGCCATCATGGTCGGCCTGACCTTTTCCTGGGGGCTGAACTACGTCGCCGCCAAGATCTCCTATGCCGGCTACGATCCCGTTTTCCTGTCGATCGCCCGCTCGGTCATCGGCGGCCTATGCGTCGTCCTCTGGTGCCGGTGGCGCGGCATCGCATTGTTTCGTCGTGACGGAACACTGCTGGCCGGCATTGCCGTTGGCGTTCTGTTCGGCATCGAGTTCCTCTGCCTCTATGTCGGCCTGGAGCACACGACGGTTGCCCGCAACACGCTTCTGGTCAACACCATGCCGTTCTGGATGCTGGTCGGCGGCCATTTCCTGCTTGGCGAGCAGATCACGTTGCGCAAACTGCTTGGCCTGCTGCTCGCCTTCGCCGGTCTTGCCTCGGTTTTTTCCGACAAGCTTAGCGGCGGAGACATGCTATTTGGCGACCTGTTGAGCCTCGGCTCCGGTTTCTTCTGGGCCGTCACCAATATCCTCATCAAGCGATCGAAGCTGGTCGAGGCGAGCGCCGAGAAGCTCTTGCTCTATCAACTCGCCGGCGCGGCCGTTGTCGGTATGCTGGTCCTGCCTCTTGCCGGTCCGGCTATTCGCGATCCTGCCGTGCTCCCGACATTGGCGCTGCTTTTCCAGGCGGTCTATATCGTCGCCTTCACCTATGTTCTGTGGTTCTGGCTGTTGCGCCGCTATCCGGCATCAGGTCTGTCCAGTTTCACCTTCCTGTCGCCGGTTTTCGGTGTGCTTTGTGGCGCGCTGTTCTTGAATGAGCCGCTGACCATTCGCATTTTCCTGGCGCTTGGCCTCATTGCCGCCGGCCTGATCATCGTCAACCGGCCGGCGCGCAAGCAGGTGCCGGTGTGAGAGAGAATTTCCATGCGTGATATCCTAAACGATCTCGAAGCCGGAAAGCAGCTGTCCGACCCGGATCCAGTGCGCCGCGCCCAGATCCAGATGAAGACACACTTGCCGAAGCGCTTCTACAAAGCCGCCGCGGTGGCGCTGGTCGAAAACGGCTTTGCCGTGCATCTCGACGGCAAGCCGGTGCGCACGCCAGGCAAAGCGCTGCTGGCGCTGCCGACGGAAAAAGCGGCAACGCTTGTGGCCGATGAATTCGCCGCGCAAGGCGAGACCATAAATCCGGTGACGATGCCGGTCATGCGTCTGGTCAACACCGCCATCGATGGCGTTGCCAGCGACCCGCAGGCAGTGCTTGAGGACATCCTGCGCTTCGCCTCGTCCGATATGCTCTGCTACCGCGCCGACGCACCGCAAGGGCTGGTAGAGCGGCAGAACCAGCATTGGGACCCGGTGATCGACTGGGCGAGGGCGGTTCTTGGCGCGCGCTTCAACCTCGCCGAAGGTATCATCCATGTCGAGCAGCCGCGCGAGACCATCGCTGTGCTGGGTGTCCACCTCAGCCAACGTGCGGAGCCGATGCGGTTGGCTGCCATTCACGTAATGACATCGTTGACCGGGTCGGCACTGCTGGCGCTAGCGGTCGATTTCGGCGAACTTGATGCGGAGGCCGCATGGGCCGCCGGTCACGTCGACGAGGATTGGCAGATCGAGCAGTGGGGACAAGATGCCGAGGCCGTCGCACGGCGCTCCGCCCGCAAACGCGACATGATGGCCGCTGCAAGTGTTCTTGAGGCACTCAAGAACTAGCAGTCGACTGCCAAAATTTATTTTGCACCGCACCTAATACCAAAGTCATAATCCCAAAGGCGCTCTGCCGTTGGCGGGTGCTTTCTGTCATTTTTTCCGTGATGGCTGCTTTGAGTCCGCGTTCGGAGGAGAACGGGAATTCTAACGCGCAGCATCGAGGGAAAGTCTCACGGGAGGACACATCAATGGCTATGGCATCGACCGCCGGCGGAGCAAGCCGCGGCATGACGCGGGAGGAGAAGAAAGTCATCTTCGCTTCCTCGCTCGGCACTGTTTTCGAATGGTACGATTTCTATCTCTACGGTTCGCTCGCGGTGTTTATCGGCTCGACGTTTTTCAGCCCAACCATTCCAGAAGCGACGCGCAACATCTTCGCGCTGCTGGCCTTCGCCGCCGGCTTCCTGGTCCGCCCGTTCGGCGCTCTGCTCTTCGGCCGTATCGGCGACCTTGTCGGCCGCAAATATACATTTCTTGTCACCATGACGATCATGGGCCTGTCGACCTTCCTGGTCGGCCTGCTGCCCGGCTATGCTACCCTTGGCATCGCGGCTCCGGTGATCCTGATTATCCTGCGCATGTTGCAGGGTCTGGCGCTCGGTGGCGAATATGGCGGTGCGGCCACCTATGTCGCCGAGCACGCGCCCGACAATCGACGCGGCTACTACACCTCGTGGATCCAGACGACGGCCACGCTCGGTCTGTTCCTGTCGCTGATTGTTATCCTGATCGTGCAGGCCTCCCTGAGCAAGGAAACCTATGCTGCCTGGGGTTGGCGCATTCCGTTTATTGTTTCATTCCTGCTGCTCGGCATATCGATCTGGATCCGGCTGTCGCTTTCGGAATCGCCGACGTTCCAGCGCATGAAGGACGAGGGCAAGGGCTCCAAGGCGCCGCTGACGGAAGCCTTCGGCCAGTGGAAGAACGCCAGGATTGCGCTGCTGGCATTGCTCGGCCTCACCGCCGGTCAGGCCGTGGTCTGGTACAACGGCCAGTTCTACGCGCTGTTCTTCCTCACCAACGTCCTTAAGGTCGATGCGCAATCGGTGAATATCATGATCGCCATCGCGCTGGCGCTCGGCTCGATATTCTTCGTCGTCTTCGGCTGGCTCTCCGACAAGATCGGCCGCAAGCCTATCATCATGGCGGGGCTCGCCTTGGCGATCGTCTGCACGTTCCCGCTGTTCAAAGCCTTGACATGGGCCGCCAATCCGGCACTCGCCAAAGCCCAGCAGAGCACGCGCGCGACGGTAACCGCCGCACCTGGAGACTGCAGATTCCAGTTCAATCCGGTGGGTACGGCGAAGTTCACAACGTCATGCGACATCGCGACTTCGTTCCTCACCAAGAACTCGGTCCCTTATGACGTGGTGTCGACGGCTGCGGCTGGAACGGCTGCTTCAGTCAAGATCGGCAATGAGACGGTGAATTCCTATGACGCCATCGCCGCCGGCGATCAGGCCAAGGCCAAGGACGCTGCTTTCGTCAAGGCCGTCAACATGTCACTGCAGGACGGTGGCTATCCACTGAAGCGTGCCGCGATCAAGGTTACGGACCAGAAGCTTGATGCGTTTGTCGCGGCCAATCCGGAATTGAAGCTTGATGCCGCCGCCATTCGTGCCGGCGAGAAGGCAACGGTTCCGGCGGATCAGGCGATCAAGGACAAGCTGCTGACCGCCGACGAGGCGGCAGGAGCGCCCGAGGTCACCGTCTATAGCATCCCCGGTGGCGGTGCCTTTGCCATGTTCGCCGATTCGGCCGCAATCAACTGGCCGATGACAATCGGCATCCTGTTCATCCTGGTCCTGTTCGTGACCATGGTTTATGGGCCGATTGCCGCGATCCTGGTCGAGATGTTCCCGACTCGCATCCGATACACTGGCATGTCGCTGCCTTATCACATCGGCAACGGCTGGTTCGGTGGCCTGCTTCCGGCGACCGTCTTCGCGCTCAGCGCCTACAAGGGCGATATCTACTATGGTCTCTGGTATCCGGTGGTCATCGCCGCGATGTCGCTGGTCATCGGCATGATCTTCGTCAGGGATACGCTGGGAACTGACCTGAACACCAAGCAGTAATCACCTAGTGCTCCATGGAAAAAACCCGGCGCGAGTGATCGCGCCGGGTTTTTCAATTCTTGGCCCGCAAAAAAGGGGATCGCGAAAGAGGACTAGCGTTTTCGCTCCTGCTCCGCTTGCTCTATGGCTGCCTCGTGATACCAGCCGTCGCCGAAATCCGCGCGAACACCGCGCAGCGAGGCAAGCTCTGCCGCGAATTTAGCCTTGCCGCTCAAATTTGAGGCAGAAGCGCGGACTGCCACCGGGAACATCAGAATTTTTGCCGACGGACGGGCGGAAGTGACTTCCATTGTCGGGCTCCTTTCCTCTGTCGAACCGTGTTGATTCAACTCTTCCCAAACATAGGTTCTGCAATCGAGTTAGGCAATATGCCTACCAAAAGATCAGTATTTGCCTAATATTTGTGCTGTTTGCAAATGTGGCCGATCCAAACGCATTGCTTAGACCGCTTGGCGGTTTTGCCCTGAAGTGACCGTCATTTTTGTCGCACCCATGATTGGCGGAGTGGCACACGAATTGCATTTTATGAATTGGCAGGCCGCTGCTGGCGGCGGACGCATGTCAGCGCCAGTGTTCGGTGAACTAGCAACGAGAGGTTAGAATGACGAAGTACAGGCTCGAGTACATCTGGCTCGATGGATACACCCCGGTCCCCAACCTGCGCGGCAAGACGCAGATCAAGGAATTTGCAGAGTTCCCGGCGCTCGAGCAGCTGCCGCTTTGGGGCTTTGACGGTTCGTCGACGATGCAGGCCGAAGGCCACAGCTCCGACTGCGTCCTGAAGCCCGTGGCGGTCTATCCGGATCCCGCTCGCACCAATGGTGTGCTGGTGATGTGCGAAGTCATGATGCCCGATGGCGTGACGCCGCATGTTTCCAACAAGCGCGCCACGGTTCTCGACGACGAGGGCGCCTGGTTCGGCTTCGAGCAGGAATATTTCTTCTACAAGGATGGCCGTCCGCTCGGCTTCCCCGAGACCGGCTACCCTGCGCCGCAGGGCCCTTACTACACTGGTGTCGGTTATTCGAACGTCGGCTCAATCGCGCGCCAGATCGTTGAGGAGCATCTCGATCTATGCCTCGCGGCGGGCATCAACCATGAAGGCATCAACGCCGAAGTGGCCAAGGGCCAGTGGGAATTCCAGATTTTCGGCAAGGGCTCCAAGAAGGCCGCCGACCAGATGTGGATGGCCCGCTACCTTCTGCAGCGCCTGACCGAGAAATACGAGATCGACATCGAATATCATTGCAAGCCGCTCGGCGACACCGACTGGAACGGCTCGGGTATGCACGCCAACTTCTCCACCTCCTTTATGCGCGAAGTCGGCGGCAAGGCCTATTTCGAAGCGCTGATGGCGGAGTTCGACAAGAACCTGATGGATCACATCGCCGTCTATGGCCCGGACAATGACAAGCGCCTGACCGGCAAGCACGAGACAGCGCCGTGGAACAGGTTCAGCTATGGCATCGCCGATCGCGGCGCCTCGATCCGCGTGCCGCATTCCTTCGTCAACAACGGCTACAAGGGTTATCTGGAAGACCGCCGTCCGAACTCGCAGGGCGACCCCTACCAGATCGCTTCGCAGATCCTGAAGACGATCGCATCCGTGCCGGCCAGCGCACAGGTTTCGGCCGCCGCATAGGTTCGGTTCACGGGGCGGGCCTTGGCCCACTTCGAAGGATTTACCTCCCAAGAGAAATCCCGGCGCTGTTGCGTCGGGGTTTTTTGTCGGAGGTGTACGGCTGGACGAAACGATGTGTTTGGTCAGCCGGAGATGACGCCGCGTGCTTTCAGCGCCGCCACGACCTTGTCATGCGGCAGCGCCGGGCTGCGGTTGCCATCGCGGCCGATCATGTCGTGGTTGGCGACAAGTGCATTGAGCACGGCTTCCTCTGTCGCCTGGACAACCGCCGTATAGAAATCGTCCATCCGCCCCCATGGGATGAAGTCCATGTGGCCGTAGCTCTCCTCGGTGGCGGGTCCTTGTGGAAAGCGGCCGTTCAACGCATCGGGATTGGCGTTTGAGACGGCGAGGAAAATATCGCCGGAAAAATGCGAGCCGCTGGTGCCCGTGCGGGCGAGGCCGAGCGGCACGCGCCGCGCCAGCGCCTTGCACTGCCCAGGCAGCAGCGGCGCATCGGTGACGACAATGCCGATACAGGAGCCGGCGCCTGTCGGCTGGCCGCTGAAGAAGGATTCTATCGGGTTCTCGCCAGCGAGCTCATTGCCAAGCGGTACCCCGGCGATGGTGAGTTCGTGGCGCGAGCCGAAATTGGTCTGCAGGAAGACGCCGACCGTGTAGTCGCGATGGCCGTAGCCGACGACACGCGAGGCGGTCCCGGAACCGCCCTTGAAAGCGTAGCAGTTCATGCCCGTGCCGCCGCCGACCGAACCTTCCTCGATACTCCCGCCGGCAGCACTGTCGATCGCCGCCATGGCGTGGTCGACGGTGACGTGCGAACCGTTGATGTCGTTGAGGTAGCCGTCCCAGGTCTCGCCCACCACCGGCAGCAGCCACTGGCTGGTCATTTCAGGCTTGTTGCGCGCCACCCAGTCGATGACGCCGCGATGGCAGGGGCCGACCGCATGGGTGTTGGTGATCAGGATGGGCAGGCTGAGGCTGCCTGCTTCCTCGATCCATGACATGCCGGTCATTTCGCCATTGCCGTTGAATGAATGATAGCCGGCTGCGCAAGCGAGACCGACGCCCTCCCGGCCAAGCGGCAGGATCGCGGTTACGCCGGTGCGTACTGGCCCAAGGCCGAGATTGAGCTTGCCGTCGCCCTCGATGATCGTCGAATAGCCGACGAGAACACCTTCCACATCGGTGACGGCATTGGCTGGCCCGGGCTTGCCCCGGAACGGAATCCCCAGCGCGCGGGCACGTTGCTTGCCGGCGGGCGTCATGTTGAGAACGGCGCGTTGGTTCATTGCGGTAAGATATCCTTCCGTGGGGCCGGGCCGGGCCGTGAGTGCTGGGCTCAGCCGAGGCGGCAGCCGGTCGCGAGTTCGGCATAGTTGGTGAGAATTGTCAGAGCAGCCTGTTGGTCGACCGCCGGAACGATGTTGGTAAGGTGAAGGCCAAGCCCGTCCTCGAGCACCACCAGACTGCGAGCGATGGTGTCGCTGCCTGCTTGCAGCTTGAACACGCCCGTGGCTGCACCGGCTTCGAGGATGCCGATATAGATCGCCACCTGTCGCTCGAACAACGTGATGTGGCGGGCCGCGTAGCTTGCGTCGGAACGCGAATAGGCGCCGAGTTCCAGCAGGAGTCTGCAGAGCTGGTCGTCCTTGTCCGTTGGCAGCCCGCTCTCGATCATTGCCTTCAGCCGCGACCGGGGATCGGCGATTGCCGCGACCGAGGCGGCACGCAGCGTGCAGAACCGTTCGACCGCCTTGCGCTGCACATCGTCCAGCAAGTCCTTCAGCCCAGGGTAGTAGTAGAGCAGGGCGCTTGAACTCATGCCCGCCTCGCTGGCGACGTCACGCAAGGTGACGCCGGCGAGCCCGCGCTTGGCGATCATCGATTCCGCGGCTGTCACCAATGTCAGGCGGCGGTCGGTCTGTGTTTTGGGTCTGCCCATCTCATTTCCTGAATTCTATTCAATTAAAAACTGGCATACGAAATTTTGCAAGCCTCCGTACGCCATATTCGTTGACGCTTTGTCATCCTGTCGATAGGTTCCGCTGCGGAGGATAATTTTTATCTGATTAAAAAAAGGGGAGGACAATGTCTACAAACGAAGCCACAACTGGGGCAACAGCCAAAGCCGCGCCCACCGCCAAGGGACTGGACCGGGCGCTCAACGCGCTGGGCACGCTCATGATCGTGCTGTCGGCGGTGACGCCGGCATCGTCGGTGTTCATCATCGTGCCAGGCGTCATCGCCCTGGCCGGCACGGGCTCATTTCTCAGTTTCGTCATCGCGGCCGTCATCGGCCTGTTCATGGCGTTCGTCTACGCGGAACTGTCGTCGGCCTATCCCATGGCCGGTGGCGAATACACGATGATCGGCCGTACGCTCGGCCGCTTCTGGGGATTTGTCACCTTGGTTCTGGTGTTCGTCTCGATCGTGCTGATCGTGGCGGTTATCGCGCTTGGGGTCGGCACCTATCTCGGCGTTCTGATCCCCAATCTCAGCCCGGAATGGGTGGGCGTGGTGACAATCGCGCTGGCCGGAACTGTCGCGGCGATGCGGATCAAGCTCAATGCCTTGGTCACCGGCATATTCCTGGGCATCGAGATGTTAGCGCTGCTGATCTTGACCGGTCTTGGCTTCGCTCATGTCGAACGGCCGCTGAGCAGCCTGTTCACGGCGCCTCAACTGCTCGATCCGGCCACCAACGCGCTGGTTCCGGCATCGGCAGGCATCGTGATGGCGGCGACTGCCGTGGCTCTCTTCGCCTACAATGGCTACGGTGCCGCCGCCTATTTCGGCGAGGAGACGCATGACGCCAAGCGCAACATCGGCAAGATCGTGGTGTGGGCACTGCTCATCACGGTCGCTGCCGAACTGATCCCGCTAACCGCCGTGTTGCTTGGTGCTCCGGATCTCGTCGCCTTGCTCGCCGCACCGCAGAAGATCGAATATTTCCTTGAGGCCCGCGGCGGTCATGCACTCACGGTTCTGATCAGCCTGGCGATTGCCGTTGCCATTTTCAACGCGGTGATCGCGATCATCCTGCAGGCAGCTCGGCTGCTGTTCAGCTCTGGCCGTGACAAGACCTGGTTCGGCCCTATCAACGCCGCTGTTGCTTCCGTCCATGGCAGCTACGCGTCGCCTTGGGTCGCGACCATCGTGGTGTCGGTACTGGCGGCGCTCGCTTGCTTCATCGACATCAACCTGCTGCTGGTCGTCAGCGGCACGTCGCTGGTGGTGATCTACGCCTTGCTGTGCGTCGGCGCGTTTATCGGCCGCCGCAACGGCACCACCAGCGGCGGCCATTACCGCATGCCGCTGTTCCCGTTGCCGGCGATCCTGGCCTTCGTGGCGCTGATCTATGTCGCTTACCAGAACCTGCTTGACGCTGCCTTTGGCCGCCCGAGCCTGATTGCCACGCTTCTGATCATGGTCGTGGCGGCGGTCTATTATGTGCTGGTTCTGGCCAGGCGCGCGGACTGGACGCTGCATGGACCTGATGAGCTTGCAGAGTAGATAACGTCCCTCCGACTGTCTGCTGTTGCAAGAACCCCGGCCCAGGCCGGGGTTCTTTTTTGCGGGCTCTGAGAGGTTCCGGCAAAATGCACCCAGAAAAAGTCAGACAAATAGGGGCGGATGCAATTCTGGGGATGTGCGGTTCTCCCGGACGCCTTTGTCACGGGTGCCGCTTCGGAAAAGCCCGGAAAACCGGCTGTTTTGGTGCTGTTTGCATCAACGAACTTGTCGATAAGCAATTGTTCAGACAGTGAAATCGACTATCCATCGCCTTGCCGTGGCGTTGACAGATCGCAGTGCAGCATGCGTATTCAAGCTCTTGGGGTTACGCATCGCGGTGTTGTCGGGACGGGGCGGGGTTTCGTTAACGATAGCACGGGCGCCGGACGAGCGGACATTGCAGCCTGAGGCAGTGTACCGCTCGCTCCTGGCTTGATCTTGCTGGCCGAGGCAGCACCGAACGGCTGTTGCCGTGCTTCTACAAAAAATCAAAGAAAATGAGAGACGGCCGCAGCGCGGTCGATCAACCATTGCGCATGCCGGACGGCAACAAAAAACCCTTGAGAGGTTCGGATAAACCTCTCAAGGGTTTTGATATCAGGCTGAATATCAGACCGAGTAATACATGTCGTATTCGACCGGATGTGGCGTCATTTCGAAGCGCATCACCTCAGCCATCTTCAGCTCGATATAGCTGTCGATCTGGTCATCATCGAAGACGCCGCCGGCTTTCAGGAAGCCGCGATCCTTGTCGAGGCTCTGCAGCGCTTCGCGCAGCGAACCGCAGACGGTCGGGATCTTCTTCAACTCCTTCGGCGGCAGGTCGTACAGATCCTTGTCCATCGGCTGGCCGGGATGGATCTTGTTCTTGATGCCGTCGAGGCCGGCCATCAGCAGCGCGGCGAAAGCGAGGTAGGGGTTCGCGCCCGGATCGGGGAAGCGGACCTCGACGCGCTTGGCTTTCGGCGAGTTGCCGAACGGGATGCGGCACGAAGCCGAACGGTTGCGTGCGGAATAGGCGAGCAGCACGGGCGCTTCATATCCCGGCACCAGGCGCTTGTAGGAGTTGGTCAGCGGGTTGGTGAAGGCGTTGATAGCCTTGGCGTGCTTGATGACGCCGCCGATGAAATACAGGCAGGATTCCGACAGCCCGGCATATTCGTTGCCGGCGAAGGTCGGCTTGCCGTCCTTCCAGATCGACATGTGGACGTGCATGCCCGAGCCATTGTCCCCGAAGATCGGCTTCGGCATGAAGGTTGCCGTCTTGCCATAGGCGTTGGCGACCTGATGCACGACGTATTTGTAGATCAGCATCTTGTCGGCGTTACGAACCAGCGCGTCGAACTTGATGCCGAGCTCGTGCTGGGCGGCAGCCACTTCGTGGTGATGCTTTTCAACCCGTACGCCCATCTCGGCGAGCACGGTCAGCATTTCGGAGCGCATGTCCTGGGCGCTGTCGATCGGCGGCACCGGGAAGTACCCACCCTTGACGCGCGGGCGGTGGCCAAGGTTGCCGGTCTCGTAGTCGGTGTCGTCATTCGACGGCAGTTCGGTCGAGTCGAGCTTGAAGCCGGTGTTGTAGGGATCGGCCTTGTACTTGACGTCGTCGAACACGAAGAACTCGGCTTCCGGGCCGACAAAGATGGTGTCGCCGATGCCTTCGGCCTTCATGTAGGCTTCGGCCTTCTTGGCGGTGCCGCGCGGATCGCGGTTGTAGGATTCGCCCGAAACCGGATCGAGGATGTCGCACAGGATGACCATGGTCGACTGGGCGAAGAACGGGTCCATATGGACCGTCTCGGGGTCGGGCATCAGCACCATGTCGGACTCGTTGATGGCCTTCCAGCCGGCGATCGACGAACCGTCGAACATGACGCCATCGGCGAACATGTCTTCTTCGACTTCGATGACATCCATCGTCACGTGTTGCAGCTTGCCCTTCGGGTCGGTGAAGCGCAGGTCGACGAATTTAACGTCGTTGTCCTTGATCTGCTTCATGATGTCTTTGGCTGTCGTCATGTCATTTATCCCTGTGTGATGACGTTTTTTGGTGATGACGTTTCAAGAGGAGGTCTTGGCCCGAGGCGTCAGACCGCGTCCATGCCGGTTTCGCCGGTACGGATACGCACGACTTCCTCTATGTTGGAAACGAAGATTTTTCCGTCGCCGATGCGCCCGGTCTGAGCCGCCTTGCGGATGGCTTCGATCGCGCCTTCGACAGCATCGTCGCCGAGCACGACTTCGATCTTCACCTTGGGCAGAAAATCGACGACGTATTCAGCGCCGCGATAGAGTTCTGTGTGACCCTTCTGGCGGCCGAAACCCTTGGCCTCGGTCACGGTGATGCCTTGCAGTCCGGCTTCCTGAAGCGCTTCCTTCACTTCGTCCAGCTTGAATGGCTTGATGATCGCTTCGATCTTTTTCATGTAAAAAGTGGCCTCCACTGCCAAAAAAACGGGTTGTGAGCCCCCGCTTGCGCATTCTTCAAGCACGAACTGTGCCAGTTGAAGGGATTCGAAGCGGTGTCAGGCGATTTCAATAGCATGCCGCGTCGAGATGTGAATTCGCGTCATTCGCTGCATGGATGCGTCACGGCAACCTCGACCCTGCATAGGGTCAGCCCTGGCGGCTGCCCAATAATTAGGCATATCGCGCATTTAGCAGGCAGTCGATCGCTGGCAACCCATCTCTTCCCCGTTTGCTTTCGAACCGGAAACTGGACAATGCTTTATCGAAGGCGGATCGGCAATCCATGACCCATGAACTTCTTTCTCCGGCGCAGATGAGCGAGGCTGACAGGCTGGCTACTGACGCCGGTCCATTCGACGGCATCGGCCTGATGCGCAACGCTGGCGCGGCGGTCGCCGCTGTTGTGCTGGCCCGATATCCCCAGGCGACACGCGTGCACGTGCTGTGTGGTCCCGGCAACAATGGCGGCGATGGCTATGTCATAGCCCGCTTCCTGGCGGCCAGTGGCGTTGACACGGCGGTGTGGGCCTCTGGGTCCCCAAGACCGGGAACGGATGCCGCGCTTGCAGCGGCGGAATGTCCGGTCAAAGCACGGCCATTGTCGAATTTCGTGGCCGAGACCGGCTCGCTCGTGGTCGATGCGCTTTATGGGGCAGGACTGTCCAAGCCATTGTCTGGCGATGATGCGAAAGCCGTGGATGTCGTGACAGCTATGCGTCTGCCTGTGGTTGCCGTCGATCTGCCGTCCGGCGTCTCCGGCGTCAGCGGTGAAATGCTGGGCAAGGCGTTTCGCGCCGAAATCACCGTCACTTTCGCGCGAAAGAAGCCCGGCCATTTGCTGCTGCCGGGACGAGAACAGTGTGGTGAAACCGCGCTCGCCGATATTGGCATCGGTGACGGCATCATCGCCCTGCTTGGCGTGGCGACCTTCGAGAATGCGCCAGCCCTGTGGCTGCGGGAATTTCCCGTGCCGGCGGTGGACGCACACAAGTACAAGCGTGGTCATGTCGGTGTCTTTTCAGGCGGCCCTGGTGCTACGGGTGCGGCGCGGCTGTCAGCCATGGCCGCCGCAAGAAGCGGGGCGGGAGCGGTGACCGTTCTGTCACCGGCCAACGCCATGCAGACGAATGCCGCGCATCTGACATCGATCATGCTGCGCGAGGCGGGCTCGCTTGAAGAGGTGCAGGAATTCCTCGCGGCGCGGCATCCCGAATCCCTGGTGTTTGGACCGGGGCTCGGCCCCAAACCCAAAGTGGGTGATTTTGCCTTGCGGTTGATCGCGGCCTTGGCGGATGGTGCATTACCTCCGCCTTCAAACCATCGAAGCGCGATTGTGCTCGATGCCGATGCCATCACATCACTGGCGCATCAGCCCGAGGCATTTTTCGAAGCCGCCCGCCAGCAGGGTGCTCCGGCCCTGGTGATGACGCCACATGAGGGCGAGTTCGGCCGGCTTTTCCCCGACATTGCGGCGGACAAAAACCTGTCCAAACTGGCCAAGGCGCGTGCCGCGTCAGCACAAGCCAACGCCGTCATCGTCTACAAGGGTGCCGACACGGTGATCGCGGCACCAGATGGCACAGCCGCGATCAATGCCAACGGCGCTCCTTGGCTGGCCACCGCCGGCTCGGGCGATGTCTTGTCAGGCATCATTGCCGGCCTGCTGGCACAAGGCATGCCGCCGTTCGAGGCGGCATGCGCCGGGGTATGGATCCACGCCGAGGCCGGCAGCCGGTTTGGACCAGGGCTGATCGCAGAAGATTTGCCTCTAGCGCTGGTCCCGGTGCTGCGCGAGCTCTTCGACGCGCGCAAGGCCGCTGAATGAGCCGCGCCCTGGCGCTGCTGCTGGCCACCCTCGCTGTCGTCTTCACGGCATCGGCGGTGCGAGCCGAAGGTCCGGTGACGATTGTCGATGATCCGTCCGTGCTCGCCGTGCTGGATGCCAAGGGCTTTGGCTTTGCCCGCATTTTCAGCACAGCAGGTGAAGGCGATCTGAAAACCCTGTACGACACCGCACGGGCCTATCATGCGATCGTTGAGACCGTGGCATCGGACGTCGCCGCGCTGCGGGCCGAAATGAAGGCTGGCGGGCGAACGCTCTATGAGGTCACCGACGGCAATGTCGGGCGCGTCATGGACATGCGCTGGCTGAAGACCGAGGCCGCCCGGTTCCGGCTGGTTGGCTTCGTCAACCGGCTCGATCGGCGCGATTTCGCCGCGGTGCGAGGCGACAAGGGTTGCGGTGAGGTGCGCTTTGTCTATCGCCTTGCCTACAGCTTTCGCAAGAACGGCAAACAGCTGGCTTCGCGCTGCCGTTCAATTTCAACGCCGTCTATTCGGTAGCCCCCGATGCCGATGGCGGCTGCACGGGCGTCGCCGGGCGCTGGACCCCACAGCTCGACGAAACGGTCGATGCCGGCTGGCTGATGGGTGGGCCGATCGAAAGGAGTGGGCTGGCTTTCAAGCAGCTCGAGCTTAACGCACAGGTGGTGCGGTTCCCCTCCGGTCAGGAAACCGAGTTTGGCGGCCAGGCTGCCTATCTCATGCGCATTTTCGGAATAGATGGCGCTGTGGTCAGCGAGAAGCCGCTGGAAAACACGCCTGATACGGCCCGGCTGTCGCAGGATGTGGCCTTGAAACAGAGGCTCGCGGACTATGTCAGAGCAAATGTCACTGCCGTCGATCTCGGCGTCTACGAAATCCCTGACGAGTTCCTGGCCAGGAAGGTTATCTCGTGGTCGACCTTCGGCAGCGCGCGACAGGCGAACCATCCATTCACGCCGCTTTTCGAGCCGAAGGATTTCGCCGGCCTCGACTATTCGGCACTGAAGCTGGTTCGCAGCCCGGAAGCGCTGGTCGAAAGGCTCGACAATGGCGCCTGCCAGGGCTGTCATCAGGCCGGTTCGACCGCCGGTTTCCATTTCATTGGGCGCGATGACAACACGACGTCACCGCTCAACCGCATCGAGGTTGGCATCTCGCCGCATCTTCATGCCGAGATACCGCGCCGCCAAGCTTGGCTGCGGGCGACCGTCGAAGGCAAGGAGCCGAACCGCTTCCGGCCACTGTCCTTCGCGCCGCCGGCTGACTGGACTGCTGCCGGCTCGGTCGAATACGCGCCAGCCGAGATGACAATGCCGTGCCTGATGCCGGAGGATGCTGCCCGCTTCGGTCCAACCTGGCAGTGCGGCGGAGGCACGGTCTGCACGCAGCTGACAGCGGCGTCGGGTGTGAGGACAAAACTGGCGCAATGCCTGCTGCCCAAGGACAGCACGGAGATGTTTTCCGGTCATCCCTGCCTGACCGGCTCCATCGCCAGCAACGCGGCGCGGCCTTTCAACGACCGCTACAGCATCACGGGCCAATTCGCGGCCTTCGCGCCGCAGGCGTCGCGCACCGCTTACACCTGCCGCCCGCCCAAGATCGGCGTGCCGGCGGGGATTGCCTACCGCGGCTGCGACGACAAGGATCGTGCTTTCGCCAGCTTCAAAGCCGGCAAACCGATGCCGAATGAAATCTGCGGCCTGGTCGGCGGCAAGAAATTCGACATCTGCGTGGCCACCAATAATTTCGACCAATGCCTCGGCGGCGCCGTCAATCGTGGCAATCGGCCGGCTTGTTCGGCCGATCATTTCTGCCGTGAGGATTACATGTGCCAGTCGCTGCCGCCCGACACGCCCGGCATCGCCAAGGTCAAAGGCATCGGTTTCTGCTCACCGACCTACTTCATCTTCCAGATGCGCATCGACAACCATGCGACGCCGTGGGCGAGTAGCGCCCGCGCCACCATGGGCGCCGGTTTCGGTGCGGCGCAAGATGAGTGAATTCTGTCGATTATGGGCCGTAGCGGTCGGCGTACAGGCGCGCCATGGCATCGAGAACCTGATTCACGCTGACGCCCAGCGCGCCTTGCACCCGGCTTGGCGTTGAAATCGGTGGTTCCACCAGCCGGACATCGTGATTGACCGGGCTGCCTTCGTAGGAACAATTCGACCGGAAGATCAGAACGCTGGGAACGCCAAGGGCGCCGGCTGCGTGCGCCGGGCCACCATCGACGCCGAGGAACATGGTCGAAGCAGCGATCTGGCACATCGTTTCGGTGAGCGACGATTTGAAATGGGTCGCTTCCGGGACCGCGGCCATGATCTGTTCGGTGGCCTCGCGCTCACGCGTGGCGCCGATGATCCAGATTGACCAACCACGCCGGGCATAATCCCTGGCGATCGAGATGAAACGGTCGATCGGCCAGGCCCGCCGGTCGTCAAGCCCGGATGTATAAATCGCCAACGCGGGTTTTACCGGGTCTACGCCGTTCCGGTGGCGCCAGTCGTTCACCTGTTCCGGAGTGACAATTAGCCGGGGCGCCGGCCATCCCTCCACAGGGACGGGCTCCCTGGCGAGGGTCGCGATATCGCAGACCTCTTCATAGAGACGCAGATGCTGCGTGCCGAGATTGAGCATTTGACGCAACCAGTCGGCCGGGAACCGGTTGACCAGGCCGAACTGGAATTCTCGGGGGTAGCCGATGCGTTCGGGTATGCGCGCCATCCATGGCGCAAGCCCGGCCTTGGTGGCGCTCGTCAACAGATAGGCGGTTCCATACTTCTCCTGGCGCAACTCGCGGGCCAGCCGATAGCGGTCCGCGAGCCCCTGCAGCAGCGGCTTCTTGTCCAGCGTCCAGGCTTTCCGGACGTTCGGCATCAGGCCAGCCAGCGGCGCGGACATCGACGACGTGATGACATCGATCGGACGATCAGGAAATTTCTGGGCAATGATCTGGATGGCCGAATGGCTACGAATGAAATCGCCGATCGCCGGGAAGCTGACTACGAGGATGGGGTCCAACAAGTGATGCCTTTTTGATCAGAAATGTCTTGGCGACGGATAGACCCTATAGCGGAATGTTGTCGTGCTTCTTCCAGGGGTTCTGCATGTCCTTGTTGCGCAGCATTCTAAGCGCGCGGGCGATGCGGCGGCGGGTGGAATGCGGCATGATCACCTCATCGACATAACCACGTTCGGCGGCGACGAAGGGTGACAAGAACCGATCCTCATAAGCTTTTGTATATGCTGCGATTTTTTCGGCGTCGCCGATATCCTTGCGGTAGATGATCTCGACCGCGCCCCGGGCTCCCATCACCGCGATCTGCGCCGTCGGCCAGGCATAGTTCATGTCGCCGCGCAGATGTTTTGAGGCCATCACATCATACGCGCCGCCATAGGCCTTGCGGGTGATGACGGTAATCTTCGGCACTGTCGCCTCGGCGTAGGCGAACAGTAGTTTGGCGCCATGCTTGATCAAGCCACCATATTCCTGCGCGGTGCCGGGCAGGAAGCCAGGCACGTCGACAAAGGTGACGAGCGGAATCGAAAAGCAGTCGCAGAAGCGCACGAAGCGCGCTGCCTTGCGGCTGGCATCGGAATCGAGCACGCCGGCCAGCACCATCGGCTGGTTGGCAACGAAACCAACCGTGCGGCCTTCGACGCGGCCGAAACCGGTGACGATGTTCTTGGCGAAGTTCTGCTGGATCTCGAAGAAGTCGCCTTCATCGGCAACTTTCAGGATCAGCTCCTTGATATCATAGGGTTTGTTGGCGTTGTCGGGGATCAGCCGGTCCAATGACAGGTCATGGTCGGTGACCGACTGATAGCAGTCGATTTCGGGGATTTCGGAGGTGTTCGACGCCGGCAGCAGATCGACCAGCCGCCGCATTTGCAGCAGCGCCTCGACATCATTGTCGTAGGCGCCATCGGCGATCGAGGACTTTGTCGTATGGACGGACGCGCCGCCAAGGCTTTCAGCGGTCACGGTCTCGTTGGTGACGGTTTTCACCACGTCCGGCCCGGTGACGAACATGTAGGACGTGTCGCGCACCATGAAGATGAAGTCGGTCATTGCCGGCGAATAAACGTCACCGCCGGCACAAGGTCCCATGATGACGGAGATTTGCGGGATGACGCCGGAGGCGAGAACATTGCGCTGGAAGATTTCGGCATAACCGCCAAGCGCGGCCACGCCCTCCTGGATGCGCGCGCCGCCCGCATCGTAAAGACCGACGATCGGCGCGCGGTTGCGCAGCGCCATTTCCTGCACCTTGATGACCTTCTCTGCATGGGCCTCGGAGAGTGAGCCGCCGAACACCGTAAAATCCTTGGCGAAAAGGTAGATCGGGCGGCCGTTGACCGTGCCCCAGCCGGTAACGACGCCGTCGCCGGCGACTTTGGTCTTTTCCATGCCGAAATCGGTAGACCGGTGCTCGACATACATGTCGAACTCCTCGAACGAACCTTCGTCGAGAAACACCTCGATGCGCTCGCGGGCGGTGAGTTTGCCTTTCTTGTGCTGGGCATCGATGCGGGCCTGGCCGCCGCCCATGCGTGCGATCTCGCGGCGGCGCTCAAGTTCCTTCAGCACGTCCTTCATCGCGTATCTCCCAAGCCAGCGGCATTTCGTGGTAATCGCGCCAGCAGGGGAGCGCAAGCGCCGCTTGCGTCATGGACTTGCTGCGCTGCAACATGAAGCCTCTTGCATTTCGAGGCGAACTGGGCCATATGCGGCGGCATAGGCGCTTGGGCCGGGAACAATCCGGCCTTCTCGACAAATGAGACTGGTTGCGTCTGTTTTCCCTCTTTCCGGCAAATCGGCTTAAGGTCGATCGGCAAGGTGGTGAAAAAGCCCCGTGGCATGAAGCCTGCGGGCACGACAGCGCAGCCGCGCGGACGAAACCGTCCGCCGCCTTGTCGTTCCATGACAATTTGTTCGACGGCAGGTTGCGCCCTGCCGCCATTGATGTTTGCGGCCAGAAGCCGCGTGAAAGAAGATTATTTTGACCAATGAAAACACCGCGGAACTGAACGGTTTCGCAGCACTGGGAATTACCGGCGCGCTGCTCAAGGCGACCCATGCAGCCGGCTTTACCGATCCCAAGCCGATCCAGGCCCAGGCGATCCCGCCGCAGATGGAAGGCCGCGATATTTTCGGCATCGCTCAGACCGGCTCGGGCAAGACCGCGGCCTTCGCGCTGCCGATCCTGTCGAAGATCATCGCTCTCGGCACCAAGCGCCGCCCGAAGACGGCGCGTGCGCTGATTCTGGCGCCGACGCGTGAACTGGCCGTGCAGATCGAGGACACCATCAAGATCCTGGCCAAGGGCGCGCATGTCTCGACGGCTCTCGTGCTTGGCGGCGTTTCGCGCTTCAGCCAGGTGAAGAAGGTTGCTCCCGGCGTCGACATCCTGATCGCCACTCCCGGCCGATTGACCGACCTGGTCCGCGAAGGTGACCTCATGCTTGCCGACACCAAATGGCTGGTGCTGGACGAAGGCGACCGCATGCTCGACATGGGCTTCATCAACGACGTCAAGCGCATCGCCAAGGCGACCGCGCCGGACCGTCAGACAGTGCTGTTCTCGGCGACCATGCCCAACGAAATCGCCGAATTGGCGAAAGGCCTGCTGAAGAACCCGATCCGCGTCGAAGTCGCTCCGCAGAGCACCGCGGCGGCCGAGATCGTGCAGGGCGTGGTCTTCGCCCGCACCAAGCAGAAGCGCCAGGTCCTTTCGACGATGCTCGGCGATGAAGCCATGAAATCCGTCATCATCTTCTCGCGCACCAAGCATGGTGCCGACCGGGTGACCAAGGATCTCGAGCGCGACGGCTTCAAGGCCGCCGTCATTCACGGCAACAAGTCGCAGAACGCCCGTCAGAAGGCACTCAACGATTTCCGTGACGGCTCGGTTCGCATCCTGGTGGCGACAGACATTGCGGCGCGCGGCATCGACGTGCCCGGCATCAGTCATGTCGTGAACTTCGACCTGCCGGACGAAGCCGAAAGCTATGTCCACCGCATCGGCCGTACCGGCCGCAACGGCATGGACGGCATCGCGATCACGCTTTGCGATCCTTCGGAAAACAGCAAGCTGCGTCAGGTGGAGCGGATCATCCGCACCAAGCTGCCGATCGTTGCCGACCATCTCGGCAGCCCTGATCCGGTGCGCAACCCGGCTGAAAAGAACGAGCGCTTTGAGCCCGCCAACGATCGCAACGACCGCAATGGCCGTCGCGATGGCAGGCGGCCAGGCGGCCAGAACAATGGCCCCAGCAAGAAGCGCTTTGGCGAAAAGCCGGCGTTCGCCGGCGAGCGCAAGCCGGAAGGCGCCAAGCCCTTCAAGGGCAACAACAAGCGCCGTTTTGGCGGCAAGCGCCCGGCAGCGCGGGCGGCGTAAGCAGACCGCGTTGCTTTCAGCCAGTCCTACTAGGCTGGTTGATCGCCGTTGACCGACAACGACGAGGGCGGCTGGAGCGATGCTTCAGCCGCCCTTTTTGTTTGACCTCTATTTCGCCACCGCCTCGACCCAGACAGCAATCCTCTGCGCGAGGTAGGCCGTGGTCGACGGCGACAGCGCGTCACCGGCAATGACGTGATTGTCCGGGTCGCCAGTGGCTTCGAGCGGCACCAGCTCATGTGCGACACCCCAGCGGCCGGCAATCTCGCGGGTGCGGTCGGGCCGCACCACTTTGTCGGCATCCGAGAAGATGAACAGAGCCGGGATGGTGGCCTTCTCGACAGGCGCTTGATAAGCCAGTTCGGTCAGCGCTGCCATCGGCAGTGTTGCGCTCATCGGATAGCGATAGGTCCAGAATTTCTCATGCAGCGCGTTGCGCGGCACGAAACTGTGCTCCTTGCCGGCGACGAGCTCGGCAATCTGCTTGCCCCACGGCATGGTCAGCAGTTCGGCGCCGGATGCCTTGACGCCGAAATTGGGTGATATGAACGCGATTGCCGCCACTCCGTCCGAGGCGCCGGGCTGCGTTGCCGCCCACACAGCGAGCGAGCCACCGGTGGAAGTACAGATGACAACAACCTTGTCGCCGATCGCCCGGCCGATGGCGAGTGCTTCTTCGTAATCGTTGATCCAGGCGTTGACGGTGCCTAGCGTCATCGCGGCCCCATCCTGTCCATGGCCGGTCAGGCGGGTGTAGAAAAGATTGGCGTCGAGCTGGTCGGCGACTTCGTCGGGCAGGGGGCGAACCTCCCCCTTCGATGCCGAAAAGCCGTGGATGTAGACGATCGCCAGCGGCGTCTTGGCATGCATCATCGGATCGGCCCAGACGATCTCCTTCTCGAGCCCGTCGCGGATGCCGGGTGTGGCGGCCTCCTCCTTGGCCACATAGGCCTGCGGATCGTCGCCGATCGCCGAGGGATCGAAATGGATCGTCGTGTCGACCGCAACGCGCGGGCCAAGCATGAAGGTCAGCGCGAGCACAACCACCACCGCCAGCAGAATCAGCACGATGCGCCGCCCCATTCAAAACTCCCGACCCAGATTGGTCCGCAAACTATGGCGGCGGCGGTGAACACGCAACGTGCGTCTGCGATGGCGGCTAATTGAATTTCAGGCCTGGGACAACGCGGACGAGCCGGCGCATCCCACCGCGATTGTACCGCATTTGCTGCTACCTGAGAGACATGCCAGCGTGGTTCAGTCTTGCGGCGGCTTGCGGTCGTAGTTCAGGGGACGCGCCGGCCAGTGGGTCGCAAGGCTGATGAACCAGCGACAGAGCGGCCTCGGCAGGATGCTGAGCAACTTCAAACCCCAGCTCAGCCGGCGTGGGAAGGTGACTTCGAAGCCGCCGGAGTTGATCCCCTTGGCCATACGCCGCGAAGCGCGGTTGACCGGCATCAGTCCAGGCATCGGCAACATGTTCTTCTCGGTCAGCGGCGTGTCGATAAACCCCGGATTCATCACCTGGATGCGGACATTCATCTTGTCGAAATCATACTTCAGCGATTCAGCAAGGATGTTGATCGCTGCCTTGGTGCCACCATAGGCGGCCGTGGTTGGCCAGCCGAAATAGGCAGTGACCGAGCCGACGAGCACGATATGGCCGCGCGCGCGGACGCGCATGCGCTCGACGAGCGGCACCAGGCCATTGACGATGCCGAAATAGTTGACTTCGAAGGATTTGCGGAAATCGCGAACGGTGAGGTTTTCCCCCGGCGTGGCGATGTAATTCCCGGCATTGAACACGGCAAGCACGATGGGACCGAGTTCCTTCTCGATCATGGCGACGGTCCTTGCCATGCGCGGCTCATCGGTCACATCGCATGGATAGGCTTTGACGCTGCCCGGCATCTGCGCCGTCTCGACGACAAGCGTGTCGATCGGATCGTCGTCGAGCGCGGTCACGGCGACGGTATAGCCTTGGGCGGCGAGGTCCTTGGCCAGGGAACGGCCGATGCCGCTGCTGCCCCCGGTAATCCAGGCGACGCCGTGCTGCGGGTTGGCCCGGTAGAGTGTCATGCTGTGCCCTGCAAACCTGTCGCCAATGCTCTAGCGGTGAAGAAATCGAATGAAAAGAGTGCTGTCAGCAGATCATGGAAATCGGCACGATGGCAACGCATCTGTTATCGAGAAGCCTCGTGACCACCGCAGTGCCTGGAATGCGACTGGACCAGGCAAATTCTTGCCTTGAAACCGAAGCGCCGGGTTTCTAGGGTTTCGCTACAAGCACAAAGGAATCCTTGATGCCCCGTTCCGTGATCGACGCAATCGGCAACACACCGCTGATCCGCCTCAACAAAGCCTCCGACGAGACCGGCTGCGAGATCCTGGGCAAGGCCGAATTCATGAATCCGGGACAATCGGTAAAGGACCGCGCCGGCCTGTTCATCATCCGCGATGCGGAACAACGCGGGCTGCTGAAGCCGGGCGGCATCATCGTCGAGGGCACTGCCGGCAACACCGGCATCGGCTTGACACTCGTCGCCAAGGCGCTCGGCTACCGCACCGTCATCGTCATTCCTGAAACACAGAGCCAGGAAAAGAAGGACACCATCAAGCTGCTTGGCGCCGAGCTGATCGAGGTGCCCGCGGTTGCCTACAAGAACCCCAACAATTACGTGAAACTGTCGGGACGGCTGGCCGAGCAGCTGGCCAGGACCGAACCGAACGGCGCCATCTGGGCCAATCAGTTTGACAATGTCGCCAACCGCGATGGCCATATCCGCACCACGGCGGAGGAAATCTGGGCCCAGACGGGCGGCAAGGTCGATGGCTTTGTCTCGGCGGTCGGCTCCGGTGGCACGCTGGCCGGCGTCGCTTTTGGGCTCAAGGCCAAGAGCCGCGACGTGAAAATCGCGCTCGCCGATCCGCTGGGTGCGGCGCTCTACAGTTTTTACACCAGCGGCGAGCTGAAATCCGAAGGCAGTTCGATCACCGAAGGCATCGGGCAGGGCCGCATCACCGCGAATCTCGAAGGCTTCACTCCCGATTTCTCGTTCCAGATTCCGGACGAGGATGCGCTGCCGATTGTCTTTGACCTGATCCAGGAAGAGGGCCTGTGCGTCGGCGGCTCAACCGGCATCAACATTGCCGGTGCGATCCGGCTGGCCCGGGAGCTGGGACCCGGCCACACAATCGTGACCATCCTTTGCGACTATGGCACGCGCTACCAGTCGAAACTGTTCAACCCGGCGTTCCTGCGCGAGAAGAACCTGCCGGTACCGGGTTGGATGGACGAGAAAAGCACAATTTCAGTGCCGTTTGAAAAGGTCTGAGTGATGGCGCACAAGACCGAGGCGCTGTTTCGCGACGATGCCTATCAGCGGACGGCTGAGGCAACGGTTGTTGCCATCAATGACCGTGGCGGCATCATTCTCGACCGGACAATTTTCTACGCCACCTCGGGCGGTCAACCGGGCGACACCGGGTATCTCGAGCGTGCCGACGGCAGCCGGATCACCATAGCGGCCACCATCACCGGCGAGACCAAGGACGAGATCATCCACGTGCCGGCGCTGGAGCAAGCGGTGCTGACGGCCGGTGAAAACGTGAAACTCGCCATCGATTGGGGACGGCGGCATTTGTTGATGCGTATGCACGCCGCCTGTCATCTGCTCACTGTCGTCTGTCCGTTCCCGATCACCGGCGCATCGGTTTCAGAAGATGATAGCCGTGTCGACTTCGACATCCCGGATACCGGCTTCACCAGGGAAGATGTGACGGCAGCCATGATGGAGCTGGTTCGGGCGGACCACCCGATCTTTGTCAGGCTGATCGGCGACGAGGAATTGGCCGCCAATCCGGGTTTGGTGAAATCCAAGAACGTTCGCCCGCCGACAGGCACCGGCAAGATCCGCCTGGTCTGTATAGGCGACAATGCTTCCATCGACAGCCAGCCTTGTGGCGGCACGCACGTGAAGAGCACGGGCGAGGTCGGCGAGATCCATATCGGCAAGATCGAGAAGAAGGGGCGCGAAAACCGGCGCTTCCGCATCCGCTTCGGGCCGATGCCCGCAGCCTGATACAACGCGTATTGCTCTATAACGCTTTGGCGAGGGCCGGGCAGGAGAAGAAGAATGGCCGAAGATAGTCCTTTCACCGTCGACGCGGATTGGTTGCAGGCCCGCCTCGGCGAGCCTGGCCTGACAGTCGTTGATGCCTCCTGGTATTTGCCGGTGCAGAAGCGTGACGCGCGCGCCGAATATGAAGCGGCGCACATTCCAGGCGCGCGCTTTCTGGATCAAGACGCCGTGTCGGACCCGGATTCTGCTCTACCCCACACGCTGGCGTCGCCACGGCATTTTGCCCAATATGTCGGCGCGATGGGAATTTCGGCCGATGACACAATCATTGTCTATGATGGCCCCGGCTTTTTCTCGGCGCCGCGGGCATGGTGGATGTTCAGGGTGATGGGCGTGTTCCAGACCTACATCCTGGATGGCGGCTTCGATGGCTGGCAGGCAGCGGGACGGCCTGTGACGGCTGAGCCGACCCGAATCGCGCCAAACGTGTTTCATGCCGATTTCGACGCCGGCCGCGTTGCCAGCCTTGCCGACATGCGCCGGATGGTCGGAACCAATGAGAGTCAGATCGCCGATGCGCGGGGCGCGGGCCGGTTTACCGGTTCGGAGCCGGAGCCGCGCGCCGGAGTACGCTCCGGTCATATGCCCGGCGCACGCAATCTGCCCTATTCGGCGCTTTCGGAAAACGGCGTGTTGTTGTCCAAGGACCGGTTGCGCAAGGTCATCGAGGATGCGGGCATCGACCTGTCGAAGCCCGTTGTCACGTCTTGCGGCTCTGGTGTGACGGCAGCTGTTGTCACACTGGCACTGGAGACGCTTGGCCATACCGACAACAGGCTCTACGACGGCTCCTGGACGGAGTGGGGTGGGCTCTCCGATACCCCCGTGGTGACGGGCAAGGAGTAATGGTGATGGAAAATGGCGTGCTGGAAGACATCGAAGTCACGGTGACTTTTCTCGAAATGCATGTGCCGCCGCCGTATTCCCCGCCTGTGCCTTACAACAGGCAGGTCGCACTACTGAAGACCAAGGAAATTCCACTGCATTTCTACCGCTACCTGATGGATCGGGTGGGGCGCAAATGGCATTGGGTCAATGTGCTTCGGTTGGACGACGATGAGCTTGCCGCCGGTATCCACCGCGAGGACCGCGATATCAGGGTGATGTATCTTGACGGCGCGCCGGCCGGTTTCTTCGATCTCAAGCCGCATTTGCCCGATGAGGTTGAACTCGCCTATTTCGGCATGATGGAACATGCAACGGGGCAAGGCATAGGCCGCTGGTTCCTGGGAGCCGCGATTGCCGCTGCATGGTCGCATGGGCCAAAGCGTGTAACGGTTCAGACCTGCACGCTGGATCATCCGGCGGCACTACCGCTCTACCAGAAGCTCGGCTTCACACCGGTGGCACAGAAGAAGGAAACCGTGCATCCGTTGCCGTTCGCCGAACGCGCGGCCAGCGTAATGCGGCCGTGATTTTTCGAGGAATCTGAACTTCCCGTTCATCGCGGCTTCAGACTGTCTTTGCCATCTTGCCGGCACCAACAAACCGGGCTGAAGGAGAAAAAGACATGCTGACCCGCCGTACACTCGCCGCCGCGTTGATCGCTGCAATAGCCATGCCGAGCCTCGCCGCTGCACAGGCGACGACGCCTTCGGCAGCAACCATCGAGCGTCAGCTTGAGGCCGCGCCGCGCGTGAAATTGCGGCCGAATGAGCGGGTTACCATTCGCGACTTCAAGCGGCGTCCGGACTTGCGCAAGATGGCCCGCTCGATCGACATCCAGTCAATCAACTTCGCCTTCGGCTCGTCGGCCATTTCCGAAACGCAGTACAGCAAGATCGAAAACATTGCCGACGCACTGGATCGCATCCTGCGCCGTGACCCTGGTGCTCGTGTCTTGATCGAAGGCCATACAGATGCGGTAGGCTCCTTCCAGTCCAACCAGCTCCTGTCCGAACAGCGCGCCGCCTCGCTGAAGCGCACACTGGTGCGTGAGTTCGGCGTCCCTGGCCGAGCGCTCGAAACGGTTGGCTACGGCGAGGAGTTTCTGCTCGTGCAGACCCAGAGCGAGAACTGGCGCAATCGCCGGGTGACGCTTCGCCGGTTTGACGACTTTGTCCGCTAGGCGGACGGAAACAGATTTCCGCCGGCTGGCACTCTGTTGCGGCGGTCTATTAGCCGGCTACTATCACCCAAATCAGGCTGCAATCCGCGACCTGTAGCCAAACAGGATCGGGACCGATCGGCGCATGCCGGTCTGGTCCGGATAGGGTTGGCAGGAATCGGGTGGGAGGCCTGAGGTTGAGCGCATAGTTTCCGGTCAACGACACCGGAGACTTTCGCCATGACCATCCAGTTCACAGCCTTGCCGACAGAAAATGTGAGAGCCCTGCAGCGCGGCGGCCCGGATGCCTATGGCCGGACGCCTGAACACAAGATTTCCGACGGCGACGGCGTGCCTTGCAGGCATTGCCTGAAGAACGTTGCCGCGGGCGATGGCTATCTTGTCCTTGCCTACCGGCCATTTCCCGAACTCCAACCCTACGCCGAGACCGGGCCAGTTTTCTTGCACGCTGACGAGTGCGAGCGTGCCACCGAGACAGAGGGGTTGCCCGAGATACTCGGCAGTTTCGACTACATCGTGCGCGGTTACGGCAACGACGATCGTATTGTTTACGGCAGTGGCGGCGTCATCCCAACCGACGAGATAGCAGCTCGAGCCGAAACGCTCTTCGGTCGGGATGATATCGCTTATGTTCACGTCCGCTCGGCGCGCAACAATTGCTATCAGTGCCGCATCGAGCGGGCCTGAAGCGACCAAACCGCGTCGCCGGTACTTGTCGCACTGTCGTCGCATTGCGGCGCTAGAAGATACGTGTCGATCGATTTGCCGACCGCGGATGAACCGGCGGGAAATCTCGACATCAGAGGAAGCGGGGCCTTGGCTCCGCTTTTTTGTTGCCTTCAGCTGAACATCGCAGATGTGCAAAGAAAAAGCCCGCCGGCATTGCCGACGGGCTGAAAACTTTTGCCTGGAGGGGCTTTTAGTTGAACTTGTATTTCAGGCCCAAACGAACGGTCTGAAACGACGGTGTAATCTCGGTGCCGCCACCGACATCCTTTGATGCAAAGTGTGAATAACGATATTCGAGATTGACTGCCACCTTGTCGGTGAGCGCCGACTCGATGCCGCCGCCGACCGAATAACCACTGGAATTCCAGTCAGGTAGGGGGCCACCACCGCCACCTGACGGTACATCCAGCTTCATATGCTGCAAGCTGTAGCCACCGAGCACGTAGGCAAGCGTCGATTCGCTGGCCTTCATGCCAACCCTGCCGAGTACATCGAAGCCGTAGTCAGCACTAACCTTGAAACCAAGGCCGAACCCGGATCCGACCTCTGAGCTTATGCCAGAATACCGACCGTCAACCATGACACCTGCAACCCAGCTTCCGAAGTCATGATCGTAGCCGGCGCTGAGTTCGCCAAGGACACCATCGCCACCGAAGCCGTTAAAGGACCCAGTGCCGAAGAAATTACCAAACTTATCTTTGGTCGAACCTGCGCCAAGAGCGCCACCGACATAGAAGCCGGTCCAGTTATAGGCCGGCGTTTCGAACCCTGCATCCGTGGCTCCGCCATTCAGCCGGTAATTCAATCCAACATGGAAGGTATGATAGGACGGATCGGTGGATATAAAGCCGCCGGAGCCCAGATCGTTGCTGGCGTACTTGGAATAGCGGTATTCACCTTTCAGGGTCCAGTTGTTGTGAACAACTGTCTCCATGCCAAGGCCAAGCACATAGCCATTGGAGCTCCAATCATAGAATGTCCCGACGCCGGTAGCGCTGATCTTGAAATGCTGACGGCTGTAGCCGCCAAGAACATAGGCGAGCGTCTGTGGCGTGACGAGATAACCCGCCCTGGCTAGGACGTCGAAACCGTAGTCGGCTTCGCTCTTGAAGGATCCACCGGGAACGTCAAGCGAGAAGCCGATGTTGCCGTAGCGGGCATCTGCGTAAGCGCCGACGAGGAAACGCTCGTTGACCATATAGTCGTAACCAACAGTGAGCTCACCGAAAACGCCGTCGCGACCGAAGGGAAGGGCAAAGGTTCCACCTGCGGTCAGGTCGTGAACCCCGCCACCTGCACCACCGCCGAAACCAACATAGAGTCCGCTCCAGTTGTAGCCGGCGGTTCCTTGGACCGGCGCCACAACGTCAGCCGCATGCGCGACCGATATCAGCGCCACTGCCGAGACAGCACCAAGAAGAATAGATTTCGCAGATACGCGATTGAACATAGCCCATACCCCATAAAAACAACCCCGAGGCTTCTCTAGCAGGGAGTCGACTAATTTAGGAATGGCAAAAATGCAACAATGGCAGGCAAAGTGCTGCCGGGGAACATCTTGTTTCGCTAATATGCATAGGAAAATGCTCGAAAAAAAGGCTTTCGAGATTGGCGTCATTCCAAGAAAAAACCCGCCGGAATAACCGGCGGGCTGACAGGAGGAATATTAGTCGACTTAAGATCAGGCGGCCAGAACGGCCTTGGACTCGACCAACTCGTAACCGAGCGCTTCGGCAACGGCACGGTTGGTGATCTTGCCTTTGTGGACATTTAGGCCATTGCGCAGGTGATGGTCATCGATCAATGCCTTCAGCCCCTTGTCGGCAAGCTGCAGGCCGTAGTGGAGCGTGGCATTGTTGAGCGCATGGGCCGAGGTGACCGGCACGGCGCCTGGCATGTTGGCGACGCAGTAGTGGATCACGCCGTCAACCTCGTAGGTCGGGTCGGCATGGGTGGTGGCGTGCGACGTCTCAAAGCAGCCGCCCTGGTCAATGGCGACATCGACCAGCACCGCGCCCTTCTTCATGCCTGACAGCATTTCGCGCGAAACCAGCTTCGGTGCGGCGGCGCCCGGGATCAGCACGGCGCCGACGATGATGTCGGCGGAAAAGCACTCTTCCTCCAGCGCTTCGACCGTCGAGTAGCGGGTGTGGACGCGGCCGTTGAAAATGTCGTCAAGCTGGCGCAACCGCGGGATGGAACGATCGATGATGGTGACGTCGGCGCCGAGGCCGACCGCCATCCGCGCCGCATGCAGGCCGACGACACCGCCGCCGAGCACTGTGACTTTGCCCGGCAGCACGCCCGGCACGCCGCCGAGCAGCACGCCACGGCCGCCATTGGCCTTCTGCAGTGCCGTGGCGCCAGCCTGGATCGACAGGCGGCCGGCAACTTCAGACATCGGCGCCAGCAGCGGCAGACCGCCACGGTCGTCGGTCACGGTCTCGTAAGCGATTGCCGTAACGCCGGAAGCCAGAAGGCCCTTGGTCTGCTCCGGATCCGGAGCCAGATGAAGATAGGTGTAGAGAATCTGGCCGTCGCGCAACTGAACCCATTCGTTGGGCTGCGGCTCCTTGACCTTGACGATCATGTCCGACTTGGCGAACACATCGGCGGCCGTCTTTGCGATCGTGGCGCCGGCGGCGCGATAGGCGTTGTCGTCGGCACCAATGCCGGCACCGGCCCCGGTCTCGACCAGCACTTCGTGGCCGTGCGCGACATATTCGCGGACCGCGCCTGGCGTGAGGCCGACGCGGTATTCATGGTTCTTGATTTCCCGAGGGCAGCCAACGCGCATTTTCTTCTCCTGATCCGGCCCTTTGGGGCTCACTCCCTGTATTGTCGAAGTGAACCACGAATCGGTGCGCAAGTGTTTGCGAATGCGCTTGCGCGACCGGCCTAGTTTCGGTAATCGTTGCGTCAAATTGCTCAGTTTTCGCAGGATCCACGAAGAATGCCGCTCGACAGGATTGATATCGCTATTCTCGAGACGCTGCAGAAAGACGGACGGATACCGAATGCTGCGCTGGCGGAGAAAGTTGGCCTGTCGCAGTCCGCCTGCTCGCGGCGGCTGGACAATCTGGAAAAATCCGGCACCGTCCGAGGCTACCACGCCCGGCTGTCCAACGCAGCCCTTGGCCACCAGATGACCGCGATCGTGCACATTTCGCTGTCAGGCCAATTCGAGAAGACATTGTCGGACTTCGAGGCCGCGATCAAACGCTGCCCCAACGTGCTGTCGTGCCACCTGATGTCGGGCGAATACGATTACATCCTCAGGATCGCGGCCAAGGATCTCGTGGACTATGAGCGCATCCACAAGGAATGGCTGTCGGCGATGCCGCATGTGACGAAGATCAATTCGTCATTTGCCTTGCGCGAAATCGTCGACCGCACGGCGATGGGCCTGAAGCCCGAGATGGCCTAACGCCAAAGGCACACCCGGACATCCTTTCCAACATAGCATGCGCCTTCGCGCCGAAGGTCTCCCCAATCTCCTGGTTGACCATGCGTTTCGCGAATATCCGAATTCCCATAGCCCTCCCAAAGATCACCGTCCTTGTATAAAACTGCCCAGTAATCCTGGGACATTTCCCCAGCCCCACTATGCGTGTCAGGATAGTCGATACCTGCGAAAACCTGTCGAGGCCCCTGGATATTAAAATCGCCGCCCTTCTCGATTTGATAGGAGCATTTTCCGGATATGCGAGTCTGACCGTCAACAACGAGGAGGCAGCGGCCCCATTTGTAGCCGCTCGGCAAACGATGCTGTGGTTGCGAAGGCGAAAGGGAAAACGCAATTGCAAGGGCAGCCGCTATGGTTCGTCCGATCATCTTGTCATCCGTTGTGAAGCAGTCAATCCAGGACCGGCTGGACACTGTTGGATCCGGCAGGGGCGCATGTCGCAACAGTCTTGCGCGGCATGGTCTCCTTAAGGATCATGCTATTTGTCGACCAAGTCGGATTTTTGTCACGTGACATTTGCGAAACGGAAATCCGACTGGCCTCATTTTCCAGCAGCGCTGTCAGGCCTCGGTAACGAGCCGGTCCATCGGGATGTCGTGCGGTTGCGGATAGATGGTCGCGATGCGCTGCAATTCATAGCCAACGCCGATGACCAGCGGCTTGAATGGCATTGCCGCCAGCGTGCGGTCGAAAAAGCCGCCGCCATAGCCGAGGCGATAGTTTCCGGGGTCGATGCCGACAATCGGTGAGATGACAATGTCGGGAAGAACCGGGTCGCCCTCGGCTGGGATCGGAATGTTCCAGACCCCCTTTTCCAGCCGGTCGCCTGGCGCGTAGGCGCGAAAAATCAGCGGCTGGCCCTTCTCGATGACAATCGGCAGCGCTGTACGTCCGCCTCGCCCGTTGACGGAGGCCATCCATGGCCGCAGGTCAGGCTCGCCACGGAACGGCCAATAAAGGCTGACCAAGCGTCCGGCGATGTCGCCGATCACGGCGTCAAGACCTTCGGCGATACGCTGCGACATGGCCGCTCGTACATCAGCTGAGACAGCGAGGCGGGCGGCGATCAGGCGTTCGCGCTCGGCCTTGCGCCAGCGTCTTACATCGGTCCAGTCGGATAGCGGCGCTCGAAACTCGGGGGCGAGTTCATGCATGAAACAAGGTGGCGAGGAATACTGCGCCGGACCTTCTTCGTCATGGTCGTTAGCCACGCTTCACCTATCCCGCTATTTTGATCAAACTATACCTGCTTGCGGCAAGCGGTACGTGTATTCACGACATTCGGCGACGAGTCCCGGGTAGATGCCGGGGAGGTGTTGTTGCACTGCACAAAAGCACCTACATCACGGCCAGGTGATTTTACTCGTCAGGAGTGAATGAGATGAACGAAGCCAGCCATCATGTCGTCGTCGTCGGCGCGGGTTTCGGGGGCCTCGAATTGACCAGCGCGCTTGCCGGTGCATCGGTGCGCGTGACCATGATCGACAAGCGCAATCATCATCTCTTCCAGCCACTTTTGTATCAGGTGGCTACCACGGCGCTGGCAACGTCGGAGGTCGCATGGCCGATCCGTCATCTCCTGCGCAAGCGCAAGGATGTCACGACGCTGCTTGGCAATGTCACTGGCGTTGATCGTGCTGGCAAGCGCGTGCTGCTCGACGATGGCAGCGCGATTGCCTACGACACGCTGGTGCTCGCCACTGGCGCCCGCCACGCCTATTTCGGCCATGATGAGTGGGAGCCATTCGCACCCGGGCTGAAGACGCTGGAGGATGCAACCACCATTCGCCGGCGCATTCTGCTGGCCTTCGAACAGGCGGAGCGCGAAACCGATCCCGCCAGGCGTCAGGCGCTGTTGACGATAGCAATCGTTGGTGGCGGCCCAACCGGCGTGGAACTGGCCGGCACCATCGCCGAACTGGCGCATGACACGTTGCGTGGCGAGTTCCGCAACATCGACACACGCCAGACGCGCGTGGTGCTGATCGAGGCAGGCAGCCGCATCCTGTCCAATTTCGCACCAGAACTCTCCGACTATGCCAGCAAGGCCCTGGAGCGGCTTGGCGTGAAGATCGAGCTTGGACGCGCCGTTACGCGCTGTGATGCTGAAAGTGTCGTCTTTGGGGAGACGCATCTGCCGGCCAGGACCATCCTGTGGGCCGCCGGCGTCGCCGCTTCACCTGCCGCCGAATGGCTGGCGGCGAAGGCGGATCGGGCGGGCAGGGTGCTTGTCGAACCAGACCTGACCGTGCCAGGCAGCCCGGAGATTTTTGTCATCGGCGACGCCGCCCTTGTGATGCGGCCCGACGGGCGGCCCGTGCCTGGCGTGGCACCTTCGGCCAAGCAGGAAGGCCGGCATGTTGCCGCGACCATCAAGGCGAGGCTCGGCGGTAGCACGGCTGCCCGGCCGTTCCACTACAAGCATGCGGGCGACCTGGCGACGATCGGCAAGCGCGCCGCCGTGATCGATTTTGGCTGGATCAAGCTCACCGGCTGGCCGGCCTGGTGGCTCTGGGGTCTTGCCCACATCTACTTCCTGATCGGATTCCGCAACCGGCTGGCGGTTTCACTAAGCTGGCTATGGATCTACGCGACAGGCCAGCGCAGCGCGCGGCTGATCACGCAAGGCGACGAAGACAAGAGCTGACACCACGTTAGTCATCCGCGCGTCATCTGTTGCTGATGGGACTGCAATCCGACGCGCGACTTCTTGAATGGACTCCCACGAGTTTCAGCGCGAAGTTCGCTCCGGGCAGGACTTGTCACGTCGTTGAAGAAGGAGAACACAATGTCGCAACTGCTCCAACCCGTCTCCCGTCGTTCATTACTAGCCGGGATGGCCGCCACAGGGGCACTGATCATGCTGCACCCGTTCTCCGCCCGAGCCCAGGCCAATCAGGCGCACCTCAGGATCATGGAAACGACCGACATCCATGTGAACGTGCTGCCTTACGATTACTACGCCGACAAAGCGAACGACACTATGGGTCTGTCACGGACGGCGTCGCTGATTGACGCGGTGCGCAAGGAAGCCACCAACGCGATGCTGATCGACAATGGCGACCTGCTGCAGGGCAACCCGATGGGCGACTATATCGCCTACGAAAAAGGCATGAAGGAGGGGGATCTTCATCCGATCATGAAGGCCATGAACCTGCTCGGCTATGAATGCTCGACGCTGGGCAACCACGAATTCAACTACGGCCTGTCCTTCCTGGACAAGGTATTGGCCGGCGCCAATTTCCCCTTCGTCTGCGCCAACCTGATCCGCGGCACGCAATTGGCCACGAACCCGCGCGACGACAAGCTCTATCTCAAGCCCTACGTCATTGTCGAAAAGAAGATCAAGGACGGGTCAGGCGCCGAACAACCGATCAAGATCGGCATCATCGGCTTCGTGCCGCCACAGGTCATGGTCTGGGACCTCAAGAACCTCGAAGGCAACGTCAAGACGCGTGACATTGTCGAGGCCGCCAAGGCATGGGTGCCGCAAATCAAGGAGGAAGGCGCCGACATCGTCATCGCGCTTTCGCACTCCGGCATCGACACCAAGCAGGGCGACATGATGGAGAACGCCTCGTTCTTCGTCGCCGGCGTCGAGGGCATCGATGCCGTGTTCACCGGCCACCAGCACCTCGTCTTCCCCGGCAAGAAGGATTTTCAGTCTCTGGAAGCCGTCGACACCCAGAAAGGCACGTTGCAAGGCAAACCCGCCGTCATGGGAGGCTTCTGGGGCTCGCATATGGGGCTGATCGACTTGATGCTGGAGCGCGACGGGTCGAAATGGAAAGTGATTTCGGCGACATCCGAGGCGCGGCCGATTTTCGAGCGTGTCGACAACAAGAACAAGCCGACTGTTCCGGACGACAATCGCATCATCGCCGCGCTCGAGCAGGATCACCAGGCGACCCTTGCCTATGTACGCCGCCCTGTCGGCAAGACCTCGGCGCCGCTCTATTCCTATTTCGCTCTGGTCGCCGACGATCCGTCGGTTCAGGTCGTCAGCCAGGCGCAGACCTGGTACCTGAAAGATATCCTCAAGAGCACGCAATGGAAGGATGTGCCACTGCTGTCGGCGGCGGCTCCCTTCAAGGCGGGTGGGCGCAACGGCGCCGATTATTACACCGACGTGCCGGTGGGCGATATCGCCATCAAGAACGTCGCCGACCTCTACCTCTATCCAAACACCGTGCGTGCGGTCGAAATCACCGGCGCGCAGGTCAAGGAATGGCTGGAAATGTCGGCCGGCATCTTCAACAAGATCGAGCCGGGCAAAGCTGACCAGCCGCTGATCAACACGGAGTTTCCGTCCTACAATTTCGACGTCATCGACGGCGTCACCTACAAGATCGACCTGTCGCAGCCGCCGAAATATGACGCCAAGGGTGGGGTGGCCAATGCCGGTTCAAATCGCATCGTGGATCTGACGTTCGATGGAAAACCAATTGATCCCAAAATGAAATTCGTCGTTGCCACCAACAATTACCGCGCTGGAGGCGGCGGCAATTTCCCCGACATCAATGCCTCGAAGATCATCTATGAGGCGCCGGATACCAACCGGGACGTCATCGTCCGCTATGTCGTCAGCCAGGGTACGATCAATCCGTCCGCCGATGGCAACTGGTCTTTCGCCGCACTGCCCGGAACCAGCGTCGTGTTCGAGACCGGCGCCAAGGCAAAGGATTTCATAGCCGACGTCAAATCACTGAAGATCGAACCCGCGGGCGATGGCGAAGCGGGTTTTGCGAAATACCGCATTCTTCTCTGAGGGCTGCCCGGACTTTGCTCCTCGACCAAGTCCCCAAGCCTATGCGGGCGTGGGGACTTGCCGCGCACTACGCCTTGTAGATCACCTGGCGCACGTCGATGTAGCTGGCCCGGAACCCAGCCTCGCAATAGTGCAGGTAAAACTCCCACAGCTTCTTGAAGCGGTCGTCGAAGCCGAGCGGAACGATCTTTTCCCACGATGCCCAGAAGCGCTCACGCCAATCGGCCAGCGTGCGGGCGTAATCCTCGGGGAAGACGCGCTCGCGCAAATGGGCAAGGCCATGGTTGGCGCCCAGCGTTTTCAGGATCGAGGGTGTCGGCAGCATGCCGCCCGGGAAAACGTAGCGCTGGATGAAATCCGGCCTGGCGCGGTATGTGGCGTAGGCGGCTTCGTTGATGGTGATGATCTGCAGGCCCGCCGTGCCGCCTGGCCGCAGGCAGGCCTTCATCTTGCCGAAGAACACCGGCCAGTATTTTTCGCCGACCGCCTCGAACATTTCGATCGAGGCAATGCGGTCATAAGTGCCGGTCTCGTCGCGATAGTCCTGCAGCTTGATGTTGACCTTGTCGCTCAGCCCGGCCTTCTCGATGCGCGCCTTGGCGAAATCGTGCTGTTCGCGGCTGATCGTCAGGCCGGTGACCCGGCAACCAATCTCACGCGCCGCGAACTCGGCAAAGCCGCCCCAGCCGCAGCCGATCTCCAGGACATGGTCCTTCTTGCCGATGCCGATATCCTTGGCCAAGGCACGATATTTGGCGGCCTGCGCGCTTTCCAGATCATTGGCGCCGGTCGTGTACAGGGCCGAGGAATAGGTCATGCTCGGGTCGAGCCACTCCTTGTAGAAGGCATTGCCAAGGTCATAATGCGCGGAAATGTTGCGTTTCGACCCGGTGCGGGTGTTCTCGTTGAACCAGTGGCGGATGCGCTGGACAGTGTTGATGACCCAGCTGGCGCCGCCAGCGACACGCTCGCCAATCGCCGAGTTGATGACGAACAGTTCGAGGAAGCTGGTCACATCAGGGCTTTCCCAATCGCCGTCGATGTAGGATTCGGCAACGCCGATGGTGCCGCCGGAAAATGCCCGGCCAGGCAGACGCCAGTTCTTCAGCACCAGTTCGGCATCGGGGCCGGGACCTTTGCCGCCAACGAGAACGGAGCGGCCGTCAGGCAACCTCACCTTGAGTGAGCCGCGCGGCAGGTTCATCGCCGCCGATAGCACCATCCGCGCCTTGGCCGGCAAACCCTTGACGATCTCGGCGAAATTGAATTCGTCGAGCTTGATTGCATCGCCCGACCCAATTCCGGTGTGTTCCTTGGTAGTCATTTCACGTCCCTGGAATCATTTTGCGGGGCCGGCAATTAAACCTGCCAAACTCCACACCCTCTCGCAGTCATTCGCCAGGTTCGAACGCCGCTCCATGGTCCCGATAGCTGGCCGATTCGGGCGCGGGCGGGCTCGAACGAAAGCGTGCACCCTTTAACCAGAGCTTCAACGCTTCCCAGTGAATTCCCGCCACAATCTTCCACGTCATCAGTGGGAACTTCAAGAGGCAAGTCGCAAGCTGGGCTGTGCCAAGCGGTTGACCTTCGCCTGCAAAGGTAGCGGATAGCAGCGGTTCGCCCTTTTCCGTCTCATGAATACGCAGGCGCACCACCTTACCTGGGGGCAATATATGGAAGTGGTAGCGCGCGCCCATGTCGATGAAAGGGGAGACGTGAAAGATCTTTGTCCTGGTCTGGCGCACCCCGGCCGAACTGAGGTCGCCGGGTTCGATCGGAGCGACATAACTGTGCCGCTCGCCAAACGTATTGCGCACGGCGTAGATCATGGCGATCAGCACGCCGGCATCATCATAGCAGAAATAGACCGAGATCGGATTGAAGGCGTAGCCGAAGATGCGGGGGTAGGCGAGCAGCAGGATGCGCGCCGCGGGTTTTGTCAGGCCGGCACCAGCGAGCAGCCGGTCCGCGAAATTCCGCAAGGTCTCGCCTGGCCGCTCGACATGATCGCTCTCATGAAATGAGGAGAGGCCGCGTCTGTTGACCCGCAACAACCACGTCATGCGCCCCAGTTCAGATAGTCTGTCGATATCGACGAGCAGCGAAAAGACCGAATAGACGAAACGATGGCCGAACGGTTTCAGCCGTGCATGCATGACGTCGCCCGGGTAAAGCACACCTGCCGCCTGCGGCGGCGGTCCGTTTTCCGTCATTGTCGAAATGCGTTGTCTGGTCATCGCGGTTGTTTTTGCTATTCGGCGGCCAGCGCAAGTTCGGGCAATGCGCTTGCGGTTCGCCACGGCACGGTCGCACCAAGTGCGATCGCGGCGTCGAGGCCCGAACGCAGCCCATCTTCGTGAAAGCCGTGCCCTGTCCACGCTCCGGCAAAATACGTACCGCGCACGCCCTGGATGTCGTCGAGGCGCGCCTGGGCCGACAAGGCGCGGGCGTCATATTGGGGATGGTCGAAAACCCATTCGCCAAACACCAGTTCTTCACGCGGCTCGACGACCGGATTGAGCGAAACAAACAATGGCTTGTTCTCGTCGATGCCTTGCAGGCGATTCATCCAGTATGTCACGGATACTTCCGTCTCGTTGCGGTCGCAGGACGAACGCAGATAGTTCCATGCCGACCAGGCAGCGCTGCGTTTCGGCATAAGCCGCGGATCGCGATGCAGGATTACCCGGTTTGGCCGATAGGGGATCGCCGAAAGGATCGTCTCCTCAACGCTTGAAGCATCACCCAGCATGGCAAGCGCCTGATCGCTATGGGTGGCGATGATGACATTGTCGAAACGGTCGGGCGGCATGTCGCCGGCCCAAACAGTGATGCCGAAGGCGTCGCGAACCATGGTTTTGACTGGTGCGGAAAGTTTCAGGCGCGAACCGAGCGGCGCCAGCAGCTTCTGCAGATAGTTTTTTGAGCCACCGCTCACTGTCCGCCATGCCGGACGTTCGCTGTGGATGAGGCGGTGGTTTTCGAAAAAGGAGATGAAACTCGACGCCGGGTAATCCAGCATCCTGGCCCGTGGTGTCGACCAGATCGCGGCCGCCATCGGCATCAGATAGTTGTCGCGGAATACAGCCGAGTAGCGCTTCTTCTCCAGGTAATCGCCGATCGTGATATGTCCGAGAGTGCCACTGTCGCGGTCAACGACGCATTCCTTGTTGAACCGCAGGATTTCGCGCAGCATCCATAGAAAGCCGGGCGAGAAGAAATTGCGTTTCTGGGCAAATATCGTGCGCAGCGTCGAACCGCACCATTCGAGCTTGCCACCGTCCAGCGACAGCGAAAACCCCATATCGCTTTCATGCGTGGCGACGCCCAGATTCGAAAACAGCGCGGTGAGGTCCGGGTAGGCAAGTTCGTTGTAAACGATGAAGCCGGTGTCCACCGAGACTGGCGCGCCGTCATAGTCGATGTCTACGGTGGCAGTGTGCCCGCCTGGGCGGGCCGATGCTTCAAACAAGGTGACATCGGCTGATGGATGAAGTGCCCAGGCGGCTGCGGCTCCTGAAATTCCCGATCCAATGACCGCGATCTTTTTTCTGCCGCCGTCTTTGCCGCGGTTGATAGGCACGATGTTCATCTGGTCCCCTTGCATCGACTTTTTGGCTGTCATGGCGCTGTTGAAGCGGCATGCGGTGGTCAATGAAGAGGTACGGGGCAATCGACGCCGAGTTTCACGCTTGATGCGGACAAAATGTCTCTCGGCGTGTCGAAGCCGGCTTCCAGAACGGGCCCAGGCCAACAGATGCGGCTTGGCCAGAAAGATTGTGGGATGGACGCCAGCCGGCATTGGAATTCTATGGCCGCGGCCATCCTGATGCGATAGCTTTAGCCATGCGTTATGTAATCGTCATCTCCGCCATCGCTTTCTTCCTGATCTGGGACGGGCTCTATAATCAGGGCCGCTATCTTGATCTCGCGGTGAGGCAGACGACTCACGCCATCCATTACATCACGGGCAAGTAAGGCCGAGCGGCCTTTCCCCCGGCGAATCCTCGCACTGAAGCCCGCATTCGACACCTGTGCGGCCAACGGAAGCGCGGCGTTGTGGACGGTTGACGCGACCGTATCGCCGTAACAAAAGACCCCGGCATATTTGATCGAGGAGGCTGGGTTGATCCGGCATATCGTTTTCTTCAGCGCGCGGCGTAATGAGGATATAGAGGCAGTGCGCACCGGCCTGCTCGCGCTCGGCGGCATCCCCCATTCCAGTCTGTTCGAGGTGACTTACAACACCAAGGTCGATCCACTCTCGGACGCGATCGACGTGGTTGTCTATGCCGAGTTCGCCGATGATGCGGCCCTGGCCGCCTACAAGGCGCATCCGCTCTACGCAAAGACCACAAGCCACGTCAAACCATTGCGCGAACTGCGCTATTCGGCAGATGTGGTAGCCGGAAGCTGATCCAGCGCCGAGATTGCTTCGAAGGCTGTTGCTGTGCCGCAGAGGCCGGAGATGGCGATCAAGCCTTGAACCGCTTTGCGGAATGATGCACATCGCGCCGGATGACCCGTACAAGAACCACCGGCACCCATCCGCTTGATCATCTGGTGCTGCCGACGCAGAACCTGGATACGGCGCGTGCCAGGCTCGCCGCGCTTGGCTTTATCGTTGCACCGACTGGGGTTCATCCTTTCGGCACCGAAAACTGCTGCGTCTTCCTCTCGGACGGCACCTATCTTGAACCGCTGGCCGTCGGCGACGAGCACGCGGCGATGGCGGCCATCGCCAACGGAAACGTCTTCGTGGCACGCGACCGCACCTATCGCGACAGCCGAGGCGACGAAGGGTTCTCCGCACTGGTTCTGGGTACTGACAGCGCCGATTCGGACCATGCACGTTATGCCGAAGCTGGAATCTCGGCAGGAGAGATACTCAGCTTTTCGCGCGCTTTCGCCGATCCCTCCGGAAAGAGCGATATCGCATCGTTCAAACTTGCCTTCGCAGCCAATGACACGCAGGCGGATGCTTTTCTGTTTGCCTGCGAGCGGGTCAACGCCCCGAAAGTGGACCGCACGGCGCTGCAGGCCCATGCCAATGGCGCCGAAGGGATGGTCGAAATCATAGCCGTCAGCGACGCGCCTGCCACGCAGAGTCGCCTCGTGTCGATCGCCACGGGCGCGGTGGAACAGAGCGGCACGATATTTCACTTGCCGAATGCCACATTGACACTGCTGGACCCCGAGGCCTTTGAAGCGCGTTTCGGCCTAGCGACCGGCATGCCATCGAAATTCCGGTTTGCCGCGATCGTGTTTTCAGTCCGCAGTATTGACGCGCTTTCGAGGCTGCTTGCAGCCAATGCCATCAACCACGATATACGCGGCAATGGCATTATCGTGCGGCCGGCACCCGGACAGGGCGCCGCCTTTGTTTTCCAGGAGACCAGATGAGCAAGCCCAATTCGTCCGTGACTGTCGGCAATGTCGTCTTTGACAACACCGCGCCATTGTCGCTGATCGCTGGTCCTTGCCAGTTTGAATCGCGCCAGCACGCCTTCGACATGGCCGGCGCGCTGAAAGAACTGACGCAAAAGCTCGGCATCGGCCTCGTCTACAAGACGAGCTACGACAAGGCCAATCGTACCTCGCTGTCGGCCACCCGAGGCGCCGGGTTGGAGGCGGCGCTGCCGGTCTTCGACGATTTGCGCAAGGAATTCTCGCTCCCGGTGCTGACCGACGTCCATACCGAGGAACAGTGCGCGATCGTCGCCCCACATGTCGATATCTTGCAGATCCCGGCCTTTCTCTCGCGCCAGACCGATATGCTGGTCGCCGCCGCGAAAACCGGCAAGATCATCAATGTGAAGAAGGGCCAGTTTCTCGCCCCCTGGGACATGAAGAACGTCGTCGCCAAGATCACCGGCTCCGGCAACGCCAATGTTCTGGTTACAGAGCGTGGCGCGTCCTTCGGCTATAACACGCTGGTCTCCGACATGCGTGCGCTGCCCATCATGGCCGAGATCGGCGCACCGGTCATTTTCGACGCCACCCATTCGGTGCAGCAGCCGGGCGGGCAGGGCGGTTCTTCAGGCGGCGAGCGCCGCTTTGTCGAGACGCTGGCCCGCGCGGCCGTTGCCGTTGGCGTTGCCGGCGTCTTCATCGAGACTCATCAGGACCCCGACAATTCGACGTCGTCTGACGGCCCCAACATGGTGCCGTTGAAGGACATGCCGGCATTGCTCGAGCGCTTGATGGCTTTCGACCGCATCGCGAAGAGCTGACGGCGCATCGGTTGTTCCGGCTTACCGCCTCATGTCGATCGCGAAAACGGCGTAGTAGTCGACACCCGGCATCGGCGCGGTGACTGTCAGGATCCAGCGTACATTGCCATGCCGGCGTTCGTATACCGGTGGGCCGACCGAGGGAGGCGCATCGGCGGGGATCGCGAAGGCGAAGGGGATGCCGACGCTCGACTGCACCGAACCACGCGGGACGGCCAGCTTTTCCTCGTATTTGATTTCTTCCCTGTAAGTCGACTTCTCTCCCCCGGCTGTATTCACGATCGGCCCGCCCACCCGGTAGGTGCGGATGCATCGCAATTTGACCGTGTAGTCGCCGGAGGGAGCCAGATCGCGGCTCGACCGGAGCATGCCTTCAAACCGGCCGCCAGGTCTTGCCGCGCCGGCGTGAAGCGTCGTGGCGCCGAACTTGCGCACGCGCAGCGTGTCGCGGATCGCTTTCAGCAATGCGTAAAGCCCGATGACGGCGAAGACGACCGGGACAAATGCCAACGGATTGAATTCACGGTCGGTAACGTCGAAATTGAGCGGCAGCTCGAAATACCAGGGGATCAGAACCGCGATCACCCCCATGCCGCCGGCAAAGAAATAGCCACTCGACGCATTCGCCGCGTTGGCGTCGACCACAGGTTCCGCGGGCTCCACCACAACTGGCCGCTGACTACGCCTTCGGGCCACTGCTGCCTCGTCAAACGACCGCACGTTCCCTCAATGCCATGCAGGGTGGCCGCGTGACAATGGCTCCAGGTTGCCGGCGCTTGTGATCGATGGAAGCCGGCTGTACGCTTGGCCGGCAAATGAGCGTTTTGGCAGGAGGAAGCCATGTCTGTTGCCCGTGTCACCGAAATCACGTCGTCGTCGAAGAAGAGCTTTCAGGACGCCATCGAAAAGGGAATTATGCGCGCGTCCAAAACTCTCAAGAATGTCGAAGGCGCCTGGATTCAGGACCAGAAGATCGTCGTCGAGGACGGCAAGATCGCGGCTTACCGTGTCAACATGAAGGTAACCTTCATCCTCGCGGAGTGAGCGACAAAACCCGGGAACGGTCAGGGGCTCCTCTCATTGTCAAAGTCCAAGTCAACGACAATGAGGAGCGATATGGCGACAACCCAGACAGGACACACTGGAGCGATCGCCCAATTCAATCAGCCATCGGTCGAGACCGTGACAGATTTCCACAGCTCGATCTCCTGCTGAAGACGCTCGATTCTGTCCGAGACATGCGTGAGGGCATCGCTGCCAAGCAGGAGCTGAGGCGGCGGGTTGTCGGATTCGACCAGGCCTAAAACGGCGGTTGCCAGTTTGTTGGGGTCGCCGAGCTGCTTGCCGCTTTTTGCCTGTCGCGCCTCACGTATCGGATCAAAAAGTGCGTCGTAGTCGGCGATGGACCTTTCTGTGCGGACCATCGAGCGTCCGGCCCAGTCCGTCCGGAATGAGCCGGGGCAGACCGTGGTCACGTGGACACCGAACGGCGCCATTTCCGAGCGCATCACTTCCGATATGCCTTGGAGCGCAAACTTGCTGCCGCAATAGTAGGCGATGCCCGGCATGGTAATCATGCCGCCCATCGATGTGACATTGACGATGAACCCGCGGCGCCGCTCGCGGAACCGGGGAAGGAAGGCCTTGGCGACAGCGACAGCGCCGAAGACGTTCACATCGAACTGACGACGCATCTCTTCGATCGGCGACTCCTCAAGCACTCCCTCGTGGCCATAGCCGGCATTGTTGATCAACACGTCAACCGATCCATGTTCGTTCTCTGCCTGCCTGACGACCTCAGGTATGATGTCGAAATCAGTTACGTCGCAGAGGACTGAGCGAACTGAGGGGAGAGCGTCGGTGAGCGCTGCTCGCGATATCTCCGAGCGAACGGTGCCAATCACCCTATGGCCCATCTGGATGGCCGCGGAAGCTATGGCCAGGCCAAAGCCAGAATTCGCGCCGGTGATGAAGAAGGTCTTCTGTGACATAATCCGCAAGCTTTCCTTGATTGTAACGGATTGACAAATAGTATGAGGAAAGCCGCAGTTCGATTGTAGATTCTCTGAATATGTTGCCAATTCCTATTGACGCCAAAAGCGAACGATCCGGGCGAGGCGAGCTGGTCGCGTTGGCCGGGACGCTCGCCCCTCGTCGCGGCTACAACCCGACCGCGCTCAATTGCGTCCGCATACTGCGGACGGAAGCCGTGCTTCACGACATCCCGGTCCTCTACAAGCCGGGCGCGGTGTTCGTGTTACAGGGAAGCAAGCAAGGCCTCCTTGAGGGAGAAATCTACCGCTACGACGAACAACACTACCTGGCGGTTTCGGTGCCCGTTTCATTCCGCATGACGTCGACGGCCAGTCCGGAGCGGCCATTGCTTGCGGTCTATGTCGAGTTCGATATGCAGATGGCAGCCGAGATCGCCATGCAAGTGGAGATGCATGCCGAACTGGCAAGCGGCAAGCCACGAGGTCTCACGTCAAGCAGGATGGCCGCCGAAATCGAGGATGTCCTGCTACGCCTCCTGATGGCGCTTCGCAGCCCCGTTGAAATTGCCGTTCTTGGCGCCGGCATTCTGCGCGAACTGCACTACCGGGTGCTGGTCGGCCCGCAGGGCGGCGCAATGATCGCGGCGCTGCAACAGAAAGGCACATCCGGAAGGGTTATCCGGAGCCTCGCCTGGTTGCGAGAAAACTATGGCTCTGAAATTTCGATCGCTGATCTGGCAAGAAAAGTGGGCATGAGCGTTCCCTCCTACCATGTCCACTTCAAGGACCTGACCGGCACCAGTCCAATGCAGTACGTGAAAGCGATGCGGCTGCACGAAGCAAGATTGATGATAGTACGCCAGAACAGGACGATCGCAGAGGCCGCCGCTTCAGTCGGCTACGCGAGCACGGCTCAATTCAGCCGCGATTTCAAACGGCATTTCGGGCGCACGGCGTCGGAAGAGATGAAATGGGTCCGCCGCCATCTGGGCGAACTCGCCTAAGCTGGCGGCGAGCCAGGCCTGTTCGTTTTCAGCGGTGCCTATTCGCTGCTGTTCAAGGCAGGCAGCGCTGTTGCCTTTGGCGGCTGCTGACTGTCGCACGACGTCAGGAACGCCGCCGCGATCAGGAACAAACTCACAATACCGCTTAACTGGGACATGGCGAAACTCCTCCTGTTTCGCCCCGCGCGGCTGCAATCATAGACCAGAAACGACGATGGCGTGCATGACTTATGATGACAGAAATTTGCGTTTCGTTAATCGGTCTCGCGGCACTATTTGCGAGCGCCCCGATTGCCTTTTGCAGCGCTTTGGCTAAGACGTGCGCGACGCTTCGTCAGATCAATTGGGGACATCGCAATGACCGCCATCATCGACATTGTAGGGCGTGAAATCCTGGACAGCCGTGGAAATCCGACTGTCGAGGTCGATGTCATACTCGAGGACGGCTCGATGGGTCGGGCCGCGGTGCCTTCGGGCGCATCGACAGGCGCCCATGAGGCGGTTGAGCTCCGCGACGGTGGCGCCCGTTATCTCGGCAAGGGCGTGCTGCGCGCCGTCGAAGCCGTGAATGGCGAGCTGTTCGAGGCGATCGGTGGCATGGAAGCCGAAAACCAGATCCACATCGACCAGACCATGATCGAGCTCGATGGTACTCCCAACAAGAGCCGGCTCGGCGCCAACGCCATTCTGGGCGTCTCGCTGGCGGTGGCCAAGGCCGCTGCGGACGCTGCCGGCCTGCCGCTCTATCGCTATGTGGGCGGCACCAAGGCGCATGTCCTGCCTGTGCCGATGATGAACATCATCAATGGCGGTGCCCACGCCGACAACCCGATCGATTTCCAGGAGTTCATGATCCTGCCGATCGGCGCGCCGACGCTGCGCGAAGGCGTTCGCTGGGGCTCCGAAATCTTCCACACGCTCCGCAAGAAGCTGAAGGATGCCGGCCACAACACCAATGTCGGCGACGAGGGCGGCTTTGCGCCGAACCTGAAAAGCGCACCGGTGGCGCTCGATTTCATCATGGAATCGATCGAGAAGGCCGGCTTCAAGCCGGGCGAGGAAATCGCGCTTGGCCTTGATTGCGCCGCCACCGAATTCTTCAAGGACGGCAACTACGTCTATGAAGGCGAGAAGAAGACCCGTGACCCGAAGGCGCAGGCCAAATACCTGGCCAAGCTCGCTGCCGACTATCCGATCATCTCGATCGAGGACGGCCTAGCCGAGGACGACTGGGAAGGCTGGAAGTACCTGACCGACCTGATCGGCAAGAAGACCCAGCTGGTCGGCGACGACCTGTTCGTCACCAACACGGCGCGCCTGCGCGACGGCATCCGCATGGGCGTCGCCAACTCGATCCTTGTCAAGGTCAACCAGATCGGTTCGCTGACCGAAACGCTCGACGCCGTCGAGACCGCGCACAAGGCCGGCTACACCGCCGTCATGTCGCATCGCTCGGGCGAGACGGAAGATTCCACCATTGCCGATCTCGCAGTCGCCACCAATTGCGGACAGATCAAGACCGGCTCGCTGTCGCGCTCGGACCGCATGGCGAAGTACAACCAGCTGATCCGCATCGAGGAACAGCTCGGCAAGCAGGCGCAGTACGCCGGCAAGTCGGTGGTCAAGGGCTGATCCTTGCGACAATCCATATGCGAAAAGGGCGGGGTATCCCCGCCCTTTTTCATTTGAGGCCCCGCCACGCGCATCGTCCGTAACCGTCCGTTAAGCACAATCAGGCGAAAAACATCCTGGGCCGTATGAGTTCGCGGCCGCGAGGAGCCGAGTCATGTGGACGCGCCAGCACAAGCAGAGAAACACCGGCCGGCTGATCATTCCATCGCTTTGCGTGGCGTTTTTGGCCTATTTCGGCTTCCATGCCTATCACGGCGAATTCGGCATCTATTCCAAATACCGGCTGGAAGCGCAGACGGCCGAGCTGCAGGGCGAACTCGATGCCGTCAAGGCGCGCCGCGTGGAACTTGAGCGGCGTGTCCGGCTCATGCATGACGGCACGCTGGAGAAGGACATGCTCGACGAGCAGGCCCGCAGGGCGCTCAATGTGTCCCAGGCGGACGAAATCACCATCATGCTGCCGGCTTCGGTAAAGTAACCGGTTTCCAGTTAATCACCAATATTTTCAATGATTTTAACTGCTTAGACGCATGTCAGCTATGCAATTTCGGCATGGCGGAACGCTTTCCAGCGTGTTAGCCTCCCATAAATCGGTGGGGAGGAGCTGATCTCCCCGGAGCAGATTTCATCTGCTCAATGTCCGCAAAGAGACGCCAACAGGGAGTGATGCATGGCCACCGCCGCCAAAAAAGCGCCTGCCAAATCCAAATCGGATGGCAAATCGTCGGGGATTTCGGCTCCCAAGCCTTCGGAATTCACCAAGGACGAGGAGCTTGCCGCCTACCGGCACATGCTGCTCATCCGCCGCTTCGAGGAAAAGGCCGGCCAGCTCTATGGCATGGGTTTCATCGGCGGTTTCTGTCATCTCTATATCGGCCAGGAAGCTGTTGTCACCGGCATGAAGATGGCGCTGGTCGACGGTGACCAGATGATCACAGCCTATCGCGACCACGGCCACATGCTGGCGATGGAACTGTCGCCGCGCGGCGTCATGGCCGAACTCACCGGACGCCGGGGCGGCTTGTCGCGCGGCAAGGGTGGCTCCATGCACATGTTCTCCAAGGAGAAGCATTTTTACGGCGGCCACGGCATTGTCGGCGCGCAGGTGTCGCTCGGCACCGGGTTGGCCTTTGCCAACCGCTACCGTGACAACAACAACGTGTCGCTGACCTATTTCGGCGATGGCGCCGCCAATCAGGGCCAGGTCTATGAAAGCTTCAACATGGCCTCGCTGTGGAAGCTGCCGGTGATCTACATCATCGAGAACAACCGCTACGCCATGGGCACGTCGGTATCGCGCTCGTCGGCCGAGACCGACTTTTCGCATCGTGGTGCCTCCTTCAAGATCCCCGGCATCCAGGTCGACGGCATGGATGTGCGCGCGGTGAAGGCCGCCGGCGATCTCGCCACCGAATGGTGCCGTGCCGGCAACGGCCCGCTGATCCTCGAGATGCAGACATACCGCTATCGCGGTCATTCGATGTCCGATCCGGCGAAATACCGCTCCAAGGAAGAAGTGCAGAAGATGCGCTCCGAACATGACCCGATCGAGCAGGTCAAGGCGCGGCTGACCGAGAAGAAATGGGCGACCGAGGACGAGTTGAAGACCATCGACAAGGAGGTTCGCGACATCGTCGCCGATGCCGCCGAATTTGCCCAGAACGACGCAGAGCCGGATCCGTCCGAGCTCTGGACCGACATCGTATTGTAACGAGAGGGCTAGGACATGCCGATCGAAATTCTCATGCCCGCTCTCTCGCCGACGATGGAAGAGGGCAATCTTTCCAAGTGGTTGAAGAACGAGGGCGACAAGGTTGTCGCCGGTGATGTGATCGCCGAGATCGAAACCGACAAGGCGACGATGGAAGTCGAAGCCGTCGACGAAGGCACGCTGGGCAAGATCCTGATTGCCGCCGGCACCGAAGGCGTGAAGGTCAACACGCCGATCGCCGTGCTGTTGCAGGATGGCGAAAGCGCTGCCGATATCGGCAAGTCGGCGGCACCTGCAAAGGCTGAAGCGCCAGCGAAGGTGGAAGCTCCCGCCGAGGAAAAGACAGCCGCCGTAAAGCCGGCATCAGCACCGGTTGCCGCCGCACCCAAGGCGGACATCGCAGCCGATCCGGACATTCCGGCCGGTACCGAAATGGTCTCGACCACCGTGCGCGAAGCACTGCGCGATGCGATGGCCGAGGAAATGCGCCGTGACGGCGACGTCTTCGTCATGGGTGAGGAAGTCGCCGAGTACCAGGGCGCCTACAAGATCACGCAAGGCCTGCTGCAGGAGTTTGGCCCGCGCCGCGTCGTCGATACGCCGATCACCGAGCATGGCTTTGCCGGCGTCGGCGTCGGCGCGGCAATGGCTGGTCTTCGTCCGATTGTCGAATTCATGACCTTCAACTTCGCCATGCAGGCGATCGACCAGATCATCAACTCGGCCGCCAAGACGCTTTACATGTCGGGCGGCCAGATGGGCGCGCCGATCGTGTTTCGTGGACCAAACGGCGCCGCCGCTCGCGTCGCCGCCCAGCATTCACAGTGCTACGCTGCCTGGTACAGCCACATCCCCGGTCTGAAGGTGGTGATGCCGTATACGGCAGCTGACGCCAAGGGCTTGCTCAAGGCCGCGATCCGCGATCCGAACCCGATTATCTTCCTTGAGAATGAGATCCTCTACGGCCAATCCTTCGATGTGCCAAAGATGGATGATTTCGTGCTGCCGATCGGCAAGGCGCGTGTCCACAAGACCGGCAAGGACGTCACCATCGTCTCCTTCGGCATCGGCATGACCTATGCGGTGAAGGCGGAAGCCGAGCTGCGCGCCATGGGCATCGATGTCGAGATCATCGACCTGCGCACGATCCGTCCGCTTGATTTGGATACGATCATCACCTCGGTGAAGAAGACCAACCGCCTGATCGTCGTGGAAGAAGGTTATCCGCAAAGCTCGGTCGGCGACCATATCGCCAACCAGGTCTCGCAACGCGCCTTCGATTTCCTTGACGCGCCAGTCATAACCATTGCCGGCAAGGACGTGCCGATGCCTTATGCGGCGAACCTCGAAAAGGTGGCGCTGCCCAATGTCGGCGAGGTCATCGAGGCGGTCAAAGCGGTCACGTATCGCTAGGAGGCAGCGCCGATGGCATCGTTCGGGGCTTTTGCAATGATTGTTCCGACGGTCGCTATTGCTTGCCTTATACGTGCGATGACCGGCAGATTCGATGCCGTGCTTCTGATGCTGAGTGGCTGTGCGTCGCTGGTCCTGGCAATCGTTGCCACCGGCTCGGCCAAAGTCGATCAGGGCAGCGGCATGATGGTTCTCGAAATGAGCAAGAGCAGCTACCATTTCGGCGTCTTGCCGCCGGTGTTCGTCGTCGCCACGCTGACCGTTATGCGCGGCCTGTTCAAATTTATCCAGGAGTGAGCGATGCCTATCAACATCACCATGCCGGCCCTGTCGCCCACGATGGAAGAGGGCAACCTGTCGAAGTGGCTTGTGAAAGAGGGCGACAAGGTTTCGCCGGGCGATGTCATTGCCGAGATCGAGACCGATAAGGCGACGATGGAAGTCGAAGCCGTCGATGAAGGCGTTGTCGCCAAGCTGGTTGTTCCGGCCGGCACCGAAGGCGTCAAGGTCAACGCGCTGATCGCGGTGCTCGCCGCCGACGGTGAGGATGTTGGCGCGGCTGCAAAGAGTGGTGGCGCTGCCGCCCCTGCCAAGGCCGAAGCCGCGAAAGCGGAAGCACCCAAGGCCGAGTCGCCCAGGCCTGAAGCCCCGCAGCCTGCCGCCGCACCGGCGCCCAAGGCCGAAGCCGTTCCGGCGGCCAATGGCCACGCTGGTGGCGCGCGCACCTTTGCGTCGCCGCTCGCGCGCCGTATCGCCAAGGACGCTGGCGTCGATGTGTCGGCGATGACCGGCACCGGCCCGCACGGCCGTGTGGTCAAGGCCGATGTCGACGCGGCGATTGCCGGTGGCGGCGCCAAGGCGGCACCAGCCGCGAAGGCGGCGCCTGCCGGTGCTCCGGCAACTCCCGCCGCCGTGCCGAAGGCAATGTCGGACGAGCAGGTGCTGAAACTGTTCGAGCCCGGCTCCTACGAGCTTGTCCCGCATGACAATATGCGCAAGACCATCGCGCGGCGCCTGGTCGAGGCCAAGACAACCATCCCGCATTTCTACCTGACGCTCGACTGTGAGCTCGACGCGCTGCTGGCGCTGCGCACGCAGATCAATGCTGCAGCCCCGGTGAAGAAGACCGAAAAGGGTGATGCGCCCGCCTACAAGCTGTCGGTCAACGACATGGTCATCAAGGCGATGGCGATGGCACTGAAGGCGGTGCCCGATGCCAATGCCTCATGGACTGAAGGCGCCATGGTCAAGCACAAGCATGCTGATGTCGGCGTTGCGGTGTCCATTCCTGGCGGCCTGATCACGCCGATCATCCGCAAGGCCGACGAAAAGACGCTGTCGGTGATCTCCAACGAGATGAAGGACCTGGCCAGCCGTGCGCGCAGCCGCAAGCTGAAGCCGGAAGAGTATCAAGGCGGCACGACGGCGGTTTCCAATCTCGGCATGTTCGGCATCAAGGACTTTGCCGCGGTCATCAATCCACCGCATGCGACGATCCTGGCCGTTGGCGCCGGCGAGGAGCGGGCGGTGGTGAAGAACGGCGAGATCAAGATCGCGACCGTGATGTCGGTGACGCTGTCGACCGATCACCGTGCCGTCGACGGCGCGCTGGGTGCTGAACTGCTTGTCGCCTTCAAGCGCCTCATCGAAAACCCGATGGGCATGCTGGTCTAAGAAGGAAAAGGGCGGTGCGGAAATTCTTCACCAGCTTTTTCGCCTTCCTCATTTCCGGCCTCGCCGGTGGGCTGGTGGCGCAGGAACTCGCCGTCGCCACCGGTGCCGAGGAAGAGTACATCATCGTCTTCATGGCCTCGGTGCTGGTCACTTGCGTGGTGACCTTCATCTTTTTCGTGGCGCAATTTCAGCGCGATCCACTTGCCGCGGTGAATGCGACTGGAAAGTGGTCGCTGATCGTCTTCGCGGCGCTGCTTGTCCTGCTGGTGGCGCTGATCCTCTACAGCGACAGCACTTCGACCGCGGTGAAGGGTGATGTTCCGATCGTGATCGGCCTTGGCCTGCCGGGGCTGGCGACGATCATCATACACTGGCTGTTCGTGCGCTGGCGGGTGCGGCGCGGTTTGGTCAAGACGCAGGTGAGCGCATGAAGACGGTTCTTTGCTACGGCGACTCGCTGACCTGGGGCTATGACGCCGAAGGTGGCCGTCATGCGCTGGCGGACCGCTGGCCAAGCGTGCTGCAGGCGGCGTTGGGGGCCGGGGTGTATGTTATCGCCGACGGCCTGAACGGCCGCACCACGGCCTTTGACGACCATCTGGCCGGCGCCGACCGCAATGGGGCGCGGCTGCTGCCGACTGTCCTGACCACCCATGCGCCGATCGACCTGATCGTCATCATGCTTGGCGCCAACGACATGAAGCCATGGATTCACGGCAACCCGGTGGCTGCCAAGCAAGGGATCAGCCGGTTGATCGATATCGTGCGCGGTCATGACTATCCGTTCGATTGGCCGGCGCCGCAAATCCTGATCGTGTCGCCGCCTGTGGTCAGCCGCACTGAGAATGCCGACTTCAAGGAAATGTTTGCCGGCGGCGACGAGGCGTCGAAGCACCTTGCGACACAGTACTCGGCCCTTGCCGACGAGACCGGCTGCGGCTTCTTCGATGCCGGCAGCGTGGCGCAAACCACCCCGCTCGACGGCGTCCATCTCGACGCGGAAAACACGCGAAACATCGGCACGGCGTTGGCACCTATCGTGCGCGTCATGCTGGAACTGTGAATGAAGGAGAAAATCCGTGGCTGAGAATTACGACGTCATCATCATCGGCTCCGGTCCCGGCGGCTATGTCACCGCGGTGCGTTCAGCTCAGCTCGGCTTCAAGACGGCGATCGTCGAGCGCGAGCATCTCGGCGGCATCTGCCTCAACTGGGGCTGCATTCCGACCAAGGCATTGCTGCGCTCGGCCGAGATCATGCACTATTCGGATCACTTGAAGGACTATGGCCTGAAGCTCGACGGCAAGGTCAGCGTTGACACGGCTGCCGTCGTCGACCGCTCCAGAAAGGTTTCGCTGCGGCTCAATGGCGGCGTTTCCTTCCTGATGAAGAAGAACAAGGTCGACGTGATCTGGGGTGAAGCGAAGCTCTCCAAGCCAGGTGAAATCATTGTTTCCAACACAGCAAAGAAGCCGATGGAGCCGCAGCCTCCGGTGCCAAAGGGCGTCAAGGGAGAGGGCACCTACACCGCCAAGCACATCATCCTGGCGACCGGCGCCAGGCCGCGCGCGCTGCCCGGCATCGAGCCCGATGGCAAGCTAATCTGGACCTATTTCGAGGCGATGGTGCCCAAGGAGATGCCGAAGTCGCTGCTGGTGATGGGCTCGGGCGCCATCGGCATCGAATTCGCCTCGTTCTATCGCACCATGGGCGCCGAGGTGACAGTGGTCGAATTGTTGCCGGCGGTGATGCCGGTCGAGGATGCCGAGGTCTCGAAATTCGCGCAGAAGCAGTTCGAGAAGCAAGGCATGAAGATCATCCTCGAAGCCAAGGTGACCAAAGTCGAAAAGGGTGCCAACTCGGTCACCGCGCATGTCGAAATGAAGGATGGCAAGGTCGAGAAGATCACCGCCGACCGCATGATCTCGGCCGTCGGCGTGCAGGGCAACATCGAGGGTCTTGGTCTTGAAACGCTTGGCGTGAAGACCGAGCGTGGCTGCATTGTCGTCGATGGCTACGGCAAGACCAATGTGCCAGGCATCTATGCGATCGGCGATGTTGCCGGCCCGCCCATGCTCGCCCACAAGGCTGAGCATGAAGGTGTCGTCTGTGTCGAAAAGATCGCCAATTTCCCCGGCGCGCATGCCATCGACAAGCTGAAGATACCGGGCTGCACCTACTGCAATCCGCAGGTCGCCTCGGTCGGCCTGACGGAAGCAAAGGCGAAGGCCGAAGGCAAGGACATCCGCGTCGGGCGCTTCCAGTTCGCCGCCAACGGCAAGGCCATTGCGCTCGGCGAGGACCAGGGTTTCATCAAAACTATTTTCGACAAGAAGACGGGCCAGTTGCTCGGCGCCCATATGGTCGGCGCCGAAGTGACCGAACTGATCCAGGGTTTTGTCGTGGCGATGAACCTCGAGACCACCGAGGAAGAGTTGATGCACACGATCTTCCCGCATCCGACGCTGTCGGAAATGATGAAAGAAAGCGTGCTGGACGCCTATGGCCGCGCGCTGAACGCGTGATAAAATTGATCACGCCAGAGTCGGTGGAACTCAACGGCGGGGTAACTCGTTTCCGGACGCATTTTCACTCATTGAAGGAGAGGGCATATGGACGTGAATGGAGTGGGCTGGATCGCAGCCATCATTATCGGCGGTCTGGCGGGCTGGTTCGCCGAAATGGTCATGAAGAGCAACACCGGCATCTTCATGAACATAATTCTGGGCATCATCGGCGCGGTCGTGTTGAACGCCATCCTGAATGCGCTGCACTTCGACCCGTTCGGCGTGGGCTGGACAGCCTATCTGATCACCGGCTTCATCGGCGCCTGTCTGCTGATCGCCGTTGGTCGCATGGTTCGCCGTTAACGCGGCTAAACATTCGCTATGCAAAAAGGGCTGTTGCGGCATGCGCCGCGACGGCCTTTTTCTTTGCGTTGAAAAGTCTTAGATGACGTTGTGAAGGCGAGTGTCCGAGAGGAACTCGCGAATGAACCAGGTTTTCCGATGGTCACTGTTCTCGATACGATCGCCAACGCACCGCGCCTGCGGCACCCGGAGAAGGCGCACAAGCCCGATCAGGATGTGCTGCGCAAGCCCGACTGGATCCGCGTCAAGGCGCCAGTGTCGAAGGGCTATGCCGAGACGCGCGAGATTGTGAAGTCGCACAAGCTGGTGACGGTGTGTGAAGAGGCCGGCTGCCCCAACATCGGCGAGTGCTGGGAAAAGAAGCACGCCACCTTCATGATCATGGGCGAGATTTGCACGCGCGCTTGTGCGTTCTGCAATGTCGCCACCGGCATCCCGACTGCCCTTGATCCGGACGAGCCGGCGCGCGTCGCCCATGCCGTCAAGCAGATGGGCCTGAGCCATGTCGTTATCACTTCGGTCGACCGCGACGATCTCGCCGACGGCGGCGCGCGCCATTTCGCCGAAGTCATCCGTGCGATCAGGGCAGCGACGCCCCTGACGACGATCGAAATCCTGACGCCTGACTTCCTGCGCAAGGAAGGCGCGCTGGAGATCGTCGTGGCGGCTAAGCCCGATGTCTTCAACCACAATCTCGAAACCGTGCCGTCGAACTATCTGACGGTTCGGCCAGGCGCCCGTTATTTCCACTCGATCAGGCTGCTGCAGCGGGTCAAGGAACTTGACCCGTCGATCTTCACCAAGTCCGGCATCATGGTGGGCCTGGGTGAGGAGCGGAACGAAATCCTGCAACTGATGGACGACCTGCGTTCGGCCAATGTCGACTTCATGACCATTGGCCAATATCTGCAGCCATCGAAGAAGCACCATCCGGTGATCCGTTTCGTCACGCCGGAGGAGTTCAAATCCTTCGAGACAATCGGTCGGACCAAGGGCTTTCTGCTGGTGGCGTCGAGCCCGCTGACGCGCTCGTCGCATCACGCCGGCGACGATTTCGCCAAGCTGCGCGCGGCGCGGGAAGCGTTCCTCAAGAAATCGGCCTGACGCCGGTTCATGCCGAAATTCGAAGCCACCCGCCGCGTTGCCCACACGCCGGAGCAGATGTTCGCGCTGGTCGCCGATATCGAGGCCTACCCGCAATTCCTGCCGCTTTGCGAGTCCCTGACAGTGCGTTCGCGCAAGGAACGCGAGGGGCGAACCATGCTCGTCGCCGACATGAGCGTCGGCTACAAGGCGATCCGCGAGACGTTCAGCACGCAGGTGCTGCTCAAGCCCGACGAGAATACCATCGACGTCCGATACATCGATGGCCCGTTCAAATATCTGAGCAATGTATGGCGGTTCGAACCGGCTGTCGGCGGCTGCAACGTGCGCTTCTTCATCGACTATGAATTCAAGAGCCGCATTCTGGGCGCGGTGATGGGAACCATGTTCGATCGCGCTTTCCGCATGTTCGCCGAGGCCTTCGAGAAGCGTGCCGACGTCATCTACGGGACGAACCCGGTTTCCTGACTTTCCAGACTATCGCTGACTTTGCAGACTACCCCCGATTTTCAAGACTGCCGAAGTGCGTTGAGAGCGAGTTGCAGCGCGTGACTGACTGTGTCCTGACGGATTGAGTCACGGCCCTTGTCGGCGAAGAGCATACGCTCGGCTGCAACGGGTCGATCATTCAAGGCGAGACCGAACCAGACCAGGCCGACGGGTTTTTCCACCGAACCACCGCCAGGGCCGGCGATGCCGGTGACAGCCAGCGTCAATCCGGCGCGCGAGCGTGCAAGGGCACCGGCCGCCATCTCGAGCGCCGTTTCGCGCGACACCGCGCCGTGCGCTTTCAGCGTGGCCGCTGAAACACCAAGCATCTCCATCTTGGCCTCGTTGGAATAGGTGATGAAGCCGCGATCGACCACGGCCGAAGAACCGGCGATGTCGGTCAGCGCGGCGATGATCATGCCGCCGGTGCAGCTCTCCGCCGTCGCCAGCATTATGCCACGCTGTTGGCAGGCCTGAAACAGTGCATTTGCCAACTCGCCGTTGCTCATTCCGGTATCTCACCGGGAAAGGCGACGCTGGCGGTAGCGATGGCAGCTATGCCTTCCTCGCGCCCGACAAAGCCGAGCTTCTCGTTGGTGGTCGCCTTGATCGAGATGCGGTCCCGCGAAATCCCCAGCATTTCGGAAAGCGTCACGGTCATCGCCTCACGATGCGGGCCAACGCGCGGGGCCTCGCAGATCAGCGTGACGTCGGCATTGGCGATACGGCCGCCACGTTCACGCACCAGCTTGGCCGCATGCTCGACGAATATCCGCGAGGCAGCACCCTTCCATTGCGGATCGGACGGCGGAAAATGCGTGCCGATGTCCCCGGCGCCGCAGGTCGCCAACAGCGCATCAGTCAACGCGTGGAGGCCAACATCGGCGTCCGAATGGCCTGACAGTTTCTTGTCGTGCGCAATGGCGACACCACACAGCGTGACATGATCGCCGGGTTCGAACGCATGGACGTCGTAGCCATTGCCGGTCCGGATGTCAGGAAAGCGCATGCGCTCGCCGGAAAGTCGCTGGTCCGCCATCGCGATGTCCCGTGCCCAGGTGAGTTTGAAGTTGTCGGGAGAGCCCGGAACGATCTTTACCGGAATATGTGCCCATTCGGCGATTGCCGCATCGTCGGTAAAATCGGCTTTCCCCAGATGATGGGCTTTCTCATGCGCGGCCAGGATCGGCCAGAACGGGAAACCCTGAGGCGTTTGCGCCGCGTGAAGCCCATTCCTGGAGACGGTTTCGCCGACCACACCGGAGGCCGACTCGCGCTTCAGCGTATCTGCTACGGGCAGGGCGGGCAGCGCGCCTTCGCGTTCGCCGATCGCCGCGATCGTTCGGTCAATCAGCTCGGCATCGACGAACGGACGAACCGCATCGTGCACAAGCACCCGGCTCGGTGCGTGGCTTCTCAACGCGAGCAGGCCAAGGCGCACGGACTCCTGTCTCGTCGCGCCGCCAATAATGGCAGTGACCCGTACCGCGCTGGCGCCTGCCGCGAGTTGAAACAACTCATGGTCGTCAGCATGAATGGCGACAATCACGGAGCCGGTTCGCGGATGGGCCAGGAATGTCTCAAGTGTGCGCGCGATGACGGCGCGGCCACCGATGTTTTGATATTGCTTCGGCCCATTGGCCTGACCGGCGCGCGCGCCGCGGCCGGCCGCGACGATAACCACGGCTACCTTGTCATTCATGGCCGAAGTTTCACTTGCATCAGTCATGGTCAGTGCCTTAGTCGCGGCCAAAGCCGAAGGCCAGCATTTTCCCAAATGCGCCTTAATGTGGCGTCATTCCGCGTTGCACATTGCACTGGTTCTGGCTAGAGAATGTGCAGCAATTAAACATGCTTGGTTTTTGTGCATGCCTGACCTGAACAAATTGGCCGCGCCGTTGGACGTCGGCGGGGTAAGAATCCGCAATCGAGTCTTTCTGGCGCCGATGTCTGGAATAACCGACGAGCCGTTCCGGCGGCGCGCGCATGCGCATGGCGCGGGACTGGTGGTATCGGAAATGGTAGCGAGCGGCGAGCTTGCCAAGGGCAGGGCGGGTTTTGATCTGCGCATCCGTCATTCCGGGCTGCCTGTCCACATGGTTCAGCTTGCCGGCCGCGAAGCGGTTCATATGGCCGAGGGTGCGCGTATCGCCGCTGGTGAGGGCGCCGACATCATCGACATCAACATGGGCTGCCCCGCGAAAAAGGTGACAGGCGGCTATGCCGGATCGGCGCTGATGCGCGATCTTGATCACGCTTTGTCGCTGATCGATGCGGTGGTTGGTGCCGTGGATGTGCCGGTGACGGTGAAGATGCGGCTCGGCTGGGATGAAGGCGCGCTGAACGCTCCCTCTCTTGCGCGCCGTGCCGAGGAGGCCGGCGTCAGGATGGTAACGATCCATGGCCGCACGCGCTGCCAGTTCTATCAGGGCAAGGCCGATTGGCTTGCCATAGCCCGCGTCAAGGAGGCCGTGTCCATCCCGGTCGTCGCCAATGGCGATGTCGGTTCGCCGGCGGAGGCAGCCATGATCCTTGAACAGTCCGGCGCCGATGCGGTGATGATCGGCCGCGCGCATTATGGCGCGCCCTGGATTGCTGGCAGCATCGCCGCGGCAGCGCGAGAAGAGCCCGTGCTTGGCTTGCCCGACCGTGAACACGCGTTGGCTGACTATGTCATTGCCCACTACGAAGACATGTTGGCGCTGTACGGTGTCGAAAGCGGCCTGCGTCAGGCCCGCAAGCATCTTGGCTGGTATCTCGATCGTCATGCCGCCGGCGTTGCCGACGATCAGCGCAAGGCCGTCCTCACCGCATTCGAGCCTGCCCGCGTCATCGCCTTGCTGCGCGAGGTGTTTTCGAGCGAGCCGCGGACAGTGAACCTGCGGAGCGCAGCATGAACGCCACCATTGCCCAAGTGCCCGAGATGGCGAATGCCGCCCAGATCGTGCTCAACACAATCCGCCGTCCGGTGATCATGATCAACCCGGATGGCTTCATCACCTTCGCCAACGCCGACGCCGAGGACTTTTTCCGCTCAAGCGCCACCATGCTTGCCCGCAACACGCTGTCCAAGCTGATCCCTTTTGGCAGCCCGCTTTTGACTCTGGTCGATCAGGTGCGCGAGCGCCTGGCTCCGGTTAACGAATACCGGGTCGACGTGTCTTCGCCGCGGCTTGGCATCGAGAAGGTCGTCGATCTCTACGTTGCGCCGGTGCCGGAATTTCCCGGTGCGGTCGTGGTGATGTTCCAGGAACGCTCGATGGCCGACAAGATCGACCGGCAGATGACGCATCGCGGTGCCGCGCGCTCGGTGACTGGTCTTGCCGCGATGCTTGCCCATGAGATCAAGAACCCGCTTTCCGGCATCCGTGGCGCCGCCCAGTTGCTGGAACTTTCTGCGTCCGACGAGGACCGAGCGCTGACGCGCCTGATCACCGACGAGACCGACCGTATCGTGTCGCTGGTTGACCGCATGGAAGTGTTTTCCGACGAGCGGCCGATCGATCGCTATCCTGTCAATATCCACGTTGTTCTTGATCACGTGAAGGCAATTGCGAAGAACGGTTTTGCCAGGAGAATCAAGATATTGGAGGATTATGATCCTTCACTGCCTCCGGTGTTTGCCAACCGCGACCAGCTGATCCAGGTGTTCCTCAACCTGGTCAAGAATGCCGCCGAGGCGATCGGCAGCGATCCGCAGGGCGAGATCATCCTGTCGACCGCGTTCCGGCCGGGCATCCGCGTTTCGGTGCCGGGAACCCAGGACCGTGTCTCGCTGCCGCTGGAGTTTTGCGTGCGCGACAACGGTTCCGGAGTTTCCGAAGACATCCTGCCGATCCTGTTCGATCCTTTCATCACCACCAAGCCGAACGGTTCGGGGCTGGGGCTGGCGCTGGTCGCCAAGATCGTCGGCGAGCACGGCGGCATCATCGAATGCGATTCGACACCACGCGGGACCACGTTCCGCATCCTGATGCCGGCCTGGAAAGAAGTGCCATACGGCGCCGATGACGAAGGCGAAGGAGACCGCAAATGACTGTTCGCGGCAACATTCTGGTCGCAGACGACGATGCGGCGATCCGCACTGTCCTCAATCAGGCGCTTTCACGCGTCGGCCATGAGGTGCGGGTGACTTCCAACGCCTCGACGCTGTGGCGTTGGGTGGCGGCGGGCGAAGGGGACCTGGTCATCACCGACGTGGTGATGCCGGACGAGAACGCTTTCGACATGCTGCCGCGCATCAAGAAGGCGCGGCCGGAACTGCCGGTTATCGTCATGAGCGCTCAGAACACGTTCATGACCGCGATTCGCGCCTCCGAGACCGGCGCCTACGAATATCTGCCGAAGCCGTTCGATCTCACCGAACTCCTCAACATCGTCAACCGGGCGCTTTCGGAGCCGAGGCGGCCGAAGATCGATACACGGCCGGAAGAACAGCCCGACGCGATGCCGCTGGTTGGCCGCTCGGCGGCCATGCAGGACATCTACCGCATGCTGGCGCGCATGATGCAGACCGACCTGACGGTGATGATTTCCGGCGAGTCCGGTACCGGCAAGGAACTGGTGGCACGCGCGCTGCACGAATATGGCCGCCGCCGTGGCGGTCCGTTCGTGGCCATCAACATGGCGGCAATCCCGCGCGATTTGATCGAATCGGAACTGTTCGGCCACGAGAAGGGCGCCTTCACCGGCGCGCAGAACCGCTCCACCGGCCGCTTCGAACAGGCCGAGGGCGGCACGCTGTTCCTCGATGAGATCGGCGACATGCCGATGGAGGCACAGACGCGGCTGCTGCGCGTCCTGCAGCAGGGCGAGTACACGACTGTCGGCGGGCGCACGCCGATCAAGACCGATGTTCGCATCGTCGCCGCCACCAACAAGGACCTGCGCACCCTGATCAACCAGGGACTGTTCCGCGAGGATCTCTTCTACCGCCTGAATGTCGTGCCGCTCAGGCTTCCGGCGCTGCGCGAGCGCTCCGAGGACGTTCCAGACCTCGTCCGCCACTTCTTCAAGCTCGGCGCGTTGGAAGGCTTGCAGACCAAGCGCATTTCCACCGGCGGCATCGAATTGATGAAGCGCTACCCATGGCCGGGCAATGTGCGCGAGCTGGAAAATCTTATCCGTCGGCTGGCCGCACTCTATTCGCAGGACGAGATCTCCGCCGAAATCATTGAAGCGGAGCTGAAGACCGGCGAACGGCCGGTCGTTCCAGGTGGCGGCAACCTCATTCCCGACGACCTGTCCATCGGCCAGGCGGTCGAGCATTTTCTGCAACGTTACTTTGCGTCGTTTGCCGGCGAATTGCCGCCAGCAGGTCTTTATCAGCGTATTTTGTCCGAGGTCGAGTATCCGCTCGTCCTTGCCTCAATGACCGCAACCCGCGGCAATCAGATCAAGGCCGCGGAATTGCTGGGGCTCAACCGCAACACGCTGCGCAAGAAGATTCGCGAACTTGGCGTCAATGTCTACAAATCGTCGCGGCAGTCCTGACCCTTGACCTGGGTCAGGTCCTTTTCCGGGGGATCGATCGCCGAAAGATTTCCGTCTCGGCCACACTTGTTGCATAATCGCCACAATGCGTTGCATACATCCGACGCAATCATTGGCTCAAGACGGCGACATGGCTCTCCAGGCACCCTCACTCAACGAACCGCTTTTCAGCGAACCCAGCGCGAGGGAAGGACGCCGGCTGCTTGCGTTGCCGGGCGTGGTTGCGGTGGGCGGCGCGCTGGTGACGGCGGCGATCTCGTTCGCCATTCTTGTCGGTGCGACGCCGATTACCCCAAACGAGTCGACGACGCTGGCGTTGATCGCGCTCAATGCCGCCTTCGTCCTGTTTCTCATCGCCCTGGTTGGCCGCGAAGTGCACCGCATCCTCATGGCGCGCCGGCACGGCAAGGCTGCGTCGCGGCTGCATGTGCGCATCGTGGCGATGTTCGCGCTGGTCGCCGCCATTCCCGCGATCATGGTGGCCATCATCGCGTCTATCACGCTCGACATCGGCCTCGACCGCTGGTTCGAGATACGCACCAAGACGATCGTCAATTCGTCGCTGTCGATCGCCGATGCCTATGTCCAGGAAAACGCCCGCAATCTTCAGGGCACGACCCTGTCGATGGCCTATGATCTTGACGCGTCGCGCACGCTCTACGGGCTTGATCGGACAGGCTTTCTCGACCTGATGAACAAGGAGGCCGCGGGCCGATCGCTGGCTCACGCGGCGTTGGTCAAGGCAGACGGCTCTTTTGTCATGAGCGCCAAGACCGATGCCGATTTTTCCATGCCGGAGCCACCCGAAGGCGCCGTCAACAGCGCCGCCGACGGCAGGACCGTTCTGATTGAACCCAAGACCCGCAACATCATGGGCGCCATCGTCAAGCTGCGCGAGATCGAAGGCCTCTATCTCTACACAATTCGCCTGGTTGACCCCGAAGTGATCAAGGCGCGGCAGATCGTCAGGTCCAACACGGACGAATATCGCGGGCTCGAGGACAATCGCCGCACCTCGCAGGTGGCCTTCGCGCTTCCTTACCTGTCACTGACGCTGATCATCATCCTGTCCGCCATCTGGACCGGTATTGCGGTCGCCGACCGCCTGGTGCGGCCGATTCGTCAGCTTATTGGCGCCGCTGACGAGGTCGCGACCGGCAATCTCGATGTCGCCGTCGCCGTCAGGCCCTCCGATGGCGACGTCGCTTCGCTTGGTGATACGTTCAACAAGATGCTGCTGGAACTGAAGTCCCAGCGCAACGAGATCCTGTCGGCCAAGGATCTGATCGACGAGCGGCGGCGGTTCTCCGAAGCGGTGCTCGCGGGCGTCACCGCCGGCGTCATCGGTGTCGATCCCTATGGCATCGTAACCATTGTCAACCGTTCGGCGGAGACAATGCTGGCCATCTCCGCCGATGCGGCCCTCGGGCAGAACCTGTCCGCCGTGCTGCCGCATGTCGGCCGCGTTTTCGAGATCGGCCGGAAGTCCGGCAAGCCCGTCTATCGCGAGCAGGTGACCTTCTACCGAGCCGGCGCTGAACGGACTTTCAACGTGCAGATCACCATCGAGGCCGGCGACGACGGTACCGAGGAAAAGTCCTACGTCGTCACGGTCGACGACATTACCGATCTGGTTCAGGCGCAGCGCTCGTCAGCCTGGGCCGACGTGGCACGGCGCATCGCTCACGAAATCAAGAACCCGCTGACACCGATCCAGCTTTCGGCTGAGCGTATCAAGCGCCGCTACGGCAAGGTCATCACCGAGGACCGCGAGGTTTTCGACCAGTGCACCGACACCATCATCCGACAGGTCGAGGACATCGGCCGTATGGTCGATGAATTCTCGGCTTTCGCCCGCATGCCCAAGCCGGAGATGAAGGCGATCGACCTGCGCGAATCACTGCGCGAGGCCTCGTTCCTCGTCGAAGTCAGCCGCGCCGACATCACATTCGAACGGGTTTTCGGCAACGAACCGCTCAAAGGCACCTTCGACAGCCGTCTGATGGCGCAGGCTTTCGGCAATGTGATCAAGAACGCCGCCGAAGCGATCGACGGATTGGAACAGAAGGATGGTTCGGACGGCATAATCCGGATTCAAGCCGGGCGTCAGAATGGCGCGATTCGCATCGACGTCATCGACAATGGCAAAGGTTTGCCGCGCGAGAATCGCCAACGGCTGCTCGAGCCCTATATGACGACGCGCGAGAAGGGCACGGGGCTCGGTCTCGCGATCGTGAAGAAGATCGTGGAGGACCATGGCGGCAGGCTGGAACTTCATGATGCACCCGCGGATTTCCACGGTGGGCGGGGTGCGATGATCAGCATCATTCTGCCGCCAGCCGCTGCGGCTACCGCGTCTTCTCGCGGCGAAGGCAGGGCGGCAAACGAACGAGAAACTGAAAAGGTCGGTAATGGCGTCTGATATTCTCATCGTCGATGACGAGGAAGACATCCGTGAACTCGTCGCTGGTATCCTGAGCGACGAAGGTCATGAAACCCGCACGGCGTTCGATGCCGACAGCGCGCTCGCGGCAATCGCCGACCGGGCGCCTCGCCTGATTTTCCTCGACATCTGGCTGCAGGGTTCGCGCCTGGACGGGCTGGCCTTGCTGGACGAGATCAAGACGATGCATCCGAGCCTTCCGGTGGTGATGATCTCCGGTCATGGCAACATCGAAACGGCGGTATCGGCCATTCGCCGTGGCGCCTATGACTTCATCGAGAAGCCGTTCAAGGCTGACAGATTGATCCTCATTGCCGAGCGCGCGCTCGAGACTTCGAAACTGAAACGCGAAGTCTCGGATTTGAAGCAGCGCAGCGGCGAGACCTTCGACCTGATCGGCATGTCGTCGGCGATGAGCCAACTGCGCCAGACCATCGAGCGCGTCGCGCCAACCAACAGCCGCGTCATGATCATTGGCCCGTCCGGGTCGGGCAAGGAACTGGCGGCGCGCGCCATCCACACGTTGTCGACGCGCAAGGGCGCGCCCTTCGTGACGCTGAGCGCCGCCAACATCACGCCTGAGCGTATGGAAATCGAGCTTTTCGGCACCGAATCGAATGGCGTCGAACGCAAGGTCGGCGCGCTGGAGGAGGCGCATCGCGGCATCCTCTACATCGACGAAGTGGCTGACATGCCGCGCGAAACGCAAAACAAGATCCTGCGCGTTCTGGTCGAGCAGCAGTTCGAGCGGGTGGGGGGCACCAAACGGGTCAAGGTCGATGTTCGTATCATCTCCTCGACCTCGCAGAACCTGGAAGCGATGATCGCCGACGGGCGCTTCCGCGAAGATCTTTATCATCGCCTGGCGGTGGTTCCTGTCATGGTGCCGGGCCTGGCCGAGCGGCGCGAGGATATTCCCTACCTCGTCGACAATTTCATGAAGCAGATCGCGCGCCAGGCCGGCATCAAGCCACGCCGTATTGGGGACGACGCGCTGGCGGTGCTGCAGGCGCACAACTGGCCGGGCAACGTCCGCCAGCTGCGCAACAACGTCGAAAGGCTGATGATCCTGGCGCGTGGCGACGATGTCGATTCGCCGATCACCGCTGACCTTTTGCCGTCCGAGATCGGCGATGTCATGCCGCGTACGCCAAACCAGTCGGACCAGCACATCATGGCGCTGCCGCTGCGCGAGGCGCGCGAACAGTTCGAGAAGGACTATCTGATCGCCCAGATCAACCGTTTCGGCGGCAACATTTCGAAGACGGCCGAGTTCATCGGCATGGAGCGCTCCGCCCTTCACCGCAAGCTGAAGTCGCTGGGCGTCTGATAACAGTTGGTCCAGCGAGTCGGGTGCAGCCAATTGGCGGTTGCGGTCAGATTCTCAAGGGTAGGTCGAGTCAAAAGGATCGTGATCTTCTTCCCCAGGCTTTGACACCCAAGAAGGCCGATCTGGCACAGACCAGGCTGCCAGATTTCTAGCCGTTCTAAACATTCCGCGTGGCATAGGGGCATCCACGAGTCCGGAATGATGTAATACCGCGATTATCTTCATCGAGGCGAAAAGGCAGAACGCCGCTTCTGCGGGAGACGCAACCACTCCATTATGAGCAATGGCGTTTCTTTTCTTGTTGAGGAAGTCCAATGCGCTGGCCCCGTCATACCAAATTTCACTAAGGTTTTTTCCTGACAGTAGCTTTAACAGCGGGCCTAAAAAAGTCTTCATCCGATCTGAAGAAATTCCCCGCAAAATAAGCTTTCTCTCCTCTTGCTCATCTATACCCTTATCTGTCAAGGATCTATTTATTAGTTCCTGAATGGTGTCGTCTAGTATTCCATGACCGACGATCACGGCCTCTGAATAGTATCCGTGGTCAAACAGTTCGAAGCATGCGAGGTAACGGCGGGCTATTGCAACCGTATCGCCTGCTACATGTGAACTCGCAAGGTCTTGCGTTTCAGCGCGATCTTTCGCATCGGGTTCATACCCTAACCGTCGATTGACGACAAATGGGTCCACGATCCCGTCGATTAAGCACGTGTGAAATAGTGTGTCCCCAGTTCCAACTCTGCGAAGATGCAATCCCTCAGAGTTTCCCAGACGTACCAACTTGAAAGCATCCGTCAGTTGGTTGATTGCCTTCAGAGCCTTGAAAAGCGGCAACTGCCGTTCGACATGGCCATCGAATTGCGCCTGTGTCTTTCCGTTTGAGTCGTCCCATGAGACACAAAAAACGGTGCTTGTTTTAGGTAACTCAAGGCGACCTAAGAACGGCGTAGAGTCGATCATAAAAGCGTCAGGGTAGGACACGTTGACGTGGGTACGACCGATCGCATAGTCACCAGCATCAATCGCTCCTCGAAAGCCTACGCCGATATAATATCGTACCCGCTTCACGCTCATGCCTTTCACAGACTCGTTGCGGGCAGGTTAGTCGAGCCGACCTTTTGCGTAATGAACAATCGCGTGGACCAGTCCTAGAGGGTTCGCGTTGGTGGCTTATGGGCATACGATGCTGAAAACCTTGCGGTAAGGCCGGTCAATCGTCGACCGATGAGACCGCATCCTTCTTCGATGCACCGAAACCGCGGATCGCGACGGAGGTGGAAAATCGAAGAAAAATTCAAAGTTCCCATGTTTGAAACCAGGCTCGTTGAGTTGGCGCCAGCAACGGAATCGCCTAAGAAAGCTGGGACTTTCCTGAGGGACTACCATGCCACGTATTGCCTATGTCAACGGGCGCTATGTCGTTCATGCCGATGCCGCCGTGCACATCGAGGACCGCGGTTATCAGTTCGCTGACGGTGTCTACGAGGTCTGCGAGGTGGCGCGCGGCTTTATCGTCGATATGCCGCGTCATCTCGCCCGGCTGAATCGGTCCCTGACGGAACTGTCGATCGGCTGGCCGGTCACCTCGGGCGTGTTGCCGCTGATCGTGCGCGAGGTGGTCAACCGCAATCATGTCTTCGACGGCCTTGTCTATGTCCAGGTCACGCGGGGCGTCGCCAGCCGTGACTTTGTATTTCCGTCCGCTGACACCAAGTCGTCCCTGGTGATCACCGCCAGGAAGGTCGATCCAATGGTGGCCACCAGGCGGGCAGAGACCGGTATAAAGGTCATCACCGTGCCTGAAAATCGTTGGGACCGAGTCGATATAAAGACCACGGGACTGTTGCCGAATGTATTGGCCAAGCAAAAGGCCAAGGAAGCCGGTGCCCAGGAAGCCTGGTTTGTCGACCCCCACGGCAACGTCACCGAAGGCGGCTCATCAAACGCCTGGATCGTGACCCGGGACGGCGTACTGGTCACGCGATCGGCCGAACACGGCATCCTGCGCGGCATCACCCGCACCACTTTGTTCGAGGTGGCTGCCAAGCTCGGTCTGAAGATCGAGGAACGCGGCTTTTCCGTTGCCGAGGCCAAGGCCGCGCGCGAGGCTTTCTTGAGTTCGGCAACGACGATTGCCATGCCGATCGTGGCGATTGACGGCGATCCTGTGGCCAACGGCCACCCCGGCTCAATAACACTTTCGTTGCGGCAGGCCTTTTTTGACGTTGCGGAAAAAAGTCCAGCCTGATAACCGCACAGGTGGAATGAACATCAATATATCTCGTTCTGCTTGTCGTTACTGACGGCAAGATGGTGTTTGCGAGCTTGACATGCGCACGTTAATTTGGCGCATTGGCTTGCAAACCGAAGGGGATCGGCGAAAGACAAGAACAATGGCGGAACGATCGCAAAATCTTCAGGACCTGTTCCTGAATTCAGTTCGCAAGAGCAAAAACCCACTCACCATCTTTCTCATCAACGGCGTGAAGCTGACCGGCGTGGTCACTTCGTTCGACAATTTCTGTGTTCTGCTGCGCCGCGACGGCCACTCCCAGCTCGTCTACAAGCACGCCATTTCCACGATCATGCCGAGCCAGCCGGTTCAGATGTTCGATGGCGAGGAAAGCCAGGGCGCCTGATTGGCACGTGAGACAGACGCGGACCGCGGCGTCCGTGGGAAATCAGCACATCAGCCTGGGACGGAAGCCAAAGGTCCGACCCGGGCCGTTGTCATTGTGCCCGTGCTTACCCGCCACCAGCGCAGCGACGATGAGGCGAACCGGCCCCGGCTGACGCGTTCAGCCGATGCCCGTCGCGACGAAGCAGTCGGACTTGCCCGCGCCATCAATCTTGACCTGATCCATACCGCGGTGGTGACCGTCAACGATCCGCGCCCGGCAACCTTGCTTGGCAGCGGCAAGGTTGCCGAGTTCGCCGAGATCGTCAAGGAAGGCCATGCGGAAGTGGTCATCGTCGACCATCCGCTGACGCCGGTGCAGCAGCGCAACCTCGAGAAGGAAATGAACGCCAAGGTGCTGGACCGCACCGGGCTGATCCTCGAAATCTTTGGCGAGCGCGCACGCACCAAGGAAGGCACGCTGCAGGTCGAGCTTGCCCATCTCAACTATCAGAAGGGCCGGCTGGTACGCAGTTGGACCCATCTTGAGCGTCAGCGCGGCGGCGCCGGCTTCCTCGGCGGCCCCGGCGAAACCCAGATCGAATCCGATCGGCGGCAGTTGCAGGAAAAAATCATCAAGCTGAAGCACGAGCTGGAAACGGTGCGGCGCACACGCGACCTGCACCGCGCCAAGCGCAAGAAGGTGCCGTTCCCGGTGGTGGCGATCGTCGGCTACACCAACGCCGGCAAGTCGACGCTGTTCAACAGGCTGACTGGAGCCGGCGTGCTGGCCGAGGACATGCTGTTTGCCACGCTTGATCCGACATTGCGCCGCGTGCGCCTACCACATGGCACGCCGATCATTCTTTCGGACACGGTCGGCTTCATCTCGGATCTGCCGACCCACCTGATCGCGGCATTCCGCGCCACGCTGGAAGAGGTGGTCGAGGCCGATCTCGTCATCCATCTGCGCGACATTTCCGACCCCGACACCTCGGCACAGGCCGAGGATGTCGAGCGCATTCTCGCCGATCTCGGCGTTGATGCCAGCGACACCAAGCGCGTCATCGAAGTCTGGAACAAGATCGACCAGCTCGACGAAGGCAACCGGGCCCGGTTGCTTGCCGATGGGGCCGACGCCAGCAAAGCGCCTCCGGTTGCGATATCGGCAATCACCGGCGAAGGCATCGACGCCCTCAAGGCGATTATCGAGACGAGGATGTCCGGCGAGCTGGAATCGTTGACAGTGACGATCGAGCCCGCACAGTTCGGTCTTGTCGACTGGGTCTATCGCAACGGTGATGTCGTCTCACGCATAGACAATGAGGACGGCAGCGTGACCATCTCGCTGAAGGCCACGCACAGCGCGCGGGACGAGATCGAAAGCAAATTGCATCGTAAAAACAACGGATAAAACCGCTTACTTCGCGGTCTTTGCCTGCTGCCAGAGCGCTTCCATCTCGTCCAATGTTGCCTTTTCAAGTGTGCTGCCGGAGGCGTCCAGCGCCCGTTCGACATAGTGAAACCGCGAACGGAACTTCTCATTGGTGCCACTTAGCGCCGCCTCGGAATCCAGCTTGAGGTGGCGGCCGAGATTGACGACGGCAAACAGCATGTCGCCAAACTCATCCTTGATCGAAGCCGTGTCGCCCTTGGCGAGAGCCTCGCGCAATTCGCCGATTTCTTCCTCGATCTTGTCGAGAATGGGCGCTGCTTCGCTCCAGTCGAAGCCGACGCGGGCGGCCTTCTCCTGAAGTTTTAGTGCCCGGGTCAAAGCGGGCAGGGCCACCGGCACACTGTCCAGGAAGCCGGCGCCATTGTCTTCTGGGTCGAGTCCCCGGGCGAGACGGGCACTCCGCTTCTCCGCCTTCTCCTGCGCCTTGATCTTTTCCCACATGCCCTTGGCCATGCCGGCGCTGCGAGCCTTCTCGTCGCCAAAGACATGCGGGTGGCGGCGGATCATTTTCGTGGTGATGGCTTGCACCACGTCAGGGAAGGCGAACTCGCCGGCCTCCTCAGCCATTTGCGCGTGATAGACGACCTGCAGCAGGAGATCGCCGAGTTCGTCGCGCAGATCGTCGAGGTCGCCACGCGCGATGGCGTCCGCCACTTCGTAGGCTTCTTCGATCGTGTAAGGCGCGATGGTCGAGAAATCCTGCTCGATATCCCAGGGGCAGCCAGTTTTCGGCGCGCGCAGCGCCGCCATGATCTCGATCAGGCGGGAAATGTCTTTCGATGGCGTCATGTGGCGGATGCTACCTTGCGGTCCGCCACACGGCCAACGCTGTCAGCCGGCGAGGGCGCCTTGTCCACAGTTGTGGGGCACCGGTACCCTCAATCGAGGACAGAGACGATCGCCTTGGCGAGTTCGTCCATTCCGTCCTCGGGCAGGCCGGCAACGTTGATGCGGCTGTCGCCGACCATGTAAACGGCATGCTCGGTCCGCAGCCGCTCGACCTGTGCCTCCGTCAGGCCAAGGCGGGAGAACATGCCGCGATGGCTGGCGACGAAATCGAAGCGGTCGGAATTGGACTGCCGCCGCAGCGCCTCGGCGAAGGCGACGCGAAGCCTGAGCATGCGCAGGCGCATGTCTTCGAGCTCGGCTTCCCAGTCCGCGCGCAGGGTGGCATCTTCAAGCACGATGCGCACGGCGGCCGCGCCGTGGTCCGGCGGCATCGAATACATCACGCGTGCCGCCGACAGGATCTGGCTCATCGCCACATCCGCCTGCGCGCTGTCCTTGGCAAGGATCATCGCCGCGCCGACACGGTCGCGATAGACGGCAAAATTCTTCGAGCAACTGGAGGCGACAACCATTTCCGGCACTTTCGCGGCCAGCAGGCGCAGGCCAACAGCATCGGCCTCAAGGCCGTCGCCAAAGCCTTGGTAGGCAATGTCGACGAAGGGCAGCAAGCCGCGCTCGACAACGAGGTCGGCAACCTCGGCCCATTGCCTGGCGTCGAGGTTGGCGCCGGTTGGATTGTGGCAGCAGCCATGCAGCAGAACGACGTCGCCGGCCTTCGCCGTGCGCAACGCAGCGAGCATGTCGTCGAAACGAACGGCACCCGACACAGCGTCGAAATAGGGATACTCACGAATCTGCAGGCCGGCGGCGCGCATGACCGGCATGTGGTTCGGCCATGTCGGGTCCGACAGCCAGATCGTTGCATCGGCGCGTGTCCGCTTCAACAGCTCGGCGACAAGCCGCAGCGCGCCGGAGCCGCCTGGTGCCTGCGCCGCGCGGATGCGCGTCATGTCGGCTTGCGGACCAAAGGCGAGCTTTGCCATCACCGTGTTGAAGCTGGTATCGCCAGCAAGGCCGAGATAGGTTTTGGTATCCTGGCCCTGGAGCAGGCGCTTCTCGGCCTCGCGCACGGCGCGCATCACCGGCGTTTTCCCGTCGCGATCCTTGTAGACGCCAACACCGAGATCGACCTTGTTGGTTCGAGGATCGGCGCGGTAGAGGCCTATCAGGGCGAGAATCTTGTCGGCGGGGGCAGGCTGAAGGTCTTCGAACATGGGAATGGTTCCATTGGCGCGGCGGAGTGATACGCAAATCGGGTGCGCTTCACCAGTGGTTTCAGTTGCGCCAATGCAAAATGCGAGATGATGCCGGTTGGCAAGGTTCAAGGGATGACTGCTTCATGCTCGTACGCCTGACGATGATCTGCGGCGGCGCCACGACGGCAACGCGGCAAGGATCATTTCCGCTCGACGAACCGCTCGAGTCGCGATCGCTCGTCCTGGCAAAAGCGATGCACGGGGCACTGCGCCGTGCCGATCGCATCTGGACTGGACCAGCGCTTCGCGCCCGCCAGACTGCCAAGGCGCTGTCACTGGATGCATCGATAGAGCCGCTTCTGGCGGACCAGGATCACGGGCAATGGGCTGGCAAGCGCTTTGAGGATCTGCAGGCCGAGCAGCCCGACGGCATTGCCTCTTGGTTCAATGATCCTGACGCGGCTCCGCATGGTGGCGAATCATTGGCGGATGTTGCGCACAGGGTCTCGGGCTTGATGGACGGCTTGATCGCCACGTCAGGCCACACGATCGCGGTGACCCATGCCAGTGTCATCCGCGCTGCCATCCTGCATGTTCTCGGTGCGCCGCTCGCCGCCTCTGGGAAGATCGACGTCGAGCCGCTCAGCATCACCGATTTTCGCAGCGACGGCCGTAGATGGATGCTCCGCGCCTGCGGTGTCACGGCGCCCAAACAGCGCAAGCTCTCCGAACGAGCGAATGGCGAGCCCAATTCCTGACGCCGACCGGCCTTGCCGTTCGTCCACGCAGTTGGCGGAACCTGTCGTCTTTTTTGCTCCGGCCTTGTCGTTTCCGTATGGACTGGAATCAGCGAACGGTGCTTAGATCGCTGCGCTTAAGGTGCTCATCCGTTCCACGGATGGGATAATTGGGAAGCCGGTTTGATGCCGGCGCTGCCCCCGCAACGGTAGCGGAGCTTTCGTTTCGACCAGGACCACTGGGCCCAAAAGCCTGGGAAGGTGTCGAGACAGTCCTGAAATGGACAGCTCCGAAGCCCGGAAACCAGCCTCAAGCCAAGTGAACTCGACTGATCGCGGTGGGCGGTCAAGAGGCAGAGTGCTCCGGTGCTGGGTCCCGTGACCATGCGCGCCTGGAGTTCTCAATCCTCCATCTCCACCGGATCGGTCCTCGAAAGCGAGGGCAGGCTATGCGCAAGGATGATGTTGTCGGGGACCGCGATCCGCTAGGGAGAAAAGCCTCGCGGGCGAGTGCTGACGGGGCCGCGTGCGGCTCGGCACGCAAGATCGACACGGCTACAATGCGGGCTGTGTCACCGCTGCCGCCACCCGAGGAAGTCTTCATCGACTGGCTGATGTCGTTGCCGCATGGCGCGAGCATTGAACGGGCCGCCCGTCGCCAGATCGCGCTCATCGACCAGCGCGTGTCACTTCACCCGGATGTCCAATGCCTTCGAACGCTGCTGGTCGCCGTCGCCGGCGCGACGCACTGGCAAAGGCCCGTTTCCAATCTGTAGAGGAAAGACCCAAGTCCTGTTCTTTCCCTGCGAGCACGGTCCACGGCTTGGCGCTTGCACGCGGCAGCGAGGACGGTTTGCGGAGGCCATGGCTGGGATTCCAGCTTCGCGCTCGGTTCCGGCGAAAAAAATCGGCGCGGCGGGGATTAAAATCCCCACATGCTCCGTACACAGGACATGAAACGCTCGATGCCACGCTTCGATATCGTCGGACAGCTGGGTTCGCTCAGGCGCTACGCGCGTTCGCTGACGCGCGATGGCGTCGAGGCCGAGGATCTCGTGCATGACGCGCTGGTGCGCGCCTATGAGCGGCGCGGCACCTTCCGCTCGGGTGGAAATCTGCGCGCATGGCTGTTGGCGATCGTCCACAACACCTTCATCGACCGCATGCGTTCCCGCCGCTCGGAGGCGGCGCGCGTCGAACAGGCCGGATATCTGACCGAGGCCAGCACGCCGGCGCCGCAGGAACATTCGTTGCGGCTGGCGCAGGTGCGCGAAGCCTTCTTCAACCTGCCGGAGGAACAGCGCTCCGCCCTGCATCTCGTCGCCATAGAGGGGCTGTCCTACCAGCAGGCGGCGGACGCCAGCAGCGTGCCGCTGGGAACGCTGATGTCGCGCATCGGCCGCGCACGCGCCGCACTTCGCGAGATGGAAGCGGCTCCGGCGAAAGCGAAGAACCATCTCAGGATCGTTGGAGACCCGTCATGACCGCTTCCATGCTTGATCCTGTCACGGAAGCCGATCTCGACGCCTATGTCGACGACCAGATGGATGTCGTGCGCCGTATCGAGGTCGAGGCATATCTGTCCGGCCGTCCGGAGGCCGCAGCGCGCGTGATGTCGGACCTGCGGACCCGCGATGAACTTCGCGTGGCGCTTGCCGGCTCCAGGGGCATGGCGCGGCCGGCGACCGCAGATGCCGCGCGGCGGCTGGAGAGGGGGCTTGGCCGGGGTCGTATCCTAGGCGTTCTGCAGCGCGCCGCCGCTGTCGCCGCCTTCGTTGCTGCTGGTTGGCTGGCCAACGGCATCATCGGCCCGATGTCAGTGACCAAGGTCATCGCTTCGCCGCAGCCGCCTGCCTATGTCGACGACGCGGTGCGTGCGCACCGCACGACACTGGTTCGCGAAAGCATGGCTTCGCAGCCAGAGGCGCCGAACTACAATGCCGGCGAAATTCGCGCCGCCACCGCCATCGTGATGCCGTCTCTGCCGAAGGACTGGAAGGTCCGCGACGTGCAGGTCTATCCGTCGCGCTTTGGTCCGAGCGTCGAGATGGCTGTCGAAACGAAGGAGATGGGGCTGGTGTCGCTGTTCGCGATCCGGCCAGGAACCTTCGACGTGGTCAAGCCGACCGTCGCGCCCTCGGGCGATATTTCCTCGGCGTATTTCCAGATTGGCGAGGTGGCCTATGCGGTGGTCGCGAAGAGCGAGGTCCATGATCTCGATCGCGCCGCCGAGGCACTTGCCAGAACGCTTTACTGATCGACCCGCAAAGGAGAATGCAAATGAACACCCCTAACATGGGATACCGCGCCGGCGCGGGCGCCCAAACCGGCGCCATTTACGACGAGGGCCTGCGCCAGCATATGCTGCGCGTATATAACTACATGGGCGTCGGCCTCGTCGTCACCGGCCTTATCGCCTTCATGGTATCGTCGACACCGGCGCTTTACGTGCCGATCTTTTCCAGCCCGCTGAAATGGGTGGTGATGCTGGCGCCGCTCGCCTTCGTCCTGCTGTTCTCGTTCAAGATGCAGACCATGTCGGCGGCGAGCGCGCAGGCGATGTTCTGGGCCTTCTGCGCCGTCATGGGCCTGTCGCTGGCCTCGGTGTTCCTGGTCTTCACCGGAACCAGCATCGCCCGCACCTTCTTCATCGCCGCCACAATGTTCGGCGCCACCAGCCTCTATGGCTACACGACCAAGCGGGATCTGACCCAGTTCTCGTCGTTCATGATCATGGGCCTGATCGGCGTGGTGATAGCCAGCATCGTCAACATCTTCCTCGGCTCGACGGCACTGCAGTTCGCGATCTCAGTGATCGGCATTGCCGTGTTCATCGGCCTGACCGCTTGGGACACGCAGACGATCAAGGAGCAGTATGCTGAAAACTTCGACGCGGAGTCGCGGCAGAAGCTCGCCGTGTTCGGCGCCTTCTCGCTCTATCTGAACTTCGTCAACATCTTCCAACTGCTGCTGAACTTTACCGGCGAGCGCGAATAGCAATTCGCCAACGAAAAGCAGAGGATTGCCATGGCCGAAGGACAGCCTTCGGCCATGGCTTTTTGCTTCAAGGATGCGGCAGCAGCTTACGGTCTTGGAGAAAGGCCATCGAGCAGGAAGCCGAGGCCTTTCCTGAAAGCACCTTCCCAATCGTCATCCAACAGCAGGCGCGAGCGTTCGATTGTCGGATAGCGTTCGCCGAGACCTGCAAGACGCTGCTGCGCGGCGGCTCTCTCGTCGTCCGAGCGCCGGCAGTCTCTCATAGGAGGCGCTCCCGGCATCTCGCACCTTGAGTATGCGAGGGCTTTTGCTAACCTGCTTGCGGGGTAGCCGCAGATCGTGAGGACATATGGAACAGGACAGCCACACGCTTCGCGGCGACGGCATTTCGGCTGTAATCGTCGGGCAGGGGGCGGAGTTGGTCTCCCTGCGCGACGCGGACGGTCTGGAGTTCCTGTGGCAGGCCGGCCCGGCTTGGAAACGCCATTCGCCGGTTCTGTTTCCAATCGTTGGCCGGCTGAAGGGCGATCAGTTGCGCCATCGCGGCCGCGCCTACGCGATGACGCAGCACGGCTTCGCCCGGGACAAGCCGTTTGCCTGGGCGGAGAGGGGCTCGCGATCCTGCACGCTGGTTCTGATGGACGATGCGGATACCCGTGCCCGCTACCCATTCGCCTTCCGCCTCGCTGTCAGCTACACGCTGGAACGCCGGCAACTCGAAGTGACCTTCGAAATCACCAACACCGGTGACGAGCTTCTGCCGGCATCGGTCGGCGCGCATCCGGCCTTCAATTGGCCGTTGCTGCCGGGTGTGGCAAAGGAAGCGTACCGGCTGACCTTTGCCGCAGCCGAAACCGCGCCGATTCGCCGCCTGAAGGATGGCTTGCTGTTGCCCGCGCCTCAGCCGACGCCGGTTGAAGGCAATATCCTGGCGCTGTCCGAACGGTTGTTCGAGGATGATGCCGTCATTCTCGATCGCCCCACCAGCACCAGCGTTCGCTATGCTGCGGACGATGGTCCGGCGCTCTCGGTATCGTGGCAGGAATTCCAGGAATTGGGCATCTGGTCGAAGCCCGGCGGCGCGCCGTTCCTTTGCATCGAGCCCTGGCACGGTATGGCCAGTCCCTTGGATTTCGATGGTGAGTTTGTCGACAAACCAGGCCTGATGCTGATCGAACCCGCCGGAAAGCGGGTCTTGACCTATCAGGTTCATCTGGATGGCGAGCCGGTATGAGGCGGCATTCCTCAGGACGAAAGACACCGTCCTGCTGTCATCGCGGACTTCACCTTACTCCTGCCAGAACGGTTTGACGATCTCTGCCTCGACCTGCCGTGCCGTCAGGCCGATGTCGTCAATCAGATGGGGATTATCCCTGGACATCCGGTCAAGTTCCCAGCGAAAGCGTTTCCGCGCTTCCCAGGCTGCGATAATGCTCCGCAAGGTAGTCAGGCTGTAGTTCCGGCGCGAAACGTCCGTTGGCTCCGCCGATGTTCCCGGATCCTGATGCAGGCCGGACGCAAGAGAATCGTTCATGGCAACCTCCATAGGGTAGGGTCCTAAGACCTCGACTTGAAAGAGGATGACTTCTGCCGGATACGAGCGGCGCCGTAATTAAGCCTTCCCAAATAGTTCCAAAAACTTCCAAACGGGCTAGTCTTGCGATCTTCAGGCGCGAGGATCTCCCCACCGCGAACGCCCCATCCTGCAGCCACCGGAATTTCATCAGGACCATCAAGAAATGACAGATCCATGCCCCTTTCTCGGCTTTCCAGATCGCCTCGCCGATGGCCACAGGCCACATGCGGTGATCTTCGGAGCTGGTCACGGGACCACTTATCCTGGCCAGGACAGCAGTGGCTATGCGTTGGCCGCCAACGCCATCCGCGTCGCAAGCCAAGGCGAGGCCGCCCTCGTCGGCCACTGGGATTTCGATCTCGGCGGCCCGCTGTTCGACGGCAAGCCGGCCTTCTGCCTAGACATTGGCGATATCCCGACCACCATGGGTGACAACGCCGGCAACCGGGCGCGGATCGAGGCGAAGACGCGTGAGGTTCTGGAACTGCCTGCCGTGCCAATCCTGCTCGGCGGCGATGATTCCCTGCCCATTCCCTTCCTTGCCGGCTTTGCCGATCACGGGTCGGTCTGGATCCTGCAGATCGACGCTCATATCGACTGGCGCGACGAGGTGCATGGCGAGCGCTACGGCTATTCAAATCCGATGCGGCGGATCAGTGAAATGCCGCATGTCGCCGGCATGGTGCAAGTCGGGCTGCGTGGGGTCGGCAGCGCGCGGCTTGCCGAAATCGAGGCAGCGCAACGCTATGGAAGCCATTTCGTGACCGCCCGAGAGGTTCACACTCAAGGCGTCGAAGCCGCCCTGCGGCATATTCCGGAAGGGGTGCGGGTCGTCGTCACCCTGGACTGCGATGGTCTTGATCCCGGCATCATGCCCGGCGTGGCAGCGCGCACGCCCGGCGGTCTCACCTACACGCAGGTCATCGACCTGATCGCGGGCCTCGGCAGGCGAGCCAGCATCGCGGGATTCGACATCGTCGAGCTTTATCCGCCAGCCGACATCAACGGCCTGTCGGCCCTGACCGCGGCACGCCTTCTCGTCAATGCCATCGGGGCCATCGCCCGCCAGATCTGAAGCCCGGCTTCCTCCCTGGTTGCCGGCACTCGGGGTTCCTTCGAGACTCGAAAGCCTCTAAGGATTCGCCGCATGCAAGGATCGCGCTTTGCCTTTGGTCCGTTCGTGCTTGATCCGGGTGCGGGAACGCTCCTTCGGAACGATGATCCTGTCCCCGTAGGCCATCGTGGGCTGAAGCTGCTTGCGGCACTTGCCGGACGGCCCGGCGAAATCCTCGAGAAGGGCGAATTGATGGATGCGGCCTGGCCGGGCACCGCTGTCGAGGAAGGCAATCTCACGGTCCAGATCGCGCTGCTGCGGAAGCTGCTCGGCCCGGCTGCCAACGGCGGGGAATGGATATCCACGGTTCCGCGCGTCGGCTACCGCTTCACGGGGGCAATCGAACAGCTCGGTGCGCGAAACCCTTTGCCGCTGCCCGACAAACCATCGATAGCCGTGCTGCCGTTCGTCAACTTCAGCAACGATCCCGAGCAGGACTCCTTCGCGGACGGGTTGACGGAAGATCTGATCACCGACCTGTCCAGGATTTCTGGCCTGTTCGTCATCGCACGCAACTCGACCTTTGCCTACAAAGGGAAGGCGAGGGACGTGCGCGGAATCGCCCAGGACCTTGGCGTGCGCTACCTGCTGGAGGGTAGCGCACGACGCGCCGCGGGGCGCGTGCGCATCAACGCCCAGCTGGTCGACGCATTGAGTGGCGATCATCTGTGGGCGGAACGCTTCGATCGCAACCTGGAAGATATTTTTGCGGTTCAGGACGAGGTCACGGCCAAGATCGTGCAGGCGTTGCTCGGCCGGCTGCTCGCACCGCCGCCGCGCAATCGGCCCAGGAATATGGAGGCCTACGATCTCTGTGTGCGAGCGCGCAAGCTGATCGACGACTCGCCACAAACGGGGCGGGAAGCGCATCTCATGCTCAGGCGCGCCATTTCGCTCGATCCGGACTATGCCGAGGCCTATCGCTGGCTCGCCATGAATCACTGGATGGGATGGGTGCATTGGGGCGAACCCATCGAACCCAACCGTGGCCTTGCCTTGGAACTGGCCCGCAAGGCGGTGGCGATCGATCCCAACGATTCTGGCTGCCGGTGGGTTCTGGCCAACCTGCTTGCCTATGAGCGTCGCTTCGACGAGGCGGATAGCGAATTCGCCAAAGCGTTTGATCTCGACCCGAACGAAGCCGACGCCTGGGCGACACTGTCCGACATCGTGGTCCTGTCTGGGCGGGTCGGGGAGGGCCTTGAACATATTCGCAAGGCGTTCCGGCTGAACCCGTTTCCGGCGAGTTGGTATTATCTGACGCTTGGTCAGGCGCAATATGCAGCCGCTGACTATGAAGCTGCTGTCGACACCCTTCGCAGGGACGAGACCTATCGTACAAGCTCACGCCGTTTCCTGGCGGCAAGCCTTGCCCAACTGGGCAGGCTCGACGAGGCGCGCGCGGAGGTCGAACTCTTCCTCGTCGGCAACCCGCATTTCACCACGAGTCACTGGGTCGCGACCGAGCCTTTCCGCGACACAGCAATGCTTGACCATTTCGTTGATGGCTTCCGCAAGGCTGGTCTTCCTGATTGAGGCACAGGAGTGAAGGAGATGCCTAAATCTCCGCAGGCATTGAGCGAATCCGACCGACGCCTGGTTGCCGCATGGGGCGCCGATTGTGCTGAACGAGTTCTGTGGATGTTCGAGGTTGAGAGACCGGCTGACGGTCGTCCTCGCGCCGCTATCGCCCGGACCCGAGCATACTCCCGCGGGGAGTTGGACACCGCCGTGGAAATTCTCCAACGGTTTGTGGGTGGCGGCGCTGCTAGAGACGTGAAGTCTCCCGCAGCGGCTGCTGCCGCAAGATCTGCCGGTCAAGCTTCAGCCATTTGCCATATGGGTGCACATGCCTTGGGTGCTGCAGCGTACGCCGTTAAGGCCACCAGCCTGGCGTTCTCCGAACGGCCGGAAGCCGCCAATGACGAGATCCGCTGGCAGCTCGGGCATATGACAGCGGAGGTGCGGACCGCATTGCGAACTCTTCCGCCTGTAGGCGAAGATCGTTCCGGCCCCTTGGGGCCAGGGCTCCTTGCCTCAGGTCAACTCGGCACTATTATCCGTGACCTTCAGGATGGCATTGCGCTGCCTGACCCCGAGCTGGATTGAACAAAGAACCCAAATGGCCGTTTTGGCCCGCCAATCTGCTCGCTGCTCGCCATATCAGAAAGTCGCATAAGATAGATTATGGAACTATCATGTTGGGTGCAGGCTTGAAATTGCTTCTATTTTTCAGCGCTCCGGTGCGCTTGGTCGTGCTCAACATCGAAACAAACCTCGCGCCACCAGTGTCACCACAGCAACCCTCGTGGCATTGACCATGGCACGTGCTTTGGATTACGGCACGTGGCGTGGCCGCAAGGCTCACATAATGCACGCTGTGCCGATGCGGTCGAAGTCGACGCCAGCGATGGCGAGCCGGCTTCCTCACGGATCAGCGCGCCTCAGTGCATTGCGGCTTCGGCCGAGCGCGTCGAGGCGCCGTGAGCCGAACACCAATAGTCAGCCTGGTTTTGGTTCCAAACCTATCCAGCTGATTCATAAGGGATTTCGATCACCATGCCATCGTAGGCCGGAGCGACGTTTTCGGGCGTCTCCACCATGACAGTGGCATAGTCGAGCGGCCCATGCATATGCGTCAGCACTGCCTGTTTCGGCGCCAACCGTTCGATCCATTCGAGTGCCTGACCGAGCGACAGATGGCTCGGGTGCGTCCTGTACTGCAACGCATCGATGACCAGCATGTCGAGTTCGCCGAGCCGCTCGGCGGTTGCCTGCGGGAAGTCGCTGATGTCAGGACAGTAGGCGAGCCGGCCGATGCGGAAGCCGAGCGAAATGATGTCGCCATGGATCTGCGGCAAGGGCTCAAGGGTGAGGGCACCGCCCTCGCCTTCAATCACAACCGGCTTGCCGTGATCGATGACATGCGCCCGCAAGATTGGCGGATAAGAGCTGCCGAGCGGTGTTTCAAAACAATAGCCGAAGGCCTCGCGCAGCCGCAGCAGCGTTGGTTCGTCGGCGTGAATGTCGATCAGCCGGCGCTGGTCCAGGACATAGCCGCGCAGATCGTCGATGCCGTGGATGTGGTCGGCATGAGGATGCGTGTAGATGACAGCATCGATGCGACGGACATCGGCCCGCAGCATCTGTTCACGGAAATCCGGACCCGTGTCGATGACGACGGTGGTGCGAGCGCCGTTTGGCGCTATGCGCTCGACCAATGCCGCGGCGCGCGTGCGCCGGTTCCTCGGATTTGATGGATCGCAATTGCCCCAGTCACCGGTAATGCGCGGCGTGCCAGGCGACGACCCGCAGCCAAGAATGGTAAGGCGCAGCCGATCGGTCATGGTTCAGGCGCTTTGCTCGGCAGGCCGAGGCATCTTGCTGAAAAGGCGAAAGAAATTGTCCGTTGTCAGCGCCGCGATTTCGTCGTCGCTGACACCGATCGCTTCGGCCAGCACTTTGGCCGTATGCGCGACATAGGCAGGCTCGTTGCGCTTGCCGCGAAATGGTATCGGCGCCAGATATGGCGCATCGGTCTCGACCAGCAGCCGGTCGCGCGGCACATCGGCGGCAATGGCGCGAAGCTCTGGCGAGTTCTTGAAAGTCAGAATGCCCGAGAAGGAGACGTAGCCGCCCAATGCGACGCCGATCTCCGCCAGCCGGCGGCCTGACGAGAAACAATGCAGGATGAAAGGGAAGGCACCCTTCCCTGTCTCATCCTCGAGGATCGCGGCCATGTCGTCGTCGGCATCGCGCGAATGGATAACCAGCGGCAGCCCCGTCTGCCTGGCTGCTGCGATGTGGTTGCGAAAGCCCTGCGCTTGCTCCTCGCGAGGCGCCTTGTCGTAGAAATAGTCGAGCCCTGCCTCGCCGATCGCCACCACTTTGGGATGGGCCGAAAGGCGCACAAGGTCAGCCGTGGTTATATCCAGTTCCTCAGCCGCATTGTGTGGATGCGTACCGACCGAGCAATAGACTTCGTCGAAAGCTTCAGCGATTTCAAATATTTGCTGAAATCGCTTTACCCTGGTCGAGATCGACACCATACGGCCGACCCCGGCCGCCTTGGCGCGGGCGACAATGGCCGCCCGCTCCTCCGCGAAATCAGGAAAATCGAGATGGCAATGGCTGTCGACGAGCATCAGGCGTCTGCATCCGTCTGCTCGACATAGCGCGGGAACACACCTTGCGGCGCAGGAAGCGGCGCTCCCGGCACCAGCGCATGCGCCTCACCGACATGCGTGAAGCTGCGCGCATCGGCGGCCACCGCCAGCAGGTCGAGCAGCTTGCCTGCCGATTCCGGTATGTAAGGCTGGCAAAGGATCGCCAGCCGCCGCACGGTTTCGGCGGTCGTGTGCAGCACTGTCTCCATGCGTGCCGGATCGGTCTTCTTCAGCGCCCACGGCTCCTGGCCCGCGAAATAACGATCGGCCTCGGCAACGACGCCGAAGATCGCGCCAAGCGCCAGGTGGATTGACTGTTCGTTCATCGCCTTGCGGGCCACATCGAGCGCCGCTTCCGCCTGGTCGAGGATTGCCTTGTCGGCGTCCGTCAGCCCTTCCCGCTTCGGCACCACGCCGCCGCAGTTCTTGGCGATCATCGACAGCGAGCGCTGGGCCAGATTGCCGAGGCCGTTGGCGAGATCGGCGTTTGTGCGGTTGACGATCGCTTCATGACTGTAGCTGCCGTCCTGTCCAAACGGCACTTCGCGCAGCAGGAAGTAGCGCACCTGGTCGAGCCCGTAGTGCTCGACCATCGTGAATGGGTCGATGACATTGCCGACCGACTTCGACATTTTCTCGCCGCGGTTGAACAGGAAGCCATGCCCATAAACGCGGTTCGGCAGCTCGACACCCGCTGACATGAGGAAGGCTGGCCAATAGACGGCGTGGAAGCGGACGATGTCCTTGCCAATAATGTGCGTGGCAGGCCAGAACCCCCATTTGTCAGCATTTACATCGGGATAGCCGACGGCAGTGATGTAATTGGTCAAGGCGTCGACCCAAACATACATCACGTGCTTTTCATCGCCCGGCACCGGCACGCCCCAGTCGAACGTGGTGCGTGAGATCGACAGGTCCTTCAATCCGGACTTGACGAAACTCATCACCTCGTTGCGGCGCTCGGAGGGGCCAATGAAATCAGGCCGGCTCTCATAGAGCGCCAGCAACTTATCCTGGTAGGCCGACAAGCGGAAGAAATAGCTCTCTTCCTCGACCCACTCCACTGGCGTTCCCTGCGGACCATACCGCACGTTGTCGGGGCGGACCTCGGTCTCCTCCTCACCGTAGTAGGCCTCGTCGCGCACCGAGTACCAGCCGGCATAACCGCCCTTGTAGATGTCGCCATTGGCGGCCATTGCTTTCCAGATCGCCTGGGAGGCTGCGTAGTGCCGCTCTTCGGTGGTGCGGATGAAATCGTCGTTGGACGCATTGAGCGCAGTGGCCATGCGTTTGAAATCGGCCGCGTTGCGGTTGGCCAGTTCGCGCGGCGAGATGCCCTCGCGCTTCGCCGTCTGCAGCATCTTGATACCGTGCTCGTCAGTGCCGGTGAGAAAGAAGACGTCCTTGCCGTCGAGCCGCTGAAAGCGGGCAAGCGCGTCGGTTGCAATCAGCTCGTAGGCATGGCCGATATGCGGCTTGCCATTCGGATAGGAAATCGCGGTCGTGATGTAGAATTTGTCGCGTGACATGAATGAACCGTCATGAATGTCTGAATGGAAGGTGTGGCGGTGGATATCTTATCGAGATGGCTATTGCCATCCCGAGCCTGGTGCATGCCGTCCAAAAGTGACCCCGGCCTTGGGGCAACGGCATGCGCCAGGAGAGCCGTCACATTCGCATGGCAGAGTTCAAACGGTCGATCATGGTTAGCGCGTGCTGCTTCTTGTCGAGGTTGTAGGTGTCGGTCTCAGATACAGCGTCCAGGGCTTCATGCCAAGTGTCGGACAGCGCCTTCGCCCGTGCTAGATCGCCGGCCAGAGCGGCCTGGCTTGCCGCGTCGGACAAAAGGTCGAGCGCCCGGCGGTTGAAGATATCGAACTGGATTGCCTGGTCGCGGCCGGCGACGGCCTCGGCGAGGCGGTAGGCGCCCGCCACATCGCTCTTTCTCGCCGCCACCAGCGCATCGAGCGTCTCGGCGATCTCCAGCCCGCCATACTGCGTCAGCAGGATCGCATTGCGCACGCTGCCCCCTGCCCGGTCGATCAGCGCCGCCCTTGCCGCTGCATCGTCCGGCGGTGGCGGCTCAGCGGTCCGCAGAACCGCCACCAGGTCTTCGGCGTCGAGCGGCGCCAGCCGTACGACCTGGCAGCGCGACCGGATCGTCGGCAGCAGACTTCCTGGCGCGTGGACGATCAGAATGAACAACGTCCGTGCCGGCGGCTCCTCGAGGTTCTTCAGCAAGGCATTGGCGGCATTGGTGTTCATGTCGTCAGCGGGGTCGACGATCACCACCCGGTAGCTGCCGTCATGCGAGGTCATCGACAGGAAGCGGCTGACCTTGCGGATCTCGTCGACCGTGACGACCGTCTTGAAGCTCTTGGTCTTGTCGTTCAGCGGGCGGGTGAGATGCAAGACGGAAGGATGGGCGCCCGTGGCGATCTGACGAAACAGCGATGAAGTGGGGTCTGGCACGGCCAGGCTTTCCGGAGCCTGTTCGAAGGCTGGGTGCTTCAGCAGGTGATGTGCCAGGTGGAAAGCGAGCGTTGCCTTGCCGATGCCGACGGGCCCGGCGAAGATCAGCGCATGCGGCAGCTTCCCCGCGCGGTAGGCGGCGGTGAGCACGCCAGCGGCCTCTCCGTGCCCGACAAGGCGCGGCGTCTCGGCCGGCTCAGGCACGCCGTCCAGCGTATCGTGCTGTTCCGGCGCGATGCGTTCGAAGATCATGCCGGCGCCACCTGTTTGCTATGCGCCGGCGCCCTCGCCTCAAGCGCCGCGAAGACGGCGGCGGTAACGACATGCTCGACCGTATCCTGGTCAGAAGATGCGTCGATGACGATACAGCGCTCCGGTTCCGCGGCGGCGATCGCCAGGAAGGCATCCCGACGGCGCTGGTGAATGGCCAGCGTTTCCTTTTCGTACCGGTCCGGCCCGTCCTCGGCGCCGCGGCGTGCCGTTGCGCGCCGCAGGCCCTCGATCGGATCGATATCGAAGATCAGTGTCATGTCGGGCACCATGCCATTGATGGCAACCTGCTCCAGCGCATCCATGAAGGCCGGATCGATATTGCCGGTGACGCCCTGATAGACGCGTGAGGAATCCATGAAGCGATCGCACAGAACGACTGTGCCGCGCTCAACCGCCGGACGGATGACCTGCTCGACATGGTCGGAGCGCGCGGCGGCGAAGAGCAACGCTTCCATCTTGGGACCGAAGGGCTCGGCAGCACCCGAAAGCAGCACATGCCTGACCGCCTCGGCGCCGGGTGAGCCGCCTGGCTCGCGGCTGACGAGGACATCATATTTCTTGGCGCGCATTTTCATGGCCAGCCGCTCGATCTGCGTCGACTTGCCTGCCCCTTCGCCGCCTTCAAACGTGATGAAAAATCCGCGCGCCAACTAAAACGCCTCTGCCCATGCTTGCCGGGACTGTAATAGTCCGGCTCTGGAAAAAGGTCCACGATTCTAAAGTGCGTTGAGCCCGCGCGAGCTGGGCAACGGCTTCAGGCTCTAGCCTCTTTGCATCAACGCAGCCACCCGACGGCCAGTTCCTTGACCGCGTCGAGGGCACGCTGCGGCAGCGTGCCGACGCCAACCGATTCGGCGGCGAACAACGGTGTTTCCTGGCTTAGCGTGTCGCCGATCCAGACGCGGAGCGCTCCCACCGCTTGCCCCTCCTCCACAGGCGCTGCCACCGGACCGGTATAGACGATCCTGGCCGTGAGCTTGTCGCGGTTGGTGATCGGCAGAAAGATATCGATCGGTCCCTTTGCCTTCAACGTGACGCCGGATTTCGCACCGCCAAAAACCTGTGCCTCCCCGACCACCTCGTCCTTGGCGAAAATCTCGGTCTTCTCGAAGGAGCGCGCGCCCCAGTCGAGCAGCTTTCGTGCCTCCTCGGCCCGCTCGCGATCGCTGGCCAGCCCACTCATTGCCATGACCACACGCGAACCGTTGTGGCTGACGGAAGCGACAATGCCGAAACCGGATGCCTCGCTGGTCCCAATCGCCAGACCGTCGGCGCCGATATCCATGGCCAGCAGCGGGTTGCGGTTCTTCTGGGAGATCTTGTTCCAGGTAAAATCCTTCTGGGCGTAGTAACGGTAGAGATCGGGGTAATCGCGCCACAGATGCAGAGCCAGAAGCGCCAGCTCGCGCACGTTCGTTTGCTGGCCGTCAGCCGGCAGGCCCGTCGAGTTGACGAATGTCGACTTCGAGAGGCCAATCTGGCGGGCACGTTCGGTCATCTGCGCGGCAAAATTCTCCTCGGAACCGGCCATGCCTTCGGCGATGGCGATGCAGCCGTCATTGGCGGCTTGCACCGCCACGCCCTGTATCAGGTCCTCGATGCGGATCGAGGATTTGAGCTTTGCGAACATCGTCGACGTTCCCGAAGGAGCGCCGCCTTTACGCCAGGCGTTTTCACTCACAACGAACGTGTCGTCGAGTGTGAGGCGTTTGGACTTGACGGCGTTGAAAACCACTTCCATCGTCATCAGCTTGGCCATTGACGCCGGCTGCATCGGCTTGTCGGCGTCCTTCGAAAACAACACCGTTCCGGTGTCGGCATCGATCATGAAGACCTGAGCGGCCTTGGTTTCGAACAACTGCGCATTGGCCGCCGCAAGCGACAGCAATAGCAGGCCGAGCCCGAGAAATGCGGTCATGGGCACAGAACGAAATGTCATGAAGTTCGACCCGTTAGCCGGATTTTCTGGCAATCGCGGCGAAGCTATCAGGCTTTCTCGCGGCGGATCAATCTCAAGGAGGGATACTGCCGAGACTTTTTAGATCTATAGGATCAATTCCGCACGACGAGGGCGTCGGGCGCCCCATGTGACCATGCCGCCTGCAACATCTCGTCTAGATTGCGATGGCCATCGGGATAGAGATTGACCGAGTACCAGTCCTCGCCGTCGAGTTCCGAACGCTGGATCTCGGTCTTGCCGAAAGCGGCGAGTTGCGCGGCGATGCGCTTGGCCTCGGCGGCATTCTCGAATGAACCCGCCGCGACATAGTCGGTAGCCGAACCAGCCGGCGGAGCTTTCCGCTTCCAGGATTGCAACACGTCCGCCGGTGACATGCCGTCCCCGCCGAGCGCTGCAAAGACATTTGAGGCGCGCTCAACGCGTTCATCCGCATAAGACAGCGATGCTATGGCAAATGGCGATTGCGGCGGCAGGCCGATCTCCGGACGTTCCGGCACGATCGGTCCGAAATCCGGCAGCGCCAGATCACCAAAAGCGGACTGCGCCGATGCGGCAATGGCCCCCGAACTCGTCAATTGACCAGGAAACGGCACGGCCGCCGCGCCGACCGGCAGGCTTGGGGATGGCCCGTTCATGGCGACCATCACACCGGTCGGCAGCCCGTCGGATGGATCCGGTATTCTATTGCCGGGATGATAGGACGCCATCAGATACTGGTCGTCATTACCGTCAAGCGGCGCGCGTCCAACATATTCGACCTTCACCTGCGCGGTGCCGATGTTGGCATAATCGAGCATCTGCGCGGCGCGCTCCGACACGTCGATGATGCGGCCTTCATGATATGGCCCTCGATCATTGACGCGCACGATGACCGAGCTGCCGGTCTTCATATTGGTGACGCGGGCATAGCTCGGCAACGGCATGGTCGGATGTGCCGCCGTCAGATGCGACATGTCGTAGACTTCGCCATTGGCGGTCAGCCGACCATGAAAGGCATCGCCATACCAGGATGCCAGGCCAACTTTCGCGTAGTGCTTTTCTTCTTTCGGATAGTACCACTTGCCGCGAACCTGGTAGGGATTGCCGAGTTGGTCCCGGCCGCCGCCGCGCCGCAGGAAGCCGACACGCGGGCTGGCCTTCACGCCGTATTCGGCTTCGGCGAAATATTCCTTGGAACGGGTCTTCTTGTAGACCATGGCTTTGGGCTCAGGCTGCGACGCGCAAGCCGCCAGCAAGGCCGCTGATGCGGCGAGCAGCGCGACCGTAGCAGCGCGACGAAGACGCGGGTGCGCCATAGCCTGCATTTTCCTGATGTCCCCTACAGTCTCAACGAAAGACGCCGCTTGAACATCTGAGGAGCCAAAGCACTCACTCGACCGAACCCAACAACGCCTTGAACCCCGATCCTTTGTGCGCAGGAATTGTTTATCACGATATTAACCGATTGTGACCGAAACCGGGCAAGATTGTGACCGCGATTGCCGATGTTGCGCGGATTAGCCGGAGAGGATTTCAATGAAGCGTTGAATGATCGGCCTGCTCGGTGCGTTGGTTTTATCCAACTCAAGGAACTTCTTGTAGGCGGCTATTGCTTCGGGTTTGCGATCGGTGCCGCGATAGCTGTCACCAAGCGCACTGTAGATTTCAGCGTTGTCGGGCGCGAGTTTCACGGCCGTATCCAGCGCCGCCAAGGCTTCCTTCTGCTTTCCAAGCGCCTGAAGGCAGCGGGCATATTCCAGCCAATAGGCCGCATTGCCGGGTTCAATTGTCCTGGCGCGGTCATACCGCTCAGCGGCGGCGTCCCACTTGTGCAGCAGAGCGAGCAGGTTGGCATCCTGGGCCTGCGCCTCGGCATTGGAAGGCGAATAGTCGGCCGCGTCGCGAAAAACCTTTTCCGCCTCCTCGTAATTGCCGTCACCAATATACATGGATGCAAGATAGGCGAAGGACACGATGTATCCGGGGTCGAGTTCCAGCGAACGGCGCAACAGACTGACGCCCTTGTCCTTGTTGCGGCGGTCGAGTTCGATCTTTCCTGCCTTGGCATAATAGCGCGGATTTTCCGGATCGAGATCGGCCGCCTGGATCAGGAATGCGATGGCCTCGTCGGGCTTCTTTCGCGCCATTGCCACATCGGAGAAGCCTTCGATAGCAAGCGCGCTGTGCGCATCGCGGCTACGCACTTCGCTGAATTCGGCCTCGGCTCCATCGAGATCGCCAGAAACACGCAGCACGTTTCCCAGATTAAGGCGCGCCGGCAAGAAGCCAGTATCGAGGGCGATGGCCGCGCGAAAATCCTCGATGGCCGCTGGCAGGTCGCTGGCATTGTAGCGGATGAGGCCGACGAGATTATACGCCCATTTCGCATCCTTGTGGTGCGAGCGGATCAGTCGCCGTGCCAGGGTTGTCGCTCGCAACGGCTCTTTCTCGGCGTCCGCCGCAATGGCTACGAACGGATCAAGGTTCGCCATGACATTCGAGGCAGCATCCGCGAAATACTGCCGCTCGGGCTGGTCGCCGATTGGCGGCAGATCGATGATTTCGACGGTGTCGCGAACAACGCGCAGCCGCAGCCGAAGGCCCGCCCGGGCACACTCGCTGTCGGAACAGACGAACTCTCCCGAAATGCGTGTCTCATAGGCGTTGAACAGCCGCCGCACGTGAAAGATCAGCGATTCGATCGAAAAGCCGGAATCAGGGAAGGAAAACTCGACGCGGCGAGACTGCGGGATAGCGCTTATGCTTGCCTTGCTGGTCTTCGCCTTGGCCGTAACGTCCTGAAGTCCGTCCCAGATACGGCTTGCCGCCACGTCGGCGGTCAGGCCTTCCTTGCTCAGTGCCTCGGGCACGGCGATTGGCTCGATAACCACCTCGTCACGGCGGAACTGGCCGACGAGCACCGGAACGACGACGAGGATCGCGATCAGGAAAAGCGCATTGAGAAAGATGCTGCGGACCGTGGTCGACCATGTGTCGAAGCCAGCAAGTGAAAACCGGTCGCGCAGTCGTCCCTGCCGCCCCTGCGGCTTTGGCGAAACGTCCATCGTTTCAGGCGGTTGCTCTGCAGTCGATTCAGCCTTGCGACGCTGATGCGCCATGCCATCCACCCCAATTTCCCCGAGCTACATTAGCCAATGCGAAGATGGATTGTCACGCGGCACGAGGAATGCACGACCATGCATCAGGGAAAAGTTGACGGCGTGCCTTGCAAGGCTATAAACGCGATCCGTGCGACCCAGTGATTGCAACCTAGATGCGGATATCGATCCTGACTTTCTACGAGATCGATAAAATCAACGGGTTCAATGGTTTGGAGGAATGGCCGAGCGGTTTAAGGCACCGGTCTTGAAAACCGGCGTGGGTGCAAGCTCACCGTGGGTTCGAATCCCACTTCCTCCGCCAGATGTAATTGATTTTGTTTGATAATTTGTATTTATTAAATTCTACCCGCCAAAATACCCATCAACCGAAATGGCATTGATTCGGACGGCACACGACGGGATGAGACAAAGTCGCTGGTTCGAATTCGGCGGGGAGCCAACACTTTCAAAGACTTAGTCGATCCTAAAAAGATCCGGAAAATGGCTTAGCTACAGCATATCTACAGAATTTGGTTTCGCTATGGACCTGCTCTGATGATTGCTGCGGTCAACATAATGGAAGGCTTTGAACGAACTTCACCATCGTTCAACGCCCTTTCACGGCGGCAACAGGGGTTTAATTCTCCTTGGCGTACCAAGAATGTCAACGGCTGAGCTCGGCTTTTTGGAGAACCGTCAAAATAAGCCGTTTGCGGCGTGCCCAATTTGCTATATGCCATCTAGCCTTGGCATAGAGGTTCTGCCCCATGCCTGACATCCTATTCGAGTCCGTCGTCTAGATCAGGCCGACAGCCTTCGATTTGCGACCTCGCACCTGAGGCGTGTTTGCAAATCCCATTCCATCGCAGGGGTGTCAGGGCCGAAATGTGTGCGCGCAAAATCGCTTGGCACCTCCGCGCAACTTCAGTTGGCGGCAGATATGCCCTGCGCCATAGCGGCCTCCGTTGCAAGCGGTTTGACCGGTTCAAGCGGTTGGACAATGTGACTGTAATCGTCTTCTTTAGGATATGCGAGGTATGTGAGAGATGCGTCCTTCGTCGACCAGCCCCAATATCACTCTGAGAATCATTCTGGCTTCGACTGAGTTGCAAAAATAGACCCGCCAAGTGCCTTCCTTGCGGCAATCTATCAGCCCAGGCTTCCTCATCTTTTTCAAATGCCGCGATACAGTTGACTGGCTGCCGCCAATTTTAGCCATGAGGTCCGAGACGGTCGAGTCGGCCTCAATGAGATAAGCCATTATCAGGAGACGTGTGGGATGGGCCATAGCGGCCAGAATTGGCGCACATGTCGGAAGGTACACCTCGCGGAGAACCGCGCGGCGCTCTTTCCTGATCTTTGCGATTCGGCTTCTAGCGTAATTCAAAGCAATCCCCACTGCCGCCCCAGGTCACTGTATGGGAATATATCTTAGCCTATGCTTAATGAGGATAACGGGTAATTCCGGTGAGCTGTTGACCGACGATGCGTCGAGCTCAGCTTCCATTTGATCACTCATACGGTTGGTCTTGGCGGTTCCCGGGCAACTAAAGCCTTCGTGCCCCAGTAGCCATGCGTCGGCATTCTCTTGCCAATAGCCTGGAACCGCCAGATCCTTGCGGTCTTTGCTGGCCTAGTTGCTGTACATCCAAGCGTAGGCGACGCGCTCCTGATCTTTTTCGTTACGGCCATCAACCTTCCTCCCGGAAATCCTGCAGCGAAGCAGGCCGCAGTTCATCCTCGCCATGCAAGCTCATTACGCGACCGATGATCGTGCCGGGCTTGACCCATTCGTCGCCGGCCGCTTCAGGCGCTTTCAGCGCCGGGCCGGCATTGGCTTGGAGCGGTGCCACAACCGCTCACGGATCGCGCGGCTGGTATTGATGAAGGCCGAACCGACGTACTTGCTTGTCTTTCTGTCCGCCATCAGGGCGAACGCCGGCTTTCCCATTTCGCGCACGGCGGCCATCAGGTGGTATTCTTCGACGGCGTAAATCTCCCTGGACGGCATCCCAATGCTGGCGATCATAGATGGCGTTGATCTCGTCGGCCGTTATGCCCTTCACCGGGCGTGGGACCATGCCATTGCCTCGGCGGTAGCCATCATAGACGCGCTGAGTAACGCCCTTCATTGTCGGGCCGCCAGGGTGTTGTGGGTGGTTAGAATACCCGCCCTCGTGCGAGCACTTTGGCAAGCGATTCCTTTTCACGGGATATAGCCATGACGGTTCCTTTCGATGTTTGGGTATTGGCCTGAAACTTGCTGCTTGCCCCTTCAGAAAAGGCACCTGTCCCGATACGGGACAATTAGCGGAGCAGTCCCAATGCTTGTTCAGGTTGAGCCATCGAAGCGACAGGGGAAGTCACGAATAATCTTCAACAGGCCTCTGCTTCGAGAAGATATTGAGGTAGATCCAAATGGGCTGATGACCGTGTCGATCGATGCTGAAGGCGTCTACGAAGCGAAGTCGAAATACCGTTACTCGCTGCAGTTTTCGCTTAATGACCTTCAGGCCCTGACTGACAAACGAAATGGTTCGCGTCGCATCGTGATTTCGAACGCGCCCCGACAATGCCTTTGACGTGCCGGGCGATAGCCGCGCGAGATCAGCCGCAAAGTTGCGGTCCATGGGTTGTCCTTTCGGAGTAATTCGCTAAGGCCGGCGCCAGGAGGGCCGATCCCACGACGTCAGAATTGCGACGAAAAGGATCAGTGCACTTGGACGCTCCCTGATGATCAGCCATGCGGCGATCGGCGTAATGACGGCCGAAGCGCTGATGAGGAGGCTCGAATTCGTCACCGTCGTGCTGACATTGGACAGTTGCTGGACCACGCAGCCGAGGGCAAAAAGCAGGACCACTCCCGTCCGGCAAGGCCACGAAGGCATCCGCGTAGTCGAACATGAGCTGCTTGCGGATACTCATGTCGGGACCTGAAATCGCCTGGCATCCCGGATGAAAGCATTCTCATCCGCTCGACTAGGAACTGCGGAGTGATGGCGACCACCGATCCACCCGCTTGTGCAGCGGCAATCGCAACCTGGCCCATCAGGCCATCACAGCCTCCGCCATAGATCAGGCGAATGCCGGCTGCGGCAATTGCCTCGCCGAGGATGGTGGCGCAGCGGGCGTGGTCGGGATCGTTGCCAAGCATGGCGCCGCCGAAAACGCAGATCGTGCCGATACGTCGCTATCGGCGATCCATCGATTGATCGGATTCGAGCCAGCCCGCTCCGTTCTTGAATGCTCCGTTGGCCGCACCGAAACCGCGAAAAGCCGAAGCTCCGGCCGCACTTGCGCCTCAGCCGGCTAAGGTCGCGGCAGTTTTTGGGACATGGAAGACAGAATGCGCGGAGAAGGCCCCGAAGCCAAATTGCCAGGTGATCGTGCGCTCCGCCGTCGGCGATCAGATCGCGCTGGTTTTGGGGATTGCCAGACCGACGAAAGGCGGCGCCCGGATGCAAATGGCGGTGCCCCTTGGTCTTGCGATCGACAAAGGCGTGACGATCAAGGTTGGTGTTTATAGCAACACCTTCCCGATCAGCCGCTGCACAGCGCAAGGATGCCTTGTGGAGGGAGAAGTGCCGCAGGCATTCATTGAAGCATTGCAGAAAGGCAACGGTGGTGCGGCCATCATCTATTCGTCGGATAGCCAGACCATCAAATTGCCATTGCCCGCAAAATCCTTCGCGGAAGCTTACGCGTCAATCAGCACCACCAACTGATCGGGCGACGATAGAGCTGCGATCTCGGCAAGATGCAAGACGTTCCGGCATGTCCTAGCACAATGACGGCGACAAAGGTCCAGCTGGATATTCGGGTCCGCAACCGGCCTGACAGGCCCGCCGGGACAGACGGAGGCTGGAACCATCTACGAGATTGGGCAGCGCGGCCAACGGACTGGGAAGAAGTTGATACTTCGAACAGGTAGATTGAATTTGCATCCGCCCCCTGCCCTTGCAAGGGTCTGATGATGCCAACTTTATACTAATTGTCGCTGAACTGGCTGCAGAATCGCCGGGGCGTGACAGCGGCGACTATTATCCGATAGAGTTAGAGCCAACTTGATCCTTTAGAGAAGCCTCTTCCCCCTGTGGTTCTATTGACAAAAAGCTACTGCCCGATACGCTTCTGGCAACCAAACTGAACACTTACGACGATTTTTCGACATTGTCGGTGCATTGGATGAAAGCCGTCGACGAGTTCGTAACTACCATCAGGTGGACGGATGTTGCATATTGACACGCGCCAGGGTCCGCGCGCGGCGACGGAAAGGATTGGATCAACTTGTTCAGAGCCTCTCGGGGCTGCAGCCGTTGGCCGTCCACTCTTTGAAAACTCGCTATCGATATTGAACCGGACTGGCGCTTGGCATATCGCCAAGGACCTCTGCCAGGAATTTGTACCAGAGCACGCACAGGTTCGATATTGGAGACTTGGCGCGACGGCTCCCGAAGGGCTGGCGCGCAAGATCGCGGCTAGGCTGATGATGTTGGAAATCAGTTGGCTTAAGGACAGCCAATATTGCTTGATTGACAGCAAAGCCGCAGGCGGCAACAGCCGGATCTTTCTCGATCCGCTCTTTGTGCTGAGATCTGAGCTAGCTGAAAAAGATATCGTGCTCTGCCATGACGTTGGTCCTTTGAGCCACAGCTTCCTCTATGACTCCGTAACCGTCGAGAACTACCGTGTCGCCTATGAAAAAATCCGCAGGCACAAGCCCGGGATTGTTTTCGTCAGCGATTGGTCGAAGGACAATTTCGTTTCCATCTATGGGTCAAACTTCCGCTTCCTGACTACCATTCCGCTATACGTGCGAACGGGCCTGTTTGAGGGGTCGCTGGAATCCCTTCCTGGTGTCGACGGGCGATTTTTCTTAACTGTCGGCGCCTTTGAAACACGTAAGAACCAGATCACGGCGCTTGAGGCCTATCGAGACGGCGGGTTCTACAAGCAAGGTATCAAATACGTGCTTTGCGGCTCGCGAGGCGACGGCCGCGAGAAGATCATCGCTCTTGCAAAATCGATACCAGGGACGGTTTTGCCGGGATATGTGCGGGACAGCCAGTTGCGCTGGCTCTACGCGAACGCAGAGGCATTCGTCCTGCCTAGCCTTCTGGAAGGGTTTGGCATGCCCGCCCTGGAGGCGGCATATATGGGCCTCTTACCGATCGTCTCGGAGGGAAGTGCGTTGGTGGAAGCGGTTAAAGGCGTCTGCGTGCAAGTTCCTCCAAAAGACACGATTGCAATCGGACAAGCGATGCGACGAGCCCTTTCACGCACTTCAAGCGAAAAGGCACAGGCCAGCCGCGAACTACGGGAAGTTGCTTCGCGCGCTTCGAAACAGCACTTCCTGGAATGCTGGAGAAGCCTGCTGTTGGGATAGAGCGGGCCCGGAGTTTGGTCGAGGCTGGGTATTACCTCGCCTCTGGCGCAGCGCCCAAGAAGGGCAGGCCAAGCAATATCAAAATGGCGAATTGCCCGCAGCCACCGCAAACCTCTAATTTCAGCCCAGTCCAAGGGTAAGGAACACGGCATACGGCTGCGGATATCGCGCGCATAAACTTCCCAAAGAGGCGCAATTGCGCGATTGCCGTGAATAGCCTACGAAAAGCAGTCGTTCAATTTTTCGGGATCGTGGCAATACAACTGAAATGATGGGTAATTGCACGGGCGCAGCGTAGCGGGCCAGTTGCCTAAGCAGCATCGATGGCAGGCATGGGCTGGGTCTGATAGCGATGTCGTCGTTCAAAGCCTGCTGTCATGCGCAAGGCGCTGACCCTGGTGGCGGCGACAACAGCGATTGCGATGAAGAAGAGGGGTCCGGGGTCGGCGCTGCCGCCTGAAACCGAGTTGGCAATTACGCCGGCGAAGGCGGCATTCCTGATGCTCAGTGTCACTGCAGCCGTCTCAGGCGCCACCAATCGTTGTACCCCGCCCAATCCCCTGGTCAGGACACCGAGCAGCATAGCCAGCATCAGTGACCCAAAGAAGCCAAGCTGGGACAAAACCGCGATCGGCCAGCTCGATGCCCTGGAACTTCCGAAGCCAACGCCAAGGCCACTGGTGTCGACGAAAGATTGCAGGCTCTTGAGGTTCCAATAGGTGCGCTCGTGCCCCGAGGCGGAATCGGCCTTATTGATGATGGTGCTGTTGATGAGCCTGACAGCGGGATCAAGCGCGTCGGCTCGGTAGAGGCTGACGCCCATAACAACGGCTAGCCCCAGCAACATCAGGACGGTGATCAATATCTCCTCCCGCTCGACTCGTCCCTTGAGGACTGATGCCAACATTGAGAGGGCGACGGGAATACACAGCAAAGTAAGGCCAACATAAGCGGTCGAGGACGTGGACAAGATGGTCAGGAAAAGCAGAATGGCCGACAGCCACTCGGCGACACGGGACCTGGTCATTCTCCAATATGTGTAGGAGAATGCCAAGCACGCCAGGGAGGCGCCGGCAAACGAAGACGCCTCGGAAAAAGGTCCTGTGATGCGTGCGAAACCAGCCTCGTAAGCATCGCTTATGATCGCGTAGTTGGCGGTTCTAATCGGGCCAAGTACGTCGCCCACGCCGGCATTCTTGCTGACGAAATCAATCAGCCCCATGCCAGCATGCAGGCCGCACCACAAGAAGAATCCGCGGCGTAGCTGGTCTATCCTATCGGCGTGCAGCAACAGGGTGCAAAGCGCGATTGTTGTGAGCCCACCGAGAATGAAATAGCCTGTCTGAGAGGTATTTCCTGAAACCGGAGCCAGTGAAGCTTCAACGACCGTGCCGCGGATTTTTGACTGAACAAAGACAGCCGTCTGACCGGCGAAAAACCTTGGAAACAGCCACGCTCCAATGATTGCGTAAACCATGACGCTCGCGAGGATCCAGACCGGGCGGATGCTCCCAAACACGCGCCCTAAGTCGAGCCATATATGTCGTCTGGCGGCGACGGCAGCAACGAGCAGAGCCTCGAACATGGTGTAGATGAGCGGAGACGACCCACCCAAAAAAGTCAGGGTCATGACGGCCGTGGCGCCGAATGCCTGGGAAGCAATCAGCCCAACAATCAGCATTCCTCGGGAATAGTATGCAATGATCAGAATAGCCGCGCACACGAGCAAACCCGGTAAAGAAACCTGCATTGCTGATTGAGCCCCTCTCCCAGTTGGTGATGCTAACGAAAGACACTGTCCGATGATGCATCATTCGACTGGCGCATAGCTTCGGCAAGAGAGCCAAACGGCGTAGTCCCGCGTTTCGAAGGAAGTCGTAGCCACGAGCAGCGACAGATCCCAAAGCGCAGCGTTATGGTTCTCGGTGAACCTGATAAAAAGGGCTGCCGGCCATGGGGGCGAAGTGCGGAGTTGTTCACTTGCAAGCGCAGCATATGGCCAACACGCTGCGATAATCAGAGACGCCGGCCTTTTGGATTACGGCGTACCCCTTCCTGCAAACGGCTAAATGGCAAACGCACACTAAAGAACGCCTCGACGGCGATAAATGTCACGCTTATACACAGTCGGCGGGCAAGCTTATGCTTACAATCGTGAAATGTCGTGTTAATTGGAGAATGTCGGGAGCTCTTGGCAACGGGGTGGGTTCTCCAGAGTTCCATATTGAGGAGGATAACGGGTATGACCACCCAGGTTGTACATTGCGCATTTGGCCCTAAGCAGATGATGCAACTCAGGGAAATTTATGAACGGGCGCGGGCTGTGACCGCCCAGTATCCTGAATCCCACGTTGCCAACAAAGCCGCCAAGAAGTTGATCGATGCCTTCGAAACCGTGACCCATAGCGATGAAAACGGTGGGCGGTGGCTGATTGAAACGGTTCCCCAGGGAACCGCCTGAGGTTCAATCATAAATTGCTGGAGCTTCTATCCGCCTGTCAGCTGATGCTGGCAGGCGGTTTCTATTTTCTGCTGTGGCGCGCACGACCGCAAAGTGATAGGGGAGCCAATTGGGCGGGCGAGTGGCTCCCCTATCCCCTATCCTGTCTCGCTTTATCCGCAGACAGACCGCGTAAGCCCGGGCAGACGCTGGCAAATCAATGTTCGTCTTGTCCTACATATGTCGTCAACGAAGCCTTTGGGGTAAGACGCTGCGGAAACCTGTCTGCCTAGCTTCCGCCTATCGGATGAGCATGAAGGCTCTGCCAGTCTCGATCTAATTGCATGCTGGATCCATTAATCGAGCAGATCGGCCAGCCCCTGTTGTCCGCGCGATTAGCGAGATTTCTTGGATGTGAGTAAAAAAATTACCAAAAATTAACTTATATTAGCCCCCGCTGCGTAAAGCATAAACTACTCAATTCTAGGTGGTATAGGGGAGAAAACGATGAGCGTCGAAGCTGGAGAAATCCGGCTAGGCCTTCATGGGCATAAAACTTCGAAAAAATCCAGGAATTTGAGGGGGTTATGACGGCCGCCTGAAGGTCGTCTTGTATGGGCAAAGTTGGGGTACTAGTATGGTTTCTGCAATCGGACTGCAAAATTTTGAGTTGGCGCGTCGATCTTCTTTGAGAAGTACTGGAAGAAGCGACGAACAAGCCGATAAAGAGTGCCTGCTTATTCTGGACGGAAGGGCCTTGGATCGGGAATGTCTTGCATCGGCCCTTAGAGACCATGATCTCGGTATGGCCGTGGCCGCGATGGGCACGATCGAAGAATGGCGCCAAAGGAAGGACGCTTGCCCTCCCCTAGCTGCCATTCTATTTAATCTTGGCGGGCGTAAAGTTATCGACTCCGGCATTGCAGATGAGATTAAATTAATCTCATCTGAGTTTAGCTCAGTTCCGGTAATAATTTTGTCTGACATAGATGATATTGGGCAAATACTGACAGCGCTTGAATGCGGTGCACGTGGGTATATTCCTACTTCCGTCGGCATTGATGTCTGTGTCGAAGCCGTCAACCTCGCCGCGGCTGGCGGTATCTTTGTGCCGGCCAGCAGTGTTTTGTCCATGCGGCATCTGATCGATTCAGGTAGCCGCGACACGCGGCCGTTGACGACTATGTTCACGCATCGGCAGGCTGAAGTCGCTCAGGCGCTTCGGCGCGGTAAGGCGAACAAGATCATAGCCTATGAATTGAACTTGCGCGAAAGCACGGTGAAGGTTCACATCCGAAACATCATGAAAAAACTGAAGGCAACGAATAGGACTGAGGTTGCCTACAAGGTCAACGATCTTTTCGGAGAAGGCGCTCTCGCGCAAGAATGATATTGGTTTCAGACGGTACGCCGAGGGTTAACCTCGGCGGACCGTATTTTTTTGACCTCGTTCAACCACTGTCCAATCTACGACCGCAGCCAGTCGCGTCCTGTTCGTTATCAAGCGCAGTGTGTGTCTCCGATATCGATCATGTTGAGCCGGAGACTTCCGCGAAGGCTGGAACGGCCTATACGTCCGAGCAGAGCCGTGCGCGCCAACTGATCCGAAGTGGCTGACGCGCGAACGGCAAGGACGGGCAACGACGATTCTCGCGCCAGGCTCTATCGAACGTGATCTTGGGAGACCTCGACGGCAACGAGTACGTGAATATGGCATGTGTAATCGCTCGCTCCCTCGACCTGAGGCACGCCTAATGTCACGAGCCGTGGAGGCGGCGCCACACGGCGGTTCCAATAGTCGCGAAAGCGCGTGCCGCGGCCACCGCAAAAAGAAACGACTTTCATCTCGGCAACTCCGCCGGATCCATCTCTGCCATGAAAGGAGTTGGCAAAGTTCGCGCCCCAGCCGGCGACTTGATGCATATGCCTGATGAAGGTAATTGTCCTTAGATTTCCATGGAAGGATCAGGTGTAGCCGGCTCGCAATGGTCGATCGACTTGATTGACATAAGTATGCCCGGCAAGAGCAAATCGTGCCCCTACGGATTCCGGTCGGACGTGAAGTAAGAATAGGTTGCCGGCGGTGTCCTCAAGTTTTATGGCGGCAGGCACAACAAAGGACTTCCAATGCAACCGTCCTAACCGGCGTCATTGCCTTGATCAGCCGGGCGCGGGCACATCGGAATCGCGCATTGCGGCATGTCGGGATTTGAATTCACTCGAGCTGACGATGCCCAAGGCTATGGCGTCGCGCGTCATTGATCCAGCCCGCAACTGGCGAACATAAGTTTCCATGCCGTAGCTGTCCCCAGGGCGATTCAACAGCAACTGGTAGAGAAAGGCAATGTAGGCGCGGTCTGTGAGGCCGATAGTGTCATATTTAGCCTCGAACTTATCGGATCGAATGGATTCCATGATCACGTCGACGAGCGTGGCATCTCCATTGTCGAGCGCCGCCGACCAACGGTCTAAGCCGGCGGCGTCGCCGTCATGGCCAAGGACGAGGCAGTAAGCAAAATTAACCTTGCGGATATAGGTGAACCCATCAGCAAACTTGGGATCGGGGTCGCACTCTCGGCGCGGCGTGGGCAACGGCTGCGGGCCACGGGTGATGTCGCGAACAGCCAAATAGGCAGGTTTCGGCTCACCGGTTATCCATTTGCCGTTGTTGCTTTTCGTAAGTCTCACAAGCCCCATATTGGCTTCGAAGCTCGTCCCCCAATAGGTCTCATCGAGCAGCTCGTAGATATGCGCAGCTTCCACTTTGTACTTATCCTGGAGTTCGCGAAGCCGCGTCATTGTTTGCTTGACACCGTCAGCCTGCTGCCGCTCGCTGCGCTGACTTCCGTAGGGGTTGTTGAATTCCGTGACCCAGATGGGTTTTCCGTAGGAGGAAATCTCGCGGAAAGCCCATTCCGGATCTTCCCCATACATGTGCCAGACCGAGATGTCCCAAGCGATCCCGTCCTGCTTCATCCGCGCGAAGGCGCCAGTATGGCCCCATCCGGCCGTCCCCATTGCTCGTTTCATACTAGGGTCAGCTGCCGTAATGCCGTCGGATAGTCCCTTTAGAACAGCGCTCACTTTTATCCAGCGCGGACCATAGTAGTCGAGCACTCCGGTTCCACCTGCGGGGCCCCAACCGCATGGATACTGCGATCCGTCATCGCGTTTCTCGCAGGGCTTTATGATGGCATAGATCTCCATCTCGTTGCCGAGTTCCCAAACGCGGATATCGTCCTTGAACCTTGCGCCAAGGGTGACCGCCAATTGCCGGGCCTCACTATAGAGTTCTTCCGACTTTTCCTTATCCAGGTCCAGTCCCGGTGTAATCACGGGCAGTATTTCGATACCTCTGTCTTTACCGGCCTTCACCACCCGAGCAAGAGCATCTCCGTCACCTGCGGCAGTGATGTTGACCCGATATGATTTGAGACCGAGATTTTTGACGAAATCGAGTTGTTTTTCGATCGGAACATCCGGGTATGAAACCACCGGATGGCCGTTCACGCCCCAGAGCAAATCGGCGGATGCGGGAGCGGATGCTGTCAGCAACAAAGCAGCTGCGGCTACGAAACGAAATGACATGGCGATCATGCCTCCCTGCACGACATTGAATATTGGGATTGTCGGAACTGCGGGACGCTGAAGCAATTTGCCTATACGGGTATGGGAAGCTTCGCATTACCTCCTTTGGAGGTCATAGCCTAGCCATCAGACGGCGTGGCTATTTGAGTGCCGCTATTCTGGCCCAGCACCCGGATAAGCGTTGGTCAACGCCGACGATGAACCGAATTGATATGCGCTTTTCCCGATAAACAATGGGGTAACCGCACTCACGGTCCGTTACCCCTGAACTCCCCGAAATCCGCGTCGACCTGGATCATAAGCTCGAGATACTTCCATGCGATCCAGCGCCAAGAGTAGCTGCTCGCCCTGGTATGGCCCTTGCCCACCATTCGCTTGCGCAAATCCGGGTCGACCGCTAGCTGGCGCACATTCTCAACCCATGCCTGGACGTCGTCTGGATCAGCATAGAGGGCGGAATCTTCGCAGATTTCAGGCAAACAGGGCGAAGTCGAGGCTATGACCGGGCAACCCGACGCCATCGCCTCGATAGCGGGCAACCCAAAGCCTTCGATCCGTGATGGAAACAGAAAGCAGAGAGCGCCTTCGAGCGCTTTTTTAAAGTCATTATCGCTTATGCGCCCAAGGAGGATGATGTTTGACGGCATTTCCGGGACATGTCGCAAGACCGTACTCTCGTCGATATCACCCGGCATCCAGAGATCGAAGCCCATCTCATCGAGAAACGGTGCGAGCTTAGCAAGAAGCCCCATGTTCTTGTATTCTTGATCCCCCCGCCCCAGGCAAACGACATATGGCCTGCTTCGATTGACAGCCAAGGATGATCTTGTTGCGTCCCACTTCTTAGCATGGTCGCTGCCGTTGTAGGTGACGACAATGTTTTCCGCGCGCGCGATCCCAAACTCGACCAAATGACTGCGGGAGAGTTGCGAAACCGTAGTGATCCGTGCAGCCCGCCTGCCCAGCAGTGGCAGGATCAGGCGGTGCGCCCAACGGAAGCCTCGCGCGTAGCTCGAGGGCATCAACCTTGGATGCATGTCGTGGATACATGCAATCTGGCGTCTCAGCACGACCGGTGCGAGGTTGCAAAAACTTAGCAACCCTCCCGGCACGTGCCAAGGCAACTGCGCCTGCACCCAGAACTGAGGAAGTCGAGGCCTGTTGAACTCGGGGACAACCCGCACCGAGATGGTTTGCAGTTGAAGAGGCTCGGCAGGCTGGCGCGGCACCACGAGATCGATCTCAAGGTCGCGACCCAAGGGATGCCCTTCCGAAATAAGGGCGTCGAGAGCCATTGTCACCTCGTGAGCGTATCGCGCTATCCCATTGCGTCGAAGCGTGGTGAAATCGCCGTTTATGGTCCACCGCCGCTTTGGCGGCTCTAAGTCCGCAAATGTCCGGCCCGGATGGCCAATCAGGTACTGGGAGCCTTCGGGAAGCGATCTTGCCATCACTGTGGCGCAGATCTTTCCGTTCAAATTCCCGGACTGCACCACCGGCGCCGCATTGAACTCAGATTTGCCCATCGCCTCCTCCGCCTTGCCGGACCACTGGCAAGACTAACACTCTCGGAAGCGCTGCGGCCCTCAAACGTTTGAGGTAGTTCCAACACTCGCCCTCGCCTGCCTGGATGATGCTGGGCGGGTCCGGATGACCCAACGGCCGTAGTGACCGCACGCGCTGACGGTTTCAAACTAGGGACATCGAGAGGGTGACATGACACATGGCACGGCACTGGACGATCAACGGACGTTTCCTTTCTCAACCGACAACGGGCGTCCAGCGTTATGCGGGAGAGATCGTCCGTTCGCTGGACGCTTTGATCGCCGAGCAGGCGCCGCTCACCCGTGGGCTTGAGCTCAGGCTTCACTGCCCACCGGGCAGCTCAGATATCGCGCTCAATTCTATCGAACGATGCGAGATAGGCACCACGGGTGGGCATCTATGGGAGCAGACCCGGCTAGCCGCCTCTCTTCACGGCGGCGGGCTACTTAGCCTGTGCAATACCGGGCCGCTTTTGTCGCGCAAGCATATTGTCTGTATTCATGACGCAAATGTCTGGAATGCGCCACAGAGCTATTCACTTGGCTTCAGGACCTCCTACAAAGCGCTGCTGCCATGCCTTGGTAAGACGGCATACAGCATTTCGACAGTTTCAAATTTTTCGCTAGACGAACTGGTTCGGCGGGACATCGTCCCAGAGCGGAGGGTCTTCGTAGCTCCGAACGGCCATGAACATGTCTTGCTCTGGAAGCCTGAACACTCCGCAGCGACACGGTTGGCGGCATCGCCTGAAACCATCGTCATGATCGGCAGCGCCGCACCCCACAAGAATGTGCATCTCATTCTCGATATGGCCGACCGCCTTGGCAAAGCTGGGCTGAAGATCGCGATTGTCGGGATGTCGGATTCGCACATTTTCAAAACGGCATCGGCCAGGGCTGAAGCCCGAAACATCCATTGGCTGGGACGCATTTCCGACAACGAGTTGGCTGCGCTGTTGACGGACTCGCTTTGCCTGGCCTTTCCTTCACTAACCGAAGGCTTTGGTCTCCCCGTTGTCGAGGCGATGGCGTTGGGCTGTCCGGTTGTCGTGTCCGAACGCGCCAGCCTGCCAGAGGTTTGTGGGAGCGCAGCCCTTTACGCTGCGGCCGACAACCCGCAGGCATGGTTCGACCGTTTCATGGGACTGCGCAATTCCAGGGCCTTACGCCTGCAGTTCATAGCGAAGGGAAAAGCCAGAGCCTCGGCATATAGCTGGAGAGCGAGCGCCTTGATATACCTGCAGGCAATGGCTCTTGCTGACGGCATCGATACAGAAACCAAGGTCGTCAGGTTGCGTGAACTCACGTGACCCTGTGAAGTGCCTGGACAGCTCCGATCGACTCAAGCATGGCCCGGTCGAAATTCTCTTCCGAGAAGCGTTGCGCGTTCCTGGCGCAGTCTTGGGGCGTGATGAGGTGGCTGTTTTCCTCGAACCGTTTGACCGCCTCCTTGAGGTGCTCGATGGTCTGAGCCTTGAACAGCACCCCCGTCGGTTGGGGATGTGCCCCCAGGCCCCGCGCGATATCGACCGCGCCGCCTCTGCCGAAAGCGATCAGCGGCGTCCCGCAGGCCTGCGCCTCGGCGAGGGCGATGCCGAAGTCCTCGCAACCCGCAAAGACCATCGCTTTAGCTCGGGCAAGCGTATCGATATATTCCTTGCGAGGAAGGAACCCTGAAAATGTTACATTCGGACCTGCCAGCGCCCGCAGGCTGGCTGATTGCTGTCCTTCGCCGACGATGACGAGCCGTCGCGACGGCATCTCATTGAAGGCTCTGATCACGAGGTCGGTGCGCTTGTAGGGGGCGAGGAAGGACGCCGAGACATAGTAGTCGTCCTTGTCCTCGACACAGGACAGTTCTTTCAGCGAGACCGGCGGGAAAACAACCCGTGCGTCACGTCCATAGATGTGCCGGATTCGGGAACGGACATAGTTTGAGTTCGCCAGCATCAGGTCTGGGCCGTGCGCGGTTCTCGTATCCCATGCCCTCAGGCGATGCAGCATATAGCGGTAGAGCATTCCCTTCGGACCGAAGCCGAGCTTGCCTTGCTGAAGATAGGAGAATTGCTCGTCCCAGGCATAGCGGACGGGGCTGTGCACATAACACAGATGCGGCTGATCAGGTCTTGTGATCACGCCCCGAGAAAATGCAGCCGAAGACGAGATCACAGCGTCATAGCCAGTCACATCGAACTGCTCGATCAGAAAAGGGCAAAAGAAGAAGAGGGACCGGTAGAATTTCCTTACCATCGGTATCCGATTGGCCGCGGAGGCGTGAAATTCCACGTCGAGGAAGTATTGCTCTTTCACCTCGGCCGGGAGGAAATCGAAAAGTGTGAACACCTCCGCATTGGGAAGTTGCTTGCAAATCTGCGCCAGTACGCGTTCGCCTCCCCGGAAATTTGGGCACCAGTCATGAACGACCGCTATCCTGGCATATCTGTCGAAGTCGGGCACCGGGGCAGCCGGAAACTCCTCAATCGGCATTTCGACCTTGGCCGCAATGGCCAGGTCGGAAGAACGTTCGTGGAGCATGGTTCTCCCCTTCCCCTTTGAGGCCTCAGTTTCTGTTTTATCCGAGGGCGATCGCAAGTTGTCCGATCGGTCACGGACTGCTGCCGGCGAGTATCCGCCTACCGCTTATGGTTGTGAGCTGCTTGCAGGAAATACTTCAAAAGCGGATACCCGGGGGTAGGCCGCGTTGGTCGAGCCCACTTTTATGCAGGCTGTTTGAGCGCTCGCGTCATCATAGGGTGTGGGAAAGCGACGCTTGGGCGAAACATGAAACTTGCAGTGATTATTCCAACTCTCGGCCGCAGCAAGCAAGTTGCTCACCTGCTGGGGTATTTGGGTGGCCAGACGAGACTTCCAGACGAAGTCATATTGTCGGCACCCGACGCCACAGATATCGAACTGCCGGTCAGCTGCCCCTTCCCGGTGTCGAGTGTTTTCGGTCCGAAAGGATTGGCTGCCCAACGCAACACCGCTCTTGTGCCCTCATTAGAGCGTTTCGACATCATAACATTCTTCGACGACGATTTCGTTCCATCCTCCCGATATATCGAGCAGATCGAGCAGGCTTTTGCTGGAAATGACCGATGGGCGGTTGTCATGGGCACGGTCGTTAGAGATGGCGCCACCAATGCCGGTCTTACCTGGGACGATGCAGAAGCTGCGCTCAAGGAATCGGAAGGCCGAAAGCCAGATGGACCGTCCGTGGTCGACCATGTCGGTGCATACGGATGCAACATGTCGTTCCGCTCCTCGCTGGTTGGCGACTTGCGCTTCGACGAGCGCCTCGTCCTCTATGGCTGGCAGGAAGACATCGACTTCACAAGTCAGATGAGATCCAAAGGTCGCGTCGTATGCGTGACCTCGATCACGGGCGTTCATCTCGGAATCAAAACGGGACGCGTCAGCGGAAAGAGGTTCGGTTACTCGCAGGTCGCCAATGCGATCTACCTGATAAGGAAGGGGACAGTTCCGGCCTCTTTCGCGCTTCCCCTTATGTTCAGGAATATTGCGGCCAACCTCGCAAAGAGCCTTTGGCCCGAGCCATATGTCGACCGGAGGGGGCGTCTGTGCGGCAACGCGCTCGCGATCGTGCATATCGCCATGGGGCGGATCGAACCCGAATACATCTTGAAGATCTGACGATGGTGAAGACAATGCGGAAATGGCTTTCAACAGTGGCAGGGATTTCATTGGCGGCAGGCGCTGCTTGTCCGTTGCCGGCATCGGCCGCGGAGTACCTGCTTGGGCCGCAGGACAAGGTCAGGCTCAAGGTCTACGAATGGCGCGCATCGCGTGATGTGATCTTCGAGTGGACGGCTCTGAACGACAGTTTCACTGTCGGTGCCGACGGGACGCTCTTCTTGCCATTTGCCGGGCAGATACGCGCCGAGGGCACCGCACCGGGGGATCTCGCTCGCGCCATAGGCGATCGGCTTATGCAGCACATGGGTCTCGGCCGTCAGCCGGACGTGGCCGTGGAGATTGCCCAGTACAGGCCGTTCTATGTCGTCGGAAACGTCAAGCAATCCGGAGAGTTTCCCTACAGGCCCGGCCTGACGGTGCTGCAGGCGCTTGGGGTTGCCGGCGGGTTGCCCACACGTGAGGATGATGTGTCTCGGCTTGGACGAGAATACATCACGGGCCAAGGCGATGTCGGGCTGCTAGCTTTGAACAATGTCAGCCTGCTCGCGCGAAAGGCGCGGTTGCAGTCAGAGCTGGCAGGCAGTGACGACATCGCTTTCCCGTCCGAACTGAGGGACAGGGCTTCGAACGAAACCGTCGCGCTGGCCATGGATCAAGAACGCAAGATTTTCGCTATCCGCAAGGATGCACTGGCGACCCAACTTCGTTCACTGCGAGAACTCAAGGACTTCCTGCAACAGGAGCTGGCCTCGCTCGAGCAACAGCTGACTTTCCATGACAAACAGATCGAGCTCATCCAAAAGGAGCTCGCGGGTGTCTCAAATCTCGTGCAGAAGGGCCTCGCGGTTGCACCGCGGGAACTTGCTCTGGAGGGGACCGTCGCCCAGATGCAGAGCGACAGATTGGCGGCCGAGACCTCGATGCTGCGTGTCAGGCAGGAGATAAGCAAGACCGACATCGAAATACTCAACCTTACCAATCAGCGTTCCAGCGAGGTCGCCGAGGGCCTGCGCGAAACACAGCTTCAGCTCAGCGAGGTCACCAGCAAATCCGACACCGCGGTGCAGTTGCTGCACGAGACGCAGATTGCGGTCCCCGCTCTGCTGGCCCTAAGGCAAAGTGCGGCCAGGGCCAAGCCGATCTTCAAGATTGTGAGGGCAAAGGACCACGGCACGCAAGAAATCGCTGCCCAAGAAACAACCCTTGTCGAGCCGGGCGATACCGTGAAGGTCGAAATCCCCCTGCCGCAGTCGGGCTTGGACAGCTTGCCTGCAGCGGATGCAAGCATCCAGGCGGAAACAACGGCTGTTGGAAGTACGAACTGACCGAGTCCGCGTTGGGACCAACTAGGGCGGCATGCTGGCTCGGCCGATGATCAAGCCGGGCTGCTCGCTTCGAGGTGGCGCCCGTTTCCGATATTTCAAACAGGATTCCGAAGCACCGTCTCTAGGACTTGCCTTGCACTGCGAGCCCGCATATCTGTTGGCGCACGCTGGGCTCTCGGCCCCTGATGGAACTCCCTGCCGCGGCAAGCCAACCGGTTCTGCGGGTGCCACTGGAGATATCGGTGCTCACAAGCATACTGGCCGTATCGGTGGCGGGGATACTCCTGGGGTTACGGTTCAAGGCTGCGGCTCTTCTGGCAGCGACCGCACTGCTCCTGGTCGGAGCCGGTGCGTGGAATGGTCTGGGGCTGCCTGGCCATGTGACGGTGGGCAAATTTCTAATTCTGATGTTTGTTCTAGCTTGCGCCTACCTCACGGGCTTGTCTCTATCGCACCGCTGGAATCGAAACGAAAAGTGATCGTCGTTAGACGTTTCAGGAGGCCCTGTCGACCCGCATGACCGCGACGATGGTCCTGAGCAAGATCACGACATCGAGCCAGATGGACCAGTTCCGCACATATTGGCTGTCCAGTGCAACGCGGTTATCGTAGTCCATGCTGCTTCTTCCACTCACCTGCCAAAGACCGGTAAGTCCTGGTCTCGTTGCAAGGTACTCTGCCTGATGCACGCCATAACGCCTGAGTTCGTCCTTGACGATCGGTCTTGGGCCCACGCAACTCATGTCGCCGCGCAGTATGTTGATCAGTTGGGGGAGCTCATCCAGGCTAGATTTGCGCAGCAGGCGCCCGAAGAGCGTGACGCGGGGATCGTTCCTGATCTTGTGGGTCTCTTCCCACTCCTTGCGTGCGTCGGGGTTGGCATCGAGATAGGCCTTCAGGACTTCGTCCGAATTGGCCACCATCGAGCGAAACTTATAGCAATCGAACGAGCTTCCGCCGAAGCCTATCCGACTATGCGAGAATATTGCCGGACCCCCAGCCGTAATCTTGATCAACAGACCCACGAGGATCATGACGGGCGCGGCCAGAACAAGCGCTGCGACGGCTATAGCCAGATCCATGATGCGTTTGAGGAAGCCTCCAATCGGAGGGTTCGTCCTCCCGGTGATGACATCCGGGAGGTCATTCAACACAGTCCCGGCGGCGGCGTAGTCATGTGCAGCAACGACATGAAGGACCGTCTTGCTCTCGACCGCCGCCGGCACAACGGGTTGGCCCCAAAGCGCCCCCCCTTGGTGCGACTGCTTTTCGAAGGCGTTTGTCATGTGACGGTCGCTGTTTCTCGTTGTTTGACGTCGACAGTCTTCCAAGGACGGGACGTGCCGGCAAGAAATGCAAAGGAGGTAGCGCGATACTCCATGGCCTACCCCCTAATCCTCACGTATGATTGCTCTACACGCTTTGCCGACTTCCGAAAGCGCTGCGCTTGGCCGCAACCCGACGATGCTTGGACGTCATTGCCCGCGCCTTGGTGAGAAGCGCGCCAAGTATCGGTGTCCTGGCGGCTTGGAGTGTTCTTACGAGTTCCCGCAGCGTGTCGACGTGCGTCTTTCCCCACTCCGCAACGACCACGACACCGTCGAGCACGGATCCAACGGTTAGGTCATCCGCCCCGGATTCAAACGTTGGCAGGTCAACGATGATGATATCATAAGCAGCCAGCTCGTAGCCGGTCGCATCGTCAACACAAACTTCAGAGAGGAAGGCCTGCATGTTCTTTGGCATGAGCAGGTTCTTTGCATCCACCACGGAACTCGAAAGAAAGTCGAACCGCCGCCCCGGAGCGCGGATGATATTGAGCCGAACGGAATCCTGGCACTCTTTCCCCCGGACGTCCGAACCCCCGAGCAGTCGTGTGGTCATCGTCGATCTGCGAACATCAGCGTCGATCACCAACGTCTTTAGACCGGACATCGAATATAGAGTGGCGAGATTGCTGACGACGGAACTCTTCTGATTGTTGTTCGAAACAGCAGTCAGTCCAAGGAACTTCACCGGGTGGTTCGTTTCCGCCAAGCTGATTTCGGTTCGCGCTTTCCTCAGACTCTGGCTGTATCGCGACCACGGATGCCTGGTCACCTCGTCGACGCTTCCGAACTCCCTGCGCTTGCTCGTGGGCGCCAGTTCTCCGACGCACTCTATTCCCAGATTATCGCGGATATGACGTGGCGACCGTATGGTCCAGTCGAACGAATGCCGCGCGAAGGAAAGGCCAATGCCGAGAATGAAGCCTGCGACGCCAGCGAAGGCCAACACCAGCTTCGGTTTTGGCGCGCTTGGCAAAAGCGGCGGTGTCGCAGCAGTGATTACTCTTGCATCTGCAACGGGGTAGGATTGCTGGCTTACCGAGTTGGTATAAGCCTGAAGGAAGCTCTCATACATTTTTTGATAGGTGTCAGCCGTAACCTCGAGTTCTTCAAGAGTAGGTTCGGAATTAACGCCGTCACCGTCACTTGGACCACCGCCCACGCTGTAATCGTGTCGAGAGCGGAACGCCTGTGCTCTGGCCATCGCCTTGTTCATTTGGGTGCGCAGTTGCTGAAGGCGTTTCTCCAACCATGCGCCACCTTCTCTTGCCGAATCGGCCTTAGTGTCGATCTGTTCATGCACAAAGGCGTCAGCCGTTGCGTTCGCAATCTTGGCGGCGCCTTCGGGATCGGCGGAGGTGAAGGATATGTCTATCGCGTAGGAGACACCTACCCTTCGCACATCGAGCCCATTGAGGAAGATCAGCATGCTGAGACGGGACTTCTGGTAATCGTTCAGCCTCGCGGTCGACTCCGGGGCACCTAAACCGATATGCCCCCAGAGCGCGTTTAACCGGGCGTTTCTCTGAAGTCCCAAGGCTTGTATCATTATATCTTTGATCGTCCTGAATCTATCCTGCAATATCGGCGTCTCAGGGCGATTGAAACTCGCATCTTCAATCAGATTTAATTGGCCGATTACCATCGAGGCGATCTTCTCGGATTGCAGTACCGCAATTTGACTCTCTATTTGTGCGGTGTCCAACGACAGATTTACCTCACCACCCTCCTGCAAATGTTGCGGCAGTTTAGGCTCGATCAATATCCGCGCACTGGCCGTAAAAACCGGATCGGTGGTCGAATTGTAAAACCATGCGACCAACAGGGCTGCGGCAAGGCAGGCCGTAATTGTTCCGACATAATGTCTCAGAAACCCGGTTATGTCCGAGAGACCGATGAATTCCTGTCCGGCACCGGCCTGCTGATTGGTTGCCAAGGGCCATTGGTTGGCGAACAAGCGGTTCATTCAAAGTCTCCGGCGGGCATGAAGGGAGAGTCCTTCGTGCACGCCGCCCTGACCAGGAGCCTCATGGCGTCCGCCCGATGTTCTCATAAAAGCCGAGGCCCGCGATCCCCGTACTTTTGCAATAAAGTCTACGCGGACGCAGGGGAACGTAAACGCCACCAATTGGCGTAGAGCTACACCCTGTGAGAATGAAGAACGCGCGGCAGACCTGCCCTTACCCTAGCTAGAAATGACTTCTGCTGTTCCAGCAGCAACTGTCGTGCTCGGTTGGCCGCCAGGTCCTGGGCGAGAATATCCAACTTGTCTGACATGCCTGGGCTCTGATCCCCGTTTTCCGTCGCCTCTAGGGAGAATGCGGCACAATCTGTCAGCCGATTCCGAGCCTGGCGAAGTCGCTCACATTCCCTTTCGATCTCTGGTTGAATGCCGTCGAGCGCACGTGCCAAAGCTCGGAATCGCCTATGATCGACGTTTTTCGGACAAGACAATCTGAATGGTGTCAGCGGCACGGCACAGCCACAATTGAGGTTAGCGTCCGATGCGGACCGACTTGCCACGATACTCAACCGCCATACCCAGACGAGACATCCTTTCGATCATCGATCGGCACCACCTATTGGATGATGCGGCACGAACCGGGGGGTAGTGCCACCCAAATTCATGAAGGGGCTGTGGCTCGTCGAGATGCTAGGAATGTTGGTGCAATTACGGAGCGCTAGCCGTGACCCTAAAAATAGTCGAACAAGCCAGGCCGAACACATTCGCGTTCGAGAACAATGCTCTCATCAAAGCCACTGGCTTCCGGGAGTATGATGCGCGCTGGTGGTTCGGCTGTCCCGGCTCGGAGAAGGAGCCCGAGCTCAATTTGATGGGCGCCCAAGCGCTGGGAATGGGTCTTGGCACTCTAATCCGCCGAATGGGAGTCGGTCCGGAAATCATTACCGGTCACGACTTTCGCAGCTATTCCATGTCCATAAAATTGGCGCTGGTCTCAGGCCTGATGGCAGCTGGCGCACGTGTCAAGGATATAGGCTTGGCGCTGTCCCCGACCGCCTATTTCGCCCAGTTCGCACTCAACACTCCGTCTGTTGCCATGGTAACGGCCTCTCACAATGAGAACGGGTGGACTGGAGTGAAGATGGGCGCGCAAAGACCGCTCACATTCGGCCCTGACCAGATGACAGCGCTGAAGGCGCTCGTGCTGAATGGCGACTTCGATCTTACAGGGGGTGGTAGCTATGAATTCGTTTCCGACGTCCGTGAGAGATACATCGAAGACTTGACTGCCGGAAAGAGCGTTCGACGCAAGCCGCGCGTCGTCGTTGCCTGCGGCAACGGGACTGCTGGCGCATTTGCGCCGCAGGTGCTGGAGATTGTTGGCTGTGACGTGATCCCGCTCGACGTAGAGCTTGATCACACTTTTCCGCGCTATAACCCGAATCCCGAAGACATGCAGATGCTGCATGCGATCCGCGACAAGGTTCTGGAGACCGGCGCCGATCTGGGGCTCGGGTTCGACGGCGACGGCGACCGCTGCGGCGTGGTGGACAATGAGGGGACCGAGATCTTCGCTGACAAGGTCGGCGTCATGCTGGCGCGCGACATCTCAAGCCAACATCCACAATCCACCTTCGTCGTGGACGTCAAATCGACCGGGCTTTTCCTGACAGATCCCGTTCTCGCGCAAAACGGTGCGCGGACGGACTATTGGAAAACGGGACATTCCTACATCAAGCGACGGGTTGCCGAGCTTGGCGCAATCGCCGGCTTCGAAAAGTCGGGGCACTTCTTCTTCAACCCGCCGATCGGCCGTGGCTATGACGATGGCCTCATCACCGCGATCGCCGTCTGCGAGATGCTTGATCGCAATCCGGAAAGGACGCTGGCCGAACTCTATCGCGCCCTGCCCGTAACCTTTGGCACCCCAACGATGTCGCCCCAATGTCGCGATGAAGTCAAATACAGCGTTGTCGACAAGGTCGTCAGCGACTTCATGAAAATGAAGGGGGATGGGACCGACTTTGCCGGTCAGCCGCTGGCTGACCTGATTACCGTCAATGGGGTGCGTGTCGTGGCTCAAGACGGCACCTGGGGTCTGGTCAGAGCTTCGTCAAACAAGCCCGAAATTGTTGTCGTCGTCGAAAGCCCCGTCTCGTCGGAGCGACGTCGGCAGATGTTTGAGGCAATCGACACCGTCCTGCGCCGCAATCCAGAGGTCGGGGCCTACAACCAGACATTCTGAGAGGACTGAAGCATGGCACACCGGATCGTAAGTTTTGTGATGAGCGGGGGGGTAGGGTCGCGGCTATGGCCGCTGTCGCGCGAAGACAATCCAAAGCAATTCCACGACCTGTCGGGGGATGGCTCCATGCTGGCGAAGACTGTTCGACGCCTGAGGGCGTGGCCGGACAGCGAAACGCCGATCTATCTAATCGCGTCCGAACGTCATGCCGAACGCGTCATCTCGGACATAACGCCGCTCGGACTGAACGGCGGAAAGCCAATTTTCGAACCCTTGGGCCGCAACACCGCTGCAGCTGTCGCCATCGCGACACTGCAGACGATTTCGGAGCACGGCAAGGATGCGCTCGTGCTCGTGGTACCCTCCGACCACGAAATATCGACCGAGACGCAGTTCTGGGAGACCGTTGAAGCGGGCATGCCTGCCGCCGACGCGGGAAGCATCGTCGTGTTCGGCATTAAGCCCACTCATCCAGAGACTGGATATGGATACATTGAGGTTGCCGCCAATGGTGACGGCGCGGCCGCGGTCTCACGCTTTGTCGAAAAGCCGAACATCGAGACGGCGCAAAGATATTTGTCGTCGGGAAGGTTCTACTGGAATGCTGGCATCTTCCTGTTTCGCGCCGACACAATGCAAAGAGCTTTGGTCGAGTTTCAGCCGCAGATATGGGAAACTGCGGAACGCGCCTTCAGGACTGCCAAGGTGGACGTCTCGGGTCTGTACCTGCCACAAGGTTTCTACTCGGCTGTTCCCTCCACATCTATCGACTATGCCGTCATGGAACGCGCGCAGGGCATCGCGATGGTGACGGCTTCCTTCCGCTGGAACGACCTTGGATCTTGGCAATCGTTGCTGGAGGCAAGCCCCGTGGACGGCAACGGCAACGTGATAATGGGCGACGTCGTCGCCATGGACTGCGACAGCTCCTATCTCAGAAGTCAAGGTCGGCTACTCACCGTCATAGGAATGAAGGATGTGGCGGTGGTAGCAACGCCCGACGCAATATTCGTCGCGCCGGTCAGCCAGAGTCAGAATGTGAAGAAGGTCGTCGAGCAACTCGAGAGGAGCGGGCGCCTCGAGACGAAACTGACAGCGTCAGAAGACCGGGTCATTGTCAGCGGGTCGTGGCGCAAGCGTGTCGAGCACTGGCTCTTCAACGAGACCCTTCCGCTTTGGTCACACGCAGGGGTCGACAACGTGCATGGCGGCTTCCACGAAGCACTCGGTTTCGATGCGAGGCCATTGGGCAAACCCAAGCGGATGCGGACGATGGCACGCCAGATCTACGCGTTCGCTGTGGCCAAGGAACGTGGCTGGACCGGGGCCGCTGACAAGCTCATCGAGCACGGGATCGACTTCATCGCAAAATACGGCCGCACCGATCGAGGAGGCTGGGTACGCACCTTAAATTGCAATGGAAGCGTGGCCGATCCGGCGGAGGATGCCTACGATCATTCATGCGTGCTCCTCGCACTTGCTCACGCCTATCGATGCGGCCACCAACCTGCCCTGCAGCTTGCACAGGAGACCTTTCATTTCATCGACTCTCATCTGGAGGACGGGAGCCTGAATGGCTTCCTCGAGACACCTGGCTGGAACGGGGCTCGGTCCTCCAACCCACACATGCACATGCTTGAATCTTTCCTCGCCTGGTATGCCGCAACCGGCGATCGCGTATACCTGCGTCGAGCGGCTCGCGTCATCGATCTATTCCGCAGCCATTTCTTCGACCAGGAAAGTTGGACGCTCGGCGAATTTTTCAATGCCGACTGGCTGCCGTTGCCCGGAGACAAAGGACAGTGGACCGAACCGGGGCACCATTTCGAATGGGCCTCTCTGCTCGTCGAGTTCGCGAGGGCAAGTGGGCAGAAAGACCTGGCTGCCTATGCGAGAAAACTCTATTCGTCGGCGGTCGCCAGCGGAATGAATCGAGCCACGGGACTGGCCTATGCGGCCGTTTCGCGACAAGGGATGCCCCTCGACAGGCTCTCCCGCAGCTGGCCTCAATGCGAAGCAATAAAGGCAGCGATTGCGTTGGACGACATTGGCGGGCCCGATCTGAAGCCCGAGATCGAAGCTCGTGTCGCGCGACTTTTCAGATGGCATATCGATCCCGCACCGCTTGGCTTGTGGATGGACAGGATTGACGAGCGCGGTCGGTCGCTGGCGGCGGAGGTTCCTGCCAGCATCTTCTATCATTTGGTGACAGCGTTGATGCAATATCTCGACAAGACCGAGGGACAGGTTGAGGCGTTTCCGGTACCGTCTCTGAAAGCGGACAGCCCTGTTGCGAAGCAAAGTTATGGCTAAAGATGGCGACCGTTCATCGCGTCATAACGCGGCAGATCCTTTTCCAAACAGGATTTTTCTTACCGTTTTCCCTGTGATGCCGTGGGATGCAGGCTACCGCTAATTCGGTATCTTCCCGCCTCTGTGTCACCACTGCAAACTGCGGTACCGTCAAGCGGAAGCCACGCCAAAATGAGAGTGCCGACCTGCTTCTCGGTTCCTGGGTGCGCAACTCGCGAGACGTTGGAATTAGAAACTTTTGTCCGGGCAGCTGAAGGCGACGATGGCAAAAAAGAAATCGCGAGACAGGCGCAGCGGTGATCTCCTGAAGCTGCTTGCAACAAGGCCCAGGGCAGTTGCGCTTGCTGCGCTGCATGTGAGTGAATCGGTCCTCTTGGAACTTGAGGCATCGGAGTTGTTGTCGCCGTCGGAGATCAGGGGACTGCTGAGGGACGCGTCGCTGACGTTGCGCAACGCCGCCGACCAGGCGGATAATCGGAGCTGTCTCGTTGCCAGTGAGATAGTTGAGTCAATGAGGGAGAATTTTAAGAGAAGTAAGTCATAGCTGATACCAGCTCTAGGCGGCATCAATTGAACCGTGTGCTATTCCGATCCAGGTTTCGACAGGAACTTGATGGCGTGACACCTTCTTTTGGCGAGGTCTGGAACAAGGATCATTACATAAAATTTAGTATACGTGATGAGCGTCAGGAGGGTACATATGGAATTGGGTAGGGGGTGCATATGGCACAGGCTTCACGTTCTTTTTCGAAAGGAGATGAGCACCGTTCGTCATATGTTGGACTCAACGATGATGACGCCGCTCTGATCAAGACTCTCGGCTTCACCGCGAAGCGATATCCAGCTGACGCGGTAATCTTCAGCCAAGGTGACGACAGCGATCGTGTTTACATCGTCGAGTCGGGTTGGGGGTGCATCTCCCATGAGCTTCCAGACGGGCAGCGACAAATTCTCGATTTTGCCCTGACTGGAGATGTCGTTCTTTCTCAGGCACCTGAAAGCGGCTCTATTGGGACCTTCGTAGCTCAAACTGAACTTTCCTTGCTGGTGGCACCCACCAAGACATTGACGCTTGCTGCTATGAAATCGCCTCATCTGTTCTCGTTCATCGTTGGAGCCCTCTTGCGCAACGGGGCAGTTACAGCTCAGCACCTTGCCAACGTAGGACGACGCAACGCGTTGGAGCGGACAGCACATTTGCTGCTCGAGCTGACAGCGCGTCTGCAACGAGTAGGTGCAGTTGACCGCAACGGCTTCGACTGCCCGCTCACCCAATATGACCTGGCTGACGCCCTTGGCCTTACTCCGATCCATGTTAATCGAATGTTGCGGGAACTTCGCGAGCGGAAGTTTATCGAATTCCGCCAGGGCCATGTCCGCCTGCTCGATTCTCGGGGCCTGACGAAGTTCGCTGGATTCGACGGCGAATACATCAAGAGTTGAGCGCCAGGGCCTCAGCCCCTTGGAACCCTCGCATTAGAGCGACCTAAACCTTCGCGTCTGTCTTGAAAACCAGCAAGATAGTCGGCTGCTTCCTCGATACCCTGAGAGGCAGCCCGCTTGAGCCAAATACGGCCGGCAACTGGATCGTACTCACCGGCAACACCTTTGGAGAGGTAGCGGCCCAGCATGAATTGGGCGTGTCCGTGACCTCGCTCCGCAGCGGCCGCGAACCATTTCTGCGCCGCCTTCCGATCGAGAGTAAGCCCCTGCCCGTTCTCGTACAAAGCACCGATTGCAAACATCGCACCAACATGGCCGGTGGCGGCAGCCTGCTTGAAAAGATGGGCCGCGGCTAGAGCCGAGCGCTCTCCACCGCGCCCATTGTAGAGCATTTCGGCAAGCGCCACCTGCGCGTCCCCCATTCCAGCGTTGGCCGCCCGCTCAAACCAAAGCCTTGCCTGCTTCTGGTCAGCGGGCACACCGCGTCCATCCTGAAGCAGGCGCGCATACATATATTGCGCCTGTGCCATGCCTTCGGCTGCGCGCCTCATCCACTTCGCTGCCAGTTCCTGGTCCTTGCGCACTCCGACCCCCTCGGCAAAACAAAGTCCGAGATTGAAGGCAGCGACTGCTTCCCCTGACGACGCGTTCGCTTCAAACCATTCGGCGACATCTACACCATCTTTGAGATCGCCGGCGTTCTCAAGAATAAGATTCGCGAGGTCAACCTGGGATTCACGATTGCCACTGTTTGCGGCGACGCGCAGCCAGCGGGTTCCTTCCTCGGCATCCTGAGCCACTCCATTCCCAGAAAGATAAAGCGAAGCCAAGGCGCGGGCAGCTGCGTGGTGGCCTGCGTCCGCGGCGCGTCGATACCAGGTCGCTGCCTCCGCATACTCCGGCTGGGGACGCTTTACGTATTGCTCGCCGATACGATAGGCGGCCTCGGGATTTCCGGCCAGTGCGGCGCGACGCATCCACGCCTCGCCAGCTGCGGGATCCTGACCTGACAAGTTGCCCTCGATAAGAGAAAGCCCCAGCCTGAATTGGGCCGAGGCCAGGCCCTTTTCCGCAGCAAGCTGATAAAGCTCAAAAGCTGACTCGCGATCGACCGGCACGCCCATTCCGTGCTCGGTGAGGACCGCAAGAAGATAGATCGCCGTCGGCAGACCTGCATCGGCTGCCCGCCGCAACTCCTCGGCAATCCTCGTTCTGTGCTCCGGTTGCCTGCGACGGGCGAGTGACAGGGCGAGCCCAAGGCACCCTTCCGGACAACTGGCCGCTGCGGATTTCTCGTACCAGCTGTGCGCGGCATCGAGATCGCGCATGGCTGTTGGGCCTTTGCTGAGAATATAACCAAGTATGGCTTGCCCGGTTGCTGAGCCGGCCGCCGCAGCTTTTTGAGCGAACGGAAGTGCCGCCTCGAAATCAGGCTTTCGTGAAGATTGCGACTTGAACAGACTTTCTGAACTGCTGGTTCCTGCGTTGTCCTCGTGTTCAGCCAGCCCGGCGGTGTAAAGCGCGGCAAGGAGAGCCTGCGCATCGGCGCTCCCATGGTCAGCAGCCCGCCGCAGCCAGCGCGTTCCTTCCAATCGGCTTGGCGGGACGCCCGATCCCTCCAGATAGAAGCGGGCGACGCGGCATTCCGCTTCTGGAATGCCGGCACGAGCAGCGATTGCCATCAACGGAAAGGCTTTGGCGAGCTTGCCTTTTTCAGCCAGCTGAATCCCTCTACGCAACGCCAGCGCCGGGTGGATGTGTCCGGCCAATCGATCCATCATCACCATTTTACGGCTCCCGCATCGCTTCCTGGCCGATCGGCAGCATCGCGCCGAGGATATATTTGAGCACCGTGCGGCGGCCGACCTTCACATCAGCTGTGACAGGCATGCCAGGGGTGACCGTAAAGCCGGCGGGCACACCATGAAGGGCAACATCGTCGATGGAAATCTGCGTGCGGTAGAACTGGTCGGTATCAGAAGGCAGCATGGCCAAGGAGCTGTTCGGGTCGCGCACCTGATCCCTGGCGGAGAAGGAGTCCGGGCTGACTGAGCGTACAGTGCCGTGAGCCAGGCCATATTGCGAATAGGGGAAGGTATCGAATTTGATTGCGACGGGATCACCGACATGGACGAAGCCACTGCTACGGCCGATGATGTTCGTCGCCACCTCGAGCACCGCGTCAGCGGGGACCAGTGTGATCAACCGCTCGCCAGACTGCAGAACAGACCCCACGGAAACCTTGGCCACAGATTGAACAATGGCGTCGGCCTCGCTCCTCAGTTCCACCAACTGTTTGCGAAGCTTGGCCTTGTTGAGGAGCTCGTGGGCGTCGGACATTCGCGAGTTGGCTTCCGACAGGCTCTGCGACACGTCCGCGCGCCAACTCTGGACGAAGCCGTCACGCTCGGCCGCGACACCCGCCTGCTGCCGCTTGCTGGCCTCGGATGTCTGCTCGGCGTTGGTAAGAGCTCGCGACATTTCAGCTGTGTTGTCCTCGGCAAGCAGCGTGTTGAGGCGGCTTCCGACCTGTCTTACCTCAAGCTGTTTGCGCATTTGCTCGATGGACCCCGCGACGGCCAAGCGGTGCTTGTAACCTTCGGCATCCGATTGGGAGCGAGAGATGACAGAACTGAGTTGGTCACCTTGTTGATCGAAGCTCTCCAGCTTGGCGTCATAGACCGCCTTGCGACGTTCGAAGATCGAAGCCTGTAGCGTCCAACTCGGATCCAGCCCGTCATAGGTAAATGACCTTCCGTCGGCCTCGGCCTTCAGGCGAGCGACCTCGGCTTCGAGGGTCGTGACTTGAGCGGCCAATGCCGTGAGATCGGCCGAGGCAAACGTGGCGTCGAGGCGGGCAAGCACCTGACCGGCCTTCACATGCTGTCCTTCGCGCACCTCGATAGAGCGGACGATCGCTGTCTCAAGCGGCTGAACGACGATGTTAGGCGACTGAGCCACCACCAGCCCCCTCGTCGTGACCACTTGGTCAACCGGTATCAGCGCTGCGAGGGTTATCAGCGCGACGACCAGGCTGAATACGACCCAGACGATGCTGCGAGCCACTCGCGGTATCGGCGCATTGGCGACGGCTGTCGATGGCCATTGGAATTCGAGAATGGCCGGGGCCGTAGGATCGCTGATCTTTGCGCGAGGACGGCGAGCAGGAATTGAGGAATAAGCGGTGACGCTCATGGCCAGCTCACATCATCCCGGGTGGCACAGCCGCCAGTCGGCCACGCCGGCCTTCCAGATGCCGATTCTGCTGGAGCCAAAGCTGGCGGTAGACGCCACACCGTTCGAGAAGGACGGAATGTGGCGCGACATCGAGAACCTTACCTTGATCCACGACAAGGATCTGGTCACACTCGGTCAGCGATGCCAGCCGGTGCGACACGATGATCATCGTTCGGCCGCTGGCAATACGCATGAGGTTGTCGCTGACCACCGCTTCACTCTCCGGATCAAGCGCACTTGTCGCTTCGTCCAGTATCAGGATGGTCGGGTTGTGAATGAGTGCGCGGGCTATTGCCAACCGCTGCCGTTGCCCGCCCGACAGGTTCGGCGAGCCTTCCTCAATGTAAGTATCGTAGCCATTCGGCATGCGTTCGATGAACTCAGCCGCGCCGGCGAGATGAGCAGCCCGCATGGCATCCGAAAGCGTCAAACCCTGACGTCCCGCGATGATGTTGTCTCTTATCGAACCGCGGAAAAGGAAGTTATCCTGAAGGACCACACCTAGGCCCTGGCGGAGGTGACGCAGGTTGATTTCCTTGAGGTCGACCCCGTCGAGCTTGAGGAACCCGCTGTAGTCGCGGTTGATGCCTTGCAGAAGGCGCGCGATGGTCGATTTTCCCGACCCGCTCCGCCCGACAATGCCGAACATTGAGCCAGACGGGATGTCGAAGCTGACCCGGTCGAGCGCCGGCGTCTTGGTACCCATGTAAGTGAAGGTCAGGTCGCTGAACTTGATTTCGCCGACGAGTTTTGGCCTCAGGCCTACTGAATTGGAACTGCTTTCCAACGGACGGTTAAGAACCGATGCCGCCTCGCCAATGGCCGCGCCGACCTCTTCGTAGTCCTCTACCAGACGCGCCAGGCCGACAAGGGGCTGCGCGACGCGTTGGGCGATCATCATGAAGGCGAACAGGCTGCCGACCATGTAGCCAGTGCTGTCGTTCATGGCCAAGTAAGCCCCGATCAGCATGGTGCCCAATACCATGGCGCGCTCAATTGGCGTTACGAGGGTTTGCGGCCAATTGGCGAGTTGCCCAAAAGCGAGGCGCGCCTTACCCGCGTCCGCCACTCGTTCGTCCCAAAGCGCCTTGCGTTGCGGCTCGAGACCAAGTGCCTTCACCGTCTTGATACCGACGACAGTCTCGCCGAGCGCGGCCGACTTCCAGGTCTCCGCATCCACCACGCGTTGGTAGCTGATCCGCAACGGCGCAAGGAAAGCGAGGATGATCAGCATGATCAAGACGGCGCAGCCGAGCACCATCCAAGCGAGTGTTGCATTGATATAGAACATGACCGGGATGAGCACACAGAGCGTCATCAGATCCAGGAAGGTGCTGAGCAATTTGCCCGTGAGGAATTCGCGGATGCGGTAGACCTGTGCCAGATGGTACAGTGTCTCGCCGGCTGGATGGCGCTCAAAATAGTCAAGTGGCAGGCGCAACAGTCGGCCGAAGACATGCAAGTTCAGTTTGGTGTCCAGGCGAGCGCCGACCACGTTGATGATCATGCGTCGCGCGTGGCCGAGCAGGGTCTCATACGCGAAAACGACGACTATAACCGCACTCAGCAATGCCAGGGTTGAGATGCTGTTGAACTGCAGCACCTTGTTGACCACGGTCATGACGATGAGGGGTGGCAGGATTGTCAGGATGCTGAGCGTGAACGAAGCGATGCCAATGTCGCGCAGCGGCCTAGTCTCGAGCCGCACAAGATCCATGAGCCAGCGGAAGGTGAAAGGCGCATCGGCGGCGACGAAGGATCGCTCAGGACGCAGCAGCACCGCCTCGCCCGTCCAGACCCGCGACAACCTCAACTCGTCGATCGCAATCGCCTCGGCTCCATCCGGCGCATCGACGCTCGTCAGGAAAATGAGATTGCGTTCGGCGCTAGCGCCAGTAAGCAAGGCAGCGCGACCATCGCTGAACAGCAGAACGACCGGTCCGGTTTGTTCGAAGCGCAGGAGATGCGACCAGCGGACGCGAATCGCGCGCGACCACATCCCACCACTCTGCGCCCATTGAGAGAGGTCCGCGGCGGTCGGGACGGTGCCTGTGCTCGCGGCCCTGAATTCGTTCGGGTCGAGCTCGACACCGTGATAACGGGCGACCTTGATCATAGCCCTCAGGCGCGGAGCGACCTGGCCGAATTCGGCAGGCCCGCCTGGAGTCGGTTGCGCTATACCCTCACTCGGATGCTTGCCGGCCGCATCCGGTTGCGCGTCAGGATTGTTCGGGCTCGGTTTAGGCCCTTGGCTGAGTTGTACGCTCACAGTGCCCCGCTCCCGCTAACCAGAAGCAACAGTTCGAAAATGCCGCCTGCGCGTTGTCGCAACATAATTTGGCAAAACCGTCTGTATCTCCAACAGGCATACGAGAAGAGACGATTGCCGGCACTGGAAGCGCGCACGCGCGGGCCCTGCCTTCCAGCAGGGTCCGCGCGCATTGTTTTCAACCGCTCAGTCATGCGGCTTCAGAATATTGTTCAGAGCCTTTTTCAGTGTGTCGTCGGTCTGAGCAAACCCGGCACTCTGCTTGTCCGAGGTCAGGTCCAAGGTCGACCCAGAGTGGTTGTTCTGGGTCTGACCGAAGCCTGCCACCGAGGTCAGCAGGTGCAGAAGATCCGTCGCCACCGAAATGATAGCGAGGCCGATGAGTTGCCTGAACAAGTCCTGGCTGTCAGCGGGGCTGCCAGACTGCATGAACTGCTTGATGTCTTTCAGTCCAAGCGTGTCAGTCGAGATGTTACCGCCCTGGCCGTTGCCGGTCGAACCGTGCCCATCTTCGCCATGCCTTCCATGACCATTGTCATGGTCACCACGGCCATTGTTACCACGGTCATTGTCGTGGCGGTTCCCATTGCCGTCGTGGCGATCATGGTCGTGATTGCCGTTGTGACCATGGTGATTGTGGTTGCCATTGTTGTCATGATCGTGGTCGCCATGACCGGTCGCACCAGTGGACCCGGTGGCTCCGGTCGGACCGGTGTGCCCAGTCGCTCCGGTTACACCAGCGTGCCCTGTAGCACCGGTGGAACCTGTCGAGCCAGTAGCGCCTGTTGGCCCGGTGGACCCCGTTGACCCGGTCGTACCTGTTGCTCCAGAAGCACCAGTTGCTCCGGTATCGCCGGTCGCGCCTGTGGCACCAGTATCACCAGTTGAACCCGTCGAGCCGGTGGCTCCAGGATCGCCAGTCGCACCCGTCGCGCCTGTGGCACCAGTATCACCAGTCGCACCCGTCGAACCGGTGGCGCCGGTATCGCCAGACGTACCGGTCGCGCCGGTATCACCAGCAGCACCCGTGGCACCGGTCTCGCCAGACGCACCGGTCGCACCAGTATCGCCAGTTGAACCCGTCGAGCCGGTGGCTCCAGGATCGCCAGTCGCACCCGTCGCGCCTGTGGCACCAGTATCACCAGTCGCACCCGTCGAACCGGTGGCGCCGGTATCGCCAGACGTACCGGTCGCGCCGGTATCACCAGCAGCACCCGTGGCACCGGTCTCGCCAGACGCACCGGTCGCACCAGTATCGCCAGTCGCACCCGTCGACCCGGTGGCTCCAGGATCGCCAGTCGCACCCGTCGCGCCGGTATCGCCAGACGCACCCGTGGCACCAGTATCGCCAGTCGCACCCGTCGACCCGGTGGCGCCGGTATCGCCTGACGCACCGGTCGCGCCGGTATCGCCAGCAGCACCCGTGGCACCGGTCGCGCCGGTATCGCCAGCAGCACCCGTGGCACCGGTATCGCCAGACGCACCGGTCGCACCAGTATCGCCAGTCGCACCCGTCGACCCGGTGGCGCCGGTATCGCCTGACGCACCGGTCGCGCCGGTATCGCCAGCAGCACCCGTAGCACCGGTATCGCCAGACGCACCCGTCGAACCGGTGGCGCCGGTATCGCCAGACGCACCCGTCGAGCCGGTGGCTCCAGGATCGCCAGTCGCACCCGAGGCACCGGTCTCGCCAGACGCACCGGTATCGCCAGTCGCACCTGTAGCACCGGTATCACCAATCGAGCCCGTAGAGCCTGCGGCGCCAGTTGAGCCAGTCGTCCCAGGGCTACCAGTCGCACCCGTGGTGCCAGTCGCACCCAAGGCTCCTGTCGCGCCCGTTCCACCTGTCGAGCCAGTCACTCCAGCATTGCCGGTAGCACCTGTTGAACCCGTAGCGCCGGAGTGACCTGTCGCGCCAGTTGCGCCTGTCGCCCCGCTATGGCCGGTGGAACCCGTAGCTCCCGTACGACCTGTGGCCCCAGTTGAGCCTGTGGAACCGGTATGACCCGTTGCGCCTCCAGCTCCGGTTGCACCAGTCGAACCCGTCGACCCGTTGGAGCCTGTCGCGCCTGTTGTTCCAGATGCGCCAGACGCACCGGTCGCACCGGTATCGCCAGACGCACCGGTCGCGCCGGTATCGCCAGACGCACCCGTAGCGCCGGTATCGCCAGACGCACCGGTCGCGCCGGTATCGCCAGACGCACCCGTGGCACCGGTATCGCCAGACGCACCGGTCGCGCCGGTATCACCAGCGGCACCCGTCGCGCCGGTATCGCCAGACGCACCCGTAGCGCCGGTATCGCCAGACGCACCGGTCGCACCGGTCTCGCCAGACGCACCCGTAGCGCCGGTATCGCCAGACGCACCGGTCGCACCGGTCTCGCCAGACGCACCGGTCGCGCCGGTATCACCAGTGGCACCCGTAGCGCCGGTATCGCCAGACGCACCCGTGGCACCGGTCTCGCCAGACGCACCGGTCGCGCCGGTATCGCCAGACGCACCGGTCGCGCCGGTATCACCAGTGGCACCCGTGGCACCGGTATCGCCAGACGCACCGGTCGCGCCGGTATCACCAGCGGCACCCGTCGCGCCGGTATCGCCAGACGCACCGGTCGCACCGGTCTCGCCAGACGCACCGGTCGCGCCAGACGCACCGGTCGCACCGGTCTCGCCAGAGGCCCCGGTCGCGCCGGTCTCGCCAGAGGCTCCGGTCGCGCCGGTATCGCCAGCAGCACCGGTCGCACCGGTATCGCCAGACGCACCGGTCGCGCCGGTATCGCCAGCAGCACCGGTCGCACCGGTATCGCCAGACGCTCCGGTCGCACCAGACGCACCGGTCGCACCAGTATCGCCAGAGGCTCCGGTCGCACCGGTCTCGCCAGACGCACCGGTCGCGCCGGTATCGCCAGCAGCACCGGTCGCGCCCGTCGCACCTGCAGTGCCAGTCGAACCCATCGCGCCAGTTGAGCCCGTCTGACCCGTGGCGCCTGTTCCGCCCGCCGTGCCAGTTGAGCCCGTCTGACCCGCGGCGCCTGTTCCGCCCGCCGCGCCAGTTGCGCCTGTAGAACCAGTGGCTCCCGTAGAGCCGGTGGCACCAGTGTTGGCGGTATACGAAGCAGCGGTTAACCTGAACACACCATCATCGGAGTCGGTGTCCGCGCCGCTAAGGGTCACGGGCCCGGAGACTGGGATCGTGATTGAACCGGCGCTTATGACACTATAGCTTGAGATATTCGAATTGCTGCTGGTTGGTACAAGTGCTGTTATATTATAAGAACCGCTAGACGGTACATTAACAATCATTTGAGCGGACGAAAATGTCGAGCTTACAGTTCTTGATGGTAGCGTAAAACTATCTACAATTACTCCAGAAGAATTTGTTATGTAATATTGCACAGGATACGTACTAGATACTCCACCGAAAGAAGAAGTATCAAGCAAGCCCGTAAGCGTGACCTCGAGACTCAGAATGGCCGCGTATCTTGCTGCCCCTGTTTCGGTCATTGGAGGCATCGCCCGTTGACCATCAAGGTCCCACGTCCCGTTCAGCGCCTTGGCGCCCACGAGCCCCGTCGCTGCCCTGACCTGGGCGCCGCCTGCATCGTTCAGCGCCTCGACGAACGCTTCGCCTGCCCTGCCCTTGCCCGTTTCACAGCTCCACAGCCTGAAATCGCCTTTGGTGCTTAGCGCCTTGCCGATCGCCGCAAGGTCGTCCGCTGCATCTTCCAGCGTGTCGACCGACCAAGTGCCTGAGCTGAAATGCACCTGTCCCGGCGAGCCGTGCGCGATAATGTGCACGGCATCCAACCCGCTGCGCCCTTCGAGCGCCTCGGCGATCTGGCGGGCCGCCGGCCGGCCGCCGTCCAACATGATCGCCTCGACCTTCGGTCGCAGGTTGCCCAAGATGGTCCCGAGATCGGGCGCGGAGAGGTCGACAAAGAGAATTTCAGAAACGCGGGCCATGGCGAGGTCCTTTTGACGCGAAGTCAGCTCACGAGAGGAACAAAGGCCGGCATGGCCGGCGCGGCGAAGAGAAGAAGGTCAGGAGATCCTGCGATCATCTGCCGGATGGCCCCATCGCGCCGGTCGGCTTGGCCGAGGCGCTCACGCTCAGGATCTTGGAAGGCTGGAAGTTACCGCTGTCGTCGAATGTACCGATGGCCAGCGGGGCTGTTATGTTCGGCACCTTGACCGCCATGGATACCGGCGTTGCCTTCGGCATGGCACCGGGCAACATGACCTGGCCGACGATAGCCTTCTGATCCGAGTCGACGATGTAGTAGGTGACCGGCCCGGCCATATTGCCCACCGGCAAGGTGCCGGTGACCATTACCTCTGCGATCAGAATTCCCGCGTAGATTCCCATGCCCACCTCCGTCAGCGGCGAACGCGCCTCGGCGCCTTCGGTCCGCATGTTCAGTTCCCAAAATCCGCCGAGCGCTCGCGCACCGACGTCGTGCGAAGCTGCCGCGACCGGCCTACCGGCCGCCCTCGACAGCGAAACAATGAAATCAGACCCCTCGGACCCAGCGCCCGCCCGGCAGCTCCACAACCCAAGAGCGCCGCCTTCGTCGAGCGAGCCGCCAATCGTGGCGAGGTCGCTGGCCTCATTTGCCAACGTCTCGGACGACCAGTCGCCAGAAGCAAAGGCCACGCGCCCTGGCGCGCCGTGAGCAATGACGTGGATCGCCTGGAGTCCCCCGAGCCCGCCGACCGCAGTCGCCATCTGGCGTGCCGCCGGCTTCTTGGCGTCGAGGACGATTGCTCCGACCTCAGGCCTAAGGTGCCGCAAAACCTCGCTGAAAGCGGATACGCCGGAATCTACGAAGAGGATTTCGGACACGTCGGGACGAACGGCATCAGGATCTCGACGCTTGTCGAAGTCGCGAGTTCGAACGGCCCAGATCTTGGACGATTTCAACTGATACAATACGCACCCCCAATCGGTGGCGCTGATTTGCCAGCGACAACCTGCGAGGGAACCGTCTACTTGCGAGGGAGCACCAAATTCGGAAATACGTCGGCCAATGAAACAGACGCGGCGCGTTGCCAGCAAGCAACCGCGCTGTGCCTCTCGTGCACAAAACAGGCTCGCTCCCGATATTCTCCTAGCTTTGCAGACTTCCACGGACAGACAGCTCTTGACTGGCCAGTGGCTCCCCTCTCGTTAATGAGCATTAAGTAAGTTGGAAATATTCGAATTGTAAATGGATCGATTTACACCACGCAATCCGAGGTAGTATCCTGGACACCAAGGAAAATATGATGCAAATCCGTGGCTTAGATATTTTTACCTGGCACCGCTATGAAGTCTTATACGTCTAATGTTTGATGCCGGACGATTCGCGGGTGAGAGCAGGCTCCTCCGAAAAGAGTACCCTTTTGCACCAGCATGAATGTTGGCTAACCCGCCAATGCCCGGCATGTTGCGAGGTAACCGTCTGGCTACGAAAACTAGGAATGGGACGCCAATCTTGAAGGATGTCCGGCACCTTGGCTGATCATGGCTACAGCCTCACTACCGCCGCGTACGCACGCCGCGACACTGCTACCGCGTGCGGACGCGGTGAATTGCATGAGCGTGCCATTCCACCATCTCGAAGAAGCCCTATAGCGAATGCCGCTCCAACGAGGAAATAGCATGAGCACCATCGGCCTCTGCATGATCGTCAAGAACGAGGCAAAGGTCATCCTGAAATGCCTCGACAGCGCGCTTCCCATTGTTGACTATGTGTTGATCATCGACACGGGTTCCGAAGATGGCACGCAGGAACTGATCCGAGGCTTTCTCACGGCGCGCAATGTGCCGGGAGCCGTTATTGACGAGCCTTGGCGAGACTTCGCATACAACAGGACTTTCGCCCTTGAGCGACTGCGCGAAGTCGGCGAGGTCGACTATGCAATGATCATCGATGCCGACGATGTGCTGATCCTCGATCCCGATTTCGATCCGATCGCATTCAAGTCGCTGATGGACCAGGATTTGTACAATGTTGAAGTCTCCCATGGCGATATTTTATTCTACCGACCTCAGATCTGCCGCAACCGGCTCCCCTTCTCCTTCAAGGGCGTGCTGCATGAATATCTCGATGCCCCGGCCTGTCCGATCTCTCGGCAGGATGCCAGAGGATTTCGTATCGCCACGGGACGCGGTGGGGCGCGCAGTCAAAATCCGCGAAAGTATCAAGACGACGCGGCGGCGTTGGAAAATGTGCTGAAAACCGAAGCCGACCCGTTCCTCGTATCGCGCTATACGTTTTATCTGGCACAGAGCTACAGGGACTGCGGTGAACGTGAAAAAGCGCTGGAACACTATCTGCAGCGTACCAAACAAGGATTTTGGAACGAGGAAATCTACGTAAGTTCTCTCGAGGCGGGTAATTTGATGGCAGCTCTCGACCAGCCATTCGAAGAGGTGGTCGCCGTGTTCGAGCAAGCGACACAGATGGTGCCTACCCGCGCCGAGGCCCTGCATGCGGCAAGCCGTTACTGCCGCGACCGGAGCAGGAACGCGGAGGGGCAGGAATATGCCCGGCGCGGTTTGAACATCAACAAGCCACCAGGACTTTTCGTGCAGGGATGGGTATACGACTATGGGCTGCTCGACGAGTTTGCCGTTAACGCATACTGGGCTGGCGCCTATCGAGAGTCACTCGATGCCTGCCTAAAATTGCTGGCCTCAGATAAGCTGCCCAGTCACATGGTACAGCGCGTGGCAGCCAATGCGCGTTTCGCCTCAGACAAATTGGAGGTGCGCGAGCCTCGTGCATTGGGCAAGGTTGGCGCCGAGAGCCTGCTCGACCAGCATAGGCTGGTCCTGCAGCGTTCACTGCGATGCGCCTGCATGGCATGCCGCGCGTTCTCGTAGCGATCCTGGCAAAACAGAAGGAACCCGCACTGCCGCTTTACCTCGAGTGCATCGAGGCGCTCGACTATCCGAAAGAATCGATTGTCCTCTACATACGAACCAACAACAACACGGACAAAACCGAGCGCATATTGCGTCAATGGGTGGAGCGCGTTGGCCACCTGTACGCGGCGGTTGAGATGGACGCCTCTGACGTCGTCGAACGGGTTGAGCAGTTTCGCGAGCACGAGTGGAATGAGACGCGCTTCAAAGTACTTGGACGGCTCCGCAACATGAGCTTGGCCAAAACATCGGAGCACCACTGCGATTTCTATTTCGTCGCCGATGTCGACAACTTCGTGCGTCCAGCCACGCTGCGAGAGCTTGTGGCGCTCGACCTTCCTATCGTTGCTCCATTGCTGCGCTCCATTTCTCCGGATCGATACTATTCCAACTACCACGCCGAGATTGATGGTAACGGCTATTATATCGAGTGCGATCAATATTCCTGGGTGCTTAATCGTCACGTGCGAGGCGTCATCGAAATGCCGCTCGTGCACTGCACCTATCTCATCCGGACCGACGTGCTGAACGAGTTGACGTATGAGGATGAGACCTCTCGCTACGAGTACATTGTCTTTGCCGATAGTGCCAGGAAAGCCGGAATCCAACAGTACTTGGATAACCGGCAGGTCTATGGCTACATCACCTTCGGCGATCATGAATATCATGTGAGTGATGGGATTGAACGCGCGAGAGAGCTTTTGCGGGACGCGGGCGATACCCCCATACTGGATGGCGCTACCGCCTCCAGGCCCAGATCTGGGCTAGCCCGCCCCGAGCGGGACTCGCCCGTGCCGCTCCATCCGATGCGCTTGATTGCCGGGTCGCGGTAGCGGGGTTAGAAGACCTCATCTCACCTTTAGGATTCAGCACTAGGACAGCGCATCGTTCGTCGAAGCATCAGGGAATGATGATAAGGCGGCGATATCCTGTTAACATTGCCTGCGGGCTCACCCGCACTGTGTCTAACGCTGGGGGGTGCGGCTTTTCGGGCGCTCGTGAAAAGAGATCGGCAGCGATGTCTCCTGAGCCTATCTCTACGACGCTCATCACCGCACCGATCGAGCTTGCCGGTGACTGGGGCCGCATGTTGGAAGGCGCCGTCGCTCAGGTCATCGAGCGGATGCGACATGCCTGCCTGCACGACCTCCACCTCGTTTCCAACCGCCAGCCGACGCGACTGCGTGTCGACGAACGTACCTCCGGCCCACCCGTGATCTGGCTGCATCCAGACGAAAGCGATATGGCGTGGATCATAGTCGACAGCGGCGAGCGGGACTGGTCGAAGCTCGCCTATCAGTTCGGCCATGAACTCGGCCATGTGTTTGCTAACAGTTGGCAAGCCGACGCCGAGCCGAAGGCACCCTGCCAATGGCTTGAGGAAGCCATGGTCGAAGCATTCTCGTTGCGCGGCCTCGGACGTCTGGCGGAGGGCTGGAAACAAAATCCACCGTTCGTCGGCGATAACGCTTTCGGTGACGCCATCGCCCAATATCGCCAGAACATTGTTCGCGCCTATGCGACCCTTGCCCATAGCCAAGGCCTCACCCGCGACGCCGCCGCCTGGTTCGCCAACAACCGCAGGGAGATCGAAATTCCCGGTCTCAATCCGTTCGCGCAGGCAATGAGCCTGACAATCCTCGCTGAATACGACCAGGCTCCTGATTGCATAGAAGCGCTCGGCGCTCTCAACCGCTGGCCTGACCGCAGCGGAATTCCCGTCGGTGAGCATCTGCAGCGATGGAACGAGAGCTGCGCCGAGTTGCAAATCTCTCCGATCCTGCCGCTCCGCTTAGGCGAGCTTTTGGGGGTTTCTTGAGCGTAGCTCGAATAAGCATGAAGCGGCGTCAGCCTGGTTTAGCTGACAACGTGGCATGCAGGTCCGACATTTGCTGTTTCAATTCGGGGTAGGCCAGTTGCCAATCACGCGGCGCCCTCTACCCCTTCGTCATTCGTTTGGATGAATTCTTCTTATATAATCAATAGCATATATCTCGATGTCACCGGCGCGCGAAATTAGTGGATCCTGCCGGTCAGGCCCGGCGCCGTTAGCCCCAACCCCACCGGCGCCGGGCCGCGCGGGCTCATTCGGCAAGGTGGCGGATCCGCTCAAACGGCCCGACAGCCTGTTGGCGTACAATCTTCCTGACCGTCCGGCCTAACCGCCTCCGAGGGATGGCGTGCCGGCTGGGCATCAGTGGTAATATTAGCAACTTTGAAACAAACCTCCCAGAGCTGTTTTCCCCGGCTTTGTGGCACTCATCGGTGAAGTGCCTGCTCGGCTTCCGGGGCATCACTGGCAGTGGGTCGGTCGCCGTTCTCGATAATGCAAGTTCGAGCCGGCTCGCTCAACAAGCGACTGTCACTGTGCTGTTCAAACGAAATTGAATTCACGCAGCGAAGTCACAGAAGCCCCAACCGATAGAGCGCGCTGACCGCACGTGGGCGAAAGATCGCACCATAACGCCCCGCCACGGGCTCGCCCCAACTCTGCTTGTAGTCTTGCCCGGAGCCGAGATCGAAGTGGCGATGCCCAGCGCTTGCCGCCCATTCGATCGACCCCTCCATTATGCGGACACCGACCCAAAAGCTGTCGTATTCGGGGTCGCGGACGATGCATTGGCCGAGCACGATGCCGGCCTGGCACATCAGGACGGTGCCGGCCGTGCGCCTATCGCCGTCGAGCAGAGCCAAGGTGTGGAACTGGGTCGGACCGTCGGCGGTCTGCCGTTTCATGAAGGCGCGCCAGAACCGCAGGCGGTCCTCGGCGGCCACCGTCTCCCCGGCGTCGTTGCTTTCCCACACGCGGCCCCACTGGGCGCAGCACCATTCCAGGTCGCCCACATCGTCGACGCGAAGCCGCATGAACTCGTCGCAACGTTGGCAGGCCTTGCGCACATTCTTGCGGTGATTGCGGCTCCACCGTGCCTGATAGTCGCCCTGCAGGTCGATGCGGTAGTTGTCCGGGGACCAGTAGGATCGCGGATTGAGATCCACGACGCTCTTGTCGAGCCCCGCCTCGATCCGCACCTCGACGCCCAAGGCGTGCAGCGCCCGACCAAGGGCGGCGGGAGAGGACGCGGGCGCGATCACGCCGGAAAGCGCTTGATAGGCGACGGGCTCCCAGTATCGGCGGCGGCGACGCAGGGAGATGAGCGCGGTCGGCTGGCCGTTCTCCGTCGCCAGGGCGTGGCGCTTCCGGACGCTCGTAGGCTGGGTGAGTTCACGATAAAGGTCGCGATCGCAGCCGGGAAAAGCCGGCAGGGCGTCCAGGGCCTGGTCGAGGGTCGAGTTCCAGACGTCAAACCAGGCGATGTGAACGCCCCGCGTCGTCAAGGGGGTGACGATGCGGGCAGCGGAGATCACGGCGGGCGCGGCGACATAGCCTAGCGCACGCTTGAAATCCGAGCCGGCGGCGTTCGCGCCCTCCGAATCGATGGCGTCAGAGTGGCTCATCACCCAACCCCCCTGCGGTGCGTGCTTGTCTGCCATCCAGGCGATCGTTCGAAGAAGCGGCCGGTCGCCCTTTGATCACAGACCAAACAGATTGCACGCCGCCCTGACGGCGCGGAATATTGATTTCGCTGTCCGTATGGGCCGGCACAGGCGCCTGTCCCTGTTCGGTGTCGTCGCCTAGAAAGCGCCGGATGAGGGCAAAGGGAGCGCGCAGGCGCGCAGGCGCCAGGGCCTGGGCCCTCCCCAGCAGATAGGCCAGCTCGGAGGCGAAGGGATGACGAATCAAGCCCATGGCCAGGAACCAAAACACGGCGCCAAGCCCGCCGCCCAAGACCGCCTGCAACACCGATATGTTCATGTCGAAGCCGTTCAGCCCGATGACGACAAGCGGGCCCAGCGCCGTGGCGACGGTAGCGGCGGCGCTGGGCACAAGCGCGCGCAGATATTCGCCGACGCTCAGTTTTAGCCGGCGCATCAGGAACCAGAGGCCAGCGCCCACCTGGATCGGCGTGGTGACGAAGATCGAGAGCGCCAGGACAAAGGGGCCATGCTGGGCCGCCAGGATCATGATCAGGCTGGTGATCGGCAGGGAAATGATCCAGGCCTTGGCCGTGTCTCGGATTCCGCCGGCGGCTACCAGGGCCGGAAACATCAGGGGGACGGGGAAGCAGAGCATGGTGGCCGCCGCCATCACCTGCACCAGCGGGATGGAGGTGTCCCATTGCGGTCCCAGCAGGACGTGCACCAGGGGATAGGCGAAGAGGATGACCATCGCCAGGCCCGGCCAGTGGAACGCGGTCAGGCTAGCGACGGCGTTGAGATAGGGGGCCTTGAGGGGACGTCCCGTGCGCGCATGGGCGGCGAACCCTGGCAGGGCCACCGCGGAGATAGCCGATATGACCAGGCGGCTGGGCATCTGCGTGACCTGTTGGGCTCGGCTGTAGAGACCGACATCGGTGGTGCCGCTGGCCCGGCCCAGCATGAAGGTCGGAATGACCTCCCCGAGGGTGGTCAGAAGGCCGGTCGCGGTGTTGAAGCCGCCGAACGCCAGAATCTCGCGCCATTTGGTGAACTCGATCCGGAAGATGGACAGGTCCGGGCGCATGAGGATGGCAAAGACGAAGGTGGAGAGCGGATAGCTCAACGAGCCCCAGGCGAAGCTCATATAGCCGAAGCCCATCATCACCAAGCCAGTGGTGGTGATGTTGCCGACCAGGGCTGACCCCAGGTTGATGGCCGCGATGTTCCAGAACTTCAGGTCGCGGCGAAGCAGAGCCACGATCGGTGAGCCGACGCTGGAGAACAGATAGCCGAACGCCACGGTGCGGACAAAGTTCTCCAGACGCGGTTCGTGGGCGAAGTCGGCATAGAGACCCGCCGTCGCGACGAAGGCGGTCGTTAGAACGATGGCGACCGCCAGCATCATGGTGAAGGACGTGCGTATTTCTGCCTTCGAGAGCTTTTCGGCGCTGACGATGTAGTTGGTGACGCCGAAATCCCGCATCCCCTCGGCGAGCGCGACGAGGCTGGCGCCAAGGAAGGCAGCGCCGATTTCGTTGGGTGTCAAAAACCGCGACGAGACGTACAGCGTCGCCAAATTGAGGATGAGGGTGGCGTATTTCTCGAAATAGACCGCGACCACCGCGCGCCGGACGCTCGCCATTCCTATCGCTCACTTTCCAAGAGACCGCCCTCGGTGTGGGACCGCCATCATATCTCGCCTGAATTCCAGAATTGGAGTCATGGGCCGTGGATTTAGAACCCGTGTGGCCTTGATCAGGGTCGAGGCGACCTTCTGTTGATCCTCATCGGTCATCTGGGGATAGAGGGGAAGGACGATGGCATGATCCTGGGCTGCCTCCGACTCCGGCAGGGACATGCGCAGGGGTTGCGAGGCATAGACGTCCTCGCGGTGGGCGCACATGATTCCGCGCCGGGTGGCGATACCGGCATCCAGCATGGCCTGCATGACGGTGCGCTGGTCGGCGGAGTCCGGCAGACGCACACAGAAGCTCTGCCAGTTGGTGCGCGCGTAGGACGGTTCGCGCACCAGGCCCAGCCATTGCGCCTCGCCGAGCAATTCGGCATAGCGGGCGGCCAGCGCGCGGCGGCGGGCTACGATGCCGGGCAGGCGCTTGAGTTGCTCGCGGCCAACCGCGGCCTGGATGTCGGTCATCCGATAGTTGTAACCAAGCACTGGGTGGGTCTCGAAGATCACCTGGGCCGAGCCGTGGCGGACCGTGTCGGGCACGCTCATGCCATGCTGGCGCAACAACTTGAATTTGGCGACCCAGTCAGCGTGCTTGGTGGTCAACATACCGCCATCGCCGGTACTCATGATCTTGCGCGGGTGGAAGGAGAAGCACGCCACGTCGCCGTGCACCTTGCCGACCTTCTCCCACTGATCGTCCCAGAATATCTCGCTGCCGCTGGCGCAGGCCGCGTCCTCGATCACGGGCAAGCCCTTGGCCTTGGCAATGTCGACCACAGCCGCCATGTCGCAGGGCAAGCCCATTTGGTGAACGATCAGGATCGCACTGGTCTTGGCCGAAAACGCGTGCTGGATCAGGGCCGGGTCAATGTTGTAGGTGGTTGGATCGATGTCGACGAAGACCGGGATCGCGCCGCAATAGGCCACCGAATTGGCCGTTGCGATGTAGGAGTGACTGGCCGTGACCACCTCGTCGCCGGGCTTCACCCCGGCCGCCAGCAGGGCTAGGTGGAGGGCCGTGGTGCAGTTCGAGACGGCCGCAGCGTGCGGCGCGCCCGTGAAGGTGGCGAACTCTGTCTCGAAGGCCGCGACCTCGGGGCCTTGCGTGACCCAGCCCGATAGGATGACGCGGCGCGCTGCCTCTGCCTCTGCCTCACCCATCGTGGGCTTGATGATCGGAATCATGTCAGGATCCTCAGAACGAAAGACCTACCTCGGCGCGACAAGTACCAATCGTCGTATCATGACAAAGCCGGTCGCTCACCTTGTCCTATTGTGGGATGCAGACAGCGACGACCGGCGCCGGACGCATCGGGATATCTGGTCTGGCCGACGAAATGCGTACCGCTTTTGGTCAGCGGGCAGGCTCGGAGACAACATTCCGGCACCATTGCAATGGGCAAGCAATGAGCGGCCCGACACTTCGGCGGGGGTGCCAGAATGTGTCGGGCCTACCGGTAAGGTAGCTCTGTGTACGGCGAGAGCAACGGTCCTTGGACAATATACATTAACGGCAATACTAGGGAATTCAGAAATAGCGACTGGCCTTGGGCCGGTCTACAGGAATCTGGAACCTATCCTGCGTTCACCGGCTAGTCAGGCAACAATTGTGGATTGTGTAAATGCGTGTGAACACCCAGCCCAGTCGAAGGGCAGGCTTGTCAAGATGCATGCTGGAAGGTCGCGCTCAAACGCCTACGCCTTCTGGTCGAATTGATGTCACAAACGGTTGGGCGCTTATAATGCAGACAGTCTGACAGCCCGGCCTGGAAGCATGTTTCGGTTGCGGAGCATCGGCTCGAGTATTGATCCATGACAACAATTGATCAGAGCGCGATTTTCGCCGGCCGGCCGGCCCGGGTCGTTGTCCGGCCGGCGGAAGGCCGTATAGCCGGCTTCGACGGCGTGCGCGCGATCGCCGTCCTGATGGTCTTCATCAGTCACAAGACCACCCTGCCGCACCACGATTCTTATGGCTCCGTCGGCGTCTGGGTCTTTTTGGTGCTCAGCGGCATGCTCATCTCCTCGATCCTGTCGGAGATGCGCGGAAAGGTCGAAGCCGGGACCCAGTCGAGCTGGCGGTCGATGGGTGACTTCTATGTGCGACGCAGCCTGCGCATTTTCCCGCTCTATTACGCCTGCCTCGGTGTTTTTACGCTGGGTTCGCTGTTCACCTCATTCGTCGGCTTCTCGCGCATGGAAGCGACGATCTACGCCCTCTACGGCACCAACATCTATATCGAGATGACGCCGACTGGGGACCACGGCCATTTCGGTCACCTCTGGTCGCTGTCGGCAGAGGAACAATTCTACCTGCTCCTCGCGCCGATCCTTTTGTTCACCCCGCGCAAATACCTGGTTCGGATTTGCATCGGCTTCATGCTAGCCGGCGCGGCGACGCTGGCTTGGCTCGTGTCGGTGAAGGCCCACCCGAACGCCATTCACGTTGATCCGCTGATCGCCTTCGGCATGTTCGGCGTCGGCGGCTTCGTCGCCTCCTTGAAAAACGTCAAGCCGCCCGCCTGGCTGGTGAGTGCGCAAGCTCAGGCGGCGGCTGGCCTGACGCTGATCGCAATCCCGCTGGTCTTCGGATACTTCCGGGACTCATGGAACGTCTGGGGACCCCTGACCTGCACGTTTGCCGGCCTGTTCCTTTTCCAGATCGCCCGCAATCAGCGGACACCGGTCGTGGCTTTCCTTAGCCTGTGGCCGCTGCGCTCGCTCGGCCGGGTGAGCTATGCCTTCTATATCCTGCACCAGTTCGTCCATTTCTACGAGGTCCAGGCGGTGTTCCATAAGCTGCACATAAACATTGACGGGCCGCCTATCGTGCAACTCGCCCTGGAGCTTTTCATTACCGTTGCGCTGGCGACGCTCTCCTGGCATTTCTTCGAGCGGCCGCTCCTGCGGTTGGGCGCCAGATTGACCGCGCGGGAGGGCGCCGAAGCCAGCAGCGCGACCGACGCCTTGTCCTCGGGCCGGCAAGCGGCCACGCGATAGAGGCACGCGGGACGACGGCCGATGCGACTCGACGACAAACGCCGTATCAAGGGTTTCGACGGCCTACGCGCGATCGCCTTCATTTTCGTATTCATCAGCCACAAGTTCCATGAAGGCACGTATGGATCGCTCGGCGGCGACGGGGTAATGCTCTTCTTTGCGCTCAGCGGCCTCTTGATCACCCGGATCCTGGCCTGTACGCGGGTGGCGGTCGAGGCGGGCGAGACGACGACGCTTGCGGGTCTGGGGCGCTTCTATCTTCGGCGCTCGGCCAGGATATTCCCCGTCTACTACGCGACGATCGGCTTTTTCCTGATCGCGTCGCTGTTCGTTCACTTCGATGGCTTCGAAGGCGGCGCGCGCCTAGCCATGCTGCTCTACGCCACGAACATCTATGTGCTGACCACCGGCCACTGGGTCGGCCATTTCAACCACTTCTGGACGCTGGCGATCGAAGAACAATTCTATCTGTTGTTTGCACCTTTGCTGCTGTTCACTCCCAGCAAGGCCGCCGGACACATCTGCGTTGCATTCGTGGTTCTGGGTCTCGTCACTGAGGTGGGCCTCGAATGGGCAGGAGTATCGGCCAAGGTCATCGGCCTGAATCCCATGACCGGCTTTGGTTATCTCGCCTTGGGCGGTCTGGCAGGACTGAACCTCGACCGGCGAGTGCCGGCATGGCTAGTTTCCAGGCCGGCCCAGGCCATGGCCGCGCTCGCCCTTCTCATCGCGCCCCTCACTGTCCTCAAGGACGAGATCGTCTGGCGCCTCTATGCGCCGGCAGTCGCGGCAACAGCCGCGCTTCTGGTCTTCCAGATCGCGGGGGATCAGGCCTCGCGTTTCGTCGCCTTTCTGGAGACCTGGCCCCTGCGCAGCCTGGGGCGCATCAGCTATGGCTGCTACATCTTCCACGAGTTCGTGCACTTCTATGACATCGAGGCAGCGGCCCGGAAGTTCGGCGTCGTATTCGAAGCGCCGGATTGGATCTCGGCTCCCATCGAACTTGTGTTGACCATCGGCCTGGCGACCGTCTCATGGCGATTCTTTGAACGACCAATCATGGCCTGGGCTCATCGGCCGACGCAGAGAGCCGCGCCGGCCGCCGCCTGAGCCCCTCAGTTTGCCGGGGCCAACAGCTTTCGCAACAGGCCAAGGTTGTGGTTCAGGCGCAGGTAATATTCGTGTTCGGGTCGGTCGAGCATCTGGAGCACGGCCAGTATCGGGGTGGCGATGAGCATCTTGATTGCGCGCGCGATCTTCTGGCCTGGCGTTTTCAAGCCCCTTAGTTCCACCTCGCCTTCCTTGCGGGCGCGCTCCGTGAGCCATGCGCGCGTAAGACGGCCAGCATGGACCTTGTGGTCCACTACGAAGGCATCCGAGTACCAGCAACGATAGCCGGCGCCAATCAAGTCGGTCATCATCTGGGCCTCTTCGCCGCTGGCCAGGTTCGAGCCGACCCGACCGGTCGTGATGTCGAACCCACCATGGGCCTCTAGCACGCTGCGGCGGAACAACATGTTGGCGCCGACGCCGATGGGATGATCCGTCGTGTCCAGGAAGCCGTCCTCATCGACCACCGACAATAACAGGCGCGCGCGCGGCCCGAGCTGGCTCGGGTGCATTTCAAGGCGGCCGGCGTCGTCGGGCCAGTGTGGGATCACCCGCCCAGCCAGGATGGCGGTCTGGACGTCACAGCGGGCCGCGTAGGTGATCGCCGCCTCGACCCAGCCGGGGCGCGGCACGGCGTCGTCATCCAACAGCGCAATCCATTCTCCCCTGCCTGCCTCGAAACCCGCGTTGCGGGCCCGGGCAACACCGGGCTCATCGAGCCGAATGAAGCTCAGTCCCTCGCGCGCCTTCAGGGTCTCCAGCACCTCGGCGTGCGCCGGCGCCGAGGCGCTGTCGATGACGATAACCTCCACCGGCTGGCCCCGGCACTGTGGCAGCAGGGCGTCGACGCTCTCCAGGACGTCATGGCTGCGGTTGTGCGTGGCGATGACGATGCTGATGACCAGGGCACCGGCGCTGACCTTCGGCGGGTCCTTGGCGTCCTGCATGCCGATCCGATCCTTAAGCTCCATGCCCATCAGTCCAGCGCCGCGTCCTCGGCAGCCGGTGGGCGGGCGCCCAGGCCGATCGACCAGAAGAACGCCGCGCGCAACGGCGTCGGCATTACGAGCTGCCTTGCCGCCCGGAACGGAAACACAAGCAGCGCATGACGCACCGCGAATCGCACACCCTTCGCATCCCCCTTGGCCGCCCGCTGCACGGCCGCATCGGCGAAATAGGTGTAGAATCCCAAGAGGGTAGCAAAATAGGAATGCAGCCACGCTTTCGGCGAGCGCCACTTGCGCCAGACGGGAATGGCATGCCGCATGAACACCTTGCGCGTATATGGAATCCGGCTCAGGACCAAGGCATCGTAGGACCCCGACGGACGCTGACGGAACAAGACGCAAGGCACGGCAACATGCTCCATATGCCCTCCGCCGGCTACACGCAAATGCCAGTCCCAGTCCTGGTCGGCCATCAGGGTCTCGTCAAAATAACCGTAGGCGTCACGTACCCCTATACGAGCCATCGTGGCGCCGATCTGCGGGAAATAGCCGTCCAGCATCATCTTTAGATGGTCGCCGTCGGAGCGGACGTCATCGGGGATGGGACGTGCGATCGGCCGCAGATCAGGATCGGCCATCACCACCTGACCGAAGACGGCCTCGACCTCAGGCTGGCGGTCGAAGAGTTGCAAGTGCGGCCTTACATGTTGCTCGGTCCAGACGTCGTCGTCATCGAGGAAGGCCAGGAACTCCCCGGTGGCCGCCCGCATTGCAGCATTGCGCGCGGCGCCCGCGCCCGCAATCGTCACGATTAGGTGCTGCGCGCCGTGGGCCTTCGTCACCGTGCCGGTGGCATCGTGGTTGGAGCCGTTGTCGCCAACCAGAATCTCGAACCTCAGGTCCGCGCCTTCCAGCGCGCGGATGCTCGCCAGCGCCTGGTCCAGTAACTGCGGACGGTCGCGGGTCGGGACGACGACCGAAACGATGCGCGCCTGACTCACCCCCACTCCTCCCACCGATCGAAGACGCCCGACAGAGCCGCCGAAAATACCCGCTTGTTGTCGAAGCGCGTGATGAAGGTCCGTGCGATGGTGCCAGCCGGACGCGTCTCCTCGGCCTGTGCGTAGACCAGATCATAGCCTGATGCCCTAGCTTCTCGCATGGCGACCGGCGTCCAGTTGGCCGACTGGCCGAGCGGGATTGCGAACGACGTCGGCGCAAAGCCGAGCCGGGCCTCGATCATAGCGCGTGAGCGGTCCAGTTCGTAGCGGGCTGCGGGGCCGTCCAGCTGTCCAAAATCGGGATGGGTCGCGGAGTGGCTGCCTATTTCGGCGCCGTCGGCAAACAGACGCTCGAGGTCGCGCCAGCCCAGAACCTCGTTGGTGGTCCAGGGCGAACCGCCATCGCTCCAGTCGGTGACCACAAAGAGGCTCCACGGCGCAGCGAAGTCCTTCAGGATCGGCGCCGCCTCGGTCAACACGCTGCGCAGGCCGTCGTCGAAGGTGATGGCGAGGTCCATCGGGTCGCCCCCCGTGCGCGCGATCTCCGAGGCTGGGACGAATCGGTAGCCCCAAGCTGCGGCCCACTCCAGCTGGCGACGGAACAGCTTCGGCGGAACGTCGTTGTGATTCATCAGCGGCTGGCCAACCGAGTGGTAGGCCAGGATCCGGCCTCCCGAACGGGATACGCGCCGGCCAAGGACGGACATGCCTTCACGTTCGAGGACCATGCGTGGGCCGACCAGATGCCGCCTCTCGACACCGAAAGCGCGGGCAGCCCGCTTCAGAATCTTCGGTGCTCCCGTGAGCATTTCCAGTTTTCGCCCTCTGTTCTTTTGTCAGTATCGAACAGCAAGCCTTGTGCCACCGATGACATCCAGCGCCAACGCTACCACCTCGAACCCAAGCGCCCGAAAGCATTATCACGTCGAACGGAATTGTTCATTCAGAAGAAAAAGGTAAGGCTCTAAATCAAAAGGTGTAAAGCGCGACGGCTTGCACGAACTGGCAGCCCACTTCAGGCTATCGTGCTCAAGGTTGTGGTACCGAAATAAGGTGGTGCTGGTCCCGCCGGAAGATCGATCAGGCTTTGGTCGAGACGTTGCAGACGCAGCCTATGACCTGCCCGCCGGGGCAACCATGCTGTTGAAACCCCACATCTAGCCGCCGCCCCTCAGCTGGCTAGCCAACCGGGGCAGCCATTCGGGCAAGAGGTTGCGGGCCGCGTCCCAAGGCCCGTCAAAGGTCTTGGTCCGCGCCAGGCGCCGCCATACCCGCAGACGTTCCGGCAGCGACATCAGGCGCAGAGAACGTTTCAGGATCGCCTCGATGCTGTCAGACTCACCGAACACCCGGTTGAGCAGGATATCGGGATAACCGTCGCAGAACTCCTCGTGCGCGGGCGCGCGCTTGCCTCGCAGCGGCGTGACCGTGGGAATCGCCAGGGCCCTAGCATAAAGCGCTTCCAGGCTTTCGAGCCAATTCGGCGTTGTGTGCAGCCGTTTGACGTTGGCCGCCGTCTCATCCCCCCGCCGACGCAGGGCCTCGGGGTCGGCGAGCCAGTCCACCAGTATGCGGTTGTAGTCCGCCATCGAGGTGGCGAAGCCAATGGTCGGCGCCAGCCCGGGCATATCGGTACTCATCACGTTCGCATCCGACGGATAGGGAAACAGCGTCACGCAAGGCGCGCCCAGTCCGCCGGCTTCCAGCATCGAGGTAATCGATACGAAGGGGTAGGAATCGACGTAGATGTCCGCCGCCTCGAAGGCGAGCGAAGGATCGGGCGTCTCCGGTCGCCCCATGATGCGCCCGCCAGTGGCCGCTATGGCCTCTTGCCAGTCGGCCGGCTCGCCCGGCCCTACGACCAACAACCGCGCGTCGGGACGGGCAAGGAGTGTCTCGACATGCATGTCGGCGAACGAGACCCCGCCCATCGTGCGGTATTTCAAGCCGCGGGCCACGGAAACCAGAAGCGGCCCGTCTGCGGGAAGGCCGAGCCTCTGGCGCGCCTCGGCCCGGCTGTGCTTGCGCATCGGCGGATCGATCTGGATCGGCAGGATGGCGTGACGCTGGGCCGGGATCCCACGCCGTTCCACCACCAGACGTTCGCCTGACACGCGCGAACTGGCGATCAGGTCGCACACGGAGAGCCCGAGCCAGTAGGCGTGGTCGGCGTGGTTGACCAGCACCACGGGCGGGCGGTTGCGCTCGTCGGAGAAGGCTATGCCCGGCGTCGGGTCCTCGTTGCTGACGTGCAGGACGACCAGGTCGAAATCGAGCGACAACTTCCGGAGCGCGCTGGCCCATTCTACCGGCCCGCCCCGCGTCGCGCCGATCACATGGATAGATCCGCCACGAGCCTCCACGGCCTGGCGTACCGATGGCGGCGGCGCCCCGGGATGACGCAACAGGGCCAGGGAGTGATGACGGCCCTCGTCGGCCGCGATCCAGCGGCGCATCATCCGCGTCAAGCCGCCGACCTCGTTCAGAACGGTGGCCACATGCAGCACGCGGCCGACCTTCGTCCGCATCGGTCGCGCAGCTTCGGCCTTCGCGGCGAGTGTCCGCCGCGCGATCTCGATCAGTATTTGCTCAACCGGCTCGGACCGATAGAAGCCGCAGTGCCGCTTGCGTGCAAGCGTGACCGCCGCCTCCACATAGGCCGCCGCGGAGTTGAGGTCGCCAGCCCCCAGGCAGCGCTCAGCCTCACCACGAAGGCTTTGAAACTCTTCGTAGTTGTGACGCATACGCGTTACCTCGGGCTCGAAGACCCCGGTTTCAGATGGCATCGTCTTCGGCATCCTTCCCCCCACGGTCGCAGCCTGCCCTAAAACTTGTTATCCCGAGTGGCCAAGGCTTGCCAAGCGACAAGGCAGGTTCCATAAAAACTATTGCCCACCGCTGCCATCCGATCTTTCAGCGGCCCGCCAAGGCCGATTTGCACGCGATGGCGCGAGACAGACAGCTCTAGGGGGAAGCGATGCCGATTTCGGACAGTGTGGTGCTACGTGGCGAAGTCGTCGTCCACCACCCCAATCTGGTGAACCTCTACGGCTGCGAGGTCGGTACCGGCTCACGCATTGGCGCATTCGTCGAGATTCAGAAGAATTCCTATGTCGGCGAGCGCTGCAAGATCTCCTCGCATACCTTTATCTGCGAGGGCGTCACCATCGAGGACGAGGTATTCGTCGGCCACGGGGTGATGTTTACCAACGACCGCCTTCCCCGAGCCACCAACCTGGACGGGAGCGCCCAGAGTGAATCCGACTGGAAGGTCGAGCCAACCTTGGTCAAGAAGGGCGCCTCCATCGGCTCCAACGTCACTATCACTCCGGGAGTGACCATCGGAGAGCGGGCACTGATCGGTGCCGGCGCCGTCGTCACCCGTGACATTCCCGACTTCGCCATCGCTGCTGGCGTGCCGGCCCGTGTGGTCGGCGACGTAAGGACCCCAAGGGCTGGATGACTCCCCCTGCCGGCGTACCAAATTGCGATCTTTGGTGTAATCAGCGGGATCATTTGAGGTAGTTCCAGCGCCTGCCCTCGCCTGGCTGGATGATCCTGGTTAGGTCTTGATGACCCAACGGCCATAGTGACCGTACGACTTTGCGGCTTCAAACTGCAATTGAAGCGGTCGAGATGGCACGACATTGAACGATCAACTGGCGCATCCTTTCTCAACCAACGACAGGCCCAACGGGCCTCCAAGCTTCCGGTGGGCGGGGGTGGAGTGAAGGGTACGTCACAATGATCAATATCGGTATCATCGGTTACGGCTATTGGGGGCCGAACCTCCTGCGCAACTTCATGGAGCTCCCCGATGCCCGGGTCCGCTTAGTCGCCGACCTCGATCCCAAAAAGCGCGAGTTGGTGGAACGCCGCTATCCAGGTGTCCAGACCACCAGGGACGTCCAGTCCCTGTTCCAGGATACCGAGATCGACGCCATCGCCGTGGCGACGCCGGTCAATAGCCACTTCGAACTGGGCATGTCGGCGCTGAAGGCTGGCAAGCATCTCTGGCTCGAAAAGCCCATGACCGAAACGTCGCTTCAGGCCAGGATGCTGGTCAATGAGGCTGACAAGCGGGGATTGACCCTGATTGTCGACCACACCTTCATCTATACGGGTGCGGTACGGAAGATGCGCGATATCGTCGCCGCCGGCGACCTCGGCCAGATTTATTATTACGACGCCACCCGGGTGAATTTGGGCCTCTTTCAGAAGGACGTGAACGTCATCTCCGACTTGGCGGTCCACGATTTCGCGATCATCGACCGTCTGTTCGAAGAGCATCCGAACGCGGTTTCAGCCAGCGGTATCAACCATTTCCCCGGCACCCCGGAAAATCTGGCCTACATCTCGCTGTTTTACGACTCCGGTATGATGGCGCACATCAACGTCAGTTGGCTGGCTCCCGTGAAGGTGCGCAACATCCTCGTCGGCGGCTCCAACAAGATGATCACCTACGACGATCTGGAGCCCTCCGAGAAGGTCAAGGTCTACGACAAGGGCGTGTCCTTCACCGACGACCCGGCCAAGATCCACGAGATGCGCGTCGGCTACCGCACGGGCGACATGTGGGCGCCCAAGCTCGACTCCACCGAGGCTCTGCGCATCGCCGGCCAAGAGTGGATCGACTGCATAATCCAAAAGAAGGTTCCGACCGCCGATGGCCGGCTTGGCCTGCGCGTGGTGGAGATCATCGAAGCCGCCACCAGTTCCATGCGCGGACGTGGCGAAACCGTTCACCTGCGACGCAAAGATGCTGCCTAATATGATCCCGTTCGTAGATTTGAAAACCCAGTACACCTCGATCAAGCTCGAGGTCGATGCAGCCATTCAGCGCACCCTGGAGACCTGTCAGTTCACCTTGGGTGCCGACGTAGCTGAATTCGAGAAAGAATTCGCCGCCTATTCGCAAGCGGCCTTCGGCATCGGCGTCAACACCGGCACCAGCGCCCTGCACCTGGGCCTGCTAGCCGCCGGGATCGGGCCGGGCGACGAGGTTATCACCTCTCCGTTCACCTTCGTGGCGACGGTCGCGGCCATTTACTACACGGGCGCGACCCCTGTGCTCGTCGATATCGATCCTGCGACCTACACCATCGACCCGGCCCGTATCGAAGCCGCGGTCACGACGGCCACCAAGGCGATCATCCCGATCCACCTCTACGGCCAGCCGGCCGACATGGATCCCATCATGGCCATCGCCAGGAAGCACGGCCTGGTGGTGTTGGAAGACGCCTGCCAAGCGCACGGTGCGGAATACAAGGGCAAGCGCGTCGGTGCAATCGGCGACATGGCAGCTTTCAGCTTCTACCCGGGCAAGAACCTCGGCGCCTATGGCGAAGGCGGGATGCTGACAACGGACAACGCCGACTATAACCGGGCGGTCCGCATGCTGCGCGACTGGGGCGCCGAGCGGAAGTACCACCACGAAGTCAAGGGCTATAACTACCGCCTAGAAGGCATTCAGGGCTCTGTCCTGCGCGTGAAGCTCAAACACCTGGACCGTTGGACCGAGCAGCGCCGCGCCACGGCCGCCCGCTATGACGCCATGTTCGCCGGCATCGGCCTGCCAACCCCCTTCGTCCGCGACGATGTGCGCCACGTCTACCACATTTACGCCGTCCGCACGACCGAACGCGCCGGCTGGCAGGAGGCGCTGAACGCTCAAGGGATCCAGTCGGGCATCCACTATCCCACTCCCGTGCACTTGCTACCCGCATACGCGGACCTCGGCTACAAGCAGGGCCAGTTCCCGCACGCCGAAAAGGCTGCGGCTGAGGTTCTGTCTCTACCCATGTTCCCGGAGTTCACGGAGCAGCAGCAGGACGTGGTCGTGGCCGCCGTCAAAAAATTGCAAGCAAGCGTTTCACGAACGGGCCTGCGCTCGACCTGAAACAGGCCTGCAAAAGCGCATCCAAACCGATGACAGGGAAATACAATGAAACTTGAAGGCTCTCGAATCCTGGTGACCGGCGGCTGCGGTCTCATCGGCTCGACCACCATCGACCTGCTGCTGAAGGATCACGCACCGGAAAAGATCGTGATCCTCGACAACTTGGTCCGCGGCAGCCTGCAAAACGTCAAGGACGCCCTGCAAGACCCGCGCGTCGAACTCGTCGAAGGCGACATTCGCGACGTCGCGGCAGTCCACAAGGCGACCGACGGCATGGACGCTGTCATCCACATGGCAACCCTGAGGGTCATCGCCTGCGCCGCCGAGCCTCGCGAAGCCCTCGGCGTCATGTGCGACGGCAGCTACAATGTCACTGAAGCCGCCCAGGCCAAGGGCGTGAAGAAGATCTGCGCGGCCTCCTCAGCCTCGGTCTACGGCCTGGCCGACCTGTTTCCGACCGAAGAGAGCCACCACTCGTACAACAACCGCACCTGGTACGGCGCCAGCAAGGTCATGCTGGAAGGCCTGTTGCGCTCGTTCAACGACATGTACGGCCTGCCCTACGTGGCGCTGCGCTATTTCAACGTGTACGGCCCGCGCATGGACGTGCATGGTAAGTATACGGAGGTTCTGATCCGCTGGATGGACCGCATCGACGCCGGCCAACCGCCGCTGATCCTCGGCGACGGTTCCACCACCATGGACTTCGTCTATATCGATGACATCGCCCGAGCCAACGTACTTTCCCTGATATCGGACGTGGAGGACGACGTTTTTAACGTCGCAAGCGGCGTGGAGACCAGCCTGAACGACCTGGCCGCCTCGCTCCTGCGCGTGATGGGTTCTAACCTACAGCCGGAGTACGGGCCCGAGCGCAAGGTGAACCCGGTCTCGCGGCGACTGGCCGACACGTCAAAGGCAGAGAAGATGCTGGGCTTCAAGGCGACCATCGATCTCGACGAGGGCCTCACCCGCCTGGTCGAATGGTGGCGCGCCAATCGCGGCTAGGATGCCGGCCGCTTTTTCGGAAGCGGCGAATGCTGCGCTGAAGAAACTCTTTTCGCGAGCGTCGCAGGCGCGCTTACCCGACCGTGGAGGCTGCACCGGTCCTCCCAATCCATTTGATGAACAGCGGATCATGGCCGGGATTGTCTTTCACCGTTTCTGGCAACGCCTCGTGCGTTGCAGCGCCCGGTAGTGGTCGCCACTCGGAGATATCAGCGGCCTAACGATGGTCTTACGCACCGGCTCGTCCCCAACAGGAAGCGCCCGATTTCCGACGGCACACCAAATGAACAGGTGCTCTCGCCTCCCCCCATCCCTTGCCGGCGCGAGGTTCGGCAGTCGGCACTTGCTTGCTATATTACAGCAACAACCCTTCGCGCCTTATCGAGGTGACAAACGACTTCCGCCTGTCGAACTTGGAGGCGGCCTTGGTTTGCGTACTGTATTCGAACCTTAATCGGTGCCATCAGCTCGGCTGTATCTTGGCGTGTTAGACCAGCGCTAACCACGGTTACATGCACGGCACCGAGCGGCTTCGCGGCAGACACGATTGAGGTGGTCCCGCTTGGTGAGACAGTTTGGCGGCTTGGCTAAGGTGGATCGGGGTTGTTTCTACGCCGCCAATAGCTCCGTCATTTCTGCGATAGCATAGACCTCGTCGGGCGTCCTGCCGGAGAAGGTAGAGTGCGGGCGCAGCCGATTGTAATAGTCAATCCAGGAACCGATGCCTTTGCGCGCCTCGCTGCCGGTCTCGAAGGCGCTGAGGAAGACGCATTCGTATTTGAGGCTTCGCCATAGCCGCTCGATGAAGACGTTGTCCATCCAGCGGCCGCGCCCGTCCATGGAGATGCGGATCCCAGCGTCCTTCAGCGTCGACGTGAAGGCGAAGCTGGTGAACTGGCTTCCCTGATCCGTGTTGAACATGTCGGGCCTGCCGTAGCGGGCGATCGCCTCTTCAAGCGCGGCAACGCAGAAGTCGGCATCCATCGTGTTCGACAGCCGCCAGGCGAGCACCTTGCGGCTGAACCAGTCCATGACGGCGACGAGGTAGAGAAAGCCGCGCCGCATCGGGATATAGGTCACGTCGGCGCACCAGACCTGGTCCGGCCGTTCGATCGCCAGGTGCCGCAGCAGGTAGGGATAGATGCGGTGCTGAGGATGCGGCGTGCTGGTCTTCGGCGCCTGGTAGATCGGCGATAAGCCAATCTTGCGCATCAGCCGCCGGACCCGCTTGCGGCCGACGCAGCAACCCTGACGCCGCAGATGCCGCGCCATCTGTCTGGAGCCATACCAGGGCATTTCCATGAAGGCCTCGTCGATGACGCGCATCAGTTTGAGGGTCTCGGGCGTCTCGTCGACGGGCTGTCGATAGAATGACGCCCGCGAGATCGAGACAAGCTCGCACTGGCGGCGGATCGAGAGCCGTGGGTGATCGGGATTGATCATCATTCTCCTCCGATCCAGGCTCAGCGATCGAAGGTCTTGGCCAAAAAATCCCGCTCGACCACGAGCTGGCCGATCTTGGCGTGAAGCTTCGTTACCTCGGCTTCCCGGCCGACCTGCGCATCCGCGGCCTTGTCGTCGAACGCCTTGGCCAGGTTCTCGATGGCCTGCCGCTTCCACTGCGTGATCTGGTTGGGGTGAAGCTGATGCTTCGTCGCCAGTTCAGAAATCGTCCGCTCGCCGCGGATCGCCTCAAGCGCAACCTTGGCCTTGAAATCGGCCGTAAACCGTCTGCGTGTCTTCATACTGGATCGTCCTCTTCATCGGGCGATCCACCTTATGCCCCTGTCTCAAAATCCGGCACCACCTCAGATTGCCGCTCGGCAGGCACTAACTACTTCAGGCGGGGCACCAGGTATCGCTTTCAGAGATTCCAACGGTCCAAGGGGATAGCCGATTGAAACCCGCCCGAACTCGCCGCGTCCAGCATTGGAAGGCCTTAGAGTGGACGGCAGGTTGATGCTAGGCTTCGTGCCATTGGCCGAACCAATCGCCGCATTATCTGGTGCTGGGCTGCCTGCAGTTGACGCCTTAGCGGACGCCGAGCCGGCAGTACCTGTCGACACGTCCGCGCTTGTACGCCCCGGCTTGCCGCCAGCACCGACGCCTACGCCGACGGACCCGTTGCCCGTGCCGACGGATCCCCCGATGTTTGCTCCACCCACACCATCGACGCTAGCACCGACTCCGAAAGAGGCACCTTGTGCACCGACGCTCACTCCAGCACCAAACCCAAGCCCGCCAACCTTGCCGCCACCACCCACGTCAAGGGCCCAGGCAGGTTCAGCCATTCCGATCATCATTGCGACTGCCACGTATTTGTACATTGACGGTTTCCTCCAGCGGCGCAGGTTCGATTTTCTCCGGCCGTCACCAGCTTCATTGTCGAGGGCCCTGCGTAGTCGGGAGCAACGCGTCCGGGAGGGTAACCGTCGTCGCTACCACAACGCGTTTTGATGATTTGTGGACCTTTGAATTGCCTTTTTCAGACGAGTTACGTTGACGGGCCGACTGGCTAGCCAGTGGAATTGCCGCAACACTCGCTTCGATTGCCCGTCCTATACGCGCGCTGCGACGCGCACTTTGCGATTTGACGAGATCGATAGCGCTGCGCGCGGCACTGAGGTTGATGGCCATGGCAAGGGCCTTTTGGCGCTCTTCCTCCAGAGCCGCGTGTTGTTCGGCGGCGGCCTGCGTTGCCGCGTCACGTTCCTGGTGAGCAACGTCGAGATCACGCGCGGCCAGGTCCGCCTGAGCGCGCGCAACTTGCAATGAATGCTGCAATGCATTGTTGGAAAGGTTTAAGTTGGCCTCGGCGACCTGCCGGCCCTTTAGGGCGCCGGCCAGTTCGATCGCGGCCTGATCCGCACTTGTGTTATTGGTGTCGCTGGCTTGCCGGGCTAGGGCGAGATCGCGCCCGGTGAGCTCCACCCTGCGGCGTTCCTGGTCAAACGCTCGATTCGCCTGGGCAAGTGAAGCCGCCATGGCATTGCGCGCTTCCTCGGCAAGAACGGCTTTCGCTTTTAAGGAAGTAATAGCCCCGTGCGCCGCTTCCAGATCGAGCGCCACACTTTGTTTCCTTTGAGCCGAATCTCTCAACGCGCGTCCCTGCTGAGCAGCCGCGTCGGCAGCCATATGCGCCTGCTGGATGGCGTTTCTTTTGACGCGCTGCATCAAGCCCAATTGTGCATTTGCCGCCGCCAATTGGCCTTGCGCGGCAACAAGTTCGGCACGATCGTCTCCAGGAAATATCAGCCAAAGAAGACATATGCATACAGGGATTGCACTCCACCTCCAGTGGTGAATGCCAAAATTAACCAACGCCGCACGCTTGGCAGGTTGGAGTATTGCATATGATCCATCTCTGAAAATCACCGCGCGATCCTCGCTGCGAATGCACACTCAAGAGGGTTACATTGGTGTCTCGTCTGCAGTTATCAGTGTCGTAAGATTCTATCGTATTGATGTGATCTCGCGGAAGGAAACTTACTCTTGATGATATTGTTCCCGAAATCTACGCCGAGTACCTAATATGGCTTAGGTTGCTCAAAAGACGTAGAGGCCATGATACTCTCCGGTCCTTCACTTCCAGACTAATGTGTGGGGATTTGACATCTCATGCCTTCATATACGGCCGCACTAGCCACCTGACGCTGCGTCAAGAATCAGCTACTTTAATGCTGCGGCGGACCTGAACAGGACCCGTCAGGCCGGCGCCATTCAGGCAAGCTCCCAGCAGAAGCGCGCCGGCCATCTCTGAGCCGTACCCGTTATTCAATGCGGCTAATTTGGTGCTGATCGCTCGGGGTTCTCGCTATTTCTTTTTGGCTCGCTGGCATTTTGCCGCCGACAACGGACAAATCTTCATTGGGTTTGGTGCGCGAGTTGCCGGCCTAGTCCACATGACCGGGCTAATCTGTGCGTCATAGAGCCGAAGCTATGTTCAGCGCATCCTGCGAGCGCGTCGGCTGTGTTCTATTACCTTCTTCTCCTTCGATATTATCCCCTAGACCCGAACCTTTTCGCCGACTTCCTTGGCAATATCGATCGCCTTCCTGCTTTTGCGTCGCGGTCAGCACGGTGCGCCAATGCGGCTTCTCGAACGCGCAGACGACATACGTTGCTGCAGGTTTGCCGGTCATCGGTTGGCCCCCGAATTGTTGTTCTTTGTACCTCGTTCGTTTGACTTTCGAGCAGATTAGCATGGGCGCATATCTTCCCCCGCGGGACCGTTCTCACGACCGACCCGTCGGTTAGGCCCGGTGTCCTCCCCAATCCCAACTAGGGCACCGGGCCGCTGCCGAGGTCGAGCTTTGACGCGAAGGGCATATGACGCCGGGCGAAGACCCCAACCACCTCAAACCCGGCGAGCCTGCTACCTGATCAGGAACGCGATCAGGGCCGGAATCATCCGGTACCCTTCCGACGCAAGAGCGATGCCAGCATTCCGTCTCGCAATGGGACAATGCAGTAAGGGAACGGGACTTGCTGGGCGTTGTTTGCAGGTTTACTAACTTAGATTAGGGTTGTGCTAGCCGACTTAACGTGTCGGCTAGGCCCGGGGTCAGCAAAACCTACCCCAACGCCGGCGCGCACCGCCGGATTGAACGCCGTAAACCCCATACCCGTCGGTGTCGGTCAGGACTGTCCAAAAATGCTGACCGCCATTCGCTGCAGCTTCCTATTGGCGCAGGATGGCGCCAATCGCGAACTGCGCTTTTGCTTCGACTTTCCGAATGGCGGGGGGCGCGCCTACTCCAAGTTCGGAGGCACCGTGCTGTCCTTAAGGATTACTTGCATCGTTGCGGGGAGGACGAGAATATCCGAGTGCCAGCAATGGTCCCCGGCCCGACTGCCCAGATGCGCCTTCCAAACGCCAGACTTGGTAGTCGGGCCACCGCCCAATCCAACGGAGCTGCAAACGATGTCCGCTCATCGCTTCAACCACCCTGTTCACGTCTTCGTGGGACTTGGCTTTCCCCATGCGGTGTCCTCTGTGCAGGAAGCCCGTCAAGTCCTTGATGAATGGACGGGGCGGCTCAGCCCGAAATACACAGCGTCAGTTGCGCTTTGCCAATCCGCACTTGCCCGCAACGAAGACGTTGAGACGGCTCGTGCTGCCTTTGAGGCCTTTGCTCTAGCCCACGGAATTCTTGCGCCGGACGCAATCGAACTTGCGGTTGCGCGCGCGGCAGAAGAATGGATGGCAGCCTATGATGAGCGGACCGAGGTTTTCGCTGACGGTTAGGTTGACCTTGAAGTTCGATCATCGGAATGAAGAGCGAACAGTTCAAGTTCGTCATGAGTTCGAGTATCGATATATCGAACTGTCGGCATAGATGCCTCGCTTGACAATCGGCACGCTTGAATTTTCGCGATCAGAGCCATGTCGCGCAGACACTGGTTTTGCCAGCGTTTGACCGGTACTTGCGAGATCAAAAGAAGGTCATTCGCGATCGTGTTCTGCAACTCGCGATTCTCAGCCGGGTAGGAATGATGCAGCGGTGTGCCGATGAGCGCGATCGTTCGACCACCCTCATCGATTGCGGTCTGATGCGCGACACGGTCAATGCCTTTTGCGAGGCCCGATACGATCGTGAAGCCGTCCTTGACCAACGATTTGACCAGCTGCTGCGCGCGCTTCTGACCTTCTGCACTGGGCTCGCGGGTGGCAGGTCGAAACTGTCGATGGCGTAACTGAAGGAGCAGAGTTTCCAATTCAAATCAATGGATGGGAGGACCGCGGCGCCCGGCCTCTATTTGCACGCATTGATCTCTTGTTGCTGCGCTCAATCCCGGAACAAGAGCCAGGAGTTTATAAAGCCGACACTTTCCGAGCGCCGCGAAGATCGCGCCAAAGATGCGTATGCTGGGCAATGTACACCGGATCTTTGACATTGAGGCAGACGCGATGGCATGTTCATCAGCCGCCTTCCAGGTGCCGCCGTAAATCGACGAAGAGACCGCGCGTCCCGCTTTCCGACGAGACAAAGACCGGCAGATGCATCCGGCGGAAAAGCACGCATTCGACCGACGGCAAATATTCAGGAGCAGGCCTGCTCGGCGCTGACATCTCGCCGCAATCGCTGCCGCTTCGCATTCGCCCTCCTCTTCCGCATGATCTCTCGCCGGCGTTCTTCCGCCATATCGGTTGGAGGACATCGCTCGCCTGCCTCAATTGCTGCCAAAAGGACCCGTCATTTGGCGATGCTGGTGCTTCATTCATCCTCGAACGCCTGCTGACTCTTTGCGGCCCATAGCTTTCGGGCCTATTCACTCTGATCGCTTTTGAGCTTGTCGGCCATCCAACGCAAAGCGCCGTAGATTAGCGCGATCGTCATTGGTGAGCTCAACGATGCCTGCCTTGACGACGAGACCGCCGAGTTCAATCAGATGCCGGGTGCGCTTACGGCGTACGACCTGCCAGGCCCGCATGTCATTGCGTGCCCGTGCCGCTTGGCGGCGATTGCGGGCTGCCCGATTGCGCTGAAGCGCCGCGAGAAGTTGCGCTGAGATGCAGGAGCAGTTCGCCGTGACCCGCTCTCGAAAAACATCACCCCACGCGCGGCCCATGCCTCACGTTTTGCGGCGTCTTTCGTCTCAGTCATTGCAACCAGCGCGCCGGCCGGTTCGTCGGTGCTGAGTTGATCGGCGCCGGTGGCGATCACCAGCTCGCTAAGTTGCTGCACCTTTCGCGTTTTAAGCTCCCGCGCCTTGTCCAGTGCCTTCAGTTCCGCGTCGAAGTCGCGTGGTTTGCGCATGACTGTCTCCATCTGTTGGCAATGCGGCAATGATAGGCGAGCAGCTGCCGGAAGGCTTCAGGGTTGCCGAGACAGCCCGGGACGGGTTGGTCCATCCCGAGAATTTATCGAGGGAGGGCGCGCTTATACGTCGTGCCGACGTGCGGTTTGCCGTGCAAATGATCCTGTCGCGATGGCGATTTATCATCTTCACGTCAAGGTCATTGGCCGCAAGGCTGGGAGCAGCGCTGTGGCGTCCGCCGCGTACCGCTCGGCGTCGCGGCTGCGCGATGAGCGGATTGAACGAAGCCATGACTTCTCAGCCAAGCGCGGCGTTGTCCATTCCGAGGTTTTGCTGCCGGAGAATGCGCCGCAGGCCTGGAGCGACCGCGAACGGCTGTGGAACGATGTCGAGGCGTTCGAGGTACGCAAGGATGCGCAGCTTGCCCGCGAGGTGGAGTTTGCCCTGCCGCGCGAACTCAGCCAGGCACAAGGCATCGAACTGGCGCGCGGCTTCGTGCAGGCCGAGTTTGTCAGCCGGGGCATGGTCGCAGATCTCAACGTGCATTGGGACAGGGCGGAGGATGGCAGTCCCAAGCCGCATGCGCATGTCATGCTCACCATGCGGTCCGTGGACGCGGATGGCTTTGGCGCAAAGGTGCGCGACTGGAACAGCACCGAGTTGGTCGAGCGCTGGCGCGAGCGATGGGCGGAGCTTGCCAATGAGCGGCTTGCCGAACTCGACATCGACGCCCGCATCGATCATCGCAGTCTGGAAGCGCAGGGTATTGCCTTGGAGCCGCAGACGCAGATTGGTGCACCAGCCCAACGCATTGAAGGCGGTGGCTTTGAGGATGGCGGCATTGAAGCAGATCGCGCCGAACTGCACCGCGAGATCGCTCGCGACAATGGCGCGCGCATCATTGCGGATCCATCCGTGGCGCTGGAGGCCATCACGCATCAGCAATCGACCTTCACCCGAAAGGACATTGCGAAGTTCTCGCATCGGCACAGCGACGGAATGGAGCAGTTCAATGAGGTGGTGACAGCCATCAGCAATGCGCCCGATCTGGCCGAACTCGGCAAGGACGGACGCGGTGAAGATCGCTTCACCACCCGGCAAATGATCGAGACCGAACAGCGCCTGCATCGCGCGGCGGAACGCATGGTCGCGGAGGAACGTCATGCAGTGAGTGATCAGGATCGCGAGGCTGCTCTGGCGGTCGCCAAGCAGCGCGGACTTGTTTTGTCAGGCGAGCAGACCGATGCACTGGATCACATCACCGATGGGCACGGTCTTGGTGTCGTTGTCGGCTTTGCCGGAACGGGTAAGAGCGCGATGCTTGGCGTTGCGCGCCAGGCATGGGCAGCCGCAGGCTACGAAGTTCGAGGCGCGGCACTCGCCGGCATCGCAGCCGAGAATCTGGAAAGCGGATCCAGCATCCCATCTCGCACCATCGCCAGTATGGAACATGGTTGGGGGCAGGGCCGCGATCTGCTCACAGCGCGCGATGTCCTAGTGATCGACGAGGCCGGCATGGTCGGCACGCGCCAGTTGGAGCGCGTGCTCTCCCATGCAGCGGAAGTCGGCGCAAAAATCGTGCTGGTTGGTGATCCCCAGCAGCTGCAGGCGATCGAAGCGGGCGCTGCATTCCGTTCCATCCACGAACGTCATGGCGGCGTCGAGATCGGCCAGGTTCGCCGGCAGCGCGAGGACTGGCAGCGTGAGGCCACGCGCGATCTGGCAACCGGCAGGATCGGTGCCGCAATCAGCGCCTATGACGCGCAAGGCATGGTGCATCAGGCCGCGACGCGCGACGAAGCGCGCAGCGATCTGGTCGAGCGCTGGGATCGCGACAGGCAGGCAGAACCCGAAGCAAGCCGGATCATTCTCACCCACACAAACGATGAGGTGCGTGCGCTCAACAAGGCAGCGCGCGACCGGATGCGAGCTGCCGGCGATCTCGGCGACGATGTTCAGATCACAGCCGAACGCGGCGTAAGGAACTTCGCCAGCGGCGACCGCGTCATGTTCCTGCGTAACGAGCGTGGACTCGGCGTCAAGAACGGCACGCTTGGTGTGATTGAGGAGGTCAGCACACAGAGCATGGCCGCGCGCACCGACGACGGCAGGTCGGTGCGCTTTGACCTCAAAGACTATGCCCACATTGACCATGGCTATGCCGCGACCGTTCATAAGGCGCAGGGCATGACTGTCGATCGCGTCCATGTGCTCGCAACGCCGGGCATGGATGCGCATGGCAGCTACGTCGCGCTGTCGCGGCATCGGGATGGGATGGACCTGCATTACGGCGGCGACGACTTCGCGACACGGGACCGGCTGGTCCGTACGCTGTCACGCGACCGTGCCAAGGACATGGCGTCGGATTACGAGCAAGCCGACCCGGCGCAACACTATGCCGAGCGGCGCGGCATCACTTTTCGCGAGCGCGTGGTCGAGATCGTGCGTCGCATCGTTCCGGAGAAGCTGCGCGACAAGCTCGGCCGGCTGCTGGACGGGTTGCGCTCGCCCGCAGACGCCGAGCCCAGCCAAGACCGTGTGCGCAGGCCGGGAAGAGAAAATGTTGGCGCGCAAATCGGAGATGCCGGCCCTGCGCCCGAAAGAGAAGCTTCCGCCAAGGGAGCGCAGCGCGACACGGATTTGCAGGTCGACCCAGAAGCGTCGCTCCGCCGCGCGCGCACGAACGCGCTTGTTCGTCACGCGCGCGCTCTCGACGCTATCCTCAGCACTGGAAACGCGGATGGCCAGGGCAGTCCGGAGCCGATGCAAGAACTGAAGGATGCCCGCAGTGCTTTCGAGAAAGTTCGGCCGCATGGCTGGCGCGATGCCGAGGCGGCCTATGTCAAGAACCCTGAACTCGTCCGTGAGGCCGGCGCCGGCCGCGTCAACCGCATCGTGCTCGCTCTCCAGCTTGAGACGGAAATTCGCACCGGCCTGGACCTCGATCCGGGCCGCCGCGCCGACCGTTTCGTGGAACGCTGGCAGAGCCTCGATCGGACAAGCCAGGGCCAATACCTGGCCGGCGACATGTCGGGCTACAAGTCAACACGGTCGGCCATGTCCGACATGGCCAAGAGCCTTGAACGCGATCCTCAGCTTGAATCCCTGCTTGCCAACCGCAAGCGTGATCTCGGCATACACACCGATTCCGGCCGCCGCCTCGGCGCGGAACTTGCATTCAGCCACGGCATCGGCAGAGGACGCGGCATTGGGATCTGAACCCCTCCGATTTGCCGCCGTTTCCACGCCGGGGCAAGACAACCCGGAAAACCCTCTTGCGCGCCCGTAAGTGACTGTCCTCTCTGGATCAGGAGCAATCAGAACCAGCCAGCAAGAGGCAGTGCGACCATGCCTGAACCAGACCGGATCCTCCGCCTGAAAACCGTTCTTTCCCGGACCGGTCTGTCTCGGTCCACGATATATCGCAAGATAGCCGAAGGCACCTTCCCACGCCAGATCCAGATCAGTATCCACGGTGCAGGCTGGCATGAATCCGATATCAGTCGCTGGATAACCAATCCCGTTTCGTGGCGTCCGCAAGACGAGGGCGACGAGTTATGACGTTGATGTACGCTGCAAGGGAAGCAGTCTTTCATCGAGACGTAGCGGTCGCCGCAGGGCGAGCGGACACTACAAACCAGAAACGATAGTCGGCCTCGCGCCCATCCGAATGGGTTGCTCGAGCAAGCAACTTTGGAGCGAACAGCACTCCACTGGCCGCTTTTCTGCTTCCCGAACCCCGCTGCGACCAGCTCAGCATACTTCGAAGAAGACTGCATCCTTACGGTCCATCAGCCGTCAGTTGAAGGTTGTTCGATCGATGCGGCAATCATCCTAGGATTGAGATTTATGGTGGCAGGCGAGGTCATTCAATATCGAGTGGATATGCGGCCAGGGGAAATCGTCGGGACGCTCCCCATGCTCACCGTCATGCAGAATAACGAGCAGCTTCGCTAAGATGCCCTCGATGGAGGTAGCCGCTGTCAGCGGCAGTTTATCCATCAGTAGACGTTCGGCTGTTTCGGATGGCCTTATCAGTTCGTCTGCTCCCAAGTAGCCGACCTCAGCGTCGGCAGCATCCCAACGGTTTGTTGCGCCGCGAAGTCAGCAACCGCCCTGCCCCATTCGACTTCATCACCGAGTGATGAAATATGCGCAATCCAATGTAGGATGGCACGAGCAGCCCTTGGCTGGGGCATACGGGACCTGGCCGATGTAGCGTGCGTCGCAACGCAAACAATTACCCGTTTGGGACAAGGCGATCGTCTCAAACCCAAAACGCTTCAGGCTATTCTTGCCGCCTTCGAGGCAGCGGGAATTGATTTTATCCCAGACAATGGAGGAGGACCGGGAGTTCGACTTTCTCGTCGGTTGGATGATAAATATGGCAGGTAGTATCCTGCTGATCAGCGCTTGCCTTCACCCAATCACTTGGAAAATGGATCACTGCGTCTGGGAAGTTTTGGTCTCTTGAAAGCGAGGCCCCTTCCAGTAAGAGTGTACCTTTGCTTGGACCTTCGGAAGAGTTCTATCAATCAACAGGGACTGTGGAGACTTTGCGCTTGGATACCTATCAGAGTCTGGACGCGCATCCTTGATGCACCTGGCGCAACGCCTCGGTCGGTAATGCGGGCGATCAATAGGCTGCAATCGCCTTCGGAGCCGCCCTGAGCGCGTTCATTGCTTCGTTTAACGCTTCGTCGGTCATTGCTTGTTACCTCGCAAGAACGCGGCCCAATCGCTCATCATGGCGCGGCGTTTCTCAACCATCGTTTCGCGCCGGTACGCGGCTTCAACTTCGCTGTTGATGGCATGGGCCAGGGCGAATTCCCGCATGTCGCGGGGATAGTCCGAAAGTTCGCCGGACCAATCGCTGAATGTTGAGCGCAAGCCGTGGGGGACCGCTGGACGGCCAGAATGCTTGTCCGGCCATCCAACGCGCCCGGCCTCCACGTCGCTTTCGTGCATGCGCTTCATTGTCGCCGATAGCGTCATATCGGACAGCATCCCGCCACGGATCGCCGGGAACACATATTTGCTATTATCGGTTTTCGCCTCTTTCATCCTGGTCAGAATTGCTAGCGCAGCATCAGACAGCGCAACCGTGTGTGGCTTTTTCATCTTCATTCGTGCAGCCGGGACCATCCACAATTTGGCGTCCCAATCTATTTCCGGCCATTCCATGCCGCGCACTTCGCCGGATCGTCCGGCGGTCAATGTGACGAATTCAAGCGCCCGTGCTCCTGTCCCTTCGCGTTTGCGCAACGCGGCAAACCATGTGGGCGCGTCTTTCAACTGAATGGCGGGTTGATTATCGGATTGCTTGACCTTGCTTGGTTTCGACAACATGGCGGCAAGATTGCCTTTCCATGCCGCCGGATTATCGCCGTCGCGGTGTCCATGCGCCTTAGTCCAATCCAACACACGTTCAATACGCTGCCGTAGTCGTGTGGCTGTTTCGGTCTTAGTCGCCCAGATTGGTTTGAGGATTTCGACCAAGTGGTGCTTGGTCACGTCGGAAACGGCAAGATTCCCAATGACAGGCATGACGTAATTATCGAGCGTTGAGCGCCACTGCTTCCGGTGTTTTTCGTTCCTGAATTCCGCCAGCGTATCGGTCAAAAATTTGTCAACGGCGTCACGGAATAGTAGGTGACGCTTGGCCGCCGCCTCCGCTGCCTTACGACGGTCGCGCTTCTCTTGCACCGGATCAACACCTTGATCACGGATTTTAGCTTTCATCGTTCTAGCGCGTTCGCGCGCCTCACCCAACGACACGTCATGTCCGCCAAGACCCATTTCGCGGCGTTTGCCATTCACCATGGTGCGCAAAAGCCACGACCGGCCGCCACGGGGCGTTATCTGGAGCATGAGGCCAGCGACACCGCCAATGGCATGGACAACATTCCCCGATGCGGATGATCCGGGATGCTTCAAATTTTTGACGGCGAGCGCTGAAAGTTCCTTGGCAATTTTCGGCATCGCTTTTTCCACACCCATTATCTTACCCGCCAAAAACAATGGCATTGGATAGGGCGTATTGCAACAGCATGAGACAGTTAAGCAATGGACACTTAAGACTACTATATTGAAATGTTTGAGGTATTTCTATCGACTGGGACGGCCTGCTACAAGACGCGACAAATCAATATGGCCTCCACTTCCTCCGCCAAATCAAGCCCGAAAGGGCCAGAAAACGTGGGTTTTCCGATTTTGACTGACCAAATCGAACTAACCAACCGGCGATCTAGCCGCCTAATATGCGTAATTTTGGAATGGGTCAGCGTCGTTTTCGAGCGACTGCCAATTGAACTCATGTCGCTCAGTGGCGGGAATGCTTGTAGGCGCTTTGACTCGGAAATAGCCGCCAGCGGGTCTTTTATCTTCCCTTAGGCTTAGGCTGGATATTCGATTTTGCTGACCGCGATATCAGGGCGCCTTTTACCAGAAAACCGGTCTTTGGCCCACGAATTCAACGGCTTTTCCATGTACTTGTAGGAGAGCCATGCAGCAGTCACAACGACCGGCAAACTGCAAAAAAGCAGAGCTGCGCATGCTATCTTGCTTTGCATGAAGCCATTTTTCTGTAGCCAGTAAGCCCAGACTGTCATGACCGGAAAATGGAACACGTAAAATGCGTAGGAACGCTCCCCGAACCAGATGAGCCATCGGGTGCGAAGCAGGCCGCCGACAAGATCAAGCGGCGGTATTCCCCGAACTGAAATGCAGCTTACCGACACCGCCCATATGACTACCGGCACTAGGATATCGATGGTTGAAGAACATATCGCGACTCCGACAATTGCCACAGACGCAGCCAGCACATCCGCGCTACTCTGGATGATGCGACGATAATAAATGGCTGTCAGCATGCCTAGAAAGAACCATCCAAGCATGAACGGCAGAAAAGACGGCTGCGACGGGAAATGCCAACGATAGCGAAAGGCGAAGATGGACATCACTAGAATTGCCGCCGCCAGCGCCAACCAGCGCTCCTTAGGAGCTGACAACGCGGCAACGAGCAATGGTGCGACAAGATAAAACTGCCATTCCAATGACAGGCTCCACATCGGTCCGTTCAGCGATGTGGGTGCACCAGAAAGAAGTTCCTCTGGAATCGCCCCGTGTAAAAGGAATAGGTGCGCGAGCACGTGCTGCCAGAGATTGGCCGATATGCTTGCCGTTCGCGTGTCGTAGATTGCGACCCATGATGGGTCCAGCCACCCAATACCTCGGGCAAACGGCACGAAATAAGTCCATGTCAACACGCCGAGAACGATACCGATCATGGCGACGGGATAGATGCGGACAGCGCGGCGCGCCAAGTATTGCGAGTACGTTGCGTCGGATGCGGCCAACGACGATGCGATAGCGAATCCGCTGAGAACGATAAACACGGTTACGGGGATTTCTCCTCGTCCAAGAAACGACAGTTTTCCCGTGGTTAGACCGCTAAATAGGACGACGTGCGACACAAAAACCCAGAAGGCCATAATGCCGCGCAGAGCATCCAGTTCTAGAAGCTTTTGGTTTTTGTGAGCTTGCATAGGGTGCCTCTCCGCAAAATACACACCCGATTATGCGATCTTTTGTTGCAGTGCACAATGGCGACGATAGATCACTCCCGGTTCTTGGTGCTTGCCGCCCTGCCCGGTGTAGCCGCCATCCGCGTATAGGCTGCCCGTGCTATTGAGCCCCCGGAAACACATTGCTCTAGCCGCCACCACCAAAGATGGCGTCAAATGTCCCGCCAAGCCCACCACCTCCGCCCGCCGCAGAGTTGGCTTGCGGAATGGTGTCGATAAGGTCGATATCGGCCGCCAATAGCATGCATTCGCGCTCCGGGTACTTTATGGATATTTTGCCGCCTGTGCCGACAGAATATTTTATAGAAACAAATGGTTGATACCATCAATTTGATCGACACTTGGCCAATTCACCAACCTAAGCTGTCCTTACTCGCGCTTCTAGCAATCCTGCCGACGTTTTGAGGAAAGCGACGCGATATTATCACCGATGCGCCAAGCGAAAGCGCGCCGCTTTGGCCCTGTTGCCACAGCCATCCATTGAGCACCAGCGCCTCGGCTTTGAGCGGCTTTCATTGACAAAGAAGCCGCCGCAGCGGTCAGCCTCGCATTGCCGGATGTCATTTGCCGGTGGAAAGAGCACCAGCATTGCAGCGGCCGCGGCAGACCGGCGCAGCGGCAGGCAGATAGCCTCGCTTTCGGAAACGGTGGTGAGGGTCAGGATATTGCCCAAGTCCGCAGTCCCTCCGGCCCGAGCGATCGCCTCCTGGAAGTCGTTTAAAGAACTGCGTTTGGGTCCTGTACCATGGCTGAGATTTCGCGCCGACGAAATGAGCCACGCCTTGAGCGCTGACCGCAGTTTCAGCACCTCGACATGAACATCGCGGGCCACGTCCCGATGCTTTTTATTCAGCCGCATGAGGGCACGCCCTTCGCCTTCCGCCAGCAGCTGGGCAGGGATGCAAAAGCTCAGCATATCCTCATAGCTTGGAATGAAGTCGATCGCCTCCCCGTCGCGCCAATGCAAGGTGTTGGCGAGGTCAAGTGCGGGCGCCCCGGCCAGCATCCGCATTGAGCCAAACGGTGAGACGTAGGTCCTGGTTAATTTGGTTGCTTCCACAACGCCAATATGTAACCTCTTATATGGTTACTCAAGCGGAGAATGGAGACGCATGAACAAATCTCTGTTGGCGCTCCTCATGTGGTTAGCGGTTCCGACATTGGCCCATGCCGACGACGATGCGCTTTACCGATCGAGCCTGATCGTTACGGGTGACCGCGAGGAAACGCGCATTCCTGTTATTCCCAGGGGTTTCGAACTGGCAGCGCAGAAACTGACTGGAAACCCGGAGATTGCGCAAAAAGCCGGTTTCACTGCGCTAGCGGCCCGGGCCGCGCCAATGATCTGGTCCTATACGTACCATGATCGGATGTTTGGCGTGCCCATCCATGACGAGCAAGGAACACGCGACCGCCCTTTTGATCTCACTTTCCAGTTTGATCGGACGCGGCTGAACGATGCGGTGGCAGCGCTGGGCGAAAGGCCATGGCTCGGGCCTCGTCCCAAGCTGGGGTTGCTCCTGGAAGTTACCGACATGGCGCGCAGCTATGTGCTTGCCGCCGACGGCGTTCACGGTTCAGATCTGCGCGCTAGCTTCGCGGATGCATCGGCGCTTTTCGCCATCCCTGTCATATTCGCTACAGACGCCGATCTGTCGGCAGCGGCCATCGCGCCTGACAAGATCGATGCGATACCGCATGAGACATTGACCAAGCTGAAATCCAGATTGGGAGTCGATGCGATCCTTGTCGGCCGTCTCGATTGGGGCTCCAGTGAACCTGGCTGGCACGCGGTTTGGCGCCTGCCACTGAGCGCGGATTCCGCGAACTGGAAGATCGCCGGCGCAAACTTCGATGCTGCCTTTCGCGATGCCATTGGCGGTGCCGCCAAGCGCCTGAAGCCGATGAAATAGTCCAAGCAGCCCGTTGCAAGTTTCGTGGTTTGCGCAACATATCGAGGATCGCTGGCGCCTCTCCCGGGGGCAATTAACTTCCCGCCAAGCCATTCGTTTGATTCTATATTGAAAAATTGATCAAAAAGCCGTTTTTCCCAGTCAAGGCTATCGCGGGCACAGGGGCGGATCATTTGGAACAGCGCATTTTTCAGCAGGTCATGAGCCTGGGGCCGAATTGCCGACCGAAAGCAAACATTCAGCGCGTCTTCGGCAGGAAAAACTCGCTGCGCCAGGTCTTTGACTGGCAAGTCACACCGCCTTCCGCCCTGGTCGACTATTTCCAAAAGGATTTTGTCGGCCTCTTCGAGCGCGAGGATCTGTTTGTCCATGAAGCCGGCGTCGTGGCCAATCGGCGATACGGCACAATGCACTATCACGAATTCCCTGCCGAAATCACGGAAGCAACACTGGCTTCGAGCTACACCGCCGCAAGAGCACGACACGACAGATGGTGTGCCGCCACCCGGCGCGCACTGGACAACCGGCGGCCCACATTATTCGTGCTCGGCCAGCCTCTGCCCGAAAATGAGATCCAGGCTGTCGTCAAGCTCATAGCGGCGCGGTGTTCGTTCAAGGATTTCGCTGTGCTTGACGGGCCTGAAGGCGACGATGACACAGGCGATGTCTGGGAAGGCAACTCAACGCTTTGGTCGAAACACCTTTCTCCTTTTAAGATCGAAATGCCGTTCTCGGCACTGGTCAGTTATCAGATCTATCGCTTGCGCAAGCACATCGGGTGAGTTCGCCAAGGGCAAAGGACGTGCAATCGGTCTTCATTCGCGGAGTGGTCGTTGCTTGGTCCGGGCTGAGCACCCTGCTCGCCTTGCACTGGCTCATTGAGCTTGGCATGCTGGGTTTTCCAGATGGCTACATAACGCCGTTCGCAAGGGCGACCAGCCCGCTTCTCCACGGCCTCGCCATCGCATGCCTCGCCCAAGGCCTCTACTTCTTTGTCAGAGGGCTCATAGCCAGTAGATCTGGGATGCGCGCTCTATGTCTTCAGATTGTTGCAGCCGCGATCGTTACCGTGGCACCTGTGTTGGTCATAGAGAGTTGCCCGAATTCGCGAACATGCAGCAGTATCTATGAGACGCTGACCGGCACCATGATGGACGACGGAACCGGCGGGTAGACAGTTGGCGCTTTCAAACGGAAAGCAACGAAGCCGCAGCCATACAAGCCGTCCGACCCCTTTCGCGTCGAATCGGCTAGACATGACTGCATGAACGAAACCTCCCTATATGCGCCGGTGAAGCGCTTCCTCGAAGGCCTCGGCTTCACAGTGAAAGGCGAGATTGGTGGCTGCGACATTGTCGCGTTGCGCGATGGTGAGCCGCCGGTTGTGGTCATATGTGAACTGAAGCTGCAGTTTAATCTCGAGCTGGTGCTGCAAGGTGTAGATCGCGCCGCCGCATGCGACGAAGTGTGGCTCGCCGCCCGCATGTCGGCCCGCGGCAAGGGGCGCGAGAGCGATGCCAGGTTTCGCAATCTCTGCCGCCGGCTCGGCTTCGGTCTGCTCGCCGTGACCGCGGCCGATCGCGTTGAAGTGCTTCTCAGCCCGATCGCCCTGGCGCCGCGCAAGAATGCGCGCCGCCGCTCCCGCCTGGTCGACGAACACCAGCGCCGGCGTGGCGACCCTGTCGTGGGAGGCGGCTCTCGCAAACCGATCATGACGGCCTATCGCCAAAGCGCCCTCACCTGCGCCGCCGCGATGGTGGATGGGCCCAGGCGGCCGCGCGATCTGAAGGCCCTGACGCCGATCGCGCCGAAGATTCTGATGGATAATGTCTATGGTTGGTTCGCGCGCGTCGATCGCGGCGTCTATGACCTCACGGATGCTGGGCGGGCGTCGCTGATCCGTTGGCCGCAATCGCCTGCCGAAGCGGCGCCATTGGCGGATTTGGGTCTGTCGATCAAGTGATCAGAAGGCTTCCCGCCGACACCTTTCGACGCCGCACGTCAAACACTGATCGGCGCGAAATGCCTCGTCATGTTGATTATTCCGACAAAATATGCTGCTTCTCTCGCCCATGAAGAAGCTATGCATTACAGCCCTGGCGTGCGTGACACTGGGTTTTCCAGCCAACGCAATGGACAGCGCATTGCGCGCCGGCCTGATGAAACTCGACCCGCAGACCCGGCTTGAACAGCGTTGTGACGCCGAAATCCTGGACCGGATCACCCACGACGATAGCAAGTTCAAAGCCGATCGCGTGGTCGCCTACGCCTTTGCAACGCCCGAGATGGGCACCGACGCGATCAGGAGCCCAGGCGCTGCGTTTCGCAGCAAGGGGCAATGGTACAAGCTGAAGTTCAAGTGCCAGACGGCGCCGGACCATATGGAAATCTTGCAGCTCCGATACCGCATCGGCGACGAGATTCCGGAAGCCGACTGGTCGAAGTATAATCTCTACGATTGAGTTGTTCCGAGCCTCGGTGGCCTGCCGGGCTGCCGCTTCATGCCGTGGATTTTTCATCCGGCATAGGCGAAATCACGGTTTGGTGATGTCAGCGCGAGCGAACCCTTGACGCCGGAGGACCACCAAGTTAGGGCCGTCTGGATAATCGACAACGAACACTCGGCGAACCAGCAAGGGCTTCCGGTCGATGGAAATCTTCACAACCGCAGGGTTATCGGCCCTTCTTCAGGTCATCGCCATCGACCTCGTACTTGCGGGTGACAACGCCATAGTTATCGGTCTCGCCGCCGCCGGCCTGCCCGCCGACCAGCGCAAGCGCGCGATCCTGATCGGTGTGATCGCGGCCACCGTTCTGCGCATCTTTTTCGCGGCCATCACGGTCAAACTTCTGGCGGTTGTCGGCCTGCTGCTTGCCGGTGGCATCCTGCTCCTGTGGGTGTGCTGGAAGATGTATCGCGAGTTGCGCACGTCCCATGCGGACGAACTGGAGGCTACGGAAGCGCTCTCCAATTCCGATCTCAACAGCGACAAGGCCGTGGCCGGCAAGACGCCGCGCAAGACACTCGGTCAGGCAGCCCTGCAGATTGTCGTCGCCGATGTGTCGATGTCGCTCGACAATGTGCTGGCGGTGGCTGGCGCGGCACGCGATCATTTTCCGGTACTGGTGATCGGCCTTGTCCTGTCGATCGCATTGATGGGGCTGGCCGCGACCTTCATCGCCAAATTGCTGCATCGCCACCGCTGGATCGCTTATGTCGGCCTGCTGATCATCCTCTATGTGGCGGTGGACATGGTCTATCGCGGCGCGGTGGAAGTCTGGCCGCATGTCAACAGCGCGGTCGGCTGAGCCTGCCTGCCCGGCTAAGTTTCGCGAGCACCCAGCAAGCGTTTTGCCGCATCGATGGCGTGCCCATACCATTGCCGCAATAAGTATGCTAATGCGCCGCCAATCCTGAAAAGCCCGGAAAACCTATATGTCCGCTCCTCGCGTGAGTTTTGTCAGTCTTGGATGCCCGAAAGCCCTTGTGGATTCGGAGCGCATCATCACGCGCTTGCGCGCCGAGGGTTACGAGATTGCCCGCAAGCATGACGGCGCCGACCTCGTCGTGGTCAACACCTGCGGCTTCCTCGATTCCGCCCGTGACGAGTCGCTCAACGCCATTGGCTCGGCGCTTTCGGAAAACGGCCGGGTCATCGTCACAGGCTGCCTCGGCGCCGAGCCTGATGTCATCCGTGAAAGACATCCCAACGTTCTCGCCATCACCGGGCCGCAGGCCTATGAGAGCGTGATGGCGGCCGTGCATGAGGCGGCGCCGCCAAGCCACGATCCCTATATCGACCTTCTGCCGCCGCAGGGCGTCAAGCTGACCCCGCGCCACTACGCCTATCTCAAGATTTCGGAAGGCTGCAACAACCGCTGCACCTTCTGCATCATCCCGGCGCTGCGTGGCGATCTCGTGTCGCGGCCGGCTGCCGATGTGCTGCGCGAGGCCGAGAAACTGGCCAACGCGGGGGTCAAGGAACTCCTGGTGATCTCGCAGGACACCAGCGCCTACGGCATCGACATCAAATACCAGACCAGCATGTTCGGCGACCGCGAAGTCCGCGCCAAATTCCTCGACTTGTCGGAAGAACTGGGCAAGCTCGGCATCTGGGTGCGCATGCACTACGTCTACCCCTACCCGCATGTCGCGGACGTCATCCCTTTGATGGCCGATGGGAAAATCCTTCCCTATCTCGACATTCCGTTCCAGCACGCCTCGCCTCAGGTGCTGAAGAACATGCGCCGGCCAGCGCATGGCGAAAAGACACTGGAGCGCATTCGCGGCTGGCGTGACGTGTGTCCGGATCTCGCCATCCGCTCGACCTTCATCGTCGGCTTCCCCGGCGAGACGGACGAGGATTTCGAGATGCTGCTCGACTGGCTGGATGAAGCCAAGATCGACCGCGCCGGCTGCTTCAAATACGAGCCTGTGCGGGGCGCCCGCTCCAATGATCTCGGCCTCGAACAGGTCCCGCAGGAGATCAAGGAAGCGCGCTGGCATCGCTTCATGCAGCGTCAGCAGAAGATTTCAGCGACACAGCTGGCCAAGAAGGTTGGCAAGCGCCTGCCCGTGCTGATCGACGAGGCACATGGCACCTCTGCGAAGGGCCGGACCAAATATGACGCGCCGGAGATTGATGGCTCGGTCCATATCCAGTCGCGCCGTCCCTTGCGCGCCGGTGACATCGTCACGGTCAAGATCGACCGCGCCGACGCCTATGATCTCTATGGTTCGGCGGTCTGACCCCTCGTCTCGCCTGGATGGCTGGTAACGAAAAAGGGCGCCTTGCGGCGCCCTTTCCAGTTTGGAGTTCAGCCAGCGCTTACTGCGGCAGCTTGTCGTCGACGCCCTTCACATAGAAGTTCATGCCGAGCAGCGTGCCATCATCCGCGACTTCCTTGTCCTTCAGCCAAGGCGTGCCGTCCTGCTTGGCGACCGGCCCGGTAAAGGGGTTCCAGCCGTCGGCGATCTTCTTCTGGGTGGCTTCCGCCATCGCCTTCACGTCGTCGGGCATGTTGGTGTAGGCCGCCATATGGACCGCACCGTCCTTGATGCCGAGCCAGACATTGTCAGGCTTCCAGGTGCCGTCGAGGGCTGCCTTGACGCGGCCGACATAGTACGGACCCCAGTCGTCGGTAAGCGAGGTCAGCTGCGCCTTGGGCGCGAACTTGATCATGTCGGACGATTGGCCGAAACCTTTCAACCCGCGCTCCTCGGCAACCTGCAAGGCGGCCGTGGAATCCGTGTGCTGAACGACGATGTCGGCGCCCTGGTCGAACAGTGCCTTGGCGGCATCGGCTTCCTTGCCCGGATCGAACCACGAGTTCACCCAGACGATCTTGGCCTTGAAGTTCGGGTTGATCGACTGCGCTCCGAGCATGAACGAGTTGATGCCCATCACCACTTCGGGGATCGGGAAGGAGACGATATAGCCGGCGACGCCCGACTTCGATTCCTTGGCGGCGATCTGGCCCAGAATGTAGCGGCCTTCATAGAAGCGCGCGTTGTAGATGCCGAGGTTGTCACCCGTCTTGTAACCGGTCGCGTGCTCGAACATCACCTTCGGAAACTTCTTGGCGGCCTTCACTTCGGGATCCATGAAGCCGAAGGATGTGCCGAAGATGATCTTGCAGCCTTCGCGGGCCAGACGCTCGAATGCACGGTCGGCGTCGGGGCCTTCGGACACGTTCTCCAGATAGGCGGTCTCGACCTTGTCGCCGAGCTCTTTTTCGACCTGTAGGCGGCCCTGGTCGTGCTGATACGAATAGCCGAAATCGCCGATCGGGCCGGTGTAGACCCAGCACGCCTTCAGCTTGTCCGCAGCCTCGGCGGACGCCGCCAGCGAGAATGCGGCGGTCGTGGTCATCAGGGCAATAAGTAGTTTTTTCATCGTGTTACCTCTCTGTGTTAAGCCTTGGAGCTTCCCGTTTGTTATTTTTATCAACGATCCGGAACGAATGGCTGCCCCAAGGAAGCCGGCGTGTTCATCATCGTCAAACGCTTGTTGCGCGAGATTAGAACGAGAACCACGACGGTTGCCAGATAGGGCAACGAAGAAAGCAGTTGCGAAGGCACCGGAATACCAAAAGCCTGTGCATGAAGCTGGCCGATCCAAACCGCACCGAAGATGTATGCGCCGGCCAGCACCCGCCATGGGCGCCATGAGGCAAACACCACCAGTGCAAGCGCGATCCAGCCACGGCCGGCGCTCATGTTCTCGACCCACTGCGGTGTGTAGACCAGCGACAAATGACCGCCGGCAAGGCCGGCACAGGCACCTCCGAAGATCACCGCGAGATAGCGGTAGCGGATCACCTGGATGCCGAGTGCGTGCGCCGATGTGTGGCTGTCGCCGATCGAGCGCAAGGTCAGCCCCGTGCGGGTCTTGAACAGGAACCACATCACGGCGGCGGTCAGGGCGATCGAGATGTAGAAGATCGGATCCTGGCCAAACAGAAGGCGGCCAACGACAGGGATTGAGGTTAGGCCGGGGATGTCGAGATTGGGCAGCCGCTCGCCGGGCTGGCCGACAAAACTGGTTCCCATCATGCCTGACAGGCCGAGGCCAAGCAGGGTCAACGAAAGGCCGGTCGCTACCTGGTTGGTGGCCAGAGACAGCGTCATGACGGCAAACAGCAGCGAGAACAGAGCGCCCATGGCGATCGCGGCCAGTAGCCCGATCCATGGTGAGCCCGTCAGGTAGCTGGCGCCAAAGCCACCGACCGCGCCCATGATCATCATGCCCTCGACGCCAAGATTGAGCACGCCGGAGCGTTCGACGACCAGCTCACCGATTGCCGCGATCAGCAGCGGCGTGGCCGCCGTGGCGATGGTCAGAAGGATGTTTACGGTGATGTCCATCAGCGGGCCTCTTTGAGCTTTGGCGTGGCTTCGAGTTTGGTCGCTGCCTCGGGTTTCGTCAGGGCAAGGCCGATGACGCGGATGCGGTAGTGGATGAGCGTGTCGCAGCCGAGCACGAAGAACAGCAGCATGCCCTGGAAGACGCGCGCTACCTTGTCGGAAATGCCGAGCGCGCTCTGTACGGCTTCGCCACCGAGATAGGTGAGCGCCAGCACCAGCCCTGCGGCGACGATGCCGAGTGGATTGAGGCGGCCAAGGAACGCCACGATGATGGCGGTGAAGCCGTATCCCGGCGAGATCACCGGCTGCAACTGGCCGATGGCGCCCGAAACTTCCGATATGCCGGCGAGCCCAGCCAACGCGCCCGACAACAGGAAGGCGAAGAACACCATGCGGTTGATGCCGAAGCCGGCGAACCGTCCCGCCCGTGGGCTGGAGCCCAGCACGCGGACTTCAAAACCCTTGAGCAAACGGCTCATCAGGACCCAAACCAGCAGCGCGGCAATGATCGCGAAAACAAATCCCCAGTTGGCGCGCCCGGCATCCGGCATCAATTGGGGCAGTATCGCTGAATCGCCGAACTGGATCGTCTGTGGGAAACCGTGACCTTGCGGGTCGCGCCACGGGCCGCGCACCAGCCAGTCGAGGAAGAGCTGAGCGACATAGACCAGCATCAGGCTGGTCAGGATTTCATTGGTGCCGAAACGCGTCTTGAGCAGAGCAGGGATCGCCGCATAAGCGGCACCGCCCACCATGCCGAGCAACAGCATCAACGGCAGCACCAGCGGGCCTTCGAATTGCGGGAACAGCACCGGAATGATCGACCCGACAATGCCGCCAAGGACGAATTGACCCTCTGCGCCGATGTTCCAGATGTTGGCCTTGTAACAGACCGACAGGCCGACCGCGATCAGGATCAGTGGTGCTGCCTTGATCGCCAGTTCGTGCAACTGCCACGTCTGGCTGATCGGCTCGATGAAATAGATGTGGAATGCATTGAATGGGTTGACCCCAAGCAGTGCGAACATGATCGCACCGGCAATCATTGTCAGCGCAAAGGCAATGAAAGGCGATAGCGCCGAAAACAGCATGGATCGCTGTGGGCGTTTGACGAGTTCGAGGCGCATCATGCCGTCTCCAGCGTATGTTCGGCGTGACCGGGCTCCGCACCGCCCATCAACAACCCGACTTTCTCGAAAGTTGCTTCCGCGATCGGCATCGGCTTCGACAGCTCGCCATTGTGCATGACCGCGATCGCATCCGACATCTCGAACAGTTCATCGAGGTCCTGGCTGATGACCAGCACCGCCGATCCGCTGCGCGAAAGTTCGATGAGCGCCTGGCGGATATGAGCGGCGGCACCGGCGTCGACACCCCAGGTGGGCTGGTTGACCACCATGACGCTTGGCCGGCGATCGAGTTCTCGTCCGACAATGAATTTCTGCAGATTGCCGCCCGAAAGTGCAGCGGCCTCCGGGTCCGGCGCGCTTTTGCGCACATCCATCGCCTCAATGATGCGTTGGGCGGCGCTGTAGATTGCCCCGCTCTTGACCATGCCGCCGGCGCCGACAAAAGCCCTGCCATCAGTGGCGTGACGTGACAGAAGCAGATTTTCGGAAAGCTTCATGCGTGGCGCCGCACCATGACCAAGGCGCTCTTCCGGCACAAAGGCGGCGCCGAGCAGGCGGCGCCCCGTAATCGTAAGGCCGCCGGCATCCTTGCCGCGAATCCGCACCGAGGCGGCGTTCTGCTGCAAAACTTCGCCGGATACGGATTCAAAGAATTCGCCCTGACCGTTGCCCGCGACGCCGGCAATGCCGATCACCTCACCGGCCCGCACATTCAGGTTGATGTTCTTGAGCGGGATCGAGAATGGCGTCGCCGGCTTGCGGTTGAGATCGCGAATTTCGAGCAGGGGCGCAGCCTTGTCGATGCCTTCGACCGGTGCGCGCACCACGGCCTTCACCTCGTTGCCGACCATCATGCGGGCCAGCGACGACGCCGTTTCCTCACGCGGGTTGCAATGGCCGACGACTTTGCCGTGACGCAGAACGGTGGCGCGGTCGCAGATGCGTTTGACCTCTTCCAGCCGGTGCGAAATGTAGAGAATGGATTTGCCCTCCGACCGCAGACGCTCAAGCGTCTCGAACAGCTTGTCGGCTTCCTGCGGCGTCAGCACAGAGGTCGGCTCGTCCAGAATGATCAGCTGCGGCGTCTGCAGAAGGCAGCGGATGATCTCGATGCGCTGGCGCTCGCCGACCGACAGGTCGCCGACCAGTGATTCCGGATCAAGCGGCAGGCCGTAGCTGTAGGATAGCGCCCTTGCCTTCGCCGCGATGCTGCTGATCGGCGAACCGTCATCCAATGACAGCGCGATGTTTTCGGCAGCGGTCAGCGCCTCGAACAGCGAAAAATGCTGGAACACCATGCCGACGCCGAGCTTCTTGGCAACGCCTGGACTGGTGATCCTGACCGGTTGGCCGTTCCAGGAAATCTCGCCGGAATTGGGTTCCAGCGAGCCAAACAGCATCTTGACCAGCGTCGACTTGCCGGCGCCGTTTTCACCCAGCAACGCGTGGATTTCACCTTTGGCGATGTTGAGATCGATGTGGTCGCACGCCGTCAGCGTGCCAAATACCTTCGTGAGGCCACGAACCTCAAGCAGGTTCGCGCCGTCCTGATTTGCACTCACAGTGCCTCCCATCTGGTTTGCCAGATATGTTCTGTGTTCCCGCAAGCATCGTAGGCGCGGCCGGCTCCCATCGGAAAGCGGCACGCGTCTTGAAAGAGCTTCAAGAATTTCAGCGGAAATTCAAGGGATAGCAAGGCTCAGCGTACTAAGGGATGAGAATGGTAGTCCCCGTCGTCCTTCGCCCTTCGAGGTCTGAATGCGCCTGGCCGGCATCGCTTAGCGCATAGCGCTGATTGATCTTGATCTCGACCGCACCGCTCAGCACGACATCAAACAAGGCGGCGGCGGACACTTCGAGGTCCTCGCGTCTTGCATTGTAGACAAACAGCGTCGGCCGGGTCGCGAACAGAGACCCTTTCTGCGCCAGCAATGACATGCTGAAGGGCGGGATCGGTCCTGAGGACTGGCCAAAGCTGACAAACATGCCGAGTGGCTTCAAACAGTCGAGCGAGGCCGGAAACGTGTCGTTGCCGACCGAGTCGTAGACGACGTCGCATTTCCTGCCGCCAGTAATGGCGGCCACACCGGCAACGAAATCCTGCTCCTTGTAGTTGATGACATGGTCGAAGCCATGCGCCTTGGCCAGTTCGATCTTGTCGGTCGAACTGGCAGTGCCGATGACAGTCGCACCGAGATGCTTCGCCCATTGGCCAAGGATCAGGCCGACGCCGCCGGCGGCGGCGTGAAACAGGATCGTATCTCCCGCCTTTACCTTGAATGTGCGGCGCAACAGATATTCCGCGGTCATGCCTTTCAGCATCATGGCAGCGGCCTGTTCGTCGCTGATGCCGTCAGGCACTTTCACCACCCGGTCTGCTGCGATCACGCGCTGCTCGGCATAGGCACCGACGGTCGTCGCATAGGCAACGCGGTCGCCGGGCTTCAGCCAGTCGATGCCTTGGCCGGTCTCCAACACCACGCCCGCGGCTTCGCTGCCCGCGATCAACGGGAATCCGCCCGGCGGCGGGTAAAGGCCCGAACGATGGTAGACATCGATAAAGTTGAGGCCGATCGCGGTATGCCGGATCAGGATTTGCCCTTCGCCAGCTTTGCCCGGATCCGTGTCCTCATAGGTCAGGACTTCCGGGCCGCCATGGGCGTGGATGCGGATCGCTTTGGACATGGATAGGTCTTCCTTGGAGACGGGCTGGTCAGGCCTTCTTGGCGCCGAGTTTTGGAAAGAATTGCATGATGCCGCCGATGCTGGCGAGATAAAGCCCGGTGATGGTAATGCCGATCTTGGTGAAATCGCTGACCTGTTCCCCAAGCACGCCAATCTGATCGTAGAAGGCGGCAAGGGCTGCCTGCGCCAACGCCAGCGCACCGAAGGCACACCACAGCAGCGTCATGCCAAGATTGAGCGGCCGCAGGCGCACCACGCGAACCGGGTGGATGAAGTTGATCGGCACGAAGGTCAGGATGCCCGCCGCCACCACCACGGCGAAGGAAACCCACTGGCCCGGTTCGATGACGAACAGCGTGAATACCACCATGTTCCACACCACCGGAAACCCTTTGAAGAAGTTCTCCTTCGTCTTCATGCCCGTGTCGGCATAGTAGATGGCGCTGGAAACCACGATGATTGCCGCGGACAGGAACGACAGCCCCTCGCCCATGAAGCCGCGCTGATAGAGCGCGAAGGCCGGGATCAGCACATAGGTAACGTAGTCGATGATGTTGTCGAGCAGTTCGCCCGACCATGTCGGCAGGATTTCCTTGACCTCGAGCTTTCGCGCGATCGGCCCATCGATGCCGTCGACGAACAGCGCCAGCCCGAGCCACCAGAACATCGCGGTCCAGCGCTCCTCGCTGGCCGCGACCAGCGAAAGAAACGCCAGGAACGAACCCGACGCGGTAAGCAGGTGGACCGAAAACGCCCTTGCCTGCGGCCAGGTGACCTTCTTCCTCGGTCGCGGAATCCGATCCCTGATCTTCTTGGCTGTGGTATTCTTGCTCACGGGCCCCGCCAATCCAGCTTGCAGATTTCGGCCGAGCGGCCTGCGAAATTCCAGTTGCGGCCGAAAGCCCGCATCTTGCTCTTGTCGGACCTCGCCACGATGATCTCCGGCGCGATCCAGTATTCCGAGTTGGTGATCACAGTATCCTTGTCGCGGTCTTTCCCAGGAATTGGCGTCACCGCCCCGTCGATGATCTTCGGTATCTGGAAGATGCGTGTCTTGTCACGTGTCTCATAGGTGATCGGTACCTGCTCGACACCTAGAAATTTGCCAACAAGAATGGAAAGCAGCGACGTGGTTCCGCCCGCCTTGCCGGTAAAAATCTTGGTCAGAGCCTTGACGGCGTAAACCGAGGCACGCTTGTCGATGAACAGGCCGGCGGTCCAGTTGCCGCGGCTCATATAGCCGGGGATTTCCATGATCAGCCCGAGATTGAGACCGGAGAGATCAACATCGCCAAAGTGTCCTGCGTCGATGCGGAAACCGGCCCAGGTCTGGCAATAGCCTTCGGTCGGCGGATGATTGCCGAGGGACAGCACGCAAGGGCAAAAAACAGTGCAATTACAGGAGAGTACGAGCTCTCCCTTCATTGCCCAGCCGTGATCTGCCATCGGACTTCCCCTGCTCACGCCGAGACTACAAGCAGCGCGGCTGCCCAGACAAGCAGTATCGCACCAGCCAGCCGGGTTGGAAGCCTGCCCGCGGTCTGTTTTTCGATCAGGGTGAACAAGCCGATCAGCGCCATCCAGAAGACGTTCATCACGCCGACGGCGAACATCACCAGCATCAATGCCCAGCAGCAGCCGAGGCACCACATGCCTTGCGCCAGTCCAAGCCGGAAGATGCGAACAGGCCTTGCACTCCAGTTCGCGAACAGGATCGAGAACGGGTTCCTGCATTTCCGCAGACAGGCTTCCTTCAGGCCGCTGAATTGATAGAGACCAGCAATGAGCAAGGCCAATGCGCCGGCAATCCCCACGACGGGATCGAGCACCTCGTCGGATGCAGCAACCGAGTGGATGGCAAGGGTGAGCGCCGCGAACATCACTGACGCGGCGAGCCAGACGCCAAGATAGCCCGCGACCAGCACCAGCGGATGAACGACCGGCTCGCCCTTGATGCGCGCGGTGTCGGCGATCTCGCAATAGGTTCGGATCATCGGCGCCGCTGAAGGCAGCATGGTCGCAACCGCCATCAGGAACCACATCAGAACCAGCGCCGCCATCCGCAAGCCGGCATCTCCGTCCAGTGGTGTCGGCGTGATGCACAATGCGAAGAATCGCTCCGTGAAATCCGGCAGCGGCAAATTCGGCAGGAGTTTGAGCATCGCATCGCCAGGAGCGCTGATGCCGGCAGCGCGTCCATCGGCGTTGCGAATCGCCATCGCGGCGAGACACAGCCAGGCAAGCGCGATGCCCGCGACGACGACGGCATTCACCGCCGTGCGCGGGCGGCGTGCGACCTTCGCCGTGGCACGGCCGGCGCGGTCGAGATGGCTGAAATCGTCCTGCGGACCGCTCATGACTACCGAATGGGCCGAATCGCCGCGTTGATCAAGCCGCATGAATTGACCTATATGCGAGTTGACTCGCGGGTCAGGTGGATCGTCCCGCGTCGCAACCTGGAAGCCTATCTTGGAGCATCAGGAAACAGCGCGGATATTGGTTGCCGGCACGGGTCCGGCAGGGCTGATCGCCGCCCTCGGCTTCGCCGAAGCCGGTTTTCCTGTGACGCTGATCGGCCTGGAAGCCGGCGGTCCCGACGGCCGTACCACCGCCTTGATGAACCCTGCCCTGAAAATCCTCGAGCGGCTGGGCATTCTCGACGGCCTCAAGCCCAAGGCCGCGCCCTTGAAGGTGATGCGGATCATCGACGCCACCAGCCGGTTGATCCGCAGTCCGGTGGTGACCTTTCGCGCCAGCGAAATTGATGAGGACCAGTTCGGGCTGAACCTTCCCAACAGCGTTCTCAATCCAGCCCTTGCCAGGACGGTTGCCGCGCAAGCCGGCATCGACTGGCGGAAGTCGATGGTGGAGACCTGGCATCTTGATGCCGAGCAGGCCTGCGCGGTGCTTGCCGACGGCAGTGAGGTCAGGGCTCCGTTGGCGGTTGCCGCCGATGGACGGCTTTCGCCGGCGCGCGAGGCCGCCGGCATCTCGACATCGGCTCGTTCCTATCCGCAGGCAGCGCTCGTCCTCAATTTCAGCCATCGCAGCGACCATACTTTCACCTCGACCGAATTCCACACCGAGACGGGTCCGTTCACCCAGGTCCCCCTGCCCGGCAACCGCTCAAGCCTTGTCTGGGTGGTGAAGCCCGAGACGGCGAAGGAACTCGCCGCGTTGGATGATGCGGCGCTTTCGGTGCGGGTCGAGCAGCAGATGCAGTCCATGCTCGGCCGGGTAACCGTCGAGCCGGGCCGGCAAATCTACCCGCTTTCAGCGGTGACGCCGCTGTGTTTTGCCCAACATCGGGTGGCGCTTGTCGGTGAAGCCGCGCATGTGTTTCCGCCGATTGGTGCGCAAGGTCTTAATCTTGGCATCAGGGATATTGGCGATCTGATTGGAATCGCTAGTGAAAATCGCTCTGATCCAGGCGCGGCCAAGGTTCTTGCCGCATATGATTTGAAGCGCCGGCCTGACATCCTGGCGCGCAGCAGCGCGGTCAATCTGCTCAACATGTCCCTGCTCTCCGACATGTTGCCGGCTCAGATGGCGCGCGGAGCCGGTCTTGGCATGCTCGGTGGCTTCGCTCCGCTTCGCGCCTTCTTCATGCGCGAGGGCCTTAGGCCAGGCAGCGGGTTTGCCGCGATTGGCGGCGGACTGCGAAGGTCGGTGCGCCGATAGCGAACATTTCGGCGATCTGCGCCATCGCGGAGCTTCGACCGTCGCCCATTCTCCCACCAAAACCTTTGATCTATTTCACGCGTAGCTTAAAGAAACCGGCCGCTTCGGGAGGAAGCGGTTGCTTTGGGATTGAATTGACGCGGCCTGTGCGCCAGATAAGCTAAGGAATTCAAGTGGTGAGTACGATGAAAACAGCCAAATTCGCGATCGGACAGGTGGTTCGCCACCGGCTGTTTCCGTTCCGTGGCATCATTTTCGACGTGGACCCGCAATTCGCCAACACCGATGAATGGTACGAGGCGATCCCAGCCGACGTGCGGCCGCGCAAGGATCAGCCGTTCTATCACTTGCTCGCCGAGAATTCGGACACCGAATACATAGCCTACGTTTCCGAGCAGAACCTGCTCGCGGACCAGTCGGGCGAACCGGTGCGGCATCCGCAGATCAAGGAGATGTTCGACAAGCGGCCGGACGGGCGCTACGAGCCGAAACGGCAATTAAAACATTAGCGCCGGCCTCAGAGCCGACGGAAACTAAAAAAGCGGGGCATGACCCCGCTTTTTTGCTGTTCCGTTCTTATCGGGAAATCAGTTGGCGGTCTTCGCCTTGTCCTGCTCGTCCTTGAGCTTCTTGGCGAAATCCTGGTTGTTCTTGGCCACGAAGTCCTGAAGCTTCTTCTGCCGGTCTTCGATATCCGACTGCTGCAGCGCGGGGCCGTCATAGGCGCCGCTGAAGCCGCTGAGTGCGATCTTGATCGGGTTCGGCTGGTTCTGGAAATTGACCGAGGTGAGCGTTATCGCCTGCCCCTTCTTGAAGGAAGCGACCAGTTGGTCGGTCAAAGGCACTTCCGCCACGCAGCGGTCAGGGAAGCAAATGACATAGTCGAGCTTCTGCGCCTTGCCGGTGTCGATCTGCAGGCCAATGCCGGGAGGCACCAGGCGGCCCGTCGGCACGGTGACCTGGAACACCTTGCGGTTCACCTTGCCCTTCAGTTCGATCAGGCTGACGCCTGTAATCAGCTGACCGTTGCCGGCGGTGGTGATGTTCTGGACATTGCAGATGTCGACATCTTCCTGCTTGGTGCAGGCCTTGAACCAGCCTTGCGGAATTTGCTGCTGCTGCGCGTTGGCCGCAGGAAGCTCGGCGCCTAGAAAGCCGACCACGCCAGCGGCCATGACCGAAAGGCGATACGCGTTGCTGTTCAGGCTCGTCATGTCGTGTACTTCCTCTCAAATGATCCCGGGACCGGCTTCTTCGCGCCGTGTGGTCCAGCTACCTGTTGCCGAAATGAGGCAACAGAATGACTTCGGACGGCGTGTTACACTGCATGTGTTGGCGAATCCAGCCCAGGCGCAGCAATTCTTGGCGTCGGGATTGGCCGTGGCGCTGCTAGGTCATGTAAGGTGCCCATCGAATCATCAAGCCGACCCATTTAGGAGACGGTCATGGGCCGCATTCTTGTCTGGCTGATCGCCGCATTGTGCTTTTCGACGCTGTCACCCGGCTCCGCGCTATCGGAGCCGAGATATGCGATCGCCATGCAAGGAGAGCCGGCATTGCCGGCCGATTTCACTCATTTCAACTACGTCAATCCCGATGCGCCCAAGGGCGGCAACGTCACCTATTGCGTCGTCGGCAGTTTCGACAATCTCAACCCCTTCATCCTGAAAAGCCTGCGCACCACCGCGCGCGGCATGATGGACACGATTTTTGGCAATCTCGTCTTTGAACCCCTGATGCAGCGCAATGCCGACGAGGCGTTCACGCTCTACGGATTGATTGCCGACAGTGCGGATATGGATCCCGAGCGCAAGAGCATCGAGTTCCATCTCAACCCGAGCGCCAAGTGGTCGGACGGCCAGCCGGTAACACCGGAAGACGTGCTGTTCAGCTATGATGTGTATACCGAAAAAGGCAGGCCGCCCTACAGCGACCGCATGGCCAGGATCGCCAAGCTCGAAAAGACCGGCGACCACAGTGTGCGCTTCACTTTCAACGACAAGGCCGACCGCGAGTTTCCGCTGATCATCGCGTTGACGCCGATCATACCGAAGCACGCTTTCGACAAGGGGACTTTTGACAAGACAACGCTGAAGCCCTTGATCGGCAGCGGCCCGTATACGATAGCGCAGGTGCAACCAGGCCAACGCATTGTGTTCAAGCGCAACCCCGATTACTGGGGCAAGGATGTCCCGTCAAAGCGCGGCTTCGACAATTACGACCAGATCACCATCGAGTATTTCCTCAACGCCAATGCCAAGCTCGAGGCCTTCAAGAAAGGCCTTTGCGCCATCAACGACGACAGCGACCCGGTCAAGCGCGAGCGCGATCTTGATTTCCCGGCCTTCCACAAGGGTGAGGTCATCGCTGAAACCTTCGACACAGGCATTCCGCCTGTCGTGACCGGCTTCCTGTTCAACACACGGCTGCAGAAGTTCGCCAACCCGGTCGTTCGGCGCGCGCTTGGCATGCTCTACGACTTCGAATGGGCCAACAAGAACCTGTTCGGCGGCAAATACGCGCGAACCATGAGCTATTGGCAGAATTCGGAACTGTCGGCGCTTGGCCATCCGGCCGACGAGAGGGAAAAGGCGCTGTTGGCGCCCTACCCCGGCAGCGTGCCGGCCGATGTCTTGGATGGCACCTACCTGCCACCGGTTACCGACGGCTCGGGCCAGGACCGCAAGGTGCTGAAGGCCGCTTTCGATCTGCTGAAAAGCGTTGGCTACAAAGTGCAGGATGGGGTGATGCTCGATCCCGAGGGAAAGCCCTTCGGTTTCGAGATATTGACCTCGTCACAAGATGAGGAGCGCCTCGCCGGAATCTATCAGCGCACGCTGGAGAAGATCGGCATCAATCTCACCATCCGCAGCCTTGATGGCGACCAGATCCAGTCGCGCAAGCAGCGTTTCGATTTTGAAGTCCTGGTTGGGTCGAGCGGATTCAACAACTCGCTATCGCCGGGTATCGAACAGATCGGACGCTGGGGATCCGCCGCCGCCAAGGCCGAAGGATCGTTCAACCTTGCTGGCGTTGCCGATCCAGCTGTGGATGCGGCGATCGACGCAATGCTGCGCGCCCGCACCAAAGAAGACTATGTCGCTGCCGTTCGCGTGCTCGACCGATTGCTGATTTCCGGCAATTACATGGTGCCGATGCAGCACAATACCCAGCAGTGGATTGCCTATTGGAACTATCTGGAACATCCTCGCAAGACACCCATATACGGCTATCAATTACCGACCTGGTGGCGCAAAGCGAACTAGGCTTCATGGCGGCACTTTTGATATTCGAGACGGGAGATCAGCAATGAGCGAAGCGAACGCAATTACCGTTGATGTCGTGTCCGACGTCGTCTGCCCGTGGTGCTTTATCGGCCAGAAGCGCCTCGACAAGGCGATCTCCTCTGTGAGCGACGTCGATGTGCATATTCGCTGGCGGCCATTCCAGCTTGACCCGACGATCCCCGCGCAAGGCAAGGATCGCCGCGAATATATGCTGGGCAAGTTCGGCAGCGACCAGCGCATCAGCGAAATCCACGCCCGCATTGAACCATTGGGAGAAGCAGAAGGCATTTCCTTCGCTTTCGAGGCCATCAAGGTTGCCCCCAATACGCTTGACGCCCACCGCCTTATCCGCTGGGCTGGTGCCGCGGGCGAGGATGTACAGAACCGGCTGGTACGCCGGCTGTTTCAGCTGAATTTCGAGGAAGGCATCAACATCGGCGACCACCAGGTGCTGGTTGAAGCAGCCCGCGAAGCCGGCATGGATGCCTCTGTTGTTGCCACGCTCTTGCCGACTGATGCAGATGTCGAGGCCGTGCAAACGGAAATCGCCACGGCATCGCGCATGGGCATTACCGGTGTGCCGTGCTTCTTGCTTGAAGGCAAATACGCGGTCATGGGCGCGCAGGATGTCGATGCTCTGGCCGACGCGATCCGCCAGGTGGCAGCGGCCAAGGCTCGTGGCGAACTGGAGCGGGCGGGCTGAGCCTATTTCACCGTGACCTTGGCCTTGCTGACAAAGAAGCCATGACCGTTGCTGCCAATGCAAGTCAGGCCCTTTGTCGAGGACTGACAGGTGAATGGCCCTGCGCTCCAGCTGTTACCATAGGCCAGTTTGTCGACGTCGCTGCAACAGCCTTGCTCACCCGGATTCTTGATCAGCGTGGCCGGGCCTTTCGGTCCGAGAATGACGGTGATGTAGCTTGGCTCGACACGGGAGCAGCTCAGTTCCGGGCTGCCATCCTGCGGCGAATAGGTAGTGGTGCCGCCTTTGGGCGTGTAGATGCAGCCGATATTGCCTGATGGAGCGTTGAACTCGACTTGCCCTTGGGCACTCGCCGGGATGGTCTGGCTGGCGGCATGCGCCTGCGGCAGCCATGCGAAGAGACACAGGATTGCGGCTGCGCGTGCAAGCATTGGTAATATCCCTTGTTGGAGAACCGGATATGCCTTGGTGTCGACAGTGCGCCGCAAGGTTCAATCCCGAACAGGCGAATTGTCAAATGCTCTCTGGAAAGTGGCTTGGGGACCTTAGGTCGCACCACCATGCGTCGGTGACGATCTGGTGAATCGCGCCGGCCCGAGGTCTGCGTTATGGTCGCGGCCTACCCATGGTCTGAAGGAGGACTTACGTGCTCGCAGGACTTCGTACGGTTTCGTTGCTGCTTTGCGCCCTTGCCGGTCCGATATCGATCCTTGCCGCCCATGCCGAGGATGCCGTCATGACGGCGACTGTCGATGGCAAACCCTGGACGGCGTCATTCAGCCAGGGAACGACGCTGGAGATGGCCGGCAAGCCGGTCCTCAACCTTTCCGGGACCCAGCAAGGGTCTCCGACGATGACCTTCAACTCGTTGCTGGTATTGAAAAAGCCCGATGATTTTGCCGGCACTTATCCCTTCAAGGGAGGTTTTCCAAACACTGGCGGTAATTTCAATGTGCTGGATTCCGGCGCCATGGTGGGCCACTTCCGTTTCAGCGGCGGCGAAGTGGTGATCGACAAGTATGATCCGGCCACCAAGACCATATCAGGACATTTTTCGGCGGTCGGAAAGGGCGACGACGGCAGCCATTATGAGATCAAGGACGGTATATTTTCGGGTGTTCAAGTCAGCCCGCAGTGAACACGTCGGCCCGTCCATCGCGTTTCACGCTTCACAAAACCGTGTAGTGCGCTTCCCTTAGGGGAGGTTCGACGGGTTTGTGTGCACCACACCCAACTTATTGAAATCCTGAGTTATATCCCCGTTTTCTCTGATCGAACCATGGCGCTTCGGGCGCCTGGTCTGTTGCCTCATGGCAACGGCTGATGCCTCAATCCGGGTAACCCGGTTTAAAATTAATAGAAAATGATCAATTGGTGTTACCATCCGTAACAAAGCAAAAAAGGTTTAGGCGGGATCGTGATTCGGGTCGGCAGACCATCGCAAGAGTCAGTACCGGAAAAAACACCTCGCGATGCCGCAGGGCCATCGCCTCAAACCCCGGTATCGTCGATGCGCGGCTTCTGGGGGTTGATGCGGGCCTACTGGGTCTCGGATCGCTGGAAGGAAGCCTGGACACTGACGCTGGTGATCGCGTTGCTGACGGCGCTGTCGAGCAAGGCCGGCGTGTGGTTTGCCGTAGCGTCCGGCGAATTGGTCAACTCTATCGCCTTCTTCCACGATGCCGCGAACACCAATCCGCTCGAGACGCTCCTCACCAATGCTGGAATACTGGTGCTGCTGGTCGTCTTGAAGGACGCCGGTTTCACCGGTATCCGAAATCTCGTTTCGGCGACACTGCATCGCAAGTGGCGCGGCTGGCTGGATAGCAGGTTCAACGAAGCGCTGCTCGACACCAACCATACGCATTTCCACGCCCAGCATGGCTCGGCAAGCAGCGGCCTGCCCGCCCCTGACAACATCGACCAGCGCATCCAGGAATCCATCAAGGACATGACAGGCGGCGCCATTGGGCTCGCCATGGGTGTCCTTGGCGTCGCCACGTCGCTCTATTTCGTCGGTCAGAAGCTGTTGGAAACCTCGGTCGAGGTGAAAGGGCTGGAGTTCCTTGGCAGCTATGGCAGCGCCGTTCTGGCTTTCCTGGCTGTCGCCATCTATGTGCCGCTCAACACCTGGATCGCGGTGAAACTCGGCGGCTTGCTCGAGCGCCTCAACGTCAGGATGCAGCAGGCGGAAGGCAGCTATCGCGGCGAGTTGACCACCTTCCTGCGCCGCAGTTTCCATGTCGCGGCGTCGCAGGGCGAAGGCGTGCAGAAACGGATGCATGGCCGCCTTTACGTCGACATCGATGGCACGTGGACGCGGCTGAACATTGTCAACACGATCTACATGTCGTTCGAACTGATCTACAATTTCATCGGCGCGCGCATCGTCGCCTATGGACCGGGCCTTGTTCCCTTCATTCACAACGGCCTCGATCTCAAGGGCTACATAACCGGCTCCGAACTGGTCAATTCGCTGATCGGCCAATGTTCGTGGTTCATCCATGTGATGCCGGCCATCGCCACGCTGAGGGCCAACAGCCAGCGTGTCACCGAATTGGCCGTGGCGATTGAAAATGTTCAGCATCCGCAGGAATTCTACAGCCAGACAGGCCGTTCCGACTTCCGTTACGACCGCCAGAACCCGGTGTTTGGCCTGACCATCCAGAAGCTTGAACTGACGCATCAGGGCGAAGACGCCACACCGTTCTTGAGCGCGGCGAACCTGCGCTTCCGGCGGGGTGAGTGGACATTCCTGAAAGGCGAATCTGGTTGCGGCAAGACATCGCTGATCAAGGCGATCAATGGCCTTTGGCCTTACGGACGCGGCACCATTGTCTTCCCCGACGGCGTGAAGAGTTTTTATGCCGCACAGGAGGTCAAGCTGCAGCAAGTCTCGTTGAAGCAGCTGGTCTGCCTGCCTGGCTCGGATCATGACCATACCGACGCCCAGGTCGCGGCTGCATTGCACAAGGCCGGACTTGGCGACTTCATCGAGCATATGGGCGAAGAAAGCCGCGAGGGCAAAATCTGGGATCAGGTCTTGTCAGGCGGCCAGAAGCAGAAACTGGTGGTGGCGCGGATCGTGCTGCAGCAGCCGGGCCTGCTGTTCCTGGACGAAGCAACCGGGGCGCTGGACCCGGAAGGCAAGGTCGCCTTCCATCAGGCGATCAAGGACAACTGCCCCGATGTCACCGTGATCAGCGTCATGCACGAAGCGGTAGCGCCGCGGTCGATCAGCGGCAGTGAGTTCTACCACAGCGTCGTCTCGATCGCGGACGGCGTCGCGACCAAGAAACCTCTTGTTCCAACCTTGCCCGCCGAGCTCATCACGATTCTCGCGCAGCCAAGGCCGGTTGAGGACAAGTGGATGCGTTTTTCGCGCCGGCTGAAGCAGAAATAGCCACACAGCCGCATTCGCCGTAACCGGGCCGCCCAACTTGCCGTGCGCAACGATCACAGTGTCGCGATCGGTGCTGCCGGTGGCCATTTTCCTCTGCCGCCGCGATTGACTCACCAAAGTCCGCTCCTATGTTGCGCCGGCTCGCAGAATTTCATCTCGAACCCGCGAGCGGAAAGGTCACCGCGCCATGCCTGGCGACAGTCACAGTCGAACGCAATCGCCGTCCGCCCCGACGTGACCTGACCGGTTCACGTCCGGCCGTACGGCAAGGAGTGAGCCATGAACGAATTTTCCCCAGTCGCGGACGACGACGCCGTCGCGATCGCCCGTATTCTTGCAAACGATCACGTTGCCGACGTGGTCGAGGCGCTCAACCACGAACCGCGCGAAACGGCGACGGAACTGCTTTGCGCGGTGCCCTTCGAGCGGCTGGTCGAGATTTTCGATCAACCGGAGCTTGAAAGCGCGTCCGAATTGGCGGAAGCCCTGCCCCGTCCAAAGGCGAGCAAGCTGCTCACCGCCATGTCGGTCGACCGCGCGGCCGATATCCTGCGCGATCTCGATGAACCGGCGCGCTCAGAACTGCTCGGCGCGCTGGCGCCGCCGCTGCGCGCTACCCTGCTTTCCATTCTCGGTTATCCCGAAGGCAGCGCCGCATCGATCATGACTACGGAGTTCGTCAGCGTTCCGTCCGACTGGACCGTCGGCCGCACGCTCGACTACATCCGCAAGGTCGAGCGGACCCGCGAAACCGTATACGCGATCTATATCGTCGATCCGGAAACGCACCTGCTGGTGCGGTCGACCGGCCTGCGCCGGCTGATCACCGGCGAGCCGGACGACTCGATCATGTCCGTCGCGCCGGACCGGGTGCCGGTGACCGTCACTCCGCTGACCGATCGCGAAACCCTGGCGCAGACGATTTCCAAATACGATCTGCTCGCCGTTCCGGTCGTCGACCATGGCAAAATCCTCGGCATCGTCACCATCGATGACATTATCGACACGATGATCGAGGAAACGACTGAGGACGTGCACCGTTTCGGCGGCATGGAGGCTCTGGACGAGCCCTACATGAAGATGAGCTTCCTCGCCATGATCCAGAAGCGCGGCGGCTGGCTTTGCGCCTTGTTCGTCAGCGAGATGCTGACGGCCAATGCGATGCAGAGCTATGAGGGCGAGTTGCAGAAGGCGATCGTGCTCACCTTGTTCATCCCGCTGATCATGAGCTCCGGAGGCAACTCCGGCTCGCAGGCGACCTCGCTGGTGATCCGGGCACTGGCTTTGCGTGAAATCGGTCTGCGCGACTGGTGGCGGGTGGCGCTGCGTGAACTGCCGACCGGACTGGTGCTGGGATCCATGTTGGGCATCGTCGGCATCTGCCGCATCGCTCTCTGGCAATATATGGGCTTTTACGACTACGGCCCGCACTGGCCGCTGATCGCCATGACGGTCGGCGCGGCGCTGGTCGGCATCGTTACTTTCGGCTCGCTGTCGGGGTCGATGCTGCCATTCGCACTGAAGCGCATCGGTTTCGATCCTGCCAGTGCTTCGGCGCCATTCGTTGCCACGCTGGTCGATGTCACCGGCTTGGTGATCTACTTCTCGGTCGCGCTGGTCATCCTGCGAGGAACGCTGCTGTAGCGACGACCCTTGCTCCCCGTGGCCATGGCCGCGGGGAGTTGCTTCTGCCCGCGTCAATCGACGCGCTGGCCGTTCCTGACCCTGTAGGTCGGCTTGTACATGGTGACGAGTTCTTCCGCCGCTGTCGGGTGCACCGCCATGGTACGGTCGAAATCATCCTTGGTGAGGCCAGCCTTCAGCGGAATGCCGAGAAGCTGTGCCATTTCGCCGGCATCCGGGCCGAGTATGTGGGCGCCGATCACCTTCTTCGAGGCGCCGTCGACCACGAGTTTCATCAGCATCTTCTCGTCGCGGCCGGACAGTGTGTGCCGCATCGGGCGGAATGTCGCGCGATAGATCTCAATGTCGTCGAAGCGTTTGACGGCATCATCTTCCGACAGGCCGACCGTGCCGATCTCAGGCTGCGAGAACACCGCGGTGGCGATCGTCTCATGGTCCGGTGCTGTCGGATTCCCTTTGAAAGCAGTCTCGATGAAGCACATTGCCTCGTGGATCGCCACCGGCGTCAATTGCACCCGGTTGGTGACGTCACCGATCGCCCAGATATTGTCGATATTGGTGCGCGAATATTGATCAACCTGGATCGCACCGGCGGCGCTCATCTCGATGCCAACGCCTTCCAGGCCCATGTTCTCGGTGTTGGGAATGCGGCCGATGGCGAGCATGACCTGGTCAACCGTGAGCACCTTGCCGCCGGTGACGAGCGCATCGAGACGGCCATCCGGCCGCTTTCGGATCCATTCGGACACCGCGTGGCAGAGAATCTTTATGCCCTTCTTTTCCATCGTCTCGTGCAGCATGCGCCGCAGATCCATATCGAAGCGGCTAAGAATCTCCTTGCCGCGATAGACCAGCGTGGTCTCGACGCCGAGGCCATGGAAGATGTTGGCGAATTCGACCGCGATATAGCCGCCGCCCTCGATCATGATGGCCTTCGGCAGTTTCTTCAGGTCGAAGGCTTCATTGGAAAAAATGCAATGTTCGTGACCGGGCAGTGCCGGATGCGCCGCCGGGCGGCCACCGGTGGCGATGAGAATCTGGTCCGCTGTGACGGTGCGGTCCTCGCCAAGCAGATGCACGACATGCGGGTCGACGAGCATGGCGCGCGAATGAAATGTCTCGCCGCCGGCCCCTTGCACATTCTTCTCGTAGATGGCCTCAAGGCGGCTGATCTCGCGGTCTTTGTTGGCCACCAGTGTCTGCCAGTCGAAATGCGCCTCCGGCACCGTCCAGCCATAGCCGGCTGCATCGGCGAAATGCTCGGGAAACTGCGAAGCGTAGACATAGAGCTTTTTCGGCACGCAGCCGCGGATGACGCAGGTGCCGCCATAGCGGAACTCCTCTGCGATACCGACACGCTTGCCGAGTGCGGCGGCCACGCGCGCCGCCCTCACCCCGCCGGAACCGCCGCCAATGACAAAAAGATCGTAGTCATACCCGGCCATGACGCGGCTCCTCGTGCTTCAAAATGTATGAGACAGGTAGGCCGCGAAGCGCCAAAAGAAAAGCCCGGACAAGCCGGGCTTCCCTAGACTCTTTGCGGTGGAACCGCTGAGATCAATTGGCGTCGGCGGGGGCCGCGCCATCAGCCGGGGCGGCATCGTCAGCTGGAGCTGCCGCACCATCTGTTGGGGCCGCCGCACCATCGGTCGGGGCGGCGGGCGCTGCCGGCGCGTTGGCTTTGGCTGACGCCGCCAGTGCCTCGCCAACCTGCTGGGCAAGATCGCGGGCAAGGCCGTTCTGCCAGATCTCGGCGGCCTTCACCAAGTCACGCGTCACGGCCGGGCCACTGTCGAGCAGCTTCTTGCCGGAATCGGAATTGTAGAAAGCGGCGATATCGGTGAGCTCTTTTTCAGAGAACACCTTGGCATAGGCTAGCGCCGATTCCTTTTCGAGGTCGGTGCGGCGCGAGGCCAAGGCCAGAGCCTTTTCGGTAATCGTCTTGCCGATGAGTTCCTGCATGTCAGGGTTCTTCTGGATCAGCTGCTGCTCGAGCGCGGCTGCCGCCTGCGGCAGGATGCTGTCGAACGGGTCAGTCGCATGGATCGCGGCAACAGCGGCACGCGCCGCCTTCAAATGCCCTTCGGTGACATCCTGCGAGAAGGCCGGCGAAGAAAAGGCAAAAACGGCTGAAGCCGCCACAATGGCGGAAAAGCGGCGAACCCGGTTATGCAACATCATGGTTGATAGAACTCCCTGTTTTTCGGGCGGCATGGACGGTTTGAATGCCATCGCCGCCGGCGATGATGGCCGCTGACGCCAGCCCGATGAAAAGACCATGCTCGACCACGCCCGGAATGGCATGGAGAGCATTCGAAAGCGCTCTTGTATCCGGAATGCGGCCAAAAGATGCATCGAGGATAAAATGGCCGCCGTCTGTAACAAAAGGCTGGCCCGCCGTCATCCTCAATGTAACCGGGCCGGAAAGACCGAGCCTTTCGGCGGCCGCTCCGATCGCGATTTCCGTCGCGCGCAGACCGAATTTGTTGACTTCGATCGGCAGTGGGAAACGGCCGAGCGTCTCAACCATCTTTGAGCGGTCGGCAATGACGATCATGCGGTTGGATGCCGCCGCGACGATCTTCTCGCGCAGCAGCGCCCCGCCACCGCCTTTTATCAACGTCAGTTCGGGGTCGACCTCGTCGGCGCCATCGACGGTGAGATCGAGTTCTGGTGTTTCCTCCAGCGTCGAGAGCGGAACGCCGAGTTCGCGGCAAAGTGATGCGGTGCGCTCGGATGTCGGCACACCAATGACAGTCATCCCTGTCGCGACCTTGTCGGCGAGCAATCGTACGAACTCTTCGGCGGTCGTGCCCGTGCCGATGCCGAGGCGCATGCCGTCGGTCACATGGGCAAGGGCAGCGCGCGCCGCCTCAACCTTCAGATATTTCGCATCCATCCTGTATATTGCCCCGGAGCCTGCTGTTTTGGGCTCCTAGCATTTTTGCCAGCCCGGTCAAAGCCCTTGGCCGCATCCGCCCTCAGCCGGCTTGCCTAGGCAAGCCACAGCCGCTATCGCCTGCGGCAATACAGTTTGTCATAGGACGCATCATGGCTCGCCCGATTATCGTGTTCGACCTCGACGGTACGCTGATCGATACAGCACCGGACCTGCTCGACAGTTTGAACCACAGTCTGGCCGCGAGCGACATCGGAGCCGTCGATGAGGTCGGGTTCAAGCGCTTTGTCGGTCAGGGTGGCCGGGTGATGATCGAACGCGCCCATGCCGCGCAGCAGAAGTCGCTGGCGGTTGACGAGCATGATCGGCTGCTGAAGCTTTTCCTCGATCATTATACCGGTAATATTCCAGGCAAGTCGCGCCCCTACCCCGGTGTCGTCGAAGCGATCGCGCGCTTCGAAAACGCCGGTTATCTCCTGGCCATCTGCACCAACAAATATGAGGCCAATTCGCTGGCGCTGATCGAAGCGCTTGGCCTGACGAAACATTTCGCGGCAATCGCGGGCCAGGACACGTTCGCCTTCCGCAAGCCGGACCCACGGCATCTCACCGAAACCATCGCGCTCGCCGGCGGCGATCCGCATCGCGCCCTGATGGTTGGTGATTCGCAAACCGACATCGACACCGCCAAAGCCGCTGGCATTCCGGTGGTAGCGGTCGATTTCGGTTACACCGACCGTCATGTGCGCGAATTCGAGCCCTCGGCGGTGATCTCGCATTTCGATGCACTGACGCTGGACCTTGCGGAACGGCTCATCGCCGCCGCCGCTGGACGCTGACCGGATAGCCGCAATATTGGCTGAGGGGCACCGGATAGATCGTCGTCAAGAACGCCTTGGATCGCCTTGACTTCACCGGCATGCCTCCCTTATATCGCGGCTCGCTTGGCCTTCGGGCAACGAGCGGGCGATTAGCTCAGCGGGAGAGCACACCCTTCACACGGGTGGGGTCGCAGGTTCAATCCCTGCATCGCCCACCATCGACTTTCCTGAAATCGCGGCTTGCCCCCTCACCCACGGCACCAGTCCATCTAGCAGCCGCGGTCCGCTTCCTCGCCCCCAAAGTTCTTCTGGGCGAAATTCAAGGCGCTTGAGTAGCTCGTATAGCTCTGGAATTGGCACACGTCGGAGCCGTTACGCACCTTCATCGATGTGATCGTCGGTGCAATAAACGGTGTCGCGTTTCGGGCTCCAAAGGGCCGGCTTGCCGCACAGGCATGGAAACGGCGGGGATCGAAAGCGCCGAGAATACGAGGACGACGGCAGGACGCATGCGCATTTGACCCTCCAAATGAACTACTGGCGATCACTATGACCGCCCATGTCAAAGCGCTGCATCATGGTTCTTTGGCATGCAATCCGGCCATCAACGGCGAAATTCGCGAGGGCGCTGCTGTGGAGGTCGGCATATCAGTAGCGACGAGGCCGACGTCAGTTGCGTCGAAAACGGCGTACAGCCTGGTGCGCCTTTAGACGATCCGTGAATGGGGCTGGTGCTCGACGGAACAAATCTAGCGGCAAACGAGTTTCCTTCCGACAAAACCTGAGGGAAAACCATGTCGAAATTTGTCTTGGCGACGAGTGTGGCTATTCTTCTATGCGGTGGGTCAGCCTTTGCAGCGGACGATAAGCCACTGCCGCCGCCGAACGCGAAAAAGCTGTCGGAAATCCTTGCCAAGGTCGAGCAGCGTGACGGCTTTCGCTATGTGAAAGAGGTCGACTGGGACAACGGCGCCTATACGATCACCTACTACACCTCCGACAAGGCGAAAGTCGAAATCACCTACGATCCGGTAACAGCCGACCCCAAGTGAGCCTGATTTCGCCTGACCGCATTCCGCCCGGATGCTTTTCTCTCTAAGGTGCGGGTGATCGTTTCATCAGCACACGGTGTCGGGATGCTGCCTTTCAATCGCGCTCGTGCTTGGTTGCCGGTCGCCGTCTCTCTGGCCGGCTTCATCTTGGGACATTCTCCCGCGTGGGCTGATGGGCCGTCCTTTGATTGCCGAAAGGCCGTCTTGCCAGCGGAAAAGACAATCTGCGCGGACCCTCAACTGTCGGCCATCGATCTACTGGTTTCCAAGGCCTTCAAGGATTTCGAGCCGGCATTCGGCGGCGACAAGCGCAAGATAGCGCGCGCGTTGATTGTCGACCGCAACGCCTGCAGGGATGATGCGGCCTGCATCGCCAGCGCGCAGAACAACGCGTTGCAGACCTATGGCAGCGCGCCATCATGGGTGCAGGATTACAACGTTGCTCTCATCGGCAAGAAAGCGCTCGAGACGGCGTCACGCGCGCCCAAAAACGCGGAACAGCCCCTGCCCGGCTCGATCGGGCAATGTGGCCTCACGCACGTCAAGTCGCTGACCGCGCGGCTCGGTGACGACCCGCTGGAGACCGCCGGCCCGGAAAGCGGAAGTGCGGCAACCTTTGTCAACGGTGGCACCGCGGTATCCTATGACCGCGAGCCTGGCCTTGTAAGCTCGAAGGTGAGCGACGCGGTTGTCATGTGCCTGATGTCAATCCCGAGAGATTGCCCCGATGGCGATGAGCGGGGCCGAATTTATTACGGCATCGATCTCGCGGTTAAGGGCTCGTGGGCGTTGCCCGATTCGCAGCATATGTGCGGCGGCGCCTGAGCACGCGCCGGAACCTCCTTGCGCCACTTCGTCTTTGATGGCTGACTGCGCCGGCAACGCACGGGGGTGGGTATGGCGGCCAAACATGTAATCAAGCGCATTCTTTTGATGCTGGCCGGCTATTTCGTCGCCGTGCTCGTTGGCTTGATCGCCATCTAGGCGATCTATCTTATCTTGAGCACGCTGCCCGGTACGCCCGAGTATTTTGGTGTCCTGGCGACCATGACCCCGGTTGCCCTTTTCTTTGTGGCCGCACTCGTCCCGTTCATCTTTCTCCTGGCAATCGCGCTGACCGGGGCCCAAGCCTTGATCTTCGCGCTGATCGCGGAGTTTTTCTCGCTGCGAAAGGTCTGGCTGCACATGCTGTTCGGCGCGGCAGCCTCGGCTGCCGGCTTCGCCCTGATCTGGCCAACGACCGTGTCGGACGTCAATATTTATCGCTGGGCGGACTATGGCGTCATCGCCGGTGCCGGCCTCGTCGCCGGCCTGGTCTATTGGCTGATTGCCGGGCGGGACGCCGGCTTTCGGCGGCCGCTGCCAGAGCTGTAGTTCAGCTCGAGGGCGTACGCACCGCTTCGGTGGCGTCCAGCGCCTGCTTCAGCCGGGAGTCGCGATCATAGACATCGCTGAAATATTCGACATTGCCCGACATGTCCGGCCACGCGGTGAAATAGGCGACATAGACCGGGATCTTGCGTGTCACGTCCTCGGTGGAATGTCCGTGCTTCAGCTTCTCGGCGACATAGTCCACCGATTGTCCAAGCACGGCAGCCGCCATGCCGCGCGGATCTTGCAGCCGCACGCAGCCATGGCTGAGCGCGCGCATGTCCTGCTTGAAGAATGACTTCTGCGGCGTGTCGTGCATGTAGATGGCATGCTTGTTGGGGAACAGGATCTTCAGTTCGCCCAGCGCGTTGGCCTCGCTTGGCTGCTGGCGCACATTGTAAGGAATATTGGCGCCATAGCCGCCCCAATTGACCGCCGAAGACGGGATGCGCTTGCCTTTCGCATCGGTCACTTCGTACCCGGCGCGATCGAGATAGCCGGGGTCATTGCGCAACCTGGGCAGCATCTCGTTGACGATGATCGACTGCGGCACGCCCCAGTAGGGATGGAAGTCGACCTGCTTGATCTGGTCATAGAAGAACGCCGTCTGATTGGTCGTCCTGCCGATGACGGCACGGGTCTTCAGCTTCTCTTCGCCATTGTCTATATAGCTCGCCGTGAAGGCTGGCTGGTTGATGAAGACACGCGGGCTGCCGAGATCGGAAGGCAGCCAGCGCAGTTCTTCCAGCGCCACTTCCACCTTCAGCAACCTGTCGGCCTTGGACGTTCCGGCCAGCGATGCCACGGTGCGCGGCCCGATGACGCCGTCGCCCTTCATGCCGGCTTTCTGCTGCACCATCTTGATGACCGGCACCAGTTCCGGATCGTAGAACTCGCTGGTGCCCAGCCTTGCCAGGATCTCGCCATAAGCGCCGCCCGTATCATCATCGAGATCGCGCGCGATCAGCTTCAGCAACTTTGGCAGTTCAGGGCTGGTTTCGCCGGGCTTCAGCAAAAGCTTGGGGTCGACGACGATTTCGTTCTCGGCGCTGGCCTGCAACGATTCCAGTTCGACGCGCAGCGCCTGGTATTCTGGGTTCTGCGGATGCCGTGATTCGAGATAGGTGCGGACTTCCTGGGTATGGGCCAGCGTCTTCAGCACCCCTTGCAGGTCGAGCGGCTTGGCCGGGAAATCGTAATAGCCGGTCATGCGGTTCGGCTCGACGCGGCCATTCTGCGCATCTTGCGCATAGCGCAGCACGCGCGCCGAGAGCGCCATCTCGAAGCGGACGAGTTCCTTCAGTTGCGCATTGGCGTCAGTCGCTGACGTGCCGGTGGCGGGCACGTCGACGGTGTAGTCGGCTGGCGCCAGACCATAGCTGGCGGCCTCGCCAAGCACGCGCACCGCATCCTGCGCGCGGGCATTGAGGCTGGTTCCCGACAACCAGATGAAATCCGGATTGGCCGAATAATAGGCGACAAGCGCCTTGGCGATGTCTGGTTCGGCATAGAGCTCGTAGTCACTCAAACCGGCAAGCGCGTCGCGGAACGCTGTGCCTGTGGCCGATGGCACGAAAGCGGCATCCTGCGGCGTCGCGGGTTGCGGTGCTGCCGCCAATGCCGAAAAGTCGACGCGCACCAGCTTGTCGGCCTTGTAAGTGTAATAGGACGGGCTGCTGATTTTCACACCGCCGCCGCCCCCTGCGGGCACCTTCGGCTTGTGCTTGGGCGGCGGGGGAAATTCACCTTGCGGTGCGTGTTTCACGCCACCGCCGAAAAGCATGTCGAACAGCCCTTGCGCACCCGCCTGAGGCGCACCGAAAGCCAACGTTGCCGTTATCGCCACGAGCGGCATCACGATTGCTTTTTTTCCGAGGAATTTCATCGATCACCCGCTCCGGCCATAGCCGGTTCCCGTTCCGCGCTGCTAGGAGCCTGTCCGAGTAGTCGCTGTTCAATTGGGCACGAGTCTGATTCTAATTGCGACCATGAGCAAGCATTTTCGCGCGTGGAAGATTGATCAGCCGCAGTTGTTGCCGCCGAGCGTGCAGGATTTTGTGCCGAGGGACCACCTGTCACGGTTCATCGTGGATCTGGTGCGGGAGAGCCTCGATTTGAGCGAGATTACCAGCAGCTATAGGAGTGCGCTTGGCCAGCCGCCGTTCGATCCGCGGCTGATGGTGGCGCTGCTGCTCAACGGCTATGCGAGCGGCCTCTATTCCTCCCGGCGCATCGCCAAGGCGTGCGTTGAGCGCGCCGACTTCATGATGATCGCGGCGCTGGATGCGCCGGATTTCCGTACCATTTCCGAGTTCCGCAAGCGGCACCTCAAACAGCTGGCCGGGCTGTTCGTGCAGGTGTTGAAGCTGGCCGAGAAGGCCGGGCTGGTGCGGCTCGGGCATGTCGCGCTCGACGGCACCAAGATCAAGGCGAACGCGTCCAAACACAAGGCGATGAGCTATCAGCACATGAAGAAGCGCCAAGCCGAGTTGCAGGCGGAGGTCGATCGCTGGCTGGCCGCCGCTGAGGCGGCGGATGCCGAAGAGGACAAGCTGCACGGCAACAAACGAGGTGACGAACTGCCCGGCTGGGTCGCCGACAAACAGAGGCGGATCGCCAGGATCGCCCAGGCCAAGGCTGAACTGGAGGCCGAGGCGAAGGCCGCGGCCGACGAGGAGCGCCGCATCGAGGCCGAGAAGCAGAAGAGCCGCGAGGCCGAGGGCCGCAAGAAGACCGGCAAGCCCGCGGCTGCGCCATCCGACGAGCCCGCCGCGAAGGCCCAGCGCAACTTCACCGATCCTGAAAGCCGCATTCTCAAAACCAAGGATGGTTTCATCCAGGGCTATAACGCGCAGGCGGCCGTCGACGGCAAAGCGCAGATCATCGTTGCACACGGGTTGACGCCGAGCACGAGCGACTATGGCCAGTTGGTGCCGCTGGTCGATGGCATCCAAGCCAATCTCGGCCGCAAACCGGAGCAAGCGTCCGCCGACAGCGGCTATCTGAGCGAAGTCAACCTCGCCAGCCTCGACCAACGCGGGATCGATGGCTACATCGCCACCGGACGCGCCAAACACCCCACCGCCGACAACGGCAAGGGCGGCGGACCGTTGACACAGGCAATGAGAAAAAAGATCGCCGACGGCGGCTTCGAGACCCCCTACCGACTGCGAAAGCAGATCGTGGAGGCGGTGTTCGGGCAGATCAAGCAGGCACGCGGCTTCCGCCAGTTCCTGTTGCGGGGACTGGCAAACGTGCGTGCCGAATGGGCGATTATCTGCACCGCCCACAACCTCGTGAAGCTGGGAAGCCTCCTCAGGGCCTCCTGACCAGGCTATCGTCACCCGAGAGCCTGTCGCAATCAGACTATCTAATGAAATGAACCCGACCGGAACGCTAACTGGACGGGCTCCTAGACGATCTCGCTCTCCGCATGGCGGATGTAAGGCGTGACTATACCGATTCATACTGATTTCGTTAAGCTTCCATAAATTTTGGAACGCCTGTTGCAGAACGGTTTCACAACATCGTGACGGCCGGAGCGGTTATGTTTCCGCCCCGGTCCGGAAATTCCTAGCGGATCAGGCGTTGGCGCCACCATCGATGGTCAAGGCGGCGCCGGTGACAAACCGTCCCTCCGGACCCGCGAGCCAGGCAACCATGCCGGCGATATCATTGGCATCGCCAAACCGCGGCGTCGCCATTTTCCGCCGCTGATGTTCAGCGTGCGGGCCACCTTGCGGGTTCATGTCTGTGTCAGTCGAGCCAGGATGAACCACATTGGCGGTGATGCCGCGTGGGCCGAGGTCGCGAGCCAGCGCCTTGGTCAACCCGACCAATGCCGCCTTGCTGGTCGAGTAGGCGGTCAGGTTGGCGTCGGTCACCCGCTCGGCGAGGTTGCTTCCGATTGAGATGATCCTGCCGCCCTCGCCCATATATGCCGACGCTGCCTTGGAGGCGATGAACGGGGCTCTCAGGTTGACTTCCATGGTCTCGTCAAAATCGGTGAGCGACATGGTTTCGAGCGGGGCGGCTCGCCAGATGCCGGCACTGTTGACCAGGATGTCGAGCCGGCCGAAAGCGGCCACTGTGTCGTCAACGGCTTTCTCGATGGCGGCAGCGTCCCGATTGTCGGCCTTGATCGCGATCGCCGAACCGCCGCCGCTCTTGATCCCGTCGACGACAGCGCGAGCCTGCTCCTCGCCATTCACGTAGGTCAAAGCGACACTTGCACCATTGGCCGCCAGCCGTCGCGCAATCGCTGCGCCTATGCCTCTGCTGCCGCCGGTGACCAGCGCGGCCCTGCCGCTCAATTCATTTGCTGACATCGATGTATCCTTTTCTGTAATAATCGATACATAAATACCTGTCAGGCTTGCCTGGCTGCGTCAACTGATTTATGTATCGATCAACACAGAAAAGAGCGCCATGCCCGAACGAGGCCGCCCCCGCACCTTTGACCGGACCGCAGCCTTGCGGCACGCAGTGGATGTGTTTTGGGCGCGCGGCTATGAAGGAGCTTCAATCAGCGACCTGACCGCGGCAATGGGCATCAATTCCCCCAGTCTCTACGCTGCGTTCGGCAGCAAGGAGGCACTGTTCCTCGAGGCGACCGATCTCTACACGCGCATTGAGGGTGCCGATATCTGGCTTGCGTTGGAGGAAGCACCAACAGCGCGGCTGGCGATCGAACGTTTCCTGCAAAGGACCGCCAGGGCCTATTCGCAGACGGATCGTCCGCAAGGGTGCCTGATTACGCTTGGCGCCCTGCACCAGGACAGCACCCGCGGCGCCATCTGCGACGATCTGCGCCGCCGCCGCGCTGAAAATCACACAGCCCTGCGCCAGCGTCTCGAGCGGGGCGTTGCCGAGGGCGAATTGCCGTCCGGGTTTGATTCTGCCGCCGCCGCCACGTTCTTCGCCACGGTTCAGCACGGCATGTCGATCCAGGCACGCGACGGCGCCTCCTGCACGGCCCTGCTGGCGACGGTAGCCGGAGCGATGGCGGCATGGCAGACAATGGTCGGCACTGGTGCGGCGTGACAAACGCCGGCAGGTATGATCGAAATTCGTCTGCCAGCCAGACACGCTGCCCCAGAGATGCTGCGATCGAGAGGAATGACCGGTGAAAAAGGGATATCGCGAGCTGCTGGACGAGGCCAATGCCGAGATAGAAGTGGTTTCACCGGAAGAAGCTGCTGATCTGCTCGACGATGACGGCACTATTTTCGTCGACCTGCGCGATCCCCGCGAAGTCGAACGAGACGGCAGGATCCCTGGTGCTCAGCACGTCACGCGCGGCATGCTGGAATTCTGGATCGACCCGGAAAGCCCTTACCACAAGCCATTCTTCGCCTCGGGCAAAAGCTTTGTGTTCTTCTGTGCCGGCGGTTGGCGCTCGGCACTCGCCACCAAGACGGCGCAAGACATGGGACTGTCGCCGGTGAAACATATCCTTGGTGGCTACACCGCCTGGAAGGCCGCCGGGCTGCCGGTCGAATCCGCAGCCAGGAAGAAATAGACCTGGTTGTCGGGAGATTCAGTGCAGCAGCGCCGGCTCCCGATGATCGGCTACAAAGCCCACGGCGTGTCCGACAACACTCTTGTCGGCGAGAATACGGCGGTGGCCGAGCCCGTCCGCCCAGTAAAGCCGGACGTGATCGCCGGCGGCGGCGTAGTTCCTAGCATGCTCCGCCGATACTTCGCGGTCGTCAGGTGCATGAATCACCAGCGTCGGCACCAATGTACGGGCCAGTTGGCGGTCGCCAACGAACTCCTTGAGCGGCCGGCCGGCAAGACGCTCAACCCGGTCAGCCATGGCCACCTGCGAGCGCGGCCCGACATTGAGCATGCGGCTGAAGTCAGCGAAGATTGCCGGCAATGAGCTTGGTGCCGCGATCAGCACCAGCCGCTCGGCAGCCAGTGGCGGAATGTCTTTTACCGAACCGACCAACGCATTGGCGGCAACGGCGCCGCCGAATGAATGGCCGACGACCGCCGCGAAGGGTCCGAACCATTCGCCCGCATGGCTCGCCGCATCCACCGCATTGACCATGGTCAGCCGGCGGCCAAGCGAATGGCCATGGCCAGGCAGATCGAGTGAGACGACCCTGTAGCCCGCCGTGCGATAGCCTTCGATCAGCGCGCGCATGTATTCGGTGCGCGAACGCCAGCCGTGAATGACAAGGATGGTGCCAGCCGCCGTCCTGCCCGGCTCCGGACGGAATTCGTGCACCATCACGCAGCCGGTCTTCGTTTTCAGCCGGTGATGACGCGCCTCAGCCATGAAATCGGCGGCGCGGTCGACAGCGCGGCGTTCGCCGTCACTTAGCGCCTTGACATTGGGCGTGCGGCAGAACAGTTCGAACGCAGCGCGCCCTGTCAGGCGCGGCGCGACATGTTCAGCTGCACCGAATACACCCCGGATGACCTTCAATCCGAATGATGCCATAGTGATAATCCATCCATTCGTTCAAGCATGAACATAATAGTTCAAAGATGAACAATAAACAAGAGCTACCTTGGGACAACCCGCGCTTTCGCAACTGGGTCGCGGTGGCGCGCGCCTGCCATGCGCTGGAACGCGCATTGGCGGTGAAGCTCGCGCCGCTGGATCTGAAGCCGGCGCAGCTTGACGTGCTGATGAACCTCTATCGCCATCCCGGCATGTCCCAACACGACCTCGCGCGAAAGCTGCTGGTCGGCCGCTCCAACATCACCATGCTGTTGCCGCAACTCGAGGCACGCGGGCTGCTGCGCCGTGAGGGGGACGAAAAGGACAAGCGTGTGTTGCGGCTGACGCTGACGCAACCAGGCGAAGCGCTGCTGATGCAGGCGCTGAAGGTTCATATGGCGCTGATCGAGAAGGCGATGAGCCAGTCGACACCGGAGCAATGCGACATGATCGGTGAGCAGATGCGCAGGATCACCGATGTGTTGAAGGAGGCGTGACCGTCATCCGGTCCCGGCTCTCCCTACCACATCGTTTTCTTCGCCCGCTCCGGCCATTCCTTGTCGTAGGCCTCGCCGTTGATATTCTTGCGGCTGGTGACTTCTAATATCTGCCCGGCTGTCGGCAGCGACTTCGGGTCGACATGTTTTGCCGGGTTCCACAGGTCCGATCGCACGATGGCGCGGGCGCACTGGAAATAGACCGAATCAACATCGACGACGGTTACAGAACGCGCCGGCTTGCCATCGACAGTGAACGAGCCGCAAAGCGCTGTATCCGTCGAGATATGGGCGCGGCCGTTGACGCGCAGCGTCGTTCCGGAGCCCGGCACTAGGAACAGAAGGCCGACGCGCGGATCGCGAATGATGTTGCGCAGCGAATCGGCCCGATTGTTGCCGCGTCGATCGGGCATCATCAGCGTCTTCGGATCGAGGATACGCACGAAACCGGCAAGATCGCCGCGCGGCGAGCAGTCCAGCCCTTCCGGCCCGCTGGTTGCCAGCGCCACAAAGGGCGAGGCCTCGATGAAGGCGGCATATTCGGGGATTACATGGTCGAGTTCCTTGACCAACGAGGCCTCGCCAGGCACGCCATATAGGGCCTCGAGCTGTTCGATCGTGGTGATGACGGACATTGTTACCTCCGAAGGCTATCCGCCGTTACGCCCCATCCATGACGGTTTCACGACGCCCGCCGGCTAAAAACTAGCGGTCCCTGCTCAGCCCCTTTTCCGCAAGCTCGGCGAGATAGGCGGCCCAACGCGCCTCTTTCTCATGGCCAAGCGTATGCAGGTAGTTCCAGGTAAAAATGCCGGTGTCATGAAAGTCGTCGAAGGTGATGCGCACGGCGTAGTTGCCGACGGGCTCGATCTTGAGGATCGCAACGTTGCGCTTGCCGGGAACCGTCACGCGCTGTTCCGGCGAATGGCCCTGAACTTCAGCCGATGGTGAGGCAACACGCAGCAACTCCGCCGGCAGTTCGAACGGCCGGTGATCGGGAAAGGTGACGGAGAGCAATTTGCGGTCTTTCGAGACCCTAAGTTCTTTCGGCGCCGTCATGCTGTTCCATTCCGCATCAATTCCCCCTTCCCTACGCCGCTTCGCGTTGCGGGAAAAGCGCTTTTGGGCGGGCGACACCGGGTGTCGGCGGCGGGATGTTACCAAAGATCAACACCAGCTATCTTGAATGGCAGGCTGGATCGTATCACATAGCAGTATATAACGACGCCATTCGCGGCCACGGGAAGCGCTTGAAGCATGGACATGATCGATCCATTCGGTCGTACGATCAGCTATCTCAGGGTGTCGGTCACCGACCGCTGCGATTTCCGCTGCACCTATTGCATGGCCGAAGACATGGCCTTTCTGCCAAAGAAAGATCTCCTGTCGCTCGAGGAGCTCGACCGGCTATGCACCGTCTTCATCGAAAAGGGCGTGCGGAAACTGCGCCTCACCGGCGGCGAGCCGCTGGTCCGCAAGAACATCATGCATCTTGTGCGCCAGATATCGCGCCACCTCGAAAGCGGTGCGCTTGAAGAGCTGACGCTGACCACCAACGGTTCGCAGCTGTCGCGCTTCGCCGCCGAGCTTGCCGATTGCGGCGTCAAGCGCATCAATGTCTCCTTGGATACGCTGGACGCTGACAAGTTCCACGCCATCACCCGCTGGGGCCATCTCGGCAAGGTCATGGCGGGCATTGACGCAGCCCAGGCGGCCGGGCTGCAAGTGAAGCTGAACGCGGTGGCGCTGAGGGGCTTCAACGACGCCGAGCTGCCGGAGATGATGCGCTGGGCGCATGGCCGTGGCATGGACCTGACGGTCATCGAAACCATGCCGATGGGCGAGATCGAAGCCGACCGCACCGACCAGTATCTGCCGCTGTCGCTGCTGCGTGCCTCTTTGGAGCGCCAGTTCACGCTGGCCGACATTCCCTACAAGACCGGTGGCCCTGCCCGCTATGTTCATGTTGCCGAGACAGGCGGCCGGCTCGGCTTCATCACCCCGATGACGCATAATTTCTGCGAAAGCTGCAACCGCGTGCGGCTGACCTGCACCGGTACGCTCTACATGTGCCTCGGCCAGGACGACGCCGCCGATCTGCGCGGCCCGCTGCGCGCATCCGAAGGCAACGAGCTGCTTGCCAACGCCATCGATGAAGCCATCGGCCGCAAGCCGAAGGGGCATGATTTCATCATCGATCGCCGCACCAGCCGCCCGTCCGTTTCGCGGCACATGAGCGTCACCGGCGGCTGACGTTTTCGGCGATTCATGCCAGGATCGCTCCGATCATCGGATGGAGCAGTCGATGCAATCGCGCCTTTCCATTTTCGTCTCTCTGCTCGCGACCGCCACGCTGGCGGCTGGCGCCAAGGCCGCGCCCTTCACCTATGTGAACGAGCGCTTTGGCACGGTGTGCACCTTTCCCGACGATATCTTCACCGATCGCCAGCCGGAGCCGGACAATGGCGACGGTCAGCAGTGGCTCAGCGGAGACGGCGCCAGCCTGACCTGCTCCGGCATACTCAACATCGATGATGACACGCCGAAAGGTTTCGTCGCGGCGGAGAAAGCCAGCAAGGAGCAAGGCTACAAGGTCACCTACAGCAAGGCCGGCAAGGACTGGGCGGTGTTGTCGGGCCTCAAGGATGGAAACATCTTTTACGAGCGCCGCCTGTTCGGCAAGGATGGCGTCATCCGAACCGTCTTTGTCGAATATGCGCCGGCCCTGAAGTCGAAATACGATCCGCTTGTTGGTGCGATCGCCGGCAGCCTCAAGGGCCCCTGAGCATTTCGGCAACACCGCGAAGAAACTTTATCGGCGGGTGGCTGACCGATTTACCGGCGGCGTGTTCCAGCCTAGCCTCTGGCGCAGCGACTTCTCAACTCGGTGGGGGAATAAACCATGCGCAAACTCGCTCTTTCTCTGGCATTGCTTGGCTTAACAGTGTTGCCGTCGGCGGCGCAGTCAATCGGCGGTACCTACACAGTCGCGGGAACCAATTTCGACGGATCATCCTATGGTGGTGAAGCAACCATCACACTGACCAGCGAGACCACCTGCACGATCCACTGGGAGACCGGCGGTTCGTCCTCCGACGGCATCTGCATGCGCAACGACGATGCGTTCTCGGCAGGCTACGTCTTGGGCAAGGATATCGGCCTTGTCGTCTACAAGGTGCAGGAAGATGGGTCACTGCATGGCCTGTGGACAATCGCCGGCAAGGAAGGCAATGGCACCGAGGTGCTGACGCCCAAGAAGTAGGCCGACCCTGCTATTCAGGCTCCACGGTTGAAGCCAATCGCGTACCGGGTGTTGCGTGTGGTGAAGCCACCGCACGGGCCGGTGCGTGGCCCAGCCCTTTGAGGTTGCTGTTTCATGCCCGGCTGCTACAGGCTTGATGCAAAGCTCAACCGGTAGTCGCCTTGCCACGTTCACCCAACCTTCGCGGCGCGCTGTTCATGATCGTGGCGATGGTCGGCTTTACGCTGAACGACGCGATCACCAAATTCTCTTCGGAATCGATGAGCATGGCGCAGGTCATGCTCATCCGGGGCGTGTTCGCCTCACTTTTTGTCGGCCTGCTCGCCTGGCAGCGCGGCGCGCTCGCGTCCCCTAGGTCCATGCTGCAGCCGTTGGTGGCGATACGCGTCATCGGCGAAGCCGGCGGCACGGTGAGCTTCCTGATCGCGCTTTCTCACTTGCCGATCGCCAGTGTCTCGGCCGTGCTTCAGGCGTTGCCGCTGGCTGTCACGATGGGAGCGGCACTGGTGTTCAATGAAGGCGTCGGCTGGCGGCGCTGGCTCGCCATCGCCGTCGGTTTTGCCGGTGTGATGATCATCGTGCGGCCGGGCTTCGAAGGGTTTAGTGTCTACTCGCTGCTGGCGCTTGCCTGCGTCGGCTTCTGCGCCGTGCGCGACCTTGCCACGAAGCGCATTCCGCAAGCCATCCCGACACTGCTGGTATCGACTGCGACGGCGCTGGCGATGACTATCGTGGGTGCCGCGCTGTTGTCGCCAATGGGCGGCTGGGCGCCAATGACCGGGAAGAGCGTCGCCTTGTTGGCGCTGGCTGCGGTGCTGGTGCTCATCGGCTATCAGTTCATCATCATGGCAATGCGGGCGGGCGATATCTCCTTCATAGCCCCCTTCCGCTACACTGCCCTGATCTGGTCCATCCTGCTTGGCTTGACCATCTTCGGCGACATCCCCGATCCGCCAATGATCATCGGCGCCACGATCATCATCGCCTCCGGTCTTTATGCCTTGTATCGCGAGCGGATCGTCGGCCGGCGAAAGATCGTCGCCGAAAGTACCGGCCCGGCCATGGCCCCGGATGGGATGTAACGCGGTTTCAAAGCTTGTGATTTCCAGCCGCTGGCGTACAGGCTCCATGCGATGAAGCGGAATGTTGCAGGGGTCGTTCTGGCCGGCGGCCAGTCAAGACGGATGGGCGGTGGCGACAAAAGCCTGTTGCCGCTCGGCAGCGGTTGCGTGCTGGATCAGGTGCTTTCGCGTTTCACTATTCAGATTGAAGCAGTGGCGCTCAGCGCCAATGGCGATCCCGCACGGCTTTCGCGTTTCGGGTTGCCAATTCTCGCCGATTCGGTGGCGGGTTTTGCCGGTCCCCTGGCTGGAATTCTGACCGGGTTGGAATGGGCGTCGGCGAATACGGACTGCAAGGCAATCGTCACTGCCGCCGGCGACACGCCGTTTCTGCCGATGGACCTCGTCGAGCGACTTGTCGAAGCGACGGATCAGAACCCCGGCGCCATCGCGGTTGCTTGCTCGGCTGGCAAGCGGCACCCGACATTCGCGCTCTGGCCGCTACGACATCGTGATGCCTTGCGGCACTTTCTTGTCGATGAGGACAACAGGCGGGTTTCGGCCTTCATCGACCGGCACGCATTCGTCGACGTGGAATTTCCAACCCTGGACCTGGCGGGACAGGCGCTTGATCCGTTCTTCAACATCAACATGCCCGACGATCTTGCCGAAGCCGAGCGTCTGTTGCAGAGCATGACGTCATGAGCAGACGCGTTTTCGGCATCACCGGCTGGAAGAACTCCGGCAAGACGACACTGACCGAGAAGCTGGTCAGCGAACTCGTTGCGCGCGGCTGGAAAGTATCGACTGTAAAACATGCTCATCACGATTTCGATATCGACAAGCCCGGCGCTGACAGCTTCCGGCATCGTCAGGCCGGAGCCATGGAAGTCGCTATCGTGTCCGGCAACCGCTGGGCGCTGATGCACGAACTGCGCGGCGAGGATGAGCCGGTGCTGGAGGCTATCCTGTCACGCCTAGCGCCTTGCGACCTGGTGCTGGTCGAGGGCTACAAGCGCGAAGCGCACCGCAAGATCGAAACGCGGCGACGTGGGGCAAAGGACGGCACCCCACTGTCGGCAAACGATCCTAATATTGTCGCCGTTGCCGCCGACTTCCTGGTCGAAGGCGAGCAACTGCCGGTATTCGATCTCGATGATGTGAAATCGGTAGCCGACTTCATCGAGCGTGCAACCGGACTTGTTGCTTGAGCAAGTAACGCAAGGGCAGAATAGCCTTGCCTATTTTTGTGGTTTTGCAGTTGCTTTTTTCTTGGAAAGAGTGGGAGTATCGCCGTAGCGGGCGGTCAAAAGCACCGCCCCACAGAGCCGTTTTGGAACGACGGCCGGGACCATAAAGAGAGGACTATCATGCGTATTGCACTGCGTATCGCGCTTGCCGCATCGGCTGCGTTGCTGACGCTCGGCGTAGCCCAGGCACAGGAAAAGACCCTGAAGATCGGCACCGAAGGCGCGTACCCACCGTTCAACAACCTCACCTCCGACGGCAAGCTCGTCGGTTTCGACATCGACATCGCCCAGGCGCTTTGCGATCAGATGAAGGTGAAGTGCACCTTTGTCGCCCAGGATTGGGACGGCATCATTCCGGCACTTCAGGCCGGAAAGTTCGACGCCATCGTCGCTTCGATGTCGATCACGCCGGAGCGCATGGAAAAGGTCGACTTCACGCACAAATACTACAACACGCCTTCGGCCCTCGCCGCACCGAAAGACACCACGCTCAAGGGCGTGACCAAGGCGGACCTCGCGGGCAAGACGGTCGGCGTCGCCACCACCACGACCCACTTCAACTATGCTTCGAAGACCTTCACCGACAGCACCGTCAAGGGCTACCCGAGCAGCCCCGAGGAACAGGCTGATCTGGCCAACGGCCGTCTCGACGCCATCGAAGACGATATCGTTGTGCTGAGCCAGTGGCTGGATACGCCGGATGGCGCCTGCTGCAAGATTCTTGGCACGCCGTCGCCGCAGCCGGTTGAAATCTTTGGACCCGGTGCCGGTATCGCCGTACGCAAGGGCGAAACGGATCTGGTCAACCAGCTCAACGCGGCCATCGACGCCATCCGCGCCAACGGAAAGTACAAGGAAATCAACGACAAGTACTTCAAGTTCGACGTCTTCGGCGGCGGTGCCTGATCGATAAGGTCAAGACGGCGGGGAACTTCCCCGCCGTCTTTCATTTCTTCTCAGGAACACCGTGGAGATAAGATCACTCAATGCCAGCCCAAAGCATATGGACGCTTCTCACTTGGGGACCCGACGGCTGGCTTGACGATATAGCGTATGGCGCAATGGTCACCGTCGCGCTCGCGCTCGCCACGCTTCCCATTGGCCTGGCAATTGGGTTTTTCATAGCGCTGGCCAAGCAGTCCGAGGAACCCTCGCTGCGCTTGGCCGCCAACATCTACACAACGGTCTTCCGTGGCCTGCCGGAACTGGTGACGCTGTTCCTGTTTTTCTTCGGCGTGCCGATTCTGCTGCAACATCTCGTCAGATACTTTCGGCCCGATGCGACCATCGACGTCAACGGCTTCGTCGCCGGTATGATCGTGCTTGCGCTGATCTTTTCGTCCTACGCCAGCGAAGTTTTCCTGTCCGCGTTCCGCGCCATTCCAAAAGGCCAGTATGAAGGCGGTTATTCCATCGGCCTCTCCTACGGGCAGACGATGCGCAAGGTGATCCTGCCGCAACTGCTTCGGATCGCCTTCCCAGGTCTTGAAAATTGCTGGCTGAGCCTGCTCAAGGACACATCGCTGGTATCGGTGGTTGGCCTCGCGGAAACGCTGCGCGCCGCCGGTGTGGCCGCGCGCGTCACCAAGCACGCATTCCTGTTTTACAGCGTGGCTTCGCTGGTGTTTCTCGGTCTCGCTGTTGTGTCCTCTTTCGCCACCGGCGCTATCTTGCGCTCGCTCGGCCGTCGGGAGGCGCAACGATGAGCGTCGCAACCACCCTGGTCGAACGTCCACCGCCACGCGTGCGAGGCTGGCCGAGGTCAAGAATCATCGGCTATGCGCTGGTTGGCTTCTGGATTGCGTTCGGGCTTGGCATCGTCTCCTATCTGGTCTTTGCCTGGAATGCCGACTTCTTCGCCAAATATGCACCGGCCTATCTCAAGGGCCTCGGCGTTACCCTGTCACTGGTCGCCATCTCGATGGTGCTTGGCGCGATCATGTCGCTCCCGGTCGCCTACGGGCGTATGTCGAAGAACCGGATTCTGTCCGGTCTGGCCTATTGCTACGTCTATTTCTTCCGGGGCACGCCGCTGCTCGTCCAGACCTACCTCGTCTATTACGGCTTGGGCTCATTCAGGGTGGAACTCCAGGCGGTCGGCCTCTGGGACTTTTTCAAGGACGCGTTCAACTGCGGCGTCTTCGCCTTTGCCCTCAACACCGCGGCTTACCAGGCCGAGATTCTTCGCGGTGCCATCGAAAGCGTTCCCAAGGGGCAATGGGAGGGTGCCGCTTCAATGGGCCTGCACAAGCTGCAGACGCTGCGCAAGATCATCCTGCCCCAGGCGCTGATCGTTGCCTTGCGGCCCTACGGCAATGAACTGATCCTGATGGTCAAGGCTTCCGCCATCGTCGCCATCATCACCGTCTATGACTTGATGGGCATGGCAAAGCTCGCCTTCGCCAACTCGTTCGACATTCAGGCCTATATCTGGGTCGCGCTTGTCTATCTGGTGATGGTCGAAATCCTGCGCCACGCAATCGAATGGATCGAACGCCGGATCACCATACATCTGAAGCGCTGACCGGGCTCACCCGGTCTGCACCAGTCGTTCAGCCCGCGCGTGCCTTGACGAATTCGGCGCAGGGCCTAGAGCTTGCCTCGGCAAATTCCGTTTCCGTCTAAAGGGGCAAGTCCATGGCATCAGTGGCATTTCTCGGTCTTGGCGTCATGGGCTATCCCATGGCCGGGCACTTGAAGAACAAGGGCGGCCATGACGTTACGGTCTACAACCGCACCAAGGCCAAAGCCGAGCAATGGGTTGCCGAGCATGGCGGCGGCCTCGCTCTGACCCCGGCAGCGGCGGCTGATGGCAAGGACTTTGTCTTCTCCTGCGTCGGCAATGACGACGATCTTCGTTCCGTGACGACAGGCGCGCAAGGCGCGTTCCAGGCAATGAAGAAGGGTTCCGTCTTCATCGACAACACCACCGCATCGGCGGAAGTCGCGCGCGAACTGGCGCAAGCAGCCGACGCACACGGCTTTTCGTTTCTCGATGCGCCGGTCTCAGGCGGTCAGGCCGGCGCAGAGAACGGTGTCCTGACGGTCATGGTCGGCGGTGAGCAGCACGCCTTCGACAAGGCGAGGCCAGTCATTGATGCCTTTGCCCGCATGGTCGGCTTGATGGGGTCGGCGGGTGCCGGCCAGCTTACCAAGATGATCAACCAGATCACCATAGCCGGGTTGGTGCAGGGGCTGGCCGAAGGCATTCATTTCGGCAAGAAGGCCGGGCTCGACATCGAAAAGGTGATCGAGGTGATTTCCAAGGGCGCCGCCGGTTCCTGGCAGATGGAAAACCGCCACAAGACGATGAATGCCGGCAAATATGATTTCGGTTTCGCCGTCGACTGGATGCGCAAGGATCTCGGCATCTGCCTGGCCGAGGCCGACCGCAACGGCGCCAAACTGCCGGTGACCGCACTTGTCGACCAGTTCTACAAGGATGTGCAGGCCATGGGCGGCAAGCGCTGGGACACGTCCTCGCTGCTGGCGCGCCTGGAGAAATAGGACTTTGCTTGACCGAGCTTTCGCCCGAATCCAGCGCTGAGGAGATCGTCGCGCACCTGCGCGAGATCGGTTCGGAGGAGAACCGGCTTGGCATGCTGCGCTATGGCATCAAGATCGATCGGGCGCTCGGCATCTCGCATGGTGTGCAGCGGCAGATAGCCAAGCGAATCAAGCGCAATCATGAGCGTGCTTTCACGCTTTGGGAAACAGGCATCATGGAGGCGCAGTTCATTGCTTCCGTCACGGCTGACCCGAAGCGTTTTTCCGCTGCGGATGCAAAGCGATGGGCGGCGACTTTCGACTCCTGGGATATCGTGGATGGCGTCTCGGACCTGTTTGTCGATACGGATTCCTGGAGGCAGCTGATCGACGCCTTCGCGGCCGACGAACGGGAATTCGTTCGGCGCACTGCCTTCGCTATGATGGCTTGGTCGGTCGTCCACCGGAAGAAAGAGCCGGAAACAACCTTTCTAGAGTTTTTGCCAATTATCGAAGCCCATGCCAACGACAGGCGCAATTTCGTGAAGAAGGCCGTGAACTGGGCACTTCGATCGATCGGCAAGCGGTCGACGAGCTTGCACGCCCCTGTCCTTGCGCTGGCGGAGAAACTCGCAAACACCACCGACAAGACCGCGCGCTGGATCGGCAAGGATGCAATTAGGGAATTGAGCCATCCCAAAACGCTTGAGCGGCTGGCGGCAAAGACAAGGCCCAGGACATGACCGAGCTGGATTTTTTTCCTGTCACGCAAAAGACGTGGCCTGATTTCGAGACGCTGTTCGTGCAGCCAGGCGGTCCCAAATACTGCTGGTGCATGAGCTGGCGCGAACTCGCCGATCGTCAGTCGGCCAGCAGCCCGGACAAGAAAAAGGCTATGGCCGCGATCGTGGCTGCCGGCACGCCGGTAGGCATCATCGCCCGCTCGGGTGCCGAGGTCATCGGCTGGTGTTCGGTTGCACCCCGAGAGACCTTTCGGAAACTCTCGCCGCATCAGGATGACAGCGAGAAGGGCATCTGGTCGATCGTTTGCTTTTTCGTTACACGCCCTCATCGCAAAAGCGGCGTTGGTGCCGCGTTGCTCGACGCGGCTATAGAGTACGCCCACAACAACGGGGCTTCCGCCGTGGAGGCCTATCCGGTCGATCCGGACTCGCCGAGCTTCCGCTTCATGGGCTTCAAAGCGATGTTTGCCGCGCGCGGATTCCGGGCAATTGGCATGGCCGGCTCACGCCGGCACGTGATGCGGCTTGAGGGTTGACGTGCGTTGCTCGGACAGTTTTATGTTGTCTTGATGAGAGGAGGCGCTCGATGTGCAAACGTCTCAAATCGACAATCGCCCTGACGAGTATGGTTGTCCTTTCCGTTGCCTCTGCCAACGCTTCCGTCGAGACCATGCACATTTTCTGGAAGGATCTGCGGCCGGCAACGCAGGTGGCGGCGGAAAGTGCCGGACTGCCGATGATCGCGGCAAAAATGCCCGACCATGGCGAGACGCTATCCCTCAACTTTCAGGGCAAAACCATTCAACTGGCCGGTTATGCGCTGCCGGTCGATCGCGAAGGCGATCTCGTCTATCAGTTCCTGCTGGTGCCGTGGACAGGCGCGTGCAGCCACATGCCGACACCGCCGCCGAACCAGATCGTGCTCGTTACCCCTGCCCATCCCTACAAGATGTCACAGGCCTATCAGGCGGTCGCGGTTACCGGTGCACTGACGCCCGACATGGAGAAAAGCCAGCTCTTCATCCTCGATGGCGTCAGCGTCATCCAGTCGGGCTACACCGTGCGTAAGGCTGAGGTGATCAATGTCGACACGGTGCCGGACACCATCATCTTGCCGGTAAACTCGCCTTGGAGTTTTCTCAACAAGAAGAACTGAGCCGGCTGGCTCGCTCATGCGGCGTTGGCGCCGGACTCCTTGTCCAGAACCATGTAATCGAGCGGCATCTCTGTCGTGTACTTGATCTGCTCCATGGCGAAGGAGGACGAGACGTCGCGGATTTCGATCTTCGCGATCAGCCGCTTGTAGAACGCATCGTATGCCGCAATGTCGGGCACCACCACGCGGAGAAGGTAATCGACGTCGCCGCTCATGCGGTAGAACTCGACCACTTCCGGAAATTCCTGAATGACTTCCGAGAAGCGCCGCAGCCATTCGTGGCTGTGCGAATTGGTGCGGATCGACACGAACACCGTGACGCGCACATTGACCTTCTCGTGATCGAGAATGGCAACGCGCCGCTTGATGACGCCCTCTTCCTCAAGCTTCTGGATGCGCCGCCAGCAAGGCGTCGTCGACAGCCCGACTTTCTTGGCGACATCGGCGACGGCAAGTGTCGCGTCCTCCTGCAAAAGGCGGAGAATTTTTCTATCGAGGCGATCCATTTCGTGCTCCCTGCCGGATGTCGCCCCAAATGCGCAGCGGTTTGGGATGACGACATACACAACGCTTGTGGAATAGATTGGGCTTGTGGAATAGATTGGGCTTGTGGAATAGATTGGCTATATTCCGCCTTATAGCCCCCTTTCACAAGAAAGAAATTCTGCCAAATGACACAAATGCGAGCGATTTCTTGCTGAAAGATCAGCCGAGGCGATAGCGGATTTCTGATCTGAGAAACGGCAGCAAATCCATTTCAAACCATGGATTCTGCTTCAACCAGCCGCTGTTGCGCCAGGATGGATGCGGTAGCGGCAGCACTTTCGGACCGGCGGAACTGTCCCAGATGGCGCGCCAGTCCATCACCGTCTCCGTTAATGTAGAGCGGCGCAAGGCACCCATATGCCAGGATTGCGCATAGATGCCGATCGTCAGCACCAGGTCGATCTGCGGCATCAACGCCATCAAGGGCGCACGCCAGGCAGGCGCGCATTCGCGGCGCGGTGGCAAATCACCGCCCTTGGCATCCTGGCCGGGAAAGCAGAAGCCCATTGGAACGATGGCGAATTTTTCGATGTCGTAGAACTCTTCGCTGGTGACATCGAGCCAGCGTCGCAGCCTGTCGCCGGAAGCGTCCGTGAAGGGCATGCCTGAAATATGGACTTTCGTGCCCGGGGCCTGCCCGGCGATCAGGATGCGCGCGGTCGATGACGCCATCAGAACAGGGCGCGGCTCGTGCGGCAGCGGCCGGCCAACCGGGTTCTCCACGCAGATCCGGCAAGCACGAACCGCCGCGGCAAGGTTCTCGAGTTCGGCACGCATTGTCAGGCGGCAGCGCTCGGCCGACCCGACACCGCCAGATACCAGCGCAGCACATTGGTGCATTCATCCGGCACTTTGATGCGTGCCGGCTTCATGAAATCGACAGCGATCATCCCGGTGATGTCGGCGATTGAATAGGCATCGCCGGCAACGAATTCTCGCGTTGCCAGCTCACTATCGAGCAATCGCACGAACTCGACCGCCTTCGGCTTGTTGGCCTCGCCCCATTCCGGGATTTGAGGGATTTCCCACTCCTTCATCGCCGGATGAATGTGGCGAAAGGCTTGCGCGACGCTGCTGAGCAGGTTCAGTTCCATCCGTCTTTGCCACATCTCAACCTGTGCCTTGCCGAGCGCTCCGCGTCCAAACAGGGCCGGTTCAGGATGCAGTTCTTCGAAATAGCGGCAGATGGCGACCGATTCGGTGATGATGGTGCCGTCATCCAGTTCGAGCACCGGCAAGCGCTGCAGCGGGTTGCGCGAGCTGACGCTCTCTCGCTTGTGCTCCAAAGCGCCCATGTCGACGGGCACCAGCGGTACGCTGAGACCTTTCTCGGCAAGGAAAACGCGAACCCGCCGCGGATTGGGGGCACGCCCGCCGTCAAAGAGTTTCATATTTTCCTCCGGGTCGTTTTGGCCTCGATAGACCATGGGATGCTCATAGGCTCGTTCCGTGTCACCAGAAGCGAAATATCTCGCGCAAGGCATCGCCCATGGAAGCCAGCGTACCGTGCTTCCTCTCCACGACGCCACCATGATGGCTGTCGCGCCAGTCTTGCGGCCGCTCGAACGTTCCAGCCCAGATGCCGGCCCTGGCAGCCCGCGCGGCCGCTTCCTCGGCTTCGAAATCACCATAGGCGACCGCCCATCCGGCCTCTACCTGCGCACGATTAAGATCCTTGCCGCCGGCCGAGCAGGTGCCGAGCAACCGGCCGTAGCGGTCATGTTGCCAGCCGGCGCAGGATACGGGGTTACCGGCAATCAACCGCACCAGTGCCTGCCGCGAAAGCTGCCCGCAGGGATAGTCGGCGCTATCCTTGCGGCAGATCTGCGAATATTCCGGCGCATCGATGCCGCGCATGCGGATGCGCTCGGCGCCGAGCGTGATGGAGTCACCGTCGTTGATGACGGCCCTGCCCTCAGCCTTGCGTGTCTCCACGCGGTCGAGGCGCGCCGCTAGGAGGATCAGCAGTCCCAGGAGGACGATTGTCAGGCCATAGTCGAGAAGCTTGTGCCAAAGGCTTCGCGGAGGCGGAGCCGCATACCGCCGGCGCGACCACGAGCGGCTCATATGGCAAACGGTTGGTTAATCATTCGAACGTAGCTTAACACTTTGAAACCGCTGCCTGCATAAATCGAAGTTTCCATGCCCTTGCAACGCTCGAACACAGCGGACAAGTTTATTGTGGACCGCCGAAAACGCCATCGCAACAGCGATGTCGCGCGCGCGGTGCGCAAGACGCGCGACCGTCTTTCGCAGCAGGCGGGCAATCCCGATTTCGACCGTGAGCTCCTGAAACTCCATGCGCGTGCGATGATAAGCGGCGCTATAGCTCTCCCACTTCTCGTCCTCGCGATCGCCGCACTCGGCCGGTTTGCCGGCGTCGGCAACGAAATCGGTCTTTGGGCGCTGTTCACGCTGACCTGCTACACCATCGTTACATTCATGGCGAGCCGCGTTGAACGCACTGCGGCTTCCGAACTCAACCCATTGCAAACGCAAAGAGAATTCTTGGTTGGCCACTTCCTTTGCGGGCTCGGCTGGGCATGGTTTGTCTGGCTCGGCTGCGATGCATGCCAGATCAATCAGCTGCAGGTGGTCAAAGCGGTGGTGCTGATGGTTGCCATGGCGGCAACCGCGGTGATGGCCTCTTCGCTGCGCGGCGCCCTGCTGGTGACCTTTGCGGTGCCCGCGACGTTCTATGCCTATGCGGGAGCCAGACTGTGGATGCCGATCGAGGTAATCATGGTCGTGCTGCTGCTCGTGTCGCTGCCCTTCTTCGATTATGTGGCGCGCCATCTCAACCATTCATCCCTGATGCTCCTGTCGTTCCGCTCAGAAAAGGATGCGTTGATCGCCGAACTGGAGACGGCGAAGTCGATGTCCGATGAGGCGCGGCGTCGAGCCGAAGACGCCAATCTGGCAAAGTCGCGTTTCCTCGCCTCGATGAGCCATGAATTGCGCACGCCGCTCAATGCCATCCTCGGTTTCTCAGAAGTAATGTCGAATGAAGTGCTGGGGCCGATGAGCAATCCCACCTATCGCGACTACGCACACGACGTGCATGAATCCGGCCAGCATCTGCTCGACCTGATCAACGAGATCCTCGACCTGTCGCGCATCGAGGCCGGCCGCTACCAGCTCAACGAAGAGCCGGTGATGCTGCTCAACATCGTCGAGGATTGCTGCCACATGATGGAGCTCAGGGCGCGCAACAAGGATATCCGCGTCATCCAGGATTTTGAAAACGTTCTGCCACGCCTGTTCGCCGACGAACGCGCTGTGCGTCAGATCACCCTCAACCTCCTGTCCAACGCGATCAAATTCACCGCGACCGGCGGCGAAATCCGTGTCCGTGTCGGCTGGACGGCAGGCGGCGGCCAATACATTTCGATCAAGGACAACGGTCCCGGCATTCCCGAGGACGAGATTCCGATCGTGCTTTCCGCTTTCGGCCAGGGTTCGATCGCCATCAAGAGCGCCGAGCAAGGCACCGGACTTGGCCTGCCCATCGTGCAAGGCCTGCTCGCCATGCATGGCGGCGAATTCGAGCTTCATTCCAAATTGCGCGAAGGCACCGAGGCGCTCGCCATTTTCCCGCTGAGCCGGGTGATGGAGGAGTTGCCGGCGCTGCCGACGGCGGTCGTTGCAGCACGGCGGCGTTGACGCCTATCTGACGGCAGCAGCCATGCCCGAACTGGTCAATGCCGCTGCCTTGACCAGACCAGCCGCAAGCGCGGCCCCTACTCCTTCGCCGTGGCTGACGCCAAGATCGAGAACCGGACGAAGGCCGAGCCTCTCCGCTGCCTTGGTATGCGCTGGCTCGCTGGATATGCTGGCGAGCAGGCAGTGATCGAGCACGGCCGGATTGACACAATGAAGAGCCGCGGCGGCGGCGGTCGCCACCAAGCCGTCGAGCAGCACCGGGATCTTCTGCATTCGCGCCGCCAGGATAGCGCCGGCAATGGCCGCGAATTCGCGGCCGCCAACCCGCCGCAACGCTTCGAGCGGGTCGCTGAGATGCGCGCCATGAAAGGCCAAGGCCGCATCGACCACCTCCGCTTTGCGCGCGCGCATAGCCGCATCGGCTCCAGACCCGGCACCAACCCAGTCGGCGCCCTCGCCGCCGAACAATGCAGCAAGCAAGGCGGCGGCGACGGTGGAATTGCCAACGCCAAGATCGCCAAGGCAAAGCAGGTCGGTGCCGCCGGCTATGGCCTCCATGCCAAAAGCCATCGTGGCGGCACAGCCGCGCTCGTCGAGTGCTGCATCCTCGGTGATGTCGGCGGTCGGAATGTGCAAGGCGAGATCGAAGACCTTCAGCCCGAGATCGTTGGCGATGCACACCTGGTTGATTGCCGCCCCGCCAGCGGCGCACTGTTCGACCGCGTTGGCGGTGGCGGCCACCGGCCGTGGCGAAATGCCGTGACGGGTAACGCCGTGGTTGCCGGCAAAGACGGCGACCAGCGGGCGTGTCACCGCTGGCGGCGCACGGCCGCTCCAGCCCGCCAGCCAGGCCGCGATATCCTCGATGAGGCCGAGCGATCCCACAGGCTTGTCGGCTTTGGCAAACAAGGTCCGAACCCGGTTCTCGGCGTCAGCGTCGGCCGGCGGCAGGTTGGCCAGCAGGTTGCGAAAGTCATCGAAAGGCAGCGCGCTGGTCATGTCGTTCCTGATCGTCCTTGGCCTGATCGTCCCTGAAATGCACCAGCGGCATAGCCGCGTTGACCGGCCGGCACAACCTCCTGGCACAACGCCGCGGCATTGACGCGAAAACGGTTGCCCACGGCGCATTCCGGAGGGCTTGCATTGGCTTGGCCGTTGCACCATGTGGAGACAAGAAGGGAATCCTTTGGCGATGGGAGAGCCCGAGAGAACATCATGACGGGCATCGAATCCCCCTGCATCCTGGTCTGTTCGATCGACATGAAAACCGGCTTCTGTTTCGGTTGCGGCCGCACACGCGAGGAAATCGGCGGCTGGATCGGCATGACACCGGAAACACGCCGCAATGTCATGGCGGAACTGCCTGCCCGGCTGGAGACGGTAGAGCGCCGGCCGCGCCGGGAAACACGCCGCACCCGCATGGCGCGAGAGCGCGATTCACTGTCGTGATGGGTGGCTGACATGAACCGACTGTTGTGGATTTTGTTGCTGCTGATCGGGGTGAGTGTCGCCCTGCTCATGTTCAACGATTCCGCCGGTAGCACGCTCGGCGTTGAGAATTACGATTTCGGCCGGCTGGTCTGGCTTGGCGCGATCGCGGCCCTCGTTGGTGCCGGCCTGTTGCGTTCAGGCCGCCCCGTTGGTGCCATGGCCCGCAATCTTGGCGCCTGGGCGGCAATCGTGTTGGTGCTTATCGCCGGCTACCAGTACCGCTACGAATTGCAGGATTTCGCGAGCCGCGTAACCGCAGGCCTTGTTCCAGGCAGCCCGCTTGCGTTGGGCGTGGATGACGGCCATGCCACGGTGACCCTGGACAAGGCCGATAACGGCCATTTCGAAGCGCGCATCCTGGTCAACGGCAAGCCGATCCGCACCGTTGTGGACACCGGCGCCACCAGCACGGTGCTGACCGCCGAGGACGCGCGCGCTGCCGGCTACGATCCGGACACCCTCAACTTCACCATTCCAGTCTCGACCGCGAACGGCATAGCACGCGCCGCTGGCGTGAAAACGAACGAACTCGCGATCGGTGGCATCGTACGCAGGAACATGCCTGTGATGGTTGCTGCACCCGGTGCGCTTGGCCAGAGCCTGCTTGGAATGAATTTCATCAGTTCGCTGTCGGGTTTCGACGTCCGAGGCGACCGCATGATCCTCAGGGACTGAGATCACGCAGCTTCGGCAGCGCCATTCAAATCCAAGGCGGCAAAAGCCGTCCGAAGCACATCCGGCCCAGCGCCAGGTTTGGTTGCATCGGTGGACAGGATTTGCCGATAACGGCGAGCGCCCGGAAGCCCGTGGAACAGCCCAACCATGTGACGAGTGACATGGCCAAGCCGCCCACCCTGTTCGATATGCCGCGCCGCGTAGCCTGCCATGGTGTCGATCAGCCCGGCGAAATCGAACGCTTCCGCCTGTCCGTTGTAGAATGCGGCATCGACGCCAGCCAGGATGCCTGGCGTGTGATAGGCAGCGCGGCCGAGCATGGCACCGTCGACCTGATCAATGTGGCGACGGGCCTCCTCGATGGATTGAATTCCGCCATTGATACCTATGAATTGGTTCAGTTTTCCGGCCTTCAATCGATAGACCCTCTGATAGTCGAGCGGCGGGATGTCGCGGTTCTCCTTCGGGCTCAATCCTTCCAGCCACGCCTTGCGCGCATGCACCCACAGCGCATCCGCGCCCGCATCGAAAACACCATCGGCGAGCGCATCGAGCGCCGGCTCGGGATCCTGCTCGTCGACGCCGATACGGCATTTGACCGTGACCGGGACTTTCACCGCTGCTTTCATCGCCGCGACACAATCGGCGACGAGCACCGGCACCTTCATCAGGCAGGCGCCGAATGTGCCCGACTGGACACGGTCGGATGGGCAGCCGACATTGAGGTTGATTTCGTCATAGCCAAAGGCCTCGCCAATCCGCGCCGCCTCGGCAAGCTTCCGCGGGTCGGAGCCGCCGAGCTGCAGCGCTACAGGATGCTCCGCGTCATCGAAGCCGAGCAGCCGTTCGCGCGTACCGTGGATAACGGCATCGGCCACCACCATCTCGGTATAGAGCAGCGCACGGCTGGTCAGTTGGCGATGGAAGAACCTGCAATGCCGGTCCGTCCAGTCCATCATCGGGGCCACGGCCACTCTATGATCTTGATTTTTCAGCATTTTTTCTTTAACATCAAATCGTTAGTACCTGCCGAGTGCACACGAATTTACGCCAGAATACGACCCTTTTCGCCACGTTTCGATCTCTCAGTGCACATGGAGCGCACACGAAAAAATGGCCACCTACACAAAGCTCTCGTCCGGTTCCTGGCGTGTCCAGGTCCGTCGCAAAGGTCGCTACGTCAGCGAGACCTTCCTGCGCCGAGGCGACGCACGGCGCTGGGCGACCGAAACCGAGCGCCAAGTCGATCGCGGTGAGACGCCGACCAAGTCCCGTATAGCGCGCCTGAAAACTTTCGGCGACCTCATCGACCTTCATATCGGCGACATGAGCGATGTAGGCAAGTCCCCTCGCCGCTCCAAGGCCGCAGCCCTCAATATGCTCCAAAGACATCTGGGGAAGTGCAACGTCGCAACTCTTGATCGCGAGCGCCTCATTCGTTTCGGCCGCGAACGTGCCTCCCAGGGCGCCGGGCCGATGACTCTTGGTATCGACATCGGCTTTATAAAACTCGTCCTGTCTCATGCCGCCGCAGTTCACGGTCTTTCGGTCAAGGTCGAACCGGTCGACCTGGCGCGTATCGCTCTGACAAGACTTGGCCTTGTCGGTAAAGGGAACGAGCGAGACAGGAGGCCCAGCCAAGATGAGATCGACAGGCTCATCGCCCACTTCAATTCAAATCCTAGGCAGATAGCGCCTGTTGATCGCATTATACGTTTTGCCGTTGCTACGGCCATGCGCCAGGAGGAGATTTGCAAAGCGCGTTGGTCTGACGTCGATTCTCGCATGCGGATGCTGCTCATCCGCGACCGAAAAGATCCTCGAAACAAGAAGGGGAACAATCAGCGCATACCGCTGTTCGCTGCAACCGGATACGATGCTTGGGCGGTTGTCGAGGAGCAGCGCGAAAGGCGCAGCAACGACGATGATCGAATTTTCCCTTTCAATCATCGGTCAGTCGGCACCGCCTTCCGCCGAGGGTGCGCTGGCCTTGGCATCCAGGACCTTCATTTTCATGACTTGCGCCACGAAGGGACAAGTCGCCTGTTTGAAGCTGGGTTCACGATTGAACAGGTCGCGCTGGTCACAGGGCACAAAGATTGGAAGATGCTACGACGATACACGCATCTAAAGCCGGAGATGCTTCATACTATCCACGCGACGAAGGCTGCATAGCTAATTGAGGAGTGGCAGCAGCAGTCAACCATCAAGCCTGGATTTGCAGACCGATGTCGGGGGACATCTCGTTCATCCATTTATGCAGGAAGTTAACCCTGCACGTCCTCATTGGGCCATAGTCGCTTAGCGCTGGGTTCTGCTTTTTCCCTCGCCAACCTCTGCTGGCGCAGTCGCGCTGTTTTTGCTTCTCGAACCAAGCGCTCACCTTCAATGGCGATTTTCGCCTCTCGTGTGGCGCGTTCAATTTTTTCTTTGTCGACACGGCGCTGGGTCAAATGAGCCTCCATCATCGAAGGCCGGTAAAATGGCTAAGGCTCACAAAAGTTCCTCGTGGAACGTTGGCAATGTACTTGGTTAGAAACGTACATCAGAATGCCCTTGCGTCATGCGGCTGAGAGAGCATATGACTCCATTTTCATCAGCCTGAGCACTGCAGGTTTCGTAGGAGCTCCGCCATGAACCAGAACCAAAGCTATCCGCTGTTCGCACTTGATTTTGATATCGTTCGTGAGGCCTTCATAAAGTCGGTTGTTGAATTAGCTATCCCAGAGGACCGTTGGGCAGCACAGGCCAGACGGCTGTTGATGGAACTGGCCGATAACGAGCCCGACGAAGAGATGATCGGCAGCATTATTGGCCAGCGGTCGCATTCCTAGACGGCTCAATAACCGCTGCCTCATCAAGCTCGGCCTCCAACTGGTCGCCGACGGGCTTTGTTCTTGAGCCCGGCGCCGACTTCCCGTCAAAGCCGTCGAGCCACGCGCCGGCCTGCTCTTGCCAGAAGTCGGGGACGGCGCGTTCCTTTCCGTCCTTGCGGGCTTGAGCCCCGTACATAGAAGCGTATGTCTCGCGCTCCTGGTCCTTTTTAGCGACCGCCATTTGAGTTCGCCTTTCAATAAATCTGCACCCCTAGGCGCTCGTTCTTCCGCCACCGCACTACGGCACGATAACTCGCCTCATCCGCAGGTACATGTAGGACGAACCGGTCAGGAACGACGGTGCCTGGCCTCACTCGTAGTTCCGCGCCGTGGGCGTGCTGGTTGCTGACCGAGCAAGGGATGTTCGCATCTTCGGTGACGATGATCGCATCCTTTAGCACGATCTCCCGAGAATGGGATCGTCGCTCAATTGGCGGATCCGTGGGGCTCATTCCAATTCCTCCCGAAAATCCTGAAATAAAGCGTGCCGCAGTTCATCCTCGCCGCGCAAGCTCTTTACGCGGCCGATGATCGTGCCGGGCTTGACCCATTCCGTCGGCATTGGCCTGGACGCGGTGCCACAACCGCTCACGGATCGCGCGGCTGGTATTGAGGAAGGCCGAGCCGACGTACTTGCCTGTCTTTCTGTCCGCATCAGTGCGAACGCCGGCTTGCCCATCTCGCGCTCGACGCCCAGCAGGTCGTATTCTTCGACCGCGTAGCTCTTGATCTTCAGCCAGTTCGTCGATCGGCCGCTGCGATATTTGCTTTCGCGCCGTTTCGAAACGATGCCCTCGACACCAGCCTTGTCGACCAGTTCGAATATCGCCTTCGCCTCACTTGGCAACGCCTGGCTGAATTGGACGTGGCTGTCCGGTTGGATGATGCCTTCGAGAACCTCGCGACGGTCCTCCAGAGCCATGTCGCGCAGATCATGGCCGTTGAGATGGAGAAGGTCGAAGGTGACGAAATAGAGGTCGTGCTGCCGGCGTGCAATCGCCTTGCGCAGTGTTGCGAAATCGGACAGGCCTGCCTCGTTGAGTACCACGACTTCACCGTCGATGATCGCGTTGTCGAGCCCAAGCCGCTTTGCGGCGCCGGCAAGGTCACTATATTTGGCCGTCCAGTCGAGGCCATTGCGCGTGAATATCCATACGTCGTGGTCGAGAAGGATCTGGGAGCGATAGCCGTCGAACTTGATTTCGTAAATCCAGTCATCGCACTCGGGCGGGTGCTCCGCGAGCGTTGGCATCAAAGGCTCGATGAATTTCAATCGCATGCACAGAACCCGCAAACCGCGATTAAATTAGCTTGCGCTGAAATGGTTCCCAAAATGCGAAGTGTCAGTTCGTCGGAAGTTGCGAGGCTGAGTTGTTGAAGGCGACGGCCTCTTAATTGAGAAGAACGGGCGCGCGACAACGGAGCCGTCCGGCCTTAGAAGAACCGCCAGAAAGGGCAAGCCGTGCAGAGGCGGCGGTTAGATAACATATGGCGGACCAACCTGCTTTTTAGGTCGCCCCTTCACTCTGGCGAGCCCGGCTCATTGTGCATGATGGCATCGAGCACCGTTTCATAAACGCTGCCGGTTTCCTCCTCAATCTCCTCCATCCCGATGCCGCGCAGTTTCGCAGCACGCGTCATCCTCTGGATCGCGTCCGCGACCGAGATGATATCCGGCCCGGTCATTGTTGGCAGGTTTTCACCCAGCCATTCGTGGAGGAAGTCGGTGCCGCGTGTGCTCATGGCAGAAATAAGCTCGCAACCCTCCGTCGGTTCCAAAATGCAAAACGGCCCGCCACCTTTCGGCAGCGGGCCATGTAGAATTGTGGGCAGCAATCGTAATTACGTAACTTTGACCTGAGAATTGTTCGTTGCAGCCGTCACGGTCGAAAGTCGCTGCCGCTTAGAAAATGCCGGCTTCTGGTATATCTTTTTCATGTGATCTGCTCGATTTTGATTGATAATAATTATGGAAATCAGGCGTTCATCGTCCACGAAATGGGCTGCTCAGCCGTAACGCTGGACAACCGATCCCGCTTTTCGAGTGTCGGCTTGATATAGATCTTCTTCATAATGTATCCCCTAGCTCTACCCTCAACCCCAAATTGTTGCATTTCGATCCGGTGTCAAGCGCATGGCAGCCACACTGGCGTAGCAAAAGCCCGCCGGCCGGAGCCAGCGGGCGGGTATCATTTCGGGTTAGCTTTTTCGGGTGACGAGATGCTGCCAAACGGTGTTTAGTTGGGCACCCGAACCGCTCGTTTGAAGCAAGCCAACGCGTCAAGCGGCTTGAGTGCAGCCCGGCCTATTTGCAGGCCGGCTCGCCCGGATGGCCGCAGACCGGCTTCTTGCCACCTTGCTGTTGCTTCGGCTGCGGTGGCCTTGGCTGTGCCTGCCGCTGCACCTGCTGCATCTGCTGCTTCGGCTGGGCGTGGAACTCCGGCCTCTGCGGCTTCGGCTGTTCCAGCACCTTCAGTTGCGGATTGCCGTTGTTGACCTTGAATTTCTGCTGGACATTGCCGCCACTGTTTCCGTTGGCAGGCAATTTTTGGACTTTCAGCCCGTTGCCATTGGCCTTGGCCCCATTGCCTTGCCCATTGGCCTGACCGTTCGTCTGACCGCTGCCCTGATTGTGAAGCTTCTTGAACTTTCCGTTGGGCGGGTTCTGGCCTGATTTCTCTCCACTGAGCGCCGATGGGTTGTTCACTCCATTCGCCGCAGGCTTGCCGTTCGCGCCCCGGATCTTGCGGAACTTGGCGTCCTTGCCGGTCTTGCCTATGCCGCTCTGACCCTGGCTATTGGCCCCGTTTTGCCCGTTCACCACCGGGGTGTCGGTCGCGGCGTTTCCAGCTGCCGTGCCCTGCTTGTTCAGGAGTTTCCTGGACTTGTTCATGGGCAGGTTCGAGTTGTTGGGCGGGTTCTGTCCATTCAGCACCGGCTTGCCGTTGACGAGCGGCAGCGTCTTGCCGTCGGCACCGGGCAAGGCATGGCCTGTCAGCTTGTCGGCAGGCAGTGTTTTCGACAGCGGCTTGGCACCGCCCGGCTGCTGGCCACCCTGCCCCGGCTTCACCGGCAGGCCGTCCGCGTTATGCTTGGACAGCACGGCCTCCTTTTTCTGCAGGAAGGCCGGCAACGCCACCTTCGTCGCCAGCGCGGCCGCGCCAAGGCCCACGGCGCCGGCAGTCAATTTCTGGCCGGTGGTGAGACCATCGCCCTGGTTGTTGTTCTCGTTGATCGTCGTGTTGTTGACGATGGTGGTGTTGTGGATGTTGTTGAAGATGACGTCGTTCGGCGGCGGGAAGATGTCATGCGGCGGATTCACCCAGGACGGCACAGGTACGAAGACAGGCGTCGGCAGAAGGAAGATTCCGGCCGGCGGCGGCGGTGGCGGCAGTTCGATGAAGTCGCGCGGCCGCGGCTGCAGGAAGATCACCGTTACGGGCGGAGGCGGATCGAAGTCGAACTCGGGGTCGTCGAAATAGAGCACGGGCCGGTCGACATAGACGATCTCTTCGGGCGGCGGTGGCGGCACGTCATAATCATAGACGGCAAAACTCTGTGGCGGCTCCAGCGCGGCGTCGAAATGCTCGAGCCGTCGGCGGGCATCCCAGGCATGGGGGCCGTGCGGATAGCGATCGAGATAGGACCAATAGGCTTCGGGCGTATCCCTGAGCCAGGTCTGGCGCCAGGTGATCGCCTCCCGCCGCGCCGCCAGAATGGCGCGCACGCGCCTGGCCATCGGGTCGTGCGGATAGGCGACGATGAAATCTTCGTAGCCGCGCATCGTGTCGCGATCGAGGGCCGCGATGTAGGCGTCATGCGCATCGAAGTCGCGGATCTCCTTGGTCCGGTTTGTCCGCACCTCGTCGGCCGAAACCTGTGGCCCCGGAGCATCGGGGCCGCGGTCGAAGAAGACAAAAGGACCGGTGATCTTGGAGGCATTCCAGGGCACCTCCGCGCCCTGTGTCACGTCGTTGACGCGCAGCCGCGTGCGGTCGAAAACGTCGCCCAGTTGTAGCCCGCCATCCCTGATCATTTCGGCGAGCGCCTGGGCATAGGCACCATACGGTCCCTTGCCTTCCGGCGCGACCGTACCCGGCGCCGCGTTGAAAGCGATCAGCATGTTCGGGTCGGGATCGACCAAAGCGAGGCCGCCGGCCAGCGGCTGGTTCGAGCGTGCGAAGGAATTCGGCCGCGCCGCGTCGAGCACGACGATGTTGACCTTCGTCGGCAGCGCGGCGAGCGGCTTGATGAGGTCGGAAACCCGCACAGCCGCCATCGGTACGTCTGCGGCGTTTGTGATCTGGGCATCGATGGGCGCAAAATAGTTCTCACCCTCAAACTGCAGACCCTGTCCGGCCAGATAGACAAACACCACCGCGTCTGGACCGGCTGCTGTCACCTTGGCGAGGAAATCGCGGTAGGCGCCCCGCAGCGATTCCTGGTCGACATCGCGCGCACCGACCACGTCGAACCCCGCCGCCTGCAATGTCTGAGCGATCAGACCCGCATCATTGGCGGGCGTCGCCAGCACGCCAGCGGGGTAGGCGGCGTTGCCAATGACGAAGGCAAGGCGTTTTTCGCCTTGCGCCAGCGCCCCGGCCGTCGACCCGAACGCGAAGGCGGCCAGAGTGAAGAAGAAGATGAGGTATTTCGAGATATTCCACATTTCGACTACCTATCGATTGAGAGCGAAAGTGACCGCCGTGACAGTGATTATCGCTCTCAAATTTTGTCCTCGGTATTTCTAGAGCGTAGAATTTTGTTTCTGGATTGCAACGTTTAGAAAGTCGCAACAAGGCGGCTCTGCGGCGCAGTTCGCTCTTTCCACCCGAGGGGCGGGACATTGGGCCTTTAGGGAACGGAACGTGATCGGGCGTGGCCGGGTCGGCTATGGCGTCGATGCCGAAGCAATCACCTGCTTGTGGACTTCGGTCGTCAAGGTCTCGACACGCTCCGTGAGCGCCTTGATCGTCTCAGTCAACTTGGTGTTCTGCCTCACCAGATCGACGAGCATAGTCGTCTGGTGGGCAGCGAGAGCCAGCCGCTCGTCACTGGCGCGTGCGAGATACTCGCGATGCAATGCATCAGCTTCGGCGTGCGCTTTGTCGCTGCCTGACTGGCGCGTCTGCGCAAGCAAATTCATTGGCGCCGCATAGGCGGCCTGAAGGCTGAATGCGAGGTTCAGCACAATAAAGGGGTAAACGTCGAACTGGGTCACGCCGAGTATGTCGACGAGGATCCATGCACCGACGATCGCGGTGCGATAAGGAAGGTTAGCGTGCCGAAGAAGCGGGCGAATCTCTCCGGGCGGATTTTGCCGTTATCTCGTTGATCTCATTTGACGTGTGCCGCGGCACCGCGATGCTGAGCTAAAGCTATTTCTTAGTGTTGGTGGGGGCCTCTGGCTTGGCGGCGGTATTGGTGTCGGTGTTTGTATTGCTGCTGATGCTCTGCGAGACGTTGATACCATCCGCCTCGATCGTGAGCGTCTCATTCAATTCTGAACCACTGGCTTCCAGTGACCGGGCAAAACCAACCAATTTAGCGCCCGGGTCGGAGGGACGTTTCATGCCCGGATTATCGATTATATTAAAAGAGTTTCGGGCGACCCACAACTGTTTATCTGGGCGCACAGATCCCCAAGTATTTGTATTCTTGACGTGCTTGCGTACGTAGTAAGCATTGGTTTCTGCATAATACCAAAACACAGAAAGGTGGAGCGCGCTATCGAATTCGTCACAGCCACCATTGGGAGCCAGTACAAGCCACCCGCGAGACATGAACGAATCATACCCCGGCTGATCATAACCTATAGAAAAGTAAACCGTTTGCGGGAAGTTATTGCATATCTTGATCTCTGCAGAGGCGTGCTCTGCAAACATTGGCAAGGTAAGGGCCAGCGTTAGAACCGAAATGACACGTCGTGAAGCGGACATGCGGACACCATCGGAACGGAGCTACCCCAACAGTCCTACTGTCGTTCCCTTGAGTCAAGAGAGACCAGATCGGCCGCCATCGCCTGGTAGCGCCTACAGTCTGCATGAACGGCCGATCGGTCGGGCCGCTCCGATGGCAGGCTCCCGGCGATTTCCTTCAAGTCATCAAGGACAGACGCTATATGCGGCCAGGGAAAGTCTGTCGGATCGTCGATTTCGCGATCTGCTCCTGCGATCATTTCGAGCTTGGCGACAATGCCAAGAAGCGACAACGCAGGCGTTTGAGGCAGTTTGTCCTGAAGTTTCAAAACCGCCGTCATAGCCTCGAATTCCGCCCGACATGCAATTGAGTAGTTAGCCCTCTCCTCCGTCGCTTCCCGGTGCGCTGCGTCGAGAACGCGCCTCTCCAAACGCTGTTGGAGACGACACAGAATTCGTGAAGCATCCTGCGCCCTCACCCACTCGCTTAGAAGCGTAAAAGCAGGGTCCACTTCGTCCGAGCTACCAGCCCGATGCACGTTCGCCCGACAGCCTGTCTCGCGGGTGACGGAAGACAAAGTCGTGCTATTGTCGGAATCAGCCATGATCCGAGCTCCAGACAGCTTTGGCGTGGTCAGGCTAGGCACGGTGCGTCAACACTGCGTCTAGCCGCCCCCCGACAACAGGCCAAGGGTATCCACTGATACCTTCGGACCATAGCGCAATGATCTAAAGGGATCAACAGAAATTGGTGACAGCAGCACAAATGAGGGCGGCCCGAGCTTTGATAAGTCTGTCACAATCGGAGCTTGCCAATCGGGCTGGCGTTTCTATTCCGACGGTAAAACGCTGTGAGAGCGACAGTGGGCGCGTCGCTGCAGTGTCTGCTGAAACCCAGGACAAAATCCGTGCCGTTCTTGAGGCAGACGGTGTGGAATTCACGAACGGCAATCATCCGGGCGTTAGATTGCGGCGACCCTGACTGACGACAGATCGACGAACGTTTGGTAGCCTTAGGTTTGGTCAGCGTCGGTTTGGCCTGCTGCCGGTTTCGTGGACACAGGCGCGTTGCTAACCCTCTGGTCCCAGGATCGCGTCATTCGTTCCACATCGCCGATCGGAGAACAGCTTGCATCATCAAAGGCCAATGTTGCAGCGAGAGCAAAGCTGGCGAATTCAGCATGCTCTTTTTGCTCCTCACTCATATATTTTCCCCTCCTGCGCAGTATTGACGCGAATTCCGAATGCTCATTGACAACAAAATCGACGAGAATCCAAGCAACCAATATCCGGAAGAAACTAGAAGACATCTCTTTATCGTATACACAACAACTCCGTCATATAAAGATACTGATAGCACAGATTGCGAATTCTCGAAGATGAAAGATAAGAAAAGGAATAATATAAATGACGTAGATGTAATAAGCAGTGTAATAGCCAAAAATTTGCTGCGTAAATTCGCAATTCCGCTCTCATCGTCGCCGGGGAAATAGACACCCCTATCGGACACATCTCTATATATTCTCCAGAATAGCCACAGAATGCAAATAAGACTCGCAAGCCCACAGGAATCGAGTAGAATATTATATCTTTAACTGTCGAATGTGTATGAATTTGATAAATATTTAGCTGCGAAGCGGTGTTGGCATCATAGTATGTTGGCGACCAAAAAAAGGAAAAGCAGCTTACGTCAGCGCATATAGCCGAAAATTATACACATAATACATTTTATAAAATACAAGCAACGCAAAAACTGTGACAATCAATGGAATTATCCACGTTCGTGCAAACACTGTAAATCGATAAACGGTTAGATAACGCTCCTTTCTGCATCCGGCAACCGGTTCGGCGCCGTATTGCTGCCATTCGTGACGAAAGGCATAATCGTTCTATGGTCGGAATCAGCCATGATCCGAGCTCCGCAAAGCGTGTGCGTGGTTAGACTGTCGGAAGCGGGGAATCACTTCCAAAAGCCGAGAGAACTGACTGCACGTGGCCATGATGTGCGGCTGCTGCCGGCACAGTATGTGAAGCCTTATCTGAAGCGGCAGAAGAATGATGCCGCAGATGCAGAGGCGATCTGCGAGGTGGTCACTCGGCCGACCATGCGCTTCGTGCCTGTGAAATCACCCGAGCAGCAAAGTGTGATGATGCTGCACCGGCTCCAGTTTGATGCTCAACCGCCAGCGCACGCAGATATCGAACGCGTTGCGGGCACACCTATCCGAGTTCGGGATCGTAGCGCCGATCGGGCGGAATGAGATTGAGCAACTGCTCGTGGTCGTCAACGACGAGAACGAGACTAGGATACCAGCTGACGCGCGGCTATGCCCAGATCCTCGAGAACGTCGTCGGGTTCGGGCGAATGCGCGTGAGACCGAGCTTGGTCGTAGGTTGATGGAAATCCCAGGCGTCGGCCCGCTGCTGGCAAGTGCATTCGTGGCTACGGTCACCGATGCGCATGCGTTCAAGTCGGGGCGCTCTGTCGGCCTGGATCGGACTCGTGCCGACGCAGAACTCTAGTGGCGGAAAAGAGAAGCTTGGCAGCATCTCCAAGGCCGGCAATCGCTACTTGCGACAGTTGCTCGTGGTGGGTGCGATGGCGGTCATCCGCTATGCCGAGCGCAACGGGACCAGGAGGCCATGGCTCGTGCAGTTGATGGCGCGGCGAACAGCCAAGGTTGCGGCGGTTGCGTTGGCCAACAAGACCACCCGGATGGTTTGGGCATTGATGACGAACGGCGAGCGCTACAGAGAGCCGGTCATCGCTTAAACTGAGACAAGGCGAGCAGTCGCCGACGAAATTGGAAAGGGCGGACAGGAGCTAATGCACAAAGCCGGTTGAAACCGCCGGATCAGGAAAAACCCACTGGGGCCGTGCACTTCGAGTGCGAGCTTTCGATCGGGACCTGAGCCGCGCGAATGGCATTATGGCCAGCGGCATATGGAAGGCCGCACCTACAGGTCGGTTACATGGCCGCACCAACCAGCAATGCAAAGCTCAAAGACCCCCTTGCCAACGGAGAACTGTCCATACACGGCCCCTTTCCAGTCATTGAACTTGCCTCATAGAGAAGTGCTCAACGGTGGCAGCAACGTGCCATTCGACCGCCATTAGCCGCTGTCCTTTCCTCATGCTCTGGTGTGCCATGCAAGAGGATCGGCGATCCACCGATTAACATCGGATTCACGCCAGCCAGCGCCGTTTATGCTGATCCTGATCTGAGCCGGGAACGTCCCTTCGGCGATCTTGCGATAGAGGGTTGAACGGGACAGGCCAGTCCGGGCAAGGACGGTTCTGAGGCGTATTATACGATCCGGCTCGGACATAGCGCGCCTGCTTCTCACTGGTTGTTGCCGGTATCTGTTGGGATAGACACGACGAACCGATCCTAGAGACAATCATGTTTGTCGCTTCGGCTGCCTGCGGCGTGGAAACGGCGGCAAATTGGCATGGCTTAGATCCCAATGCCACGGCCCCTACCGATGCCATGGCTGAATGCGAGTTCCGAGGCGAGGTTACGGCCGGAATCGGTATGAATGCCAAGATCGTGCTTGCGGTTGGCAAGGAGGGATTCAAGCTGCGGATCGCGTTCGAGGCTTTTGGCCATGTCGGACATGGCCGACCGCGTTGACTTGTAGCCGGACATGTCGCCGGCCTGGTATTGATGCTGGCCCGTGCGGTCGAGCTTCTGCCAACGTTCCACGAAACGGTCGGCGCGGCGGCCCGGGTCGGTATCCAGTCCGGTGCGGATTTCCGTTTCAAGCTGGAGAGCAAGCACGATGCGGTTGACGCGGCCGGCGCCGGCCTCACGAACCAGCTCGGGATTTTTCGCGTAGGCCGCTTCGGCATCGCGCCAACCATGCGGCCGAACCTTCTCGAACGCGCCGCGGGCGTCCCTCAATTCGCGCATCTGCTCGGGAGTGCCCTGACCGTGCGCATTTCCGGTTTGGATAACAACATCGAGTGCGCGCGCGTGACGAACAAGCGCGTTCGTGCGCGCGCGGCGCAACGCCGCTTCTGGGTCGACCTGCAAATCCGTTTCGCGTTGCGCTCCCCTGGCGGAAGCTTCTCTTTCAGGCGCGGGACCGGCCTCTGCAATTTGCGCTCCAACATTTTCTCTTCCCGGCCCGTGCCCACGGTCCTGGCTGGGCTCGGCGTCTGCGGGCGAGCGCAATCCGTCCAGCAGCCCGCCGAGCTTGTCGCGCAGCTTCTCCGGAACGATGCGACGCACGATCTCGACCACGCGCTCGCGAAAAGTGATGCCGCGCCGCTCGGCATAGTGTTGCGCCGGGTCGGCTTGCTCGTAATCCCACGCCATGTCCTTGGCGCGCTCGCGCGACAGGGTGCGGACGAGCCGGTCCCGTGTCGCGAAGTCGTCGCCGCCGTAATGCAGGTCCATCCCGTCTCGATGGCGGGACAGGGCGACGTAGCTGCCATGCGCGTCCATGCCCGGCGTCGCGAGCACATGGGTGCGGTCAACCGTCGTGCCCTGGGCCTTGTGAATGGTCGCGGCATAGCCATGGTCGATATGGGCATAGTCTTTCAGGTCGAAGCGCACCGACCTGCCGTCGTCGGTGCGAACGGTCATGCTTTGCGCACTGACCTCGTCGATCACACCAAGCGTGCCGTTCTTGACGCCAAGCCCGCGCTCGTTGCGCAGGAACATGACACGGTCGCCGCTGGCGAAGGCCCTTGCACCTCGTTCAACATTCACCTGAACATCGTCGCTGAGATCTCCCGCAGCGCGCATGCGCTCGCGCGCTGCCTGGTTCAAAGCGCGCACCTCGTCGTTTGTGTGGGTGAGGATGATCCGGCTTGCCTCTGGATGGGCCTGCCTGTCGCGATCCCAGCGCTCGACGAGTTCACCTCGCGCTTGGTCGCGCGTCGCAGCCTGATGCACCATGCCTTGGGCGTCGTAGGCGCTGATCGCGGCGCCGATCCTGCCGGTTGCCAGATCGCGCGTGGCATCGCGCTGCCAGTCCTCGCGCTGCCGACGAACCTGGCCGATTTCGACGCCACCATGACGCTCATGGATGGAGCGGAATGCAGCGCCAGCTTCGATCGCCTGCAGCTGCTGCGGATCGCCGACGAGGACGACTTTTGCGCCAACGTCCGCCGCATGGGAGAGCACGCGCTCCAACTGGCGCGTGCCGACCATGCCGGCCTCGTCGATCACCACGACATCACGCGCGGTGAGCAGATCGCGCCCCTGTCCCCAGCCATGTTCCATGCTGGCGATGGTGCGAGACGGGATACCCGATCCGCTTTCGAGATTCTCGGCCGCAATGCCTGAGAGCGCGGCGCCGCGAACCTCATAACCTGCGGCGGCCCACGCCTGGCGCGCTACGCCCAGCATTGCACTCTTGCCGGTTCCTGCAAAGCCGATGACGACACCTAGACCTCGACCATCGGTGATATGCGCAAGCGCATCGCTTTGTTCGCCCGAAAGGATAAGCCCGCGTTGCGCAGCCCGCGCCAGCGCTGCGTCACGATGTGCGTCACTCACCGCGTGTCGCTCGTCCAAATCCATACGTTCCGCCGCACGATGCAAATGCAGTTCGGTGTCGATCATCTGCCGCGTGGTGAAGCGATCTTCTCCGCGTCCGTCCATGCCGAGTTCGACCAAGTTGGGTGCGTTACTGATGGCTGCCACCACCTTGTTGAACTGCTCCATTCCGTCGCTGTGCCGATGCGAAAATTTGGCGATGTCCTTTCGGGTGAAGGTCGATTGCTGATGCGTGATGGCGTCCAGCGCCACGGCTGGATCCGCAATGATGCGCGCGCCATTGTTGCGCGCGATCTCGCGGTGCAGTTCGGCGCGATCTGCCTCAATGCCGCCAGCGTCAATGCCCGTACCCTCGATGCGTTGCGCCGGTGCACCAATCTGGGTTTGCGGCTCCAGGGCAATGCCTTGTTCTTCCAGACTGCGATGATCGATGCGGGCGTCGATGTCGAGTTCGGCAAGCCGCTCATTGGCAAGCTCCGCCCATCGCTCGCGCCAGCGCTCGACCAGCTCGGTCTGGTTCCATTCGCGCACTTTCGGACCAAAACCGTTCTCGTCCACTGAGCGCATGGTCAGCATGACATGGGCATGCGGTTTTGGACTGCCATCCTCTGCCCTGTCCCAATGCACATTGAGATCGGCGACCATGCCCTTGGTTACAAACTCGGCCTGAACAAAGTCGCGCGCCAGTTCGATGCCCTGTGCCTGGCTGAGTTCACGCGGCAGGGCGAACTCCACCTCGCGGGCAAGCTGGGCATCCTTGCGCACCTCGAAGGCCTCGACATCGTTCCACAGCCGTTCGCGGTCGCTCCAGGCGCAAGGCGCATTCTCCGGCAGCATCACCTCGGAATGGACGACGCCGCGCTTGGCCGAGAAGTCATGGCTGCGTTCGATCCGCTCGTCACGCAGCCGCGAGGCCGAGCGGTAGGCGGCGGATGCCACAGCACTTGACCCTGCCTTGCGGCCAATGACCTTGACGTGAAGATGATAGATCGCCATCGCGACCAGATCATTTGCACGTCAAAGCCCACGTCGGCACGACGTATAAGCGCGCCCTCCCTCGAAAAATTCTCGGGATGGACCAGCCCGTCCCGGGCTGTCTCGGCAACCCCGAAGCCTTCCGGCGGACGCTCAACTATCATCGCCGCATTGACGTCAGATGGAGATGGCCATGCGTAGACCACGGGACTTTGACGCGGAACTGAAGGCGCTGGACGACAAGGCGCGAGAACTCAAAACGCGAAAGGTGCAGCAGCTTGGCGAGCTGGTGATCGCCACCGGCGCCGATCAACTCAGCGCCGACGAACTGGCAGGCGCGCTGGTCGCAATCGCTGAGACGAAAGACACCTCAAAGCGTGAGGCATGGGCCAAGCGTGGAGTGATGTTTTTCGAGAGCCGCTCCCGGCGAACTGCTCCGGCATCTCAGCGCAACCGACGTAGCGTTCCAGCGCAACCGGGCGGCACACAATCGCCGGCAGGCGGCTCTGGCTCGCAATGACATGCGCACCTGGCAGGGGGAGCGCCGCAAGCGCACCCGACATCTGATCGAACTTGGCGGTCTCGTCGTCAAGGCAGGCATCGTTGATTTGACCGCCGATGATCGCGCCACCATATACGGTGCGCTTCTCTGGATCGCCGGCAAGCTCAAAAGTCATGAAGGCGAGCAAGCACAACGATCATGGGTCGCGAAGGGAAAGCAGCGGTTCGATGCGGAACGGCATGAATAAACTTCGACAAAGAGGCCGTGGTTTGATCGAGGTGCTGACCCGACCTGCAGGGACGATACTTCCTGGCAGGCGACCGCCGGTGAATCGCAAAGACTTCGTGCTCTTCCGACCGAGGAATCGCTCAGTGGGTGCTTGTGATAGGTTCTCGCGGTTTGGCCTGAAGATTCCCTCGGCTGAACACCAGCCATCCCAACGCGCATGCCAAGCCAACGTTAATCAGCGCCAGGCCGGAAAGTGCTGCCAGCATACCGTGAGCGCCGAAGCGCTCCAGAAGTAACGCACCAAGGGAGGGCGCGGCCGCTTGGGCAATCAGGCTCGGCATGGCAAGGCGACCCATCAGCTTGGCGTAGCCATTAGAGCCGAACATCGCGAGCGGCAGCGTGCCACGCGCGATGGATTCAAGTCCGATGCCCGCGCCATAGAACGCGAGTGCCAACGGGACGATCGGCATGCCGAGCCAGAGCGCCGAAACACCAATCGCAACGAAGGTTACCGAGGCGAACTTGGTCCAGATCGGGTGATGGAAGCGTGCGATCATCATCTCGATCGTCCGCGCTGCGACCTGGGAGGGACCGACGAGGGCTCCAAGCCCCACGGCCGCGGCAAGTGTCATGCCGCCCTTCTGCAGGATCGTCAGCAAATGCACCGACAGGGTCGACGAGATCACGGCGGCAAGCGTCAGGGTCGCGGCCAGCACGACCATAACCAGGAGATTGGAGCCGGTTTGGAGGGCGGGCGTCACCGCGCCACTCGATGCGGCTTTGACAGCCGGTTGCGGCAGGCCGCGAGGCAAGATCACAAGGTAAAGCGGCAAGGCAAGGCAAAGCTGAAATGCGGCATAAACAAGACAGGTGCCGCGCCATCCGATTTCCCCCAGCAGAAAGGCCGAGATCGGCCAGCAGATCGTGCTCGCAAAACCGCCGAACAGGGTGAGCGTCGTGATGGCTGACCGCGCCCCATGACCGTAAAGCTGGCCAAGTGTCCCGAACGCGGCGTCGTAGAGGCCCGCCCCCATGCCGAGGCCGATAAGCAGCCAAGCCATGGTGTACATGGCCAAAGTGGGAGCGACCGCTAGCCCGATTTGGCCGAGCCCGATGCATCCGGCGCTGAATGCCAGAACGTTGCGGCCACCGTGCCGCTCGATCGAAGACCCGACATGCGGCGAGATGACTCCCGCAGTGAGCAATCCTAGAGACAGGCCTCCAACGACCCAGGCCAGAGGCCAACCTGTGTCCGCAGCGACCGCCGGCGCGATGACAGCGGGGAGATAGTAAGATGATCCCCACGCCATGATCTGCGTCGCGCCAAGCGTCGTGATGATCGTGCGACGACCACGCGCGACGGCGGCCGACGGAGGCGAAGCGGTCATGCTGCGGCGCTGCAGCCGCAGCCGCAGCCAGCCTTGCCCTTCTCCTTGGCTTGCGCGTCCGCAACACAGCAGGCATCAGCCGCCACAGGCGGCGGGCCACCACAGCAGCCTTCGGCCGATGATCCGAAAACCAATGCCGGCACCGTGCACACTCCGGTCTCCGGCAGAACCAGCCTCACCGCGTCGGCCGCCGCCATATCGCCGGCGATCGCCGCAACGACGGAGCGGACCTGTTCGTAGCCGGTCAGCAGCAGGAATGTCGGTGCCCGACCATAGCTTTTGATTCCGACCGTATAGAAGCCCGGTTCCGGATGACTGAGTTCACGGTGACCATGCGGGGGAACGTCCCCGCAAGAGTGCTCGTTGGGATCGATGAGCGGGCCGAGCGCTTTGGCGCTTTCAAGCCATGGATCAAGATCGAGCCGCAACTCCCGGGTCAGGGCGAGGTCCGGGCGCTGGCCCGTGGCCGCAATTATCGCATCGACGGGACCGATGGTTTGAAGACCATCTTTGGTTTGCCCGTCCACAAGCAGGCGACCGTCAACCTCACGGATGGCTGTGGTGGCAAAGCCGGTGACAAGCCGGACGCGGCCACTTTCTGCAAGGTCCCTGACTTCGGAGCCGAGCTCTCCGCGTGCCGGTAACGCGTCAGCATCGCCGCCACCGTAGATCCGGACCAAGTCGGTGCCGCGTGTCGTCCAGATTGCAGAGGTGCCTGGAGCGCTTTCTGAAAGCTTGGCCAGTTCCAGCAAGGCATTGGCAGCGGAATGACCGGCCCCTGCCACGAGCGTCGTGCGACCCGCATAGAGATGGCGGTCCCGGCCGAGGACATCCGGTATGCCATAGGCAATCCGGTCGCTGAACTCCTTCTCGCCTTCAGCGGATAGGCCGCCTGCGCCCAGCGGGTTCGGTGTTTGCCATGTGCCTGACGCATCGATGACGGCGCGGGCCATATCCCGGCGCATGCCGGTCGCGGTTTCAACCATCAGCATGAAGGGCCGCTGTTCACGCCCCTTGCTGACGACCTTGTCGGCACCCCAGCGGGACACGGCGATGACACGGGCATTGGTTTCGATGGACGGTGCGAGTTCCGGAAGCTGCGCGAGCGGACCGATATATTGGTCGACGATTTCATCAGCGGTGGGAAATGCCTCGAACTCGGGCATGGTCCAGCCATGGCCCTCGAGCAACTGCCTGGCGACAGCGTCAACACAATAACGCCATGGCGTGAAAACGCGCACATGACGCCAATCCAGAAGATTCGAACCGGCTTGCGGACCGGACTCGTAAACCTTCACCTTCAGTCCACGGCTGATCAGGTGGGCGGCCACTGCGAGGCCGACGGGACCGGCGCCGATGACGGCCACCGGGAGATTTGCGATGTCGTTCACTTGTTCGATCCTTCCAGCATCTTCGAATTATTCAGGCAAAAAAAACCAGGCGATAACTTTGCTGGCCGACGGCGCACACTTTGCGTCGGCACAGCATTCGTCGGCCAAATAGCCAATCAGCGCATTCATCCCTGGATAGTTGGCGCGGCAGATCAGCGTTGTTGCCTGGCGTTCCTGGGTCACGAGACCCGTATCGACCAGCCGCTTGAGATGGTGCGACAGTGTCGACGAGGGGATCTCAAGTTTCTCCTGGATGCTGCCGACCGGAAGTCCTTCGTCCCCTGCCCTAACCAGTACGCGGTAGAGCTGAAGCCGCGTCGGATTGCCGAGGCTTTCGAGTTGGGAAGCTGCTTGTTCGAGTTTCATGGAAAAATGTATAGGCGCGACTTGGACATCGGTCAAACGAATTTCGAAAGTTATCGAAATAGGAGTTTCGTCGACATCAGATCGACCGCTGGTTGACCCGGTTAGCAACCTCTTCGGCGCTATCGACGTGCTCGGAATGGCGATCGGTCAGGTATCCGGAACGGTCGCGCAGCAACAGGGTAAACTTCATCAGTTCCTCCATAACGTAGACGAGCCCTGTTGTAGTAGGACGAAGGCTTCATCGCAGCGCAGAACTGATCTGCGTCATGACGCGATGCGCGGCCGTCCGGTGGCAGTCGCGACGACGATGGCTTCGACGAAACTGCGTTCACCTTCGATTGTGGCAACCCTTATGTCCCGTGCGATCTCGATCCGTGCCTGGTCGGTCCCGGCGCGCTCGGCGAGACCTGCCGCCAAGGCGCGAATATGGGCTTCGGCGGCCGCCATTGCTTCGTCCTCGGTGTCATAGTCGTCCAGCCGCTCGCCTGAATTCAGGCGGAATAACCCTATCTCCGGCTGGCTGACGCGCGCTTCCGCCGAGATCCGCACCTGCCCGACGACGGCACCCAGTGCGTTTGCGACATCGGCGTGTTCCGCAATGCTGCATTCGTTGCCAATCAAATACGGCAGACCAGCATAGTGCAGCGATGCCGAGGCGCCGAGGCCGATCACCGGTCGGTCGAGTGCGATCGACAGCCGCGCCATGCCACCGCGCCGGCCAACCGCCCGCTGAACCAGCGGATTGGCAACCGAGACGTCGCCATCCATCCCATCCTCGGAAAAGACCGTTTCAAGAATGGCTTCGGCAGAACGTCGGGTCACCGCGGTGAGAACCATCTCGGAAAAAGCTTCAGCACCCTTGGCGACGCGATGTGCCTGGCCGTCGCGCTTGCGTGCGAACAATTCGGCGCCCAGTCGAGCCGCGACAGGATCCCAGTTCCCTTGCCGGCCAAGCACATGGGCCGCGTCGGACGGCGTGAAGCCCACGATATGCACTAGACCACGTGCGACCAGGCGATTGAGTGTCGCGACCTGTGACGTCGACACGAGCAGCCGATCGAGCGCGGCGGGAACTGCCGAAATGTCAGCATAGAGCCGCGCCTCGGTAACCGTCAGGCCTGCAGCTAGACGCTCGGGCAAACCCGTGCGCAACGCGAAACGGCCGTCCAGCCTGCTGGTGTTGGGAGGGAGCAATTGCCGCTTGAGGCCATTGTATATGGCATCGTCGTGCTTCACCGCGGCGAGCGCCAGCGGCACCAGCCGACGGGGCCCGAGCACGATCGTCGATGTCAGCGACCGCTCATGAAGCGAGACTTCCGAATCTCCACCGAGGCCAAAGGTGCGCATGGCGACGGCTTCCACCATGGTTCGCATTCCGCCGACGGTGGCGCCTTCCGGATCGAGCCGCAGGCGGCCGCCGTCGAGGACGGCGACGTCGGTGGTGGTGCCGCCGATGTCGGACACCACTGCGTCATCGATGCCGGTCATGTACCGCGCCCCCACCAGGCTTGCCGCTGGTCCTGATAGGATGGTCTCGATCGGCCGGGCGCGGGCGAATTCAGCGGTAATGAGCGCGCCGTCGCCGCGCACGACCATGAGCGGAGCGACGATCCCGCGTCTTGCCAGAAAGCCCTCGGTGGCGTCGATAAGGCGATCAATCATCGAGATCAGTCGCGCATTGAGGAGCGTGGTCAGCGCCCGACGCGGGCCGCCGAGCTTCGACGACAGTTCGTGCGAACAGGTCACCGCAAGCCCCGTACGCTCGCGGATGACGTCACGTACAGCGATCTCATGTTCGGGATTGCGAACCGCGAAATAGGAGGCCACGGCGACGCCTGAAACCGAGTCGGCGAGAGACGGCAGCGCAGCCACAAGAGCGTCCAGCACCAGTTGACGCGGATCTCCGTGGACGTCATGTCCGCCCGGGCAAAAGATCACGGGATCGGAGCCGAGGGCTTTTGACAATCCGTTCCGGGCAAGATCGGCTTCAGCGAAGCCCACCATCACCAGCGCGACCCGCCCGCCCTGCCCTTCGACGAGGGCGTTGGTTGCGAGCGTGGTCGACATCGAGACGAGCTTGATCGCGCAGGATTCGATGGCAGCCTGGGACAAAACAGCGTCAACAGCGCCGGCAATGCCCTCGGCAAGATCGTGCCGCGTTGTCAGCGATTTGGCCTTGGCTACGATGCCTGCGGATTCCGACCAGAGCACGGCATCGGTGTACGTGCCGCCGGTGTCGATGCCCAGATACAGTGGTGACGGCTGGTGCGTATATGCGTTCATTTTGATCAGTCGCCCAGCCCGGGTTCTGGTGAGAAATATTTCACGAGTTTGTTGGCTTCTCCGTCGAACGCGTTGGCGTCGGCGGGTGGATCACGCTTGATCGCGATGTTGGGCCACAGCGACGCGTACTCAGCGTTCAGCGCGAGCCAATCGTCGAGACCAGGCCCGGTATCGGGAAAAATGGCTTTGGCCGGGCATTCGGGCTCACAGACGCCGCAGTCAATGCACTCGTCGGGATGGATGACGAGCATGTTTTCGCCCTCGTAGAAACAGTCGACTGGGCAGACCTCCACGCAATCCATGTATTTGCATTTGATGCAATTGTCGGTGACGACGAACGTCATAATGCGCTCTCTGGCCACCGCCGATCCGGACGGTAGAACAAGGCGAGCTTCAGGCTCTCGGCGATGCGGACCGCCTTCAACCAGAAGAGTCCCGCTGTCTCCTCGTCCAGCAACTCACCGCAGCTCTCGCCGAACAAATCGAGCCAACGATCGAAAAGACCGATCTCCAATCCTTCGATGCGTTGATGGACGGCGACGGGATTTCCTTTGTATTTGGTAAGCATGACCGAAGACCAGAAATCGTACATCTTCGGCAGATGCGGCACCCAATCGCCCGGGATGGCGCGCTCGAACATCGGGCCAAGATCGGGATCGACGCGGATCTTGCCATAGAAGAAGTCGAAGAGCTGACGAATCTGCTCGTCGGAAATCGGAACTGTTTGCGTCAAGGGCACACTCAGATCCAGCACAGGCTCCCTCAGAGCACGACGTAGGTCATGTCGAGGGGAATGCGATGATCGTCGATAGCCCGTACGCCAGCGATATTTTCAGCCAGAATGAGCGAGGCTTTCCGCTCCTGCTCCGACAGGTAAGCTCCCCAAAAGGTGACCACGCCGTTGGTCACGGTTACGTCCGAACTTCCGGTCGAGGGCCATGATTCGGAGCGCAAGGCGTCGACGATCTCGAGCCTGATACTGCTGTCGTCATGCCAGGTCGGAGCGCGCCAACCTTTCCTGGCAACAACAAGGGCCCGCACCAGATTGGCGCGACTGACGATCCCCACCACCTGGCCGTCGCGGAGCACCGGAACACGCTTGATCCGATTGTGTTCAAGCAGGGTTGCGATCTCGGCGACTGGTGTACTCTCGACCACCGTCGCGACCGGCTGTGTCATGACGTCGATCACATGCTCGGAATGAGACTTGACATAGACTTCCGCCTGGACCGCGTTGTTGGAAAAAAAATGACTCCACCAGGAACGGCCCTGTGGCGCGGTACCGATCTCCGCCCGGCGGATCAGATCTCCTTCACTGACAATGCCCAGCAGCGCACCTCGATCAATCACCGGCACCGCGCTGATCCCGTGCGACAGAAGAACATCGGCGACCTCATCCACCGTACTGTCCGGCTCTACGGAAATGACCGGTGACGTCATGACGTCCTTGGCGATCAGCATTTCGGTCTCCTTCACCTGCCTGCAGGCGACAGGAACGGCGGCAAGGTCGTTCCAGAGGCTTGCCCATTGCCAGCATGGAGGTGGATCGCGCGATAGAACTGCCTTGCATGGAAAGCATAGGCTTCCAGATTGGCTGGATCGCCAGCGAACAGCCCCATGTCCTCGGCTTTCCAGAAGAACCAGGGAGCGGGCAAACCGGGCTCGAGCGCCTTCACGGCAATAGCCGCAACCAATGGCAGGCCTTTGTCCGCATCGTCGTCCATCAGTTCTTCGAGGGCATCCCGGATCACGCCTGTCGCGTGTGAACCAACCATGCTCTCAGCCAGTCTTGCATAGGTGATCGGCAGCCGGGTCTGTGCTTGCAGGAGCAGTTCTTCGCGCAGCCGTATCTTGAGGGTATTGTCATCCGAAGGAGTGATTGGGCCGCGGCCATCTACGTCGAGGCGGTCGGCAGATACCATTCGCCCGACCACATGACGCTGAAGGTCCCTGCCGGAAAGTATTCTGCCGAAATCGTGTTCAAGCCTGTCCATTATCATCGTCGCCGACCCAAAGGTGCCCTTCGCGCGATATCGCCAAGAGCTCCGCCTGGCTTGAGATCTGCTGGCTGGCACCCAATCTGTCAATTTCGCTACGCACGAGCTTCACTCATCCTTATCTGCAAGACCAACGAAATTTATTGCCGCTTTAGCACAATTATTTTGCATCAGAATTTAGTTTGCGGCGCGTAGCTCAGCCCTTCCCTTTTCGAACACGATATGCATTTTTGATTGGGTTAAGCCATCGCGCCCCGGAATGTTCTGGCTCTCAGCAAGCGGCGATTTCGGCCCCGAAAGCGGTAGCAGGAGATTTTACGATGATCACTGGTGCTCAATGCCGTGCCGCTCGCGCGCTGGTCGAATGGACCCGTGACAAGCTCTCCGGCAATTCACGCGTGGATGCGTTGGTCATCGAGGAATTCGAGCGTCGGATCAGCGTTCCCAACCAGGTTGTCTGCGACACGTTGCAAACCGCGCTTGAAAACGCCGGCGCCGTTTTCATCGTCGAGAATGGCGGCGGTATCGGCGTTCGCCTGAAACTCAACCGCTCGGAAGTCAAGCGGATCGGCGTTCTGGAGAATGAAGGCGGCATTGTCGGTATAGATGCCGTTCCATAGGCCCAAGGTCTTCAGTTCTCAAAGAACTCACGGTCACAGCCCGTCGCTGGACAATTCAGAACCCGGATGGTTGCATGACGATTATGTGGGGTGATCTCACCGACGAGGAGCAGACCGCGCTTAAGCGCATGAATCGCGGACCCTACCCGGCTCTGTCGAAAGCATTGGCCGAACGCCTTGTATTCCTAGGGCTGGCGGAAGAGAGATCGCGCGGAACCGGGATAAACAGGACGGGAAGAGAACTTGTGATAGCCACCTTGCTTAGCGCAAGCCGCGACTAGGCCTGCGTCGAACGGACTGAATCACATCTGGCGACAGGTGCCGCTGACCGCGTGCCGGAAGCAGTCGAACGCCATCTTTCGTCAGACTCCGCAGCGGCGACTGCACCGCATAGTGCGTGCCGATGTACTCGAATCCTTGATCGGTGTCGGTGGACTCTCCAAGCTGCTCCTGCCTCGAGTTGAGTGGTCCTCGCAACGCTGATGTTGACCAGCGTGCTGACGATGGCGTCCTCTCGCTTGCACGTCGGCACAAGCCCGGCCCACATTTTCATACGCTCTTCCGCCTTCTTCTGATGGGGGTAAACGTCTGTCATGCAGGCGATACTGATCGCACCATTCGTGACTGTCACGACACCAGTCCGCCTATGCTCTTGGCGCGCGCGGCGCTTTACCGGACCGCAGGGAGGGCAATGGATGGCGTCCCGCCATTCGAGGAGGCTGCGGATTCCAGGACGAACAACGACGATCATCTAACGCATAGGCCTCGATCAACGTCGGATGGGTGGCACCGCAAAAACGTCCACGTCGACCGATCGCAGAATACTTTCTGCTACGCTCCCCAGCAGCACCTTGATGAGGCCCGAACGGCCATGCGTTCCGATCACCAGAAGATCGGGCGTCACCTCCTTGATCGCCTCCATTATCGCTTCGACGGGGCTTCCTTCCTTGATACGCAGTGACCAGTTGTCGACGCCAAAATCGTTCGCTTCCAGAAACGCGACCAGTTCCCTGCCCACCTGCAAACGTTCTGTCGCCACGTAGCGCGCTATCTCGTCCTTGCCTATTCCAGCATTTGACATTTTTCCCTTGGCGAACGCATCGAAACCATGGACCAGCGAAAGACTGGCGTCGCCTATCAGCCCAGTTTCCCTCGCCGTCCTGATTGCGCGCGCGGATGGCTTGGACATGTCCACAGCGGCCATCACCTTTTTGTATGACTGCTCTACCTCTGCATTCACCATGAGTACCGGGCATGGGCCGGTACGGATTACACGTTCGATGGTCGTTCCGACAAAAATATCGCGTAGCAATTGCTTGCGATGCGCGCCCATCACAATGAGATCGATCGAACGCGCCTCGGCCGCCTTCAGAAGGCCGTCGAACGGATCGCCGGCGACAACCGCGAAACTACACTGAAGTCCCTGCAGTTCGGCGATCGAGGCCATTTGTTCTTCAAGATATCTCTGCGCCTCGCGTCTTTCGAGGTCGAGCATGTCTGAGGGTTGGTCATTGTCGACGACATGGACGAGTGTGAGTTCCGCGCTGACCTCCCGGGCCAAAAGGCCGGCTCGCCGCAATGCTCGCTGTGAACGGGTGGAAAAATCTGTCGCCGCAAGGATTTTCATTGTCAGTTCCCTGTTTTTCGTTGGCGCGGTTGTAACTCCGCCGGCAGATTTTGGGACCGGTAGTGATCTCAGTCGATGAGGCTCACGCCTATCCAGCGTGGCATCCTAGGCGGCTGCTCCACCAAGCTGCAAGCGCCGCTGCCCGAATCAGGACGTTGTCGAGATTCCTCTGGAAGTGATCAATCGGCTGGCATCAGGGTTCCGGTTGCCTTGACTTCGCGGATTCCTTCACCAACTATAGGCTTATGTACACCGCCGCCAAAATCCGTCGCGATTTTCTTTTCCGGGTTTGCCCCATAGCGGGATCGTAACCCCCGGCTCGGCTGCCATGCGCGCCCCAGGCCGAGGGGTGAACATGTAAATCGACATGTGACATTGGCGCAGGGTCGCATCAATCCCTGTAGCATCGGCGCATTCAGCTACAAATTTCCGTCGCACTGACAACCGTCGACGATCCCTCAGCGGGTCCAGGGCGGGGGCAGAAACATGAGTATTCAAATGCAAGACAACAAGAAAACCCGGCGCAAGCCGAACATCCACATCTCTCAGTCGGACCACGCACGTTTGTCGCTCCTCGCGAACACCGTTGCCGCCCGGAATCCGGAGGCTTCCGATGAACTGCTCGCCGAACTCGAGCGCGCGCGTATCGTCTCCGACGGTTGGGTCTCCGCCGGCACTGTCCGGATGGGGTCGACCGTGACGTTCAAGCCCGATACCGGCGATCGAAAAACCATCACGCTGGTTTTTCCTGGCGATGCGGATATCTCCGAAGGCAAGGTTTCGATCCTCACGCCGATTGGCACGGCCCTGATCGGCCTCTCGGCTGGGCAGTCGATAACGTGGACCGCACGGGACGGTCGCCGGCACGAATTGTTGGTGGTTGCCGTGAGCCAGCCCGCTCCGAAAGGCTGTACACACGCTCGGCCCGCACCAGCGCCTCAGACGATTGCGGCGGCCGTCTAGGCATGGGCATTTCCATGCGTCTCCTCAATCACGCAGGCAGCCCGATCGCGGGAGTGTGACCCCTGCGCCGGCCTATCCTGGTCCGGCACAGGGGAGCTTTCCAGACCCGATCAATTGCTTGACGCCGGATCCTTGCACAGGACCGGCTGGAGATGCGCGATGCCCAATATCGATAGCTGCCAACTGACCACCAAGGACTACACGGTTCTTGAAGTGATGCAGGAGCGCCGCCCTGGCGGCGATACTTTCTCGGCTATCCTTCAGCGGAAGATTTCGAACGCGGTTGTAATGTTTCGGGAAGACATCCCGGCAACCGTCGTGACACTCAGCACCCGCGTGGCTTATCGGGCAAACGACGGCCCTGCCGAAACCCGCATCGTCGCACATGACGAGATGCGCGGTCTGGTTGGCATGCTTTTGCCTATCACCAACCCGCGCGGCCTGGCGCTGCTTGGTCTGGCCGAAGGTCAGTCCATGTCCATTCCAAGCGCGGACGGCGGCCTTGAAACGATGACCGTGCATGAGGTGGTCTATCAGCCAGAAGCCGCAAGGCGCGAGAGATTGAAGCTGACGGGGAATGCAGCGTCGGGCTCATGGCGGCAGGGCGAACCGGTTCTGCGCGTCGTCCATCGTCCCGATGAACTGCAGGACAAAGCGGAGAACAAGGTCATGGCAGCCTTCGATACCGGGTTCGACGACCCGGGTCCGTCGGCCGCCTGAGGGCTCGACTATCCCGAAAGCTGTGAAGGCGGATAGACAAGCGTTCCGTCGGGCCGTGCCTTCACACCGTCGGTGAGTCTTGCCGGCTCGACCTTGTCATGGCTCATCAGATGAAAAACGGACTCGCCGCGGCTGATCAGGTAGTCCGCGACGATCCTTCTGTGATAGCGCCACGAGAGCGTTTCCGAGCACATTATGGCGCACCGCCGCTGCCTGCCGAGAGACACAAGCCGGTTCAGGCCATCAAGAAACTCCGCCGACAGCGCATAGTCGGCGTAGTTGTGAAAACTCTGGTTTGCCGAGAATGCATTGAGCGTCGGTGGAATGTCGTGCGCCTTGCCGCGCAGGCCGCCGAGCTCTGCAATGTGCTCATATCCGATCCCGAACGCCGCCAAGCTTTCCGGAAGTACCTCGCTGTTGAACTGCGGGTTCGCCCGCGATCGCTGGATGGTCCTTATATCGACCACCAGGGCGATCTCTCCGAACCGCAGCAGGGCGACGAATTCGGCAATCGACCGGGTCGAGTGACCGATGATGTGGAACGGGTAAGGCATGTTCGGTCAATCCGTGGCGATCCATCCTTCCAGTCACGCAAACCATGGCTTCGCGCCTGGAGGGACGATCATTTCACAACTTGCTTCAATCCGCGTAGCGCCTCCTGCACATCGGCTCGCGACTCGCCAGCTTCCGGATAGACTGCATAGGCCGGATAGGTGAATTCCAGCGCGCCTTCTACCACCTCCAACTGCCCCGCCTCGATATGGGGAGCTGCCGCGCCTCTGCGGAAATAACCCATTCCGCCGGCGCGCAGGATATAGCTCAGCCCAAGCGGGCCAAGGCCGACCATCAATCCTGGCTCGCCGAAGGCTGAGGCACTGGCACCATGCTGGGCCGCAAACAGCGGCCCCCAGTCGACATAGACATAGTCCTTCGAGCCGACCGGTTCCCCGTTTCTGTCGGTGGTCCGAACCAGGACGAGTTGCTCCTCGACGAGAAGCTCTACCCTGAAACCCGGCAGCAGCTTCGGCGCATAGAGCACCGCAATGTCCAGAACGCCGGTCCTGAGCTGCTCGAGGAGTTGGTCCGGCACGCCGACCTGGGCATGGATGGCGATTTCCGGCCGGGCCTTCTTCATCCAGACAAGCCAGTCAAGCAACAACGGATTCCAGAGGCTTAATTCACCGCCCAATGCGACGACGCTCGTCCTACCCGAAGGGATAGCGAGCTGGTGTCGTGCGCGTTCCCAGATCTGGACGAACGACTGCGCAAACCGTTCGAATTCCCGGCCGGCCGGCGTCAATTGCGCACCGTTGCGGTTCCGGATGAACAGCTGACGTCCGAGCTCTTCCTCCAGCGTGCGTATCCGTGCGCTTACCGTGGTCTGGGTGACGTGGAGCCGGTCGGCTGCCCTGAGGAAACTGCCGGAATGAACTATTTCCAGAAATGTGCGTGCGCGGTCGATGTCCATCACAATCCCAACGTTCAATGCAATAATATTGCATCAATACAGCATTTAATTCCATTTGCCTTCCTGTTTCGTCAAGCGCAGCTTTTGCGGCGGATGTGCTGCGCTTCAACCGCCCAGCCAGCGCAGAACGGAGTTTTAGAGATGGCCGATGAGAAAGATGTCGATGGCGAATTAAGGCAATTTGCTTCTCCGCCCTGCTCCATGCACGAACTCATGCCCGAATTTGGGATGCTGGCGATCCACTCCGACGGCTGGAGTGACGTCGCATGCTGGCGCAAGACAGAGCGGCAGAGATTAATCGAGGAGCGCCTCGCCATTGACGTCGAGGAGAGAAAGGCTCGTTCGGAAAAGATCGCATCCGCCCTGGACCGGACGATAGGCAAGACCAGCGGGCGGATCATCAGCACATATTGGCCGTTCCGCGGCGAGCCCGACCTTCGCAACTGGGCAATAAGTGTGATCAAGCGCGGCGGGCGGATAGCGCTTCCCGTCGTCATCAAGAAAGGGTGGCCGCTGGAGTTCCGTGTCTGGGCGCCGGGCGACCCCCTGGAACGCGGCGTCTGGAACATTCTTGTCCCCTCCCGCGGACCTTCGGTCCAGCCCAATGTGGTGATTGCGCCGGTCGTCGGCTTCGACGAGGCGAGATACCGCCTGGGCTATGGCGGCGGCTTCTTTGACCGGACTCTGGCCGCGATGCCAAAGAAACCCTTCGTCGTCGGCGTAGGTTACGGACAGGCCAAAATCCGCACGATCTACCCGCAGCCGCACGACATCCCCATGGACACGATCGTCACCGATGCATGAACGACACAGGCAAGGTCTGGTTCTTCAATTGTGACGACGGCCGTCAAACTGCCCTCCGTCACTTAACCGGACCTCCTGGCAGGAAGCAGGGAAAAGACATGCTGGATTCCACAACCGCATTGGATGATCACAAGCCCCGGTTTCTCGTCAGGTGGCTGTTCTCCACCAACCACAAGGATATCGGGACGCTCTACCTGCTGTTCTCGATCATGGCGGGGGTCTTCGGTACCGCGCTTTCCGTGTTGATCCGCATGGAGTTGCAGGAACCAGGTTTGCAGATATTTGGCGATCCGGGTGTCTACAACGTCGTCGTCAGCGCACATGGGCTGGTCATGATCTTTTTCGTCCTCATGCCGGCGCTGATCGGTGGTTTCGGCAATTGGATGGTACCGATCATGATCGGCGCGCCCGACATGGCTTTTCCGCGCTTGAACAATATTTCTTTCTGGCTCCTGGTGATGTCGTTTATCCTCTTCATCACCTCGATGTTCGTTCCAGGAGCGCCCGGCACGCTCGGTCATGGCGGCGGCTGGACGCTTTATCCCCCCTATTCGACCGATGGCCAACCCGGCCCCGCTGTCGACCTCGTCATCCTGTCGATCCACCTTTCGGGCGCCTCCTCGATCCTCGGCGCCATCAACTTCATCACCACCATCTTCAACATGCGGGCACCTGGCATGACGATGCACAAGATGCCTCTGTTCGCCTGGTCGATGTTGGTGACGGCCTTCATGCTTCTGATGTCGCTGCCGGTGCTCGCCGGCGCGGTGACCATGCTTTTGACCGACCGCAATTTTGGAACGACCTTCTTTTCGCCATCCGGCGGCGGCGATCCGATCCTTTACCAGCATCTGTTCTGGTTCTTCGGTCATCCCGAAGTCTACATCATGATCCTACCCGGTTTCGGCATCATCAGCCACGTCATCTCGACCTTCGCCAAGAAGCCGATCTTCGGCTATCTCGGCATGGCCTATGCGATGGTGGCTATCGGCGCGATTGGCTTTGTCGTCTGGGCCCATCATATGTATACGTGCGGATTCCGACGAAACCGGCCACTGATTCCGATCAATCACCGGCCACCCATTCCGATTTCATTCCGGCCGGATTCCGATTTGAAGCCGGCCACCTTTGGAGATCACCTGGGTCGTTGTTGAGGTTTGGTTCGAGTTTCGTTTCGGGTCAAGCCTGAAGGGTTTGCGATGTGGCGATGGCGCGATGTTTTCGCATGCTCTCTCCGGTCAGTTCGATGCGGTAGGCATTGTGGACGAGGCGATCGAGGATGGCGTCGGCGATGGTGGGATTTCCGATGATCTCGTACCAACGATCGACGGGCACCTGGCTGGTGACGATGGTGGAACGCCGCTCGTAGCGGTCCTCGATGATCTCGAGGAGGTCACGGCGCTGATCGTCGGTCAGCTTTTCGGGCCCCCAGTCGTCCAGAATGAGCAGGTCGGTCCTGGCCAGCGCCTTCAACATCCTGGCGTATCGGCCGTCGCCCCTTGCCAGGGCAAGCTCGGCAAAGAGCCGTGGGGCGCGATGATATGCGACGGAGAAGTCCTCCCGGCAAGCCTTGTGGCCGAGGGCACAGGCAAGCCAGCTCTTTCCGACACCGGCCGGGCCGGTCAACAGGAGCCCATGACGCTGTCGGATCCAGTCGCAGCTTGCGAGTTTGAGGAACAGGGAACGATCGAGACCGCGTTCGGCACGGAAGTCGGTATCCTCGACCTGCGCGTCATGGCGTAGCCGGGCCGCGCGGGCACGGGCCTCGAAGCGCTTCTGTCGCCGTAGCGTCGCTTCCTGCTCGAGCAGGATGGCGAGCCACTCGCCGTGATCGAGGGCACGGGCTTCCGTCTGGGCGTCGAGATCCTGGAAGCTTTTGGCCATGCCGTGCAGGCCGAGATCGCGTAGCATGTCGAGGGTGGGATGGGTCAGCATGATCTTGTCTTTCCTCAATGGAAGTAGCCGGGACCACGCAGATTGGCGTGATCGATGATGGCGCCGGGACCGGCAGCAGGCCGGGCGGCTTTGTGGTTGGTGATGAGGGCTGCAATGCTCTTGCAGGTCAGTCCGCCGATCTCGACGGCGCGGGCTGAGATGGCCTCGGCGCGCTCACGATCGAGATCTCGATAAAGGCGCAAGATGCCCAGGCATGTCCGGAAGCCCTGTTCGGGATGCGGTCGGTTCGCCAGAATGGCGATGATCAGCCCCTCGGTCTGCGGCCCTATGGAAGCAGCCCATCGCCGGAAGCGGTCCGGTGTCCACTCGGCATATCGTCGGTGGGAGCTGGGCATATGCTCGGGGTTGGTGCCGTAGCGCCGCCCGCCATATCGGCGCTGGTGAACGGCGACGCGCTTGCCGCGGTGGAATATCTCGATTGTTCTGCTTGTCGCACGGATGTCGACCTGCTGGCGGATGAGGCCATGGGGCACGGAATAGAAGAAGCTCTTGAACTCGACGTGATAGTCAGTGGCGACGCGGGCAATGCGCCATTCGGCAAACTCGTAATCCTGTGCTGGCAGGCTTGCCAGTGCAGGCCGTTCCACGGTCTCGAAGAGATGGCGACGGCTGACGCCAAGGCGACGCATGACATGGTCGTTGATGCGATCCAGCGCCCCGGCGATCGCCGCATTGGCCTCGGCCAGCGAGAAGAAGGTCTGCCGCCGCAGCCGACCCAGAATGCAGGTCTGGGCAAAGCGAACCCCGTTCTCGACCTTCGCCTTGTCCTTCGGGCGTCGTGGCCGGGCTGGCAGAACGCCGACGCCATAGTGCGAGGCCATCATGCCGTAGCTGCGGTTGATCTCCGGGTCGTAGAAGGAGGCATGGTTGACGCCGGACTTCAGGTTGTCCGGCACGATCAGGCGCGGAACACCGCCGAAGAAGTTGAACATGCGCACATGTGCGCCAATCCAATCCGGCAGCGCTTGCGTCCAGGTCGCTTCCGCATAGGTGAATCCCGACGCCCCGAGGACGGCAACGAAGATCTCCGCCTCGCGGATCTCGCCGGTCAGCGGATCGACAATACTGATCTTCTTGCCGGAATAATCCACGAAGACCTTGTCGCCGGCGACATGCTCCTGCCGCATGGTCGGTGACAGCCGCTTCTCGAAGCCACGGAACAGGTCGCAGAAGCGGCTGTAGCCGTAGCCGCCGGGGTGAACGGCGCGATACTCCTCCCACAGGATCATCAGCGTGACGCCCGGCTTCTTCAGCTCCAGCGCCAGTTGCGCCCAGTTCGGCTCAGGAAGCCGGCGCAGGCCCTGCTTCACCCCGGCCCGGGCAAACAGCCGGTGCTCCAGTGCGTCGTCGGTCAGGTCACCCGGCAGCGGCCAGCTCAGTTTCGCCGCTGCCGCTCGCTTCAAATTATCCTGCACAGTGCTGCGCGCTATGCCCAGTCTCTGCGCAATCTCGCGGGCGCTCGTTCCGTCGCCGGCAAGCCGTAGCATTTGTCGTAAGTGTCTCATGGTCAGCCTTCTCTTTGCCGGCATCACGCGTCCCTCGTTCAAAAGGACCGTCATGCCAAAGTTGCTGACCCAGATGTGTTCTCTTTAGCCCCGTTAAAGTGGCCGGATATTGATCGGAATCGTGGCCGGCTTCATTCCGGAATGGTGGCCGGCTTCACGTTGGAATACCCGGCCGGATAACGTCGGAATCCACAGTATACGACCGGCCTGTCCGTGGACACCCTGCGGTACTTCTCATTTGCCTCGATGGTCATCGCCGTTCCAACCGGCGTAAAGGTGTTTTCCTGGCTGGCGACCATGTGGGGAGGATCGATCGAGTTCAAGACGCCGATGCTATGGGCTCTCGGCTTCGTCCTGCTCTTCACCATCGGCGGCGTCACCGGAATCATGGTCGCAAGCCCAGGCATCGACCGCTCGCTGCACGACACCTATTTTGTGATCGCCCACTTCCACTATGTGCTGTCTTTGGGCGCGGTCTTCGCCATCTTCGCCGGCTTCTATTACTGGTTCCCGAAGATGACCGGCTACATGTACAGCGAGACACTGGGCAAGCTGCATTTCTGGCTGATGTTCGTCGGCGTCAACCTCGTCTTCTTCCCGCAGCATTTTCTGGGCATGGCCGGCATGCCACGCCGCTACGCGGACTACCCCGACGCTTTCGCTGGCTGGAACTTCATCTCGTCGATCGGGTCCTACATTTCAACGACCGGACTTGTCGTCTTCTTCATCACGGTGGCGGAGGCTTTCAGCCGCAGACGCCAGGCCGGCGCCAATCCATGGGGCGAAGGGGCGACCACGCTCGAATGGCAACTGCCGTCGCCACCGCCCTTCCATCAGTGGGAAAAGCTTCCGCGCATTCGTTAGCATTCCCCTCCGGTTCCAAATCGGCTTCTGCTGTCAATTCGACATTTGTCGGGAGAGCGTCATGGACGAGACCACAAATCCAAACAACCATATCCTGATCCTGGCGATCATCGCGTTTTATTGGGCTTTGATGGGCAGTTGGGGCCAACGCCAGCCACGCTCAGGCGACGACAAGGCCAAACAAAAGGATGCGCAGACAGATCAACCGGCCGGCAGGGTCGAAGGCATCTCTTCCCCGGATGCTCCCCTGAATGCGACGCAAGTCATCGATCCGGATTTCGACCCCGCCAAGTTTCTGGCCGGCGCAAAGACCGCGTACGAGATTATCTTGCGGGCCTACGCGGATAACGACTTTCAAGCGCTGAAGCGCTTGGTCGGGCCAGAAGTGCTGGAAGTTTTCGAGCGAGCGAACGCCGACCGCAGGAATCGGGAGGAACGGCTGCAACTGACATTCATAAGCACCAGCGAGGCGAGAGTCGTCAGCGTCCTCAAGGAATGTGGAGCAATTGAGATTGTTGTCCGCTTCGTTTCCGACGTCGTCAGCGTTACACGCTCAGCGAATGGCGCGATCGTCGCCGGCGATCCTCACCAGATCGATGAGGTGATTGATGCGTGGACGTTCGCTTGTGACGCGCGATCACAGAAACGCAATTGGATTTTGATCGCAACAGATAGTGGATAATCAGCTTGCGGCTTCCGGTAGTCCTGCGGGTCAGCAGTCAGGGCCATCTTGTTGGCATCCTGCTTCGCCGAATTTTCGGTGCGACATGCTATCGCGAAATGTGATTCAGCGTCGAACGATTTGAGGAGCGCGGCCGGAGTTTGGCGACAGCACCAGCGTACCAAGGGAGAATGCCATTTCCTGTTCGACAGGCACACCTGCCGAGAAGTTAGCTTGGTTACGGCATATACGTCCATCAACGATAACCAACGCACATGACATAGTCGCGCAACAGCGTCTCCTCTTGTTCGACCTCCTGCATGAGAGCCTCGAGCGCCTCGCGCGCGTTGAGCACCCCGATCGGCCGAGATGCTGCGTCGATGACAGGAATGTTTCTCAGCCGTCGCACCTTCATGATCAACCAGATGTCACGTAACCAATCCGTCGGTCGGCAGATGGTGACATCCTGGGTCATCACCAATGATGCGGCGATCTTGCAGGTGGAACCCTGACATTGGCCTATCTGCCTTACGATATCCGTTTTCGTAATCACGCCTTTCAAAAGCCCATCGGAGCCGCAGACGACGACGAGGTCCGGTGAACCGCCAAGCAGTCGCGCTGCTTCAAGCAAGGGCGCATCATATCCAATCGTGACGAGTCTGTTGCAGGCTGCAGGCATGACTTTATCGACGAGCATCTGGTCGTCCTTTCCTGCCTCCGTCGAAAGGGATATCCAGCATGACCAAGCCCGTCAGGGCGAGCAGCGTGTTACCGCCTGTTCCCGCCATCTTAGCTGGCCGAGCCGAATCTGACCGCGAGGGTCGGTGAACGCGTATGCTGTTCGTGCATTGGCCTGCTCGGATTTGTCCGCTGACGATTCCTGTCGACAGTTCGTACCTTAGGATCAATTCGACAAAAAACGATTGAGCCCATCATTTTCAAGCAGCGAACGGGTAGCGCCGCCGAAAATCCATTCCCTGAATCTGCTGTGGCCGTAGGCGCCGGATACAACCAAATCCGCATGCATTGCATCGGCGACATCAGCGATCACTTGTCCATCGGATTTTTCCGGAAATACTTCCGCCTTCGCCTTTACGCCGTGAAAAGAAAGGTAGGCGACAACAGCGGTCAGGCTATTCCAAGTTTCATCCGTTGCATCATCGTCGATCGTGATCACGCGAACTTCCCGAGCCATTTGCAAAAAGGGCATGGCATCGAAGACGGCACGTCTGGCTTCACGCGTGCTCTTCCACGCGACAAGAGCCTTGTTGGCCACGAAATGTTCCTGGTTGGTCGAAGTGACCAGCACAGGTCGCCCCGCCTGGAGGATCAGATTGCCGATATCTGTGGATCGATGAACGTTCCCAGAAGAGGCGCCCTCGGGCGACGCTGTGACGATTAGATCGGCAACGCGCGCCGTGTCTATCCGCAAGCGGGTCGGATTGCCCACAGCCCCACGCCATTCTGTATCAACAGTTGCGCCAGCGAGGCCTTCGAACTCGCAGCGGAGGTCCTCAATTCGTCGCTCGATGTTCTTCCGCTGGCGCATCATGCTCTCTCCTTCGAAGGCCACTCCTCCTTCCATTACAACAGGCGGGGAAACGTCGGCAGCCGAGAGACCTATCAGGCGCGCATCGAAGCGCTGGGCCAGATCGACACCGAACTTGATAACAGGGGCGACCATACCGTCGATGTCGAGATTGAGAACGATTGACTTGTAGCCCATTGGACCTTTCCTTCCATGGGTTGGAGGCGATGCCGGCTCGGCTATGGAAAACGTCAACAGACGTCCTGCCGCGAAACACGGTTTCACAATGCGGCAACCATTAAGAGCCGGAGGGCCGTCCGCCAACGTTTCAAAAAACTTGATGACGAAAGATCCTTGTAGCTAGAAGTGCGCCGGCGGGCGTGATCGCGAAGGTCGCCGCCCTACTCGAACATGATCCGAGCGGTACCGCTTTTGGCGATCAACATTCTCCGTGCCTCCTGGATCCGCTCAGCCTGCTGTTTGGTGTAGGGACCCATTGGCCGGGTCTTTTCATCGCCGCGACGGACCCGGCAGTACCAGTGGCCGCTGTCCGAGAAGATTTCAACCGAGGTCAGCGTCTCATCGGACGCTTCCCTAGCAACCTCCTTGGCGAACTCGACAATCTTTGAATAGTGGTGAGCGGCAACCGGGCGCAATCCGCCAGTAGTTTCAAGTTCCTGTTGCGTAGTCGACATAATTTCGAACTCCTTTCGCTTACGACGACACACCTCTTCGCTATGCTGGTTGCGCGCTCTCCGGTGCCCGAGAGCGTTTGCTAGGTTGCCATTTGGTGCTCCATTTCCACCTCGGCCTCCAGGCTCTCGATGTCGCGGAAGATCGAAGCGACAGCCAGCGTGCGTCCTTCGCGTTTGAAGCGGAGCAGGCAATCCCTGGCTGCGATGTCTCCATCGACCGCGATCTCATCCCATTGCTCGGCATGGCCGACATAGTTGATGGGAACATCGTAATGCTGGCTCCAGAAGAACGGCACGGCGGCGAATTTCTCGCGATGGCCGAGCATGTTGAGAGCTGCAGTTCGCCCCTGTCTTTCTGCAACCACCCAATGCTCGACCCGAATGTTCTCGCCGCTGTGAGGATCGGGCCACCGCGCAATGTCGCCGGCCGCGAAGACTCCCGAAGCGCTTGTTTCCAGAAAGGCGTTCACGACAACGCCGCGATCGAGGCTGAGCCCAGCCCTTTCGGCGAGCCCGATCCGCGGTCGCACGCCGATGCCGGCCACGACGAAGTCCGACGCCACCGTGCCACCACTGCTGAGTTTCACCTTGCTGCCATCGATATCATTCGCTGTGTCCTCAAGATGAAAAACAACACCGTTCTCCTCATGAAGGGCGCGGATGAAGTCGCCCATCTGTGGACCCAGGATCCGCTCCATAGGCCGCTTATCTGGCGCCACGACATGAACGTCGATGCCGCGCGAGCGCAGGGCCGCCGCAACTTCCAGGCCAATGAAGCTCGCGCCAAGCACAATGGCGCGCCGCGCAGTCGTGGCTCGCTCGATGATCGCCTTGCAGTCTGCGAATGAGCGCAGCGTGTGAACGTGTGGCTGGTCGGCGCCGGGGATGGTTAGGCGAACCGGTTCGGCCCCCGTGGCAAGCAGCAGCCTGTCGTAAGGAATCCTGCCTTGATCCGCGAGGACAACCTCGCGGGAATGCAAGTCGATGTGGACGGCCTTCGTATTGAGACGTATGTCTATGTTGTTTTGTGAATAAAACTTCTCCCCCCGAAGCGGAATCCAATCCTCCGGTGCCTTTCCGGCGAGGTAGTCCTTGGAGAGGTTCGGTCGGTCGAAGGGTGGCGCCTGGTCATCGCTGATCATGACGATGATGCCATTGTAATGCTCGCGCCGCAGTGTTTCGGCCGCCGCGAAACCAGCCGCGCCGCCACCGACAATGACGATTTTCCCAGGTATCTGGCCAGCGCTTCCGTCGCGCGGCTTTGGCGCTGTCCACTTGCGCTTCTCGCCAACGAATATCCGATCGTCGCGCTGTTCCACCGACCAGCAAGCGAGTGGATTGAAGGCAGGGGCGTGCAAGGCCTCGCCTGTGCGCAAATCGAAGCACGCGTGATGCCAGGGACAACGGATAGTATCCCCCACCACAAGACCTTCGACAAGCGGCCCGCCGTAATGTGTGCATGTCGCCGCGGTGGCGAAGACCTTGGTCCCTCGGCGCACCAGCAACACCTGCTCGTCACCGCAATGCCCGACAAGCTTTCCGCCATCGGGAAGGTCGGACAACGCGATGCCCTGGACCAGATCCGGTCCGACTAATTTGGTCTGGCCTTCAGCCATTTTCTTCTCCCTTGGCGATCCTGTGTCAAAATCGCTCGTCCGGCGAAGCGGCAATCCCCACTGCTTCGGGATACCTTCTGCCTGGCTAGTGCGCCTTCAGATTTTCAGCACCACTTGCGCCAAACATTCCGAGCACGTCACGCATTGGGCTGAGTGGTTTTCGCACCCCAGTTTCCCGCCATCCCCGGTATCATGCAAACGAATTTAATCGGTAATTGAGTGCAATTTTTATGATGGCTTCCTCAATGATTCCACAGTGGGCAATTACAGGATCGCTTGCCCCGTCTTACGCCAGTCGGCGAGAAAGGAGGCTAAGCCCTTATCGGTGAGTGGGTGTTTGGCGAGGTTTCTGAGCACCGCCGGTGGCACGGTCGCGATATCGGCGCCTGCGATCGCAGCGTGTTTGACATGGAGAGGGGTGCGCATTGAAGAGGCGAGGATTTGCGTCTTGAAGGATTTGTCGTTGTCGTAGATCGTGCGGATTTCTCGGATCACTTCCATGCCATCCAGCCCGAGATCGTCGAGCCTGCCGACGAACGGCGAAATGAAGGTCGCGCCTGCCTTGGCTGCGAGCAGTGCCTGGTTGGCTGAAAAGCACAGTGTGACATTAACCTTGTGTCCGAGCTGACTGAGCGCCCGGCAAGCCCTGAATCCATCCCAGGTCGACGGCACCTTGACGACCACATTGGCGGCAATGCTTGCCAAACGGTTTCCCTCGGCAATCATGCCATCGAACTGGATCGCCGTGACTTCCGCTGAAACCGGGCCCTCAATTGTCTGGCAAATCTCCTTGATCACATCCCTGATCGGCCGACCGGTCTTTGCGACAAGGGATGGGTTTGTGGTCACCCCATCGACAACGCCAGCGGCGGCAAGCTCGCGAATTTCAGAAATATCGGCTGTATCGACAAAGAACTTCATTGTTTCTCTCCTCAACAGAATGCGCCAATCGATGATTGGATGAGTTTTCTCTGGTTTGGCTCCGGTGAGACGAGTTTGTTGTCGCCGTCGTGATCGCACGCGCTATTCCTTTGAAGCCAGTGGCAGTCCGGGAGCGACGTGACGTCTCTATCGATGTCTCAGCAGAACCTCTTTGAGGACGACGGCATCGTTGTGGGCCTCGTCATGAGCCGAGTATACGAGTGTGACGGCGCCCTCCCGTATCAGGTTGCGCAGTCGGTCGAGTTCATCGCGATGCTCACGGATTTCCGCCGCGTATCGCCGACGGAACTCCTCCCAGCGGGCGGGATCGTGTCCGAACCATTTTCGAAGCTCGGTGCTTGGCGCGAGTTCCTTCATCCAATGGTCGATAGCGGCTTCGGTCTTCCTGACCCCGCGCGGCCAAAGCCGGTCAACCAACACTCGCTTGCCATCGTCGGCGGCAGGGCTCTCATATGCCCGTTTCATTTTTACTCTCTCGTTGAATATCTTTTCGGTCATCGACGTCATGTCCCGTCCGTCTCCGTGTCGTCGACAGCATCGAGAAAGCCGGAGAATTCTTTTCTAAGGATTACCTCGTCGGCTTCATCTGACACGAAAACGAAGATGTCACCGCGATATCGCTCGATCCAGTGATGGCCCGTACCATGACTGCGTAGGTAGTCACCGATCTGATGGATCGTGGAATACCCCAGACCCTGATGCAGGAGAAATTTCATCGAGTTATGCTTTGTAGCCGGGACAGGTCGCCCGCCTGACTCAGGGGCCGACCTTCTGGCCTTGAGCGTTGAACTGTTTCAGATAGGCGATCACGTCGGCGATCTCCTGATCCTTGTTGAGACCGGCGAATGTCATCTTTGTGCCGGGCACCAGTTTGCGCGGCGCGTGCAGATAGATCGTCAGCGTCGGCTCATCCCAGGTCAAACCCGAATTCTTGTTCGCCGCGGAATAACTGTAATCTGGATACACACCAGCCGCTCGGCCGACGACCCCGTTCAAGACCGGACCTGCTCCGTTCTTTGCATCAGGACCGACCATGTGGCAGGCCATGCACCTCTTGAAGACGACGGCGCCGGCTTCGGCATTGCCGGATGACGTGTCCTGCGCATGGGCCGAACCGACTGCAATGAAAATCGCGGTCACCAATCGAAGCATGGTCGATTTCATGTTTGCTTCTTTCTATGGGCTAAGGGCCGATTCCGGCCGAACCGGCCCGCGGCAATATGCTAAGCTTGGTGGATTTCCTTGAAGCTTAGTGCTCGCGCTTTCTATCTAGCAAACGAAATTCATTGACATTTAAGCGCAATTTTTATGCTATGTTCGATATGGACATTGAACTCGCCCGCACCTTCATAGAGATCGTTTCGACAGGGAGTTTCATTCGGGCCTCTGAACGTTTGAATGTCGCCCAGACGACAGTGAGCGCACGAATCCGCAACCTCGAGCAGCAACTTGGCCGGGCGCTTTTCGTTCGGCACAAAGGCGGGGCCTCGCTCACCCCTGCCGGCGAGCAGTTCCTGCGTCACGCCCCGATGTTCGTCCAGTTGTGGCAGCGCACCCTTCATCAGGTTGCCGTACCTGAGGGACGTCGGGCTGTTCTGACGGTCGGCAGCGAAGTCAGCCTTGCGCAACCCCTTCTGCTCGATTGGGTCCGATGGATGCGCGGCTCGCTTCAGGATATTGCACTCCGCGTACACGTCGATGTGCCGCAGGATTTGATCAATCAGGTCGCGTCGGGAATGGTTGACTTAGCGATCATGTACGCGCCTCCGCACAGACCTGGTTTGAAGATCGATCTGCTTCTGGATGAAAAACTCGTCCTCGTGACTACCAATGCCGAAGCACGCCTGCTGGACGAATCCGATTATGTCTATATGGATTGGGGGCCGGATTTTGGACTGCACCACGGGATGAATTTCCCGAGTGCCGCGCCCGATCTTTCTTTCGATCTCGGTCCGCTCGCACTGAACTACGTTCTTGCGACTGGCGGCTCGGGATATTTCAGAATGAGCTCAGTGCAGCCTCACATAGCGGCCGGCCGGTTGCATCTTGTCCCTGAAATGCCGCAGTTCTCCTATCCGGTTTATGCGGTGCAATCCGCAAACGCCGACGAGAGCGTGGTAGGTCCTGCCTTGGCAGGGTTGCATGCCGTCGCAGCCGGCGATGTCAAATTATAGGAATTCCTGACGGCGCTTTGGCGTCCGGTTGGATTGACGGGAACAGGAGGTCGACTGTGGTTCCAATCCCTGGTTCACTCGCAATGCGAACATGACCACCAACCATCTGCGTCAATGCATGCACCTGCGACAGCCCGATGCCGGTACCCTTCTCGCCCTTCGTCGTGAAAAAAGGATCGAACGCCTTTCGCAAGACTTCCGCGCTCATGCCGCAACCTTGGTCTTTGACGCGAACACAGACGTAGGTTCCCGGCCCCGGCGGGTCAGGTGCCGCAGTCGTCTGCACCAATCGCTCGGTGACGACCCGGATCTCGCCGCCATTTGGCATGGCATCCCGCGCGTTGACGACGAGATTAAGCACCGCAGCGTCGAACAGTGCGGGATCGATCAGGCAGTCCGGAATACCGGAACCAAGTTCAAGCTTGACGCGTACATCGGGTCCGGCGCCATACCTCAGGAATGGCTCGAAGGACCTGAGGAATTCATTCAAGTCGCCAGCATGAGCATCGAGTTCCTGATGCTTTGCAAAAGCGAGCAGCTGCGAGGTTAATTCGATCCCACGATCGATTCCTTCCCGCGCCATCGCGATGTAGGCCCGCACACGTTCGGGCTTGTCGGCGCTTTTTTCGGCAAACCTCAGTCCGGACTCGATGACTGCCAGGAGGTTTCTGAAATCATGGGCAATGCCGCCCGTCATTTCACCCAACGCGGCAAGCCGATGCGTCGCATGCTCGCGTTGTTCGACTGCGGTTCGGGCATCGAGGGGGGTGTCCGGCACCTGAGAGCGCCCGTCCCGCTCCGTCTGAGATTGTGGCTGTGTTTCGGATGGATACACGCTGCCTTTCATGAAAGCCGTCCCCTACAGGTCATTGACGAAGCCAGGGAAATCGCGCTCCCGCTGTGATCGTCACACTCTGTCCTCCTTGTCCAGCCGAGCCTTTTCGCGGGCATGATCTAAGCGCGGGACGATCCCTTATCGCCATGATGTCTTCGACCATCGCAAATGCCCTGCGGACCTCCTCCAGCAGATCGCCATTCGCGCCGACCCGTTCAGTCTAATCATGCGCTTTGGGTTCGCCGACGATGATTCTCTGACATAACTGGCCACTGTCACGACAACTGCAGGTGCAAGCCTTTTCATCACGGTAGCTTCCTTTGTTGAACCAGAACCGGCGATGACCGAAAAGCCTGGACGACCGTCATAATCCGCTTTCAGATGTTGGCGCGGCCTGTTCGCGCCCAGCCAGCAAGCAGGAGGCGGTTCTGTTCGTCAAGCGAAATTAAATGGGATTTCAGTGCAATATTTCTGCATGCCGATGCGTTCTGTTTAACATCTCTTGGACCAAAGGTTGCGATTATGAATTCTCTTCACGCATTCGATTGCGAAGATTTTGCAATGCTCATTGCCTACACGCCAGGATCATGGACCACGAACCGCCAACCAAGGCACGAGAGGCGCTAATGGGCCGGTCCGGGTTATTTCCTTCTATCGGATAACTCTAAAGCGGCCGCCGCTTTGGGCGCAGCTTGATTTCGAAAAACCTTTCACTACATCCGAGTTGCTATGAATATTTTCAGGCTAAATTTCCGGCGAGAGCCGCAGCGCCTCAAAGCAGGCCTTTAGCCCGGACGCGAAAAGACCCTGGCTTTGCGTCCGGGACAGCCAGGATTCTTCACCATGGTGCTGTGTGAACACCGCCTCGCGTAGGTGGTGTGGCGAAACGCGTTTCGTTATCGCTTTGAATTGTCATGGGGCCGCCACGATGATCTATTCCATCTTGTCAGAAGAAGACATTTCGCTTGACCTCGCGACAAAGGGAAAGCATTCGGCCTTGTCGCGGATCGCCATCAGGATTGCGCGGAGAGCCCGGCTTGTCAATCGGCCCGCAATTGGGACCCTGGATCGGCTCGCAAAAGGGACCCCCTTTTTGAGGCACAATGGTCAGCGCTCGCCGGGCGGAGCTGGTCTGGGTTGCGCAGCCCGGCGAGTGCGGATCGGCGTGATGGGGTGATCAGGCGCGGTTCTTGAAGCGCCAGGATTCGTTTCCGGTCTCGATGATCTCGCAGTGATGGGTGAGACGGTCGAGCAGCGCGGTGGTCATCTTTGGGTCGCCGAAGACGGCGGGCCATTCGCCGAATGCCAGGTTGGTGGTGACGATGATCGAGGTGCGCTCGTAGAGCCGGCTGATCAGATGGAAGAGCAACTGCCCACCGGCTTGTGCGAACGGCAGATAGCCGAGTTCATCGAGCACGACGAAGTCGAGCCGGGTCAGGTAGTCGGCGATGCGGCCCTGCTTGCCGCTGCGGTGCTCAGTCTCGAGCCGGTTGACGAGATCGACGACGTTGAAGAAGCGGCCACGTGAGCCGTTGCGGATCACGGCGCGGGCAATGGCGATTGCCAGATGCGACTTGCCGGTTCCTGTGCCGCCGATGAGCACGGCGTTGCGCTGGTCGGCGACGAAGGTGCCGTTGGCAAGGTCGCGGACCAGCACCTCATTGACCGGCGTGCCGTCGAAGTCGAACTCCTCGATGTCCTTGGCGATCGGCAGCTTGGCGACAGTGAGCTGGTATTTGATGGAGCGGGCCTGCTTCTCGGCGATCTCGGCCGACAGCAGATCACCGACGATCCTCGGCGGCTCGTGCTGGCGCTTGATACCCGTTGCCATGACCTCGTCATAGGCGCTGCGCATGCCATAGAGCTTCAGCGTCCCCATCAGTTCCAGAACCTGCGTGCGTTCCATCAGCTTGCCCTCCTGAGGCGGTCGTAGCGGGCGCAGTCGGCAACCGGCTCATGCGCCAGGCGGAGTGCGTCCGGGGTAAGAATGGTGATTGCCGGCGCCGGATCGCGCTGCCGTGCCAGGATGTTGATGATGACGGCTGATGAGCAGACGTTCTGGTCGAGCGCCTCCTGGCAGGCCGCCTCGACCGCGTCGAGGCCGTCACTGAGAACGGCAGCCAGGATCGCCACCATCTGCCGGTCGCCATCGTCCGCGGACTTCAATCTGCGCCGGACCCGTTCCATTGCCGATGGCAGAACCCAGTCCTGGAACGGCGCTCCGTTGCGCAGCGCTCCGGGCTTGCGGGCGAGCACGGGGACGTAATGCCACGGGTTGTAGATCGTGTCGCCGCGCCCGAATGAGCGCACATGTTCGGCAACAACCACGCCATCCTGGCGAATGACGATGCGATCGGCATAGGCCTGAATCTCGACCGGCCGGCCAACGGCGGTCGACAGCACCGAGTATTTGTTGTTGTCGAAGCGCACCGTGCAGGTCTTCGACACCGAGGCCGGCACCGTATGGAATCCGTCGAAGGGGCCGCGATATTCGACCAGTTTGCCGCGCTCGTCCTCGAACACGTTCCAGATCGTTCGTTCCGGCTGTTCGATGTGACGGTGCGCCTTGGTGTAGGCGATGCATTTGTCGAGCAGCCAGGCGTTGAGTTCCTCATAGGATTTGAAGCGCAGCCGCGGCGTGAAGAAGCGCTCGCGCACCAGCCCGACCTGGTTCTCGACCTGACCCTTCTCCCAGCCAGACGCCGGCGTGCAGGCGACCGGCTGCACCAGATAATGGCTGCACATCTGCAGGAAGCGGCGATTGTATTGCCGGTCCTTGCCGACGAACACCGTCTCCACCGCCGTCTTCATGTTGTCGTAGATGCCGCGCGTGCAGGCGCCACCGAAGAAGGCAAAAGCGCGGTCGTGCGCGTCGAACACCATCTCCTGCGTCTCGCGCGGATAGGCCCTGACGAACATCATGCGGCTGTGGCAGAGCCGGACATGGGCGACCTTCACGGTCACTGTCACGCCGTTGATCAGGACGATCTCGTGGCTCCAGTCGAACTGGTAGGCCTCGCCCGGCGCGAAGAACAATGGCACATAGGCTTCCGCCGTTGCCGATCCTTGCTCCTTCGCCCAGCCCTTCGCGTATCGACGGACCGCATCGTAGCTGCCTTCATAGCCGAGCCCGCGAAGCTCCTCGTAAATCCGGATCAGAGTCAGCCGCTCGCGCCCCGCCTTGCCGTGGTTGCCATCCAAAAGCCCGTCGAGCTGATCCTGCCAAGGGCCGATCTTTGGCATCGGCTGCCGTTCGCGCTCGTAGCGGAACTCCGTCGCGTCTGACCGCAGCACCTTCCGGACAACCTTCCGCGATATCCTCAACTCGCGGCAGATCTCCTTGATCGACTTCCCCTGGACCAGCGAAAGCCGGCGTATCTTCGCTATCGTCTCCACAACCAACATCCAAAACAAATGCCTCCGATGAAACCGAAGGCAGTGTGACAACCCTGCGTTACAGGGGTCCTTTTTGGACGCCGATCACCCCTGAAACGGGGTCCTTATTCCACGCCGAAACACACCCGGCTTGACGAGCAGACGGTTCTTCGTGGCCTTTTGCAGCGTGAGCGCCTTAGTTCGACGGGTATCGGTCGTGGCGTCGCGATCCCGCACGCTCTGTTCGACAGGATCGTTTCGCCGGTCGCATCTTTGACTCGATTAGCACGACCTATCGATTTTCACGGCCCCGATGACGATCCCGTTGATCTCGTTTACACGCTGCTGTGGCCGCGCTCCGCCGTTGCCGCCTTCCTTCCCGCCCTTGCACAGACATGCCGACTGCTCCGCGCACCTGGGACCAGGGAAGGACTCCGACGTGCAAGATCGGCCGACGAAGTTATGGCGATTTTCAAAACTGAATCGTGTCCAGCCGTCGGGACTATATCCACTGATTTGTACACTCTTCACGTCGAATCTAGCGTCGTCATGCCCAAACACCTTGGCAATGCCTAGACCCGGCTAGCCCGGGACATGTTGCCACTGGGTCATGCGAGTTTTCTTCCGCTTGAGGCTTAGGCTTTCCCTCTCGACCTGTCGCGACTGCGTCCATGATCGCTATGAGCACTGAACTGCCCAGCAGCATGGCTGCCGCCGGCTTCCTTCCCAATCTGTCCACGCCTTAAGGATGTCAGGTCAAAAAACGCATGCGGCGAAGTGAAGGTTCTGCGCACTCAGCATAAACTTTGGCGTCAGCAGAACGCGCTCCGAAGCCCGTTTTCTGAACCGCGCTCTATAACATGTATTGACAATATATCTTTTAGCGCGAATGCTAGCTGGATCGGCCAGGACATGATGAGAGTTATCGCAAGGAGCGCGCACATGAGCGAAAATGGTCGGAGCAAGAGGACGATTGTCATAGACGGCGTCCCGTTGCCGGATGTGCTCGATGAGACCATGATCCATGGTGTGGTTCACGGTTTCTATGATGAAATTCGCCGAGATGAGCTTCTTGGCCCCATCTTTCACCACAGGATACAACCCGACGAATGGCCGCGCCATCTGGCGAAGATGTGTGATTTCTGGTCCGCGACGTTGCTGCGAACGTCCCGGTATGAGGGACGGCCGCTGCCGCCACATCTGGCGATAGCCGGTCTTGGTGAGGCGCATTTCCGACGTTGGCTAAAGCTGTTTCGCGTAACAGTGCGCCGGGTCTGTCCGCCCGAGGTCGCGGCACTGTTCATGGATCGTGCTCTGCGCATCGCTCACAGTTTCCGCCTCGCGGTCGCCTTTAGTCGTGGCGAGACCACGATTGGCGTCGAACCTATCGTCGAGAAAGAACTTTGATGCCGAACAGGTCCGTGAGTGGTTCTTGCAACAAGATGGCGATCCACGGGAGGACTCGTCGGTGCGGCTGACCAACTTCTCGGACTATGCCCTGAGAATGCTGATGTACGCGGCCTCTGCCGGCGACCGGCTGATCACCATTGAGGAAGCGGCACGCACCTTCAACGTGTCCAAGACGCACCTTAACAAGGTCGCCAATACATTGACGCGCAATGGCTACCTGAAGGCAATTCGCGGACGCTCCGGCGGGCTTGTTCTCGGTCGCCGGCCCGAGATGATCCGCATCGGCGACGTCGTGCGGCTGACTGAGCCGGATTTCGCGCTGGTCGAGTGTTTCGCGACCGGCAACAAATGCGTGCTCACAAGATCCTGCAAGCTTTCAAGCATGTTTGGCGAAGCGATGGTCTCCTTCCAGAACACCCTTGACCGTTACACGTTGGCCGACGTCTCGCTGATGCCACAGGACTTCCTCAGCGGACCGCCACGTCCACACCCCACCGGCGGGGCGCGAAACGTCAAGTAAGCTCGACATCTATTTGCGCCGAAGGGGGAGAGCGGGATCATCGTCTTCGACATGAGCGTAGGAGAGAGTTGTCACAGCCACTCATGCCGGCGAGGCGTTTCCTGCCTGACTCGTACCGCTTCCTCGAATGGAGATTAGCAATGGTTGAACGAAAGAAGAAGGACAAGCCGGTAACAGGGCAATTCGAGTCGGGCGTTGACCCAGACAACAGCCTGCTGCCTATGCTGATCGGTGGGCTTGTCCTGATCGTTATCGGTGCGATCGTCGTTATGATGTTCGTCTAGCTTTCGCAGTTATGCCGCGCTGCGCGGCTGGCGTGGGCGGGTCGGTCAATAGGCTCGAGTCAGTTTCAGTCTCGCCTCGGAGATTTTCTCGCTCATCGATCCGGCTTCAATGCATCTCGAAACTTTCGATGGCAGCTTTCAATCCATCGCGCTCATGGCTGACGGCTGACGGAGGTGGCGTGCACAGGTTTCCGGAGCCGCCCGATCACGTTGACCTTGGCGCAGCGTTTTGAGGAACTCGGCCAGCGTCGGTTCGCCAACTACGTCACACGCTGCCGCGGCAGACAACCATCGCCTCTTGCGCATGCTCCTTTCCGGCCAAGTGTGCAGTTCAGCCTGGACATACAGTCCGAAGATGGTGACGCTGCAGGGTTCGAAAGAACCATCATCGCGCCGCTTCGAATAGAGGTAGCTTCCGATCGGCTGGGGTCCGATCAGGCCAATGACGCCTGCCTCTTCGAACGCTTCCGTTTCTGCGGACTGCGAGGCGGAACGATGCTTCACCTGCCATCCTTTCGGCACTGTCCATCGGTGGCGGCGACGTGACGTGACCAGAAGCACTTCGAGGAATCCTTCCTGGTTCACGCGCCACGGAAGCGCAGCATACTGCTGCAGTAACGTATCCTGAGGCAGCATCGTCTTCATGACGTCACCCTGCTTCGCACTGGTTCCGATTCATGACGCATTCGCTGTTGCATACAAGGCATCTCCGTCCACGGGAGGAGGGTCGCTCGACCGCACCAGAAACATCTCCAGGCAGCTCTCGGAAGGAATCGATTACATGTGAGGCAAATTCGCCTCGTGCGAGCTGGTGTCATGACATCCTCCATCTGCGCGGCGCCAAAGGCACAGCAGGGAACAAAAACGCAGTTATTGATTCCCCCGAAGCAGCAATGGTACCGAATTAAAAGTACGAGCGCCTGACCCGGGGAAGAATGCGCCCCTTCCCGACAAGCCTTGATATCTTTATCAAATTCACTATACACATACAGTAAACTTAACTATATTCTATTTTGATTCAAGGCGACGCTATGCCACAGAACCTATATTTCACTTTGTTTCAAAATCAATTGACATTCCTCGAGAGTCGACCACACTCGTCACCATGAGCCAGATATATTTCCACGAACTGTCCTTCCGGAAGCGCCCGCAAACGCGCCGCTAGCCCTGGCTTGGCGTTCAGAGACGCTGAGCCAGGGAAACTTCCTATCGTCGCAAAGAGAAGAGAGCCACCGGACGGCTGCGAATTCAGCGCAGCCGTGCGGATGCTCTATCTTAAATGGAAGGAACCGAAATGCCTCCCCAGAAGAAGGGTAACCGCGAAGCTCGCAAGCCCAAGCAGATCAAAGTGAAGTCGTCACAGGCTGCGTCGACCTCCGAACTTGCCATAAAGGGCATCGTGCTCGGTAAGCGTCGGTAAACGTAGGCAACGGGGGGTGGTCGCATAAACACGACCGCTCACCTTGCTAGAGGCGGCCCACCCGAAAGTCGAGTGGGACCGCAAGTTGCATGGGTAGTTCACGTGGCGGATCCGGTTTTGGAAAATGTCAGAGCATTGCGAACGCAATCACCATTAAACCCAACAAGCCTATTGCGATGACCGCTTTTGTGGTGATGTCCAATACTTGTCTCCTACGTCTTAAATTAACACGCGCGTGTCAGGGTGAATGCACATCGCTTCGCGAGAGGCCAGCCTAGGATAACGCCGAGCCAACCAAGCACGGTTAAGCGAGAACCGAGCTACCCAGTGTTTTGTCAGAAATGCTCGCCGAAGGCCGATCAGGCAGGATCTCGAAGGTTGCGTTGGCCCATGCACCGGCCAGGCGGCCAGCCTACGGAGAATGCAGCAACGATCTTGAGCAGCGTCCTTCTGTCGAAGGCGGCGCTCGCGGTTCGAGAAACCGCATGGCGCCGCCTCATTACCTGGGGACCGTCCCTAGGGTAAGAACACCTGTCGCCAGGACGGTAAGACATCATGCCGTATTGCCTACCGCCTGCCGCCATCAACCTTCACGCGGCAGAGGGGCCGCTGGGTCATCAAACCACTCCGGCTCGACAGCGCAAACTTCGGGCTGGGCGTAGTAGGCACCGCGGATCAACCGGAGGGCCGTCTTGCGCGGCGTCAAGACCGCGGCGCGGTCGAGCGCGACCTTTTCCCGTCTCGCCGCTTCAGGCTGGTAGAGTACCTTTTCCAAACGCACAATTTCCTGCTTGCCGTCCTGACCAGGGAGGCTGAACTCCTGGCCTTCGCAGAGACCGACCAAGGCGAGGCCCCGGTAGGCGGTGATCGGGAGAAAGAGGCCAATCGGCGAGGTCATCCGGTCATGCGAAATGACCCGCGTGTCCGGGTCCCTTCCGTCAACGCTGAAGACGACCCGGCTGCTTACCGTTGCGACGTCAGGGGAAACATCGTCGCGGAAGACGACTTGCGCCGAATTGATCTTCCGCGCGAGCAACACCGCCATCGGATCGTCCCTGCCGAGGCTTCGGTCGAGCATGACTTCAAGGATAGTAAAATCCTTGGTGGTGAGGATACAGGAATCACGTGACATCGCAGTTCTCCATCGCTCCGCATTGGGAGCGCTTCCGTTGAAACGACAGTGGAGAATCCCCTGGCCGCACATAAGCGGCGCAGGGGCGGCTATCCTGCGATGAGACAGCCCCCGAACAGCGAGAGGCGACAGAAGATTGGCGCGTCCATCATGACGCCCGAACCAGGTGATTACTCGGAGAAGCGGCAGATTTGCCCAAAAATTGCTCGATACTTTGGACGGTAAGTCGGTGGCTACGCCCGTCCCTTGCAGTCCAAGCGATGGACTGTCCTGACGACAGGCCAATCAGGGCAGCGCCGATCGGGGTAAGGATCGACACTTTCCCTTCGGCGATATCGGCTTCCGCCGGGAACACCAACGTTACGGTCCTGTCCTCGCCTGCGTCCGTGGTGAAACGCAAAGTCGAGCCCATCCGCACGACGTCCAGCCGCAACTGAGAGTCAGCCACCACGCGGGCCCGGTCGAGCTCCGACAATAGCTGGTCCGCAACGGCCGGGTTCTTTCCGGATATCGATTCTGCCAAGCGCAGGAGCGAACCGTGGTCTGAGCGCGTCAACACGATAGAAGGTTTGCTGTGTCTCTTGCTGTCAGGAGCCATTTCTGACCCTCCTCATGCATAGACTGCCAATGCCTTGGGCATACGGCCGTCTCATTCATCTGCTGTGGAATGGATATCGCGTAAGTGGCGTGGATGACCGCAAGAAGCAGGTACCAACCTTTGCCCCACGGCCGGGACGCGACGCGACCGAGCCGGGGGTTAGTTGCCCGCGATGGGGCACGCCCGTTTGACAATCTTGGCAATATGCTTGGCTGCGCTCATGTCTTTAAAAATGGGCATTTGGCCCGACTAAGTCAAGGAGTGACACGTCTGGGCCAGATAGGGAGATGATCTGCGCCAACGGAAAAATTGCTGAAAAGCGCCGCCATTCAGGCGTGTTCGAGAGGTTCGAAGTCAAATCGCCGCGGTAGGTTCGAACAATGTTGGCTTTGGGTTAATCAAAATGTTGAGAGAACTTCGACCATTTATTGCTCTGCTGCTGGGGACTTTCCTTATGATGGTCGGCACCGGTCTGGGCAATATGCTGATTCCTTTGAGGGCGTCAGCCGAAGGCTGGTCGTCCACCGCGATCGCGTGGATTGGCACCTCGTATGCGCTAGCCTTCACGGCGGGGTGCTTGCTGACGCCATTGTTCGTGAAACGGGTCGGGCACATCAGAGTCTTCTCGGTCCTGCAGACACTGCTCGCGGCCTCGCTGCTTCTTCATGCCCTGGTGCCGAATCCGCTCGCATGGGCTGTGTTCCGTGCAGTCGGGGGACTGACGCTGGCGGGCGGTTATATGGTGATCGAAAGCTGGATGAATGAGCGCGTGAGCAATGCCAACCGAGGTGCGGTGTTCGCGGCATACATGATCGTCTCCATGTCGGGCGTGGCGGTCGGACAATTCATTCTCCCACTTGGTAGCGTCATGTCCGAGACACTCTTTATGGTCGGTGCTCTCGCATTCGGCCTGGCCTTGATTCCGATAGCGCTCTCGGTTGCGCCAGCACCACAGCCCCTGACACAAGTCAGGATCAACGCCCGCTTGCTTTTTAGGAAGTCTCCTGTCGCGGTCGTTGGGTCATTTCTCGCAGGCGTGATCTTCGGCAACTGGAGTTACTTCGGCCCGCTTTACGGACAATCGGTCGGGCTCTCTTCAACAGGGATCGCGACCATGCTGACCGCGGCGATGATTGGCGGCATGGTGTTCCAGGTGCCTTTTGGAAAGCTGTCCGACAGGATCGATCGCAGATACGTCATGGCGATGGCAGGCGCAATTGGCGTCGCCGTGTCCGCGTCGATGGCGGTGCTGGCGCCCTCAAGTCCGTTCGAGATCATCTTTGGCATGTTCGCACTCGGTTCTGTCCTCTTCACGATTTACGCGCTCAATGTCGCTCACGCCAACGATCACGCCGAGCCGGCCGAATTCGTTCAGGTGTCGGGCGGACTGCTGATTGTCTACGGCATCGGAAACATGGTCGGCCCTCAACTCGGCGGCCGCCTGATGGATCATATGGGACCGAGCGGCTTCTTCGCCGCCATGGGCGCGGCATACGCCCTTTACGGAATTTACGCCCTTTGGCGTTCGATACGCTCAAAGACAATGCACCCGTCCCTAAAAAGTGACTTCCGCGTCGTCCCGGCGCTACCTTCGCCGACACCCGAGGCAATCACAATGGATGTCAGGTCCAAGGAAGAGGGCGTCGCCGAAGCTATGCAGCTTCCGTGAAGGAGAGAATTGTATGACAATGTTCAATTGCGCAGCGCGGGTTGCGTAGCTTTTCAACCGCGACCGGTAACCGATCCACAGGGTTCCTCGAAACCGGCACCGCGTTGGCTACAACGACTATTTCAAAAGTGCCGACAATCCGCAGTCCCGCGACTCTTGCAATATGTCGTGACCAAAGGCCGCATGCAGCCAGCGTGGGATTGAACGATCAAGTGTTAGTACCATATCGAGATCATGATCTTGTTCAGTCGCCAGAGGAGGCGCCTGCTTCGCGCAGGCTCGTTGCTGAACCGCTCCTAGCCCCGAGCGGAGCGGACTCGATCGTCCGCTCCCGGCTCGGAGAATATTCCTGATCACCAATCAAAGTAAACCCGGACGGCGCGTTCTCGTCGGTCGGGCGATGGATTGCGAACAGTCCACTACGAAGCTGCCTCTCAGCAACTGGCGGGTGCCACTTCGTTGCTTGTCAGCAACTGGCGGGTGCCACTTCGTTGCTTGGATGCGGCAACCTCAACATTTTCGACAATGGAGCATGACATGTCAGATCATCTGGCAAGACAGACGAAGAACCGCTTGGCACGCCGACAGCGAGCAGCCAAAAAATTGGAATTCCTGCGTTGGCTGATCCTGGTTCCGTTCGAAGGCCGCCAACGGCGCAAGGCAGTAGCTGAGCTTGAACGCCTGGACGACAGAATGCTTGCGGACATCGGAATCTTGCGCAGTGAGATCCCACAGGTGATCGACGGGATAGGCTCTCAAAAAGTCGAGTTGGCCTTTCCAAAACCGTCGAACGGCACGCCGCAATACGCACGCAATCCGACCAGGGCGGCGGCGTAACGGCCACTGTGTCCACGTGATTGAAATGCGCAAATGGAGACCACCCCATGATTTCTGCTGAAGACTTTTCTGAAGTATTTCCATCCATGGTCGAACGACCTCGCCCGAAGCTGGAAGAGAACGAACAGGCGTATAGTGCCTGCATTGCCCGCTGGGAGGATGATGGAGGCCAAATCCCGATGCGTCAGTCTGCCGGGCCGTTTACGCAAACCCGATGCGTTGTGGAGGCACTGACCGTTTTCTGGACCACTGCGGCAATGCTCTCAATCACCAACAGAAAACACCGAGACGGCTCCCCGAGGTGAGGCGAAAGGAGAGTGACGACTCCGATGATGCCGCCGCGTTCGCACACAACGAAGAGATCACAGTATGGGGTGCTGACATGAGCGCAGCCGCTTCACTCATCGGGCTGCGGTTTGATAACCGCCAGGGCGTGGCAACATTTGTTCGACAAGCATCATCTGCATCGACTTGGCCGATCAGATTGGCATCCGATTCCCGTAGAACTCATGGTCTTCGTTGTAACCGCCCTGGCCCGCGCCTAGATCGGCGAAGTCGTCTACAAACTCGATGGCTGTGATCCACTTGACCATTTTGAAGCCGAGTTCGTTTTCACAACGCAGCCGCAAGGGCGCGCCGTGGAGCACATTCAACGGCGCGCCGTTCATTTCGTACGCCAGGAGCGTGAGTGCGTGGCGCATGTTCTCGATGCTGTGTACGTCGTAGTAGCGTCCGCCATCGGCGCCATCTGCCAGTGAATAGAATACGACGTAGCGGGCTTGCGGCATCGGTTTCACCAAATTCAGGATGTAGCGCATGGGAACCCCACCCCATTTGGCGACACCCGACCAACCCTGAATGCAAAAATGCGTCGTGATCTGTTCCTGCTTCCTCATCGCCTTGAGCGTGGCCAGCGATAGGTCCTGCGGGCGCTCGACCAGGCCACTGATGCGCAGACGATAGTTGACGAAACCGTCCGCAGCCAACTCGCCGAACTCCTTTGACTTTGGCATCGTGCCGTTCGGCCAGAAGAAGGGTGATATGTCTTTTTCCGTGAGCTGGGAGCGTGGGTCCCACCCCTCGCCCAACCTCATGAGCCAGCCGATCACCAATCGCCCGGCGCGCTGGACCAAGCGGGCGTGGCGGATGGTCAAGGGCGATACGACCAGCCAAACCGCAATGAGGGTAGCCATCGCAAGCACGAACAACGGAAATCCCGCCCAAGACGCGTTGTCGACGCCTTTGAACATGTGATTGGTGTTCTGCCTGATGCCGGTGATGAACACCATGACACCATGCGCCAAGATGAAGATCACGAACCAGGCGAACGAGATAAAGTGGACTGATCGCATTGCCTGACGATTGAACAGTCTGCCGAACCAGCCCAGCGCATTGGAGATCGCCGGCGACTGCATCAGACCGGTACCGATCGAGACGGGCGCGGCGACGAACACGGTGATGAAATAGGTGAGCTGCTGCAGGCCATTGTAGCGTGTCCAGCCTTCATCGACCGGGAAGTTCAGCGAGGCGTACTGGATCGCCGTCGAAAGTGCTGCCGGAAACACCTCCCAGGTCAGTGGCACCAGCCGCCGCCATTGATCCGTGGAAAACAGCAAGGCGTAGAACGCGACACCGTTGACGAGCCACAGTAGATTGACTGAGAAATGCCACCATCGTGCCAGTCCGAGTGTATGGCGCAGGCCGGGGATCCCCAGCCATTTTGGCAGGCTGACCGAATCGTCCTTGGCTGTCCATATACGTCCTTCTGGCACCGGCGTCTGAAAGCGAAACCAGTCCGTTCCAGGCGTGCAATCTCTCGCCCAATAGAGTCGCGGATGGTCGGCCAATATCTGCAGGCCGGCCCGCATAATAAACAACATGAAGAGCATGTTCAGGAAATGCTGGAGTTGCAGCCACCACGGGAACCCAGAAGCGACCGACGGCGCGGACTGCGCGATGCCAGGATGCTCTCGGATGAAGGCAGCCATCATGGGCAACTCGCGCAAACTTTGAGCGAGCGCGATCAGACACAGCAGCGCGGCGGCTCCAATTGGAATAGCCCATAGGGTGTTGAACCAGCGTCGGCCAATCCGGATACGGGGGACGATCGCCTTTTGCGGCTGCATCCAGCGACCCACGACCAAGCTGTCATCGGCGCCACTGAGGTGGGTGCGGAGCGGTTCAGAGGCAGTCGTTTTTGGTGAGCCTCGCCGACGATTTTCCGTCATCGCCGAGGCGACACCTTTGTCAGTGCCGAGCCCTTGTGGAAGGCAACATGCTCGGTCTTGCTGCTCTTTATTTCATATTGCGGATCGTCTGGACTCGCATGATGTGTATAGCCATGGACATCGAAATCGCGCGTGTGCTTACCGATGATCGTGCCACTGACACGCCCGGCCTCTGAATTCCAACTCACCCGATCGCCGATTTCATATTTATCCGTCATGGGGTTAACACTGGTCTTAAAAGTCCATCTGTTTCAGACTAAAGCAGCTAATGACATCGTGGTTCCAGAAAATCGTGCGAGGTCAAAGATCATTCGCGACGCCAAGTGATTTCCGGCGACGGGCGCCAAATCCCAGCAAGGTTGAGCGATCGTGCTCCTCAGCCAGTTTGTTCGACCGGACGCGCATAAGGTCCTTCCAGCCGACATAGCCGACCAGTTGCGCGTCTTCGCGCGCCACCACTGGAAGATGAGACACATTGGCCGTCAGCAGCTTGTCGGACAGGCCTTCGAGATATTCATCGGGGTACGCTACCGTGACCTTGCTCCCGGCCAGCAGTTCGCCGAGCATCGTCGTGCGGTGCTTGCCGGCACGCCTCCAGCGCAGGATAGCCGGCGGGTCGATGAGGCCGATCACATGCCCCTGCGAATTCACCACGGGAAAACTGGGATGCCGCGTCTCGGGCGCGGTCAGGAAGGCCGCGGCGCCATGCAACGTCATCGTCGCCGGCACGCTCTCGACTTTAGCCGTCATCACTTCGCGCACCCTGGTCAACGCGAAGGGATCGACGCGATACTCTCGCACCAGATGATGCCCCCTTCTGGCGATCTTCTCGGTCAGGATCGAGCGCTTCATCAACAGCACGGTCACCGCATGCGCTGTCGCGCAAGCCGCGATCAGCGGCAGCAGGACATGGGTGTTGCCGGTCAGCTCGACTGCGAAGAAGGTGGCGGTGAGCGGAGCGCGCATCGTCCCGCCCATCGTCGCCGACATCGCCAGCAGCGCCCAGAAGCCTGGATCGGCAGCAGGCAGGAACCCGGCAAGCACCGCGCCCATCGCGCCACCCATGATCAGCAGCGGCGCCAGCACGCCGCCTGACGTTCCCGACCCCAGCGCCACCGACCAGATGATGGCCTTCACCACAAGCAGGATGAGTGCGGCGGTGGCTATCGTGCGTCCGTCCAGCATGTTGGCGATGTTGTCATAACCGACGCCGAGCGCCTGTGGTTCGATCAGCCCGCCAATGCCGACCACCAGACCGCCGAGCATCGGCCACCACATCCAGTGGATGGGCAGTTTCTGGAAACCGTCCTCGCAGGCATAGACCATCTGGGTGAGCAATCCTGACAGCAGGCCGGCGGCAACACCGATCGCGACCCAGCCGGCAAGGCCGACAAAGGACACCTCCATGCCGCCCTGAAACGGAAATATCGGTCCGGGAAGGTGCAGCATGGTGCGCTCGACCTCGGCAATGATGGCAGCGACGGCAACAGGAATGAAGCTGCGCGGCGTCCATTCGAACAGCAGCAATTCCACCGCCAGCATGATGGCGGCGATCGGTGTTCCGAATACGGTGGTCATGCCGGCCGCGGCACCCGCCACCAGCAACGTCTTGCGTTCGTTGTCGCTGACCGGCAGCATCTGGGCGATCAGCGAACCGATGGCACCACCGGTCATGATGATCGGCCCTTCGGCGCCGAACGGTCCGCCTGAGCCGATCGAGATCGCCGACGACAGAGGCTTCAGGATCGCCACCTTGGCATCAAGCTTGGAGCGTCCGAGCAGGATCGCCTCGATGGCTTCGGGAATTCCGTGCCCGCGGATTTTCTCGCTGCCGAAGCGCGCCATGATGCCGATGATCAACGCGCCGATGACCGGAACGATGACGGCGGCATAGCCAAGCGGCGTATCCTGCAATTTGAGATCAGCGAGCGAGAACTGGCCAAAATAGGCGATGTTGGTGGCAAGCCGGATCAGTTTCAAAAGGCCGATGCCCGCGAATACCGCTGCCGTCCCAACCACGACGGCAATGGCTGCTATGGTGAGCACTCTCGCATCGGTCGTGAAATCACGGAGATGGGCGGGTTTGGCGTGGTCGGATTTCATTGCAAGCTCTGCTTTCTGACGGCGTGCCGTATCTCGGATATGCAGCATGGACGAACAGGCCAGCCGCATTTGTCACCTTGCTCTGTATCGTAATACGATATAAATATTCAAGAGTGTTTTTAGCCCTCAGAAAGGAACCGATGTCCGACAGATCAGACCCGCAGAAGCGGCGGGCAACGATTGGACAAGCCGACTACCAGCGGCTGTCCGAGTTCCGCTACCTGATCCGCTGCTTCCTCGAATTCAGCCAGGTCCAGGCCGAGGATGCCGGCCTGACCGCGCGCCAGCATCAGGCGCTGCTGGCCATCAAGGGCTTTCCTGGAGGCGGGCCGGTGACGATCGGCGATCTGGCGGAGCGCCTGCGCATCCGCCACCATAGTACCGTGGAACTGGTCAACCGCCTTTGCGAGGCCGGGCTCGTCGTCAGGGACCAGGATAAGGCAGACCACCGCCGCGTGCTGCTGCAACTGACCGAGCGCGCCGACGACTGCCTTGCGGAACTGTCAGCCACGCATCTCGACGAGCTTTCACGTATCGAACCAATGCTTAGAAGTGTGCTGGCGCGGAAGGCCGGTCATGAACTCCCGAAATAATCTTCGTTATTCCAGAAGTGCGAGGCGATGCTATGTATCACGCGTGGTTTTCCAAGCCTGTTCCAGTTTCCACTGGAATTTCTGGCGATATTCGCAACCTGTCCAACGTTGAACAAGCCGTTGAGCTTCTCACCAACCACTGGCGAGATGGAGGAAGCGCCAAGCATCGAGCGGCACTTCGGGCCTGTCGCCAAGCCATGAACGGTGGCATTTCAGCCGACATCGCCAGAGACGCCTTCGTCGAGGCTGCGAGGGAAGCACGTATTCTTGTTGAGTGATTTAGAGCGGTTTTCCAGAGGCAACGGCGGAAACTGGGCTGAAAGCCGCAGAAGGATGCGCCGTTACACTGAGACGACAGGCGGTTGGTGTCTTTTGGCATGATCTTCACACCTTCACCAGTGATTGATAAGGCCGCGCGCTATGCCTCGGAATGCACCCCGCTTCGCAACCAGCATCTACAAGATGCGCCCAGGCACCAAAGCACCTCGACATCGACTGAACTGACTGCGGCTCGGAATGATGTGTCCGATTGCCGCACGGATATCTAGTGTCGGACGAAAGTGGCGCCAGCGCGTTGAGTTGGCGACGTACGTCCATCTCAATGCGAGCAAGAATTCCGAATGACTTTTCCGAAACCGCTGGCGGGTCAAAAAGCGCTCGTAACGGGCGCCAATTCCGGGATCGGAAAAGGTGTCGCGATAGCTCTGGGTGTGGCGGGCGCGGACGTTGTCATCAACTATGAGACAGATAAGGACGCCGCAACGGAGGTTGTCGATACAATTCGCGCTGGCGGAGCGAATGCCATTGCCTTGCAAGCCGACGTTTCCAGCCCGAGCGAAGTCGATGCGATGTTTGCCAGAGCGATCGAAGAGTTTGGCACACTCGACATTCTCGTTGCGAATGCCGGCCTGCAACAGGACGCTCCCTTTACCGAGATGACGCTGGAAAAGTGGAGCAAGGTTCTCGATGTCAATTTGACGGGGCAATTCCTTTGCGCGCAGGCCGCGACACGGGAATTTCTTCGACGCGGTGTTGTACCGTCCGTTTCGCGCGCCGCCGGCAAGATTATCTGCATGAGCTCGGTCCATCAGGTCATCCCCTGGGCCGGCCATGCCAACTACGCCACGTCGAAAGGCGGTATCAAGCTTTTGATGGAGAGTATGGCGCAAGAACTCGCGCCCAAGGGCATCCGTGTCAACGCTATCGCGCCGGGAGCGGTCCGAACGCCAATCAACACGTCGGCCTGGAGCACGGCCGAAGCGCTCAAGTCTTTGCTCACGCTGATCCCCTATGGCCGCATAGGCGAGCCGGAAGATATCGCCAGGGCCGCAGTGTGGCTGGCGTCCGACGAGTCCGACTATGTGATCGGCACGACACTGTTCGTGGACGGCGGCATGACCTTATATCCAGGTTTTGCTACTGGCGGCTGAACCGAGAAAGGAAATTCCGATCATGGTTGTGAACTTTTCCGGGGATCTCGGCGCGCGATCGACGCCCTTGCCGCACTTCTGGGAACACACAATCGGAAGCGGCCATGCGACGCTCGGGCTGCGGGCCGATTGGCAAGCGCAGCTCAAACGCGCACATGACGAGCTCGGCATGCGGCATGCGCGCTTTCACGGCATCCTGGACGATGACATGGGAACACTGATCGAGCAGGGTGGAGAATTCATCTATTCGTTCTTCAATGCCGACCAGGTTTTCGACTTTTTGCTGTCGATTGGTATGAGGCCGTTTGTCGAGCTCAGCTTCATGCCGACGGCGCTGGCGTCAGGAGATGAGACACAGTTCCATTACCGCGCCAACATCACCAAGCCGCGCGATCCAGCGCAGTGGTCCGTTCTCATTCGCAACCTGGTGGAGCATTGGGTCGAACGCTACGGTCTGGCCGAGGTTCGGCAATGGTTTTTCGAAGTCTGGAACGAACCTAATCTCAAGGCTTTCGGGTCTGGCAAACAATCGGACTATTTCGAACTCTACCGGTACACCGTCGAAGCCATCAAATCGGTCGACGGAAAGCTGAAAGTCGGCGGCCCGGCCACTGCGGCAAATGCATGGATCGACGACTTCCTGGCATTCTGCAAATCAAACAAGCTGCCGGTCGACTTCATCAGCACGCACCACTACCCTACCGACGCATTCGGCAATCCAGGCGACGACACCGAGGCCCAGCTTGCCGCTAGCAAACGCAGCGTGCTGCGGGACCAGGCACGTGACGTGCGCAAGAAAGCCGGCCGGCTTCCAGTCTATTACACGGAATGGTGCACCTCCTCGAACCCGCGCGATTTCATGCACGACGACCCCTACGCGGCTGCCTTCATCGTCAAGACTGTGCTCGAGGCCAACACGCTGGTCGAGGGCTACAGCTATTGGACATTTTCGGACCTCTTCGAGGAAAATTATTTTCCATCAGTTCCTTTCCAGGGCGGATTCGGACTGATGACCATACAAGGCATCGCCAAGCCGTCCTTCCGCGCCTACCAGTTGCTACATGGGTTGGGAACCGAGATGCTGCCTGTCGGCGGATCACACGAAACGGTCGATGCCTGGCCCGTGCGCGGTGAAAGAGGGGCAACGCTGATGCTGACGAACTTCGCCCTGCCCCGTCACGATATCGGTGATGAGAAGGTCTCTTTTACCATGACCTGCCCCGAGCCGATGACCAAAGCGACCATCCAGCGCATTGACGTTGACCACGCCAACGCGAAACGCCGTTGGGAACTGCTCGGCAAGCCAAAATATCCAAATGGTGAAAATCTCGCCGCCCTGAACGAGGCTTCGCAACTGGAGGAAGAGGCGGTCGCCTTTACGATGGACGGCCATGTGCTGAAGCTCGACCTGGTCATACCGCCCCAGGCGGTGGCTGCAATCCGCTTCAGCTTCTAGATCCATGACCGACTTCGGCGACCTCGACGACGAAGCGCTCGTGAAGCATCTGCAACGGACGGCGTTCGGTTATTTCAGCGATTTCTTCGAGCCGGATACAGGATTGGTCGCCGACACCTCTCGTGATGGCTCGCCCTGTTCCATCGCGGTCGTTGGCTTTGCGCTTTCTTGCTATCCCATAGCCGTCAAAAACCAATGGATCACGCGGACCGAGGCCGCCAGGCGCACACTGCTGGCATTGCGTTTCTTCAAGGAAAGCCGGCAGGGCGAGGAGCCCGACGCGACAGGCTACAAAGGTTTCTACTATCATTTCCTTGACATGAAATCAGGGAAACGGGTCTGGAACTGCGAGCTTTCGCTGGTCGACACCGCATTGTTGATGGCTGGCGTATGCGTAGCCGGTACGTTCTTCGACAAACGCGACGAACAGGAAATACGCGATCTGTCGAGAGAGCTTTTCGACCGGGTTGACTGGCGATGGGCACAGAACGGACGCGAAACGCTATCGCAGGGCTGGCGGCCCGATTGCGGTTTCCTGCACTATGGCTGGGAAGGCTACAACGAAGCGACGATCCTGTACGTGCTGGGAGCGGGATCGACCACCCACCCGCTGACAGACAAGAGCTTTTCGGGATGGACCTCGACGTATCAATGGGAACACCTGCTGAGCCAGGACGTGCTTTATTCGGGACCGCTTTTCACTCATCTCTTCTCGCATGCATGGATCGATTTCCGAGGTATACGCGACGCCTTCATGCGACAGGCCGGTAGCGACTACTTCGACAACACACGGGCGGCGATCCGCATTCATCGAGAGTATGGGGCAAGAAACCCTCAAGCCTATTCTGGCTACGATCGCGATTTCTGGGGTGTGACGGCTGGCGATGGGCCTGGCGACCAGGATATGCGCGAGAACGGACGCGACCGGCGCTTCTTCGGTTATATGTCGCGCGGCGTCCCTTACGGGCCGGACGACGGCACTATCTCGCCTTGGGCCATGCTTGCCTGCCTGCCATTCGACCATGAAGCAGCGCTCGCCGGTACGAGGCACCTGATCAGACGCTATCGCCAGGTGATCCCTGGTGACCGGTTCTCCAGCGGCTTCAACCCAACCTTGGTCGTCGATGGCGCCGGCTGGCTATCAAAGGGTTGGTACGGGCTTGATCAAGGTTTGCTGGTCATGAGCATCGAGAATGCGCGCAGTGGGTTTGTCTGGGATATCATGCGCGACTGCCCGCCAATCGTACGCGGCCTTAGACGATCAGGCTTTGCGGGCGGATGGCTTGCGCCATGAGGAAGGCTGCGCGGCCGACCGAGTGGGACAGAGAGAGCGAAGCGCTGTTCATTGAACGGGTGCGCCCGTTGAACTGGCAAAATCCAAAGCCCCGAGAAATATATGACCTCGTCGTCATCGGGGCGGGACCAGCCGGGCTACAGGCCGTTGAGGAAGCGCGTCGTATGGGGTTCAGCGCCGCGCTCATCGAACAGGACCGGCTCGGCGGAAACTCATTGAACGTCGGGACAATTGCCTCAAAATCGCTGATCCATTCCGGGCGCGTGGGTGCCGCCCTGAACGAGGCGGAGGACATCTGGGGCGTGGATGGCAGGAAATCGGCTCAACTCGATTTCTCGCTGGTATTGGCCCGCATGCATCGGGCGCGCGCACGCATCGCCGCATATCATTCGGCCAGCCAGCTTGCACGAGCGGATGTGGATATCTTCTTTGGCGCGGCCAGCTTCACCGGAGCAAATGAGGTTAGCGCTGGAGAAAGTGCTTTGCAGTTCCGCAAGGCGTTGATTGCCACCGGCGCGCGTCCGGACGCTCCAGATATTGCGGGGCTTGAAAGTATCAAATACCGCACGAGTTCGACCATCTTCGGACTGACTGCGCTTCCAAGGCGGCTTGCGGTAATCGGCGGCGGCCCACTCGGCTGCGAAATGGCGCAGGCCTTCAGCCGCCTTGGCTCGCAGGTTTCGATCATCGAGATTGATCCGAAGTTTCTGCCCGGTGAAGAGCGGGACGCCGCGGAACTTTTATCGCGCGCCATGGCACGTGACGGAGTTACAATTCGGCTAAACACCACCATCACGGGGGCGCGTATTGAGGCCGGCGTCAAAATTCTTGATACGATCAATGCCGGGATGAAGGACAGTGTCGAAGCCGATGAGGTTCTTGTCAGTGTCGGCCGGGTTGCCAACGTCGAGATGCTTGGGCTGGATGTCGCCGGCGTTGAGATCGGAAGCAACGGCTGTGTGACTGTCGACGAGCGATTCCAGACCAAGAATCCAGACGTTTACGCAGCCGGTGATGTCTGCATGGAACTCAAGTTCACCAACGTAGCGCAAGCCACGGCGCGCATCGCCGTCGCCAATGCACTTGGAGACAGCACGCGTAGCTGGAACGATCTCCTGGTCCCCTGGTGCACCTATTGTGATCCGGAGATCGCACATATCGGCATGCAGGTCTGGGACGCCAGGATGCAGTCGATTGCTGTAAAAACGTTCACTGTCATGATGCAGGATGTTGACCGCGCGATCGTTGATGAACAGGATCTCGGCTTCATAAAAATCCACATCCAGGACGGCACGGACCGCATACTGGGTGCAACTATCGTGGCCGAACGCGCCAGCGAACTGATCAATGAAATGTCTGTCATCATGCGGGCCGGCATCGGCATGTCGGCACTCGCCGAAACCATCCATACCTACCCGGCACAATCGGAAGGCATCATGTTGGCTGCTCTCGAGTTTGCGCGCCAGAGTTTGGTCTCCGGTTGATGTTCGCGCGGGCCAATAATCAGACAGGCGATGTTGCCGCTCAGTATCAAACGGAGCCGCAACCGGTCCGAGGCCACCTCAAGTTTCGAGTTTGAAGCCGTTGCCAACGCGCCGAACCCCGAAAGAAATCGATACAACTCAAATGCCCCGGTCGGAGATTATGGGAATACCGCCGACCGCTGCCGTCTTGGTTAAGACCTAAATGCCTGCATCTAAAAGATCGGTGCCAGTTTCTCCCTAAGGGTCCTTATTGCGGCTTTTATCGAAAGCGCGCCACCACGGTGAATGCCTATTGCGAGATCGATCTTGATAGGCCGGCTTGCAGTCGAGCTGGGTGATGACGTCACCGGCAGTGATGCCGGCCTTCGCAATGCCTGCGAGCAAAACGACGCGAGGCGCGAATAGGTGGCACGACTTTCGATAGTCAGGTACATGCAAATCTCGTTTGAAGACGATCACATCGGCTTGTCCAGATCGTCGTCCATCAGGATACGCGCGGCCGCTCCGTCCAGATCCTCGTACTGCCCATGCCTTAGTGTCCACATGAATGCCGCCAGGCCCAAAAGCCCAAGCAGGATTGCAACTGGCACGAGAAAGGCTAGGTAGCTCATGTTGCTGCTGCCGATATCGCGGCCACTTGCGGTTTCAACGTTCTAAGTCCTGCGGGTTCGCGGTGGCCCAAACGCATGGCATTGGCCACTACCATTACGGACGAGATGGACATGGCAGCTGCAGCCATCAGCGGAGTGACATAGCCGAACACAGCAAAGGGGACCGCAATGGCGTTGTAGCCAACCGCCAAAACGAAATTCTGCCGGATGAGTTTTCCTGCGTTGCGCGAAATCTCGTAGGTATCCGCAACGCTGGTAAGGCTTTCTTTCAGGAACACGAAGTCGGCTGCATTACGGCCGACGTCTGCCGCCGTCGCTGGCGCCATGGAGACATGCGCGGCTGCGAGAGCTGGTGCGTCGTTAAGACCGTCTCCCACCATCAGCACCTTGGCGTGGGCCGCGGTGAGCGCCGCGATCCGTTCAACCTTGTCAGCTGGAAGCATTTCGGCCGTGAAATCATCAATGCCGAGGTTTGAAGCGAGCACCGCCACGGCGGATCCGCGGTCGCCGGACACAATCCCGACGCGAAGGCCCTGCCGATGCAATCGATCGATCGTCTGACGCGTGCCGCTTCGCACAATATCTTCGAATACAAACCGCGCCAACTCTCGCCCGTTCTGGACAAGCAGCGACACCGAAAGCGAGTCGGCCGTGCCTTCCGGCATCTCGCGGCCGAGCGCCCAGTCTGGTCGACCCAGCCGGTAGAGTGTGGTTCCCATCCTGGCTTCGAGGCCCTGGCCGGGATATTCGGCGAGGTTCTTCAAAGAACTGGCTGCAGCCGGGCCTGGCGATGCGGCGGCCAGAATGGCGGCGGACATCGGATGCCTCGAGCCAGAAGCCATCCTGGCTGCAATCGCCAACGAATCGGGATCAACATTGGACCTGTTGACGAGATAGGGCCGGCCGAGCGTCAGCGTGCCGGTCTTGTCGAACAGTACGGTGTCAACTTCGGCGAGGCGCTCGAGGGCAGACCCGTCCTTGACCATCACGCCGCGTTCGAACAGCCGCCTTGCAGCGACGACCTGCACGATTGGAATCGCAAGACCGAGCGCGCACGGGCAGGTTATGATCAGAACGGCGATGGCGATCGAAACCGCTGCGTGCCAATCCCTGGCGACGAACAGCCATCCCAGAAAAGACAGCAAGGCGATGCTATGCACGACCGGCGAATAGAGCGCTGACGCGCGGTCGGCCAGTCTGCGATAGCGCGCCCTGCCGCCCTCGGCCGCTTCCATCATTCTGACCATTTCCGCCAGAAACGAGTCCTTCGCCTCGGCCGTAGCTGTTATCGTCAGCGGCCCGGTCAGATTCAGCAGTCCGGCCTGGACCAAAGTTCCCGCAGAGGCCGGCTTGGGCGCCGCTTCACCCGTCACCACCGAACAGTCGAGCTCCGAAGCGCCTTGCGTGACGACGCCGTCGACAGGGATGCGGTCGCCGGCGGCGATCAGGATGGAGGTTCCCGGCCGGATCCCGGCAATCGGCACATAGCGCTGGCCGTCACCGTCCAGCACCGTCGCACCCCTTGGTGCGAGGTTGGCAAGCCCGGCGACGGCCGAGCGCGCCTTTTCGCGCATGACGTGGTCAAGCGTGCGGCCGATCAACAGGAAGAACAGGAGCGATGTCGCCGCATCGAAATAGGCGTGCGGCCCGCCATGGATCGTATCGTAGAGACTGAGCCCGAACGCCATCAACACGCCGATGGAAATCGGCACGTCCATGTTGGTCCGGCCGTGTCGTAGCACGGACCATGCCGAGGAAAAGAATATCCGCCCCGAATAGACGACAGCGGGAAAGGCGAGAGCAGCGGAAATCCAGTGGAACGCCTGACGGGTGCCGCCTTCGGCTCCCGACCACACCGACACCGACAGCAGCATGATGTTCATGGCGCAGAAGCCCGCGACCGCGAGGGCTTTGATGAGCCTGCTATATTCGGGGCTGCGCTGGTCGGCTTCCATAGTGAAGAAATGCGCCTCGTAGCCCGCAGTCGTAAGCGCGCGGACAAGATCCGGCGCGCCGTCGCCAAGCAGACGCCATTTCACGGTGGTCCGCTTCATGGAAAGATTGGCTCGAGCATATTCGACGCCGGGCAAGGCTGACAAGGCGCGCTCGACCGTGGCCATGCAGGACGCGCAATGGATTTCCGGCACAGAGAGATCGGTTTGGAAAAGTCCGCCGCCAAGATCGCGACTGAGAAGCAAAAGCTCTTCGCGCGGACTGGAAGCCCGACCTGCCGGGCCGATCTCCAAGGCAGCCTCGGCCCCGGGCGCACAGCAGCTCATGACCCTATGCCTTCTGCCCTGGCTGGGTGGAGATCGCCCTGTAGGCATGCCACGTCGCATGCCCGAGCAGCGGAAAGGTGATGATCAGCCCTAACAGCCCGGTGGCAAGACCGAGAAGCGTCAGCAAAAGCACGATTGCACCCCAGGCGATCATCACTGGACGATTGTTCCAGACCAGCGAAATGCTGGTGCCCATCGCGGTAAAGGCGTCCGTCCGCTGGTCGAGCAGCATCGGGATCGAAAAGGCGCTGATGGCGAACGAGAACGCGGCGAACACGCCGCCAACCACAGTACCGACGGCCAGCATTGCCCAGCCGATCGGAGTGGTGAAAAGCATCGGCGCCAGATGGTCAAGACCGGGAAACGGCCGCCAGCCGAAGAACAGGGCAAAGATGATGACGGCGGCACGCATCCATAGCAGCGCGAGGCCGAGCATGATGAAACCGACGAAAAGTACCTGGGCGCCGGAGGCCGGCCGCACGAAGATCATTCTGGCGAGAGAGACTGATCCGCCCAGTTCCAGCGACCGGCTCTTTTCATAGAGGCCGACCGCTATAAGCGGGCCGACCACCAGGAACGCGGCGGTTGCCGGAAACAGGATGTAATCGAGCCGAAACAGGAAAAGCCCACCGACGATCCCCGCGGACACGGCAAAGACGGCCAGCCCATAAGCGAGACTGGGGATGGGTGCCGATATGAAGTCGTGCCAGCCGGCGCGCAGCCAACCGAACGCAGCCTTGACCGGGAAACCTCTGTTGCGCGATCCGACGCGGACGAATTCTTCGCCATTGGCCAGATTGAGATCACTCATTGCCATGGTCCTTCCTGCCGTTTCGTCAGGCCGTGCATGTCGAGCGTCAGCACGAAGAGCTGGCCGCGGCGTAGCCATTTGTTGTGGTGTCACCGGGTTCCTTCAAATGCGGCACGCAGTCGGCTTGCGAGGTGAAGGACACGTACACCAGATGGAGATTGGCGGCGGCGACCAGCGCCAACCCCGCCGTGACCAGAATGAGCGCGGCAATTCGCGAACGGGAACGCGGGCGGGCCCTCCGCGGCAGAACGGAATCCTGGCTCACTGCCCCTCCTCCCGCAGAGAAAGCACATAGAGCGCGAGTATCTTGCGCTGGGTCGCGGTGAGGCGCTGCTCCCAAGTAGGCATGATGCCCTGCCGGCCGTCGAAGACTGTCGTGGTGACTGACTGAAGGTCGCCGCCATAGATCCAGTTGCTGTCCGTCAGGTCAGGCGTACCGAGGTCGAGTTTACCTTTGGCATCATCACCATGGCAGGCGACGCAGTTCTGTTTGAACACCTCTTGTCCGGCAGCAATGCTTTGCGGATCGGCACCCCGGCCATCGGTGGTGCCGCCCAGAGAGCGGACATAAGTGACAACGTCCGCAAGTTGGTTGCTGTCCAGCACCCCTTCCCGGCCGAAGGCCAGCATTTGCGAGGTCCGTGTTTCGGGATGGGTCGAGTTGATGCCGATCCGCAGGGTTTCAAAGATTGTTTCCGGCGCGCCACCCCAGAGCCAGACGCCGGCGGTGAGGTTGGGAAACCCGGGACCGCCCGTGGCTTTAGTCCCGTGGCAGGCCGCGCAATTGTCGCCAAACAGCGTGTGGCCGGTTTCGCCGACGATCTTCATCATCTCCGGGTCGGCCTGAATTGCCGCAAAATCCATTTGATCGATCTTTTGCGTCCAGGCGGAACGCTCCAGCGTCGCGTCCTTTACCAGGCGGTCGACGCTGGTCTTCTGGTCAACGCCAAGCAGGCCCTTGGTGTAGGTCCTGCCGAGTGGCCAGGCGGGCATGAGGACCCAGTAGCAGACGGCAAAAAGGATGGTGACGGCCAGGAAGAAAAACACGATGCGTGGCACCGGCGTGTAGAGTTCCTTGATGCCATTCCACTCATGACCGGTCGTGACCTGTCCCGTGACGGGATCGCGCTCGCCTATTTCCATGGCTTGTCATCTCCGTCGAGAATGCTGTCTTTCGCCCTTTCAAACCGCTTCTTGTTCGACGGCCAGAACGTATAGACGAGAACGCCAACTGCCATCGCGATCAGATAGAAAAGGCCCCAGCTTTTGGAGAAGCCGACGACGGCTTCGTGTTCCCAGCTCATTCGCCGTCCTCCGGCTGGACGACAACCTCGGCCTGGGCGGCGCCGGTCAGGTGGCCAAGGATCTGCAGATAGGCGACCAGCGCATCCATTTCGGTAACGGTCGCCGGATTGCCGTCAAAGGCCCTGACCTGAGTTGCTTGCCCGTAGCGTTTGATAACGCCGGCGGCGAAATCACCGTCCGGTGCGGTCTGGCCGAGCGCATCCTGTGTCGCGTTGGCGATCATGTCGTCGGTGTAAGGGACACCGACCTTCCGGAGAGCGGTTAGATGCTCGCCGAGATCCTCGATGCGCAGCGGATTGTCGCGCAGCCAGCCAAATTTGGGCATGATCGATTCCGGAACCACCGCTCGCGGATTGATCAGGTGGGCGACCTGCCAGGCGTCGGAATATTTTCCGCCGATGCGGGCCAGATCCGGGCCCGTGCGCTTTGATCCCCACAACATCGGATGATCGTATTTCGATTCAACGGCGAGCGAGTAAGGACCGTAGCGTTCTACTTCGTCGCGCAATGTCCGGATCATTTGCGAATGGCAGGCGTAGCAACCTTCGCGCATGTAGATGTTGCGGCCGGCCTGCTCCAGCGGGGTGTAGACCCGCATGTCCGGCGCGTTCTCGACCGTGTTGTCGATGGTGAACAGCGGAGCGATTTCCACGAAGCCGCCGATGCTGGAGACGACGACGATGGCAAGGACGAAGCCGATGGCGCTGCGTTCGATTTTGCGATGGAACTCGGGCATGATCCTCACTCCGCCGGCTGTGCGACAGGCGTCAGACGGCGCTGCGGCGTGTCATCGCCCGGTTGCAGCGCGGCTTGCGAATGGCCACGGATCGTCATCAGCATGTTGTAGGAGCCGGTGATGGCACCGAGCAGAAACAGCAGCCCGCCAAAGGCGCGCGCGATGTAATAGGGATGCATCGCGACCATGGATTCGATGAAGGAATAGCTAAGCGTTCCGCTTTCGTTGTAGGTCCGCCACATCAAGCCTTGCAGGATGCCGGAATTCCACATGGCGAAGACGTAGATGACCGTTCCCGAGATCGCTAACCAGAAGTGCACCTCGATCAGGCTGGCCGAGTACATCCGCTCGCGCTTCCACAGGGCTGGAACCAGCACGTAGAGCGAGCCGAAGGTGATCAGCGCCACCCAACCCAAGGCACCGGCATGGACGTGGCCAATGGTCCAGTCGGTATAGTGGGACAGCGCATTGACCGGACGGATCGCCATGAACGATCCCTCAAAGGTGGTCAGACCGTAGAAGACCGCCGCCGCCATCATGAAACGCAGCGTGGCGTCGTCACGCACCTTGTGCCAGGCACCGTTCAGGGTCGCGAGCGCATTTCCCGCCGAGGCCCACGATGGCACCAGGAGAGCCAACGAGAACGTCATCCCCAGCGTTTGGACCCATTGGGGCAACGCCGTGTAATGCAGGTGGTGTGACCCGGCCCACATGTACATGAACGTAATGCCCCAAAAGCTGATGATCGACAGCCGGTAGGAATAGATCGGCCGGCCGGCCCGCTTCGGCAGGTAGTAATACATCATTCCGAGGAAGCCGGAGGTGAGGAAGAACGCCACGGCGTTGTGACCGTACCACCACTGGGTCATCGCATCCTGGACGCCGGAGAAGGCCGAATAGCTCTTGGCGTGGCCGAACGACACGGGCACGGCAAGATTGTTGACGATATGGAGCACCGCCACGACCAGTATGAAGGCCATGTAATACCAGTTGGCGACATAGATATGCGGCTCCTTACGGCGAGCCAGTGTGCGGATGTAGATGGCGAAATACACCACCCAGACGATGACAAGCCAGATATCGGCGTACCATTCCGGTTCCGCATATTCCTTCGACTGCGTGACGCCCATGAAGTAGCCGGTGGCGGCGATGACGCAGAACAGATTGTAGCCAATCAGCACGAACCACGGGCTGAACTGGTCGGGCAGCCGGGCGCGCGAGGTCCGCTGCAGCACGTGGAAAGACGTGGCGATCAGCGCATTGCCGCCGAAGCCGAAGATCACCCCGCTTGTATGAACCGGCCGCAAGCGCCCGAAACTTGCCCAGGCCGCATCGAAGGTCAGATCCGGCCATGCCAGCAGGCTCGCCACCCAAAGACCGAAGAACATCCCGACCATGGCCCAGATCATGGTGAGGATGACGCCCACCTTGCTCGGGTCGTCATAGTAGTGATCCAGACGTTCAGCGGAGGGTTCCGGGGCGTAAAGTGCCGAAAGCACAAAGAAGATCATCGCAATGCTTGCGGCGAATATGATGAAGCCATGCACCGCGATCGGGTCGCCACGACCAGCAGCCGCCATAGCCAGCCCCACGACGGCCATGAGGATGAGCACGACAAGAGAAAGTTGCCGTTCGCCGGATGTGAGTTGAGCGAGCATATGCGTCCACCGTTAGATGCCCGTCGGGGCGAAATCGTCTTTAGGTTTTCGCATGGCTGCGCGGCGCTGGATTTGATCTGGCGCAAACTCCAAGCTGATTGCACGCGTTTCTAGCGGGGCGCGCCTGACAAGGTCAAGCTCAGTTGCCCCGGTGAACCGGAAGGCGAAAGAACATTGGCAGCTAAAGGCTTTTCGCGATGCGTTCAGCTCGATCAGGAAACACCGCAGCCGTTTCCGGGGCAAAGTCGTTGGCGGCTGTCTCGGCAAACAGGCCGACCCAGATGTCGAAATCGGCCACGGTCACATTCCAAGTTTCAGCGGCACCGGGCGTCAGTGATAGTCGCCGGTCTTGAGAATGACGGAGCATCAGAAGTCGGCCATATTCTCAAGATGCGGCTCCCAGTCGCTGGTGACCCCGCGCGAAGATCGGCCCGAGCCGCTCATTGTTGCGCAGTCTGAAGTAGAATTCGCCGACCGCCGCGCCAATGCTCTTCCGGTCGACCGCGGGATCGGCGCGAGACAGTTCGGCCGTTGGTCGCGCCGGGTCGGAAGAGAACGCGCTCATGTCGGGTCTTTCGGCGAGTATGTTTCTTCGTGCCTCCCACCGTAGCGAGCGGCGTCCAAAGTCAAGAAACCCCAAGCCTCAGTAGAGTGACGCGCAGGATATTGAGGTGTTCGTGGACAAGACGGAAACCAAGATTGTCGGGCGGAGTGCCAACCGAGCAGCCGCCACTCTTCCCATCGCGGATGAAGTTCGACATGTAGGTGCGGTGGAAGCCTTCGACGACGTGCACGCCGCAATTGTCGATCGAACTGGCAATGCTGATGCCGTCGGCGGCTACCGTCGCGTGGACATAGCAGGTCGATGTCCATTCCCAGACATTGCTGGCAACGTCCGCCAAGCCCTTTGAGTTGATCCCAAAAGCTCCTCGAAATCTAGGCTCGGGATCGGAAACCCGCCCGAGGGCAGCCTCGATACGATATTGGGCGAGCCAGCGCAGCGCCGGATTATTCGGATCGGTGGCGCCGCCCTCGATGTCGCTTCGAAAACGTTCGCCGGCTGCATAGGCCCATTCCGCGTCTGTCGGCAGCCGCCATCTCGCGCCCATCTGGACCGAGAACCAGGCCGCATAGGCTTCGGCATCGATGTGGCTTACGCCGGTAACGGGAAAATTCCCGTCGCCCGCGCTGTCGGCAGGTTTGCAGGCGCCGGCCGTCACGCAACGTCCGTATTCCGATCTGCTCACCTGGTATTTCATGATTTCCAAGGGAACACCGACCGTTGCCAGGATCAACGGCGCCGCAATGGGGTGGCTCTGGCTCATGAATTCGCCTGGCTGCGGATGGCGAAACGATCCGGGCGCAAGCGTTACCAGTTCGACGATCGCCAACGGTTGGCGTTCGGTCGCGGAGAACCAGTCAATCGTTGTGATCGCACCCATGACGATCAGCGCAGCGACCGCGATGCCTCCAAGGGCGACGATGGGATTGAAAGCCATGGCATCTGTCCAGTGCGTGAACCCGCCCTCGCGGAGATTCCACAAAACGCGTTCAGGATCGGATCCTCGTAACGAAGACGTAATAGCCCTTGAGCTTCGGCCTGTTTTGTCAGGTCGTCATCCCATGGTGAAATGCAGCATTTGCGCATCGCCACCTAGCTATTCTGCTACCGGCGAAAGGGACGTGAATTACCGGAAAATCGAGCTAACGGACGATCTGCCGCTATTTTGTTTCACCGCGAATAGTCTTGGCGAACAACTCGAACATGCGCGCTTGTGCGCGCGGCGGAAGCCGAACCCCGACAAGAGCATTGAGGTTTTCGGTGTCGTGACCAACCTCAATGAGGCCCACCATCCCCATGGCGAAATGCGGTTGGCACTTGAACCCGTATAACCCCGGTACGGTAAAGGTCACGGTAATCTTCTCGTTCGTCCTTCCCTTCCAACTGGAACCGCCGTCCGGTGTCATATCCAGGATTGATTCCGAGTTATGGCCCTTGTCGGTCGGCAGGAAGGTGACGGTGTCGCCTGGCATGACGCTGACGAATGCTGGCTCGAAATGCATGAGTTGGCCGCCTGGCCCCTGGTTTACCATCTGCACCTCGTAGTCTGCGGCGGACGCGGGAGCCGCGAGCATGAGTCCGCTGGCGAGAAAGGCGAATTGTGCGAACTTGTTCAATATTTCCTCCATTGTGAGTTCGCCGGAGCACGCGCGGCGCCCGGCGTTGTGAAGCACGCGTCAGGCGGTCTTGGTGAGTACGAAGAAGGCCTCCGGTGCCGGAGCGCGTCCACGGAGCGACACGGCCGCCCCGGCAGTGATGATCGTCTTCATCGTCGAGGATCTCCCTTCGAGAAGGCCAATGCTCAAGGCCTGATGGTGGCTTCCTAGCAAGGCGGTTGCACGTCGTCTTTGAGGTAGATCAAAGACCACATCACCTTGAGCCTTTATGCATCGGAATTCGACGGCCAATCGCGGCCAAGGGCAACGGAGATCGACGATGACTGAGTTTATGCATGCCAGCCGCCGGCAATTCATGATGGGAACGGCCATGCTGACGGGGGCAACAGTGCTGGCGTCGAGTTCTGACGGGATGGCGGCCAAGGCGGCGGAAGCTCAGGTCGACGGCCCCGCACCCGACCTTGCCAGCATGCAGCGCGAAAAGGTGGCGCTGGTGGACCCTCCCTTCGTGCACCCTCATGAGCAGGCGACCAAGGCGACACCCGGGATAAAGGAGTTCCGCCTGGTCATAGAGGAAAAGCCGCTGGTCATCGACCAGGACGGCACCACTTATCCAGCCATGACCTTTAATGGCACCGTGCCGGGCCCGTTGATGGTGGTGCACGAGGGCGACTATGTCGAACTGACGCTGGTCAATCCGGACACCAACGCGATGCAGCATAATATCGACTTCCATGCCGCCACCGGAGGTCTCGGGGGCGGCGCTTTGACCCTCATCAATCCGGGCGAGCAGACAGTTCTGCGCTTCAAGGCGACGCGTGCCGGTGTATTCGTCTATCATTGCGCGCCAGGCGGCCCGATGATCCCCTGGCACGTCGTCTCCGGAATGAACGGCGCCATAATGGTACTGCCGCGCGAAGGCCTCAAGGATGAAGCCGGCAATTCCCTGCGGTACGACCGCATCTATTATATAGGCGAGCAGGATTTCTACCTGCCTCGCGACAGCAAAGGCGTGTTCAAATCCTATGCGTCCCCCGGCGACGGTTATGAGGAAATCATGGAGGTGATGACCAAGCTCGTTCCCTCCCATGTGGTTTTCAATGGCGCGGCTGGGGCGCTCACCGGCGACAAGGCCATGGCGGCAAAGGTTGGAGAAACCGTCCTTATTGTCCATTCACAAGCCAACCGGGACAGCCGCCCGCACCTCATCGGAGGGCATGGAGATCATGTTTGGGAGCAGGGCAAGTTCGATAATCCACCGGCAAAGAACCTCGAAACCTGGTTCGTGCGCGGCGGTTCAGCGGCCGCGGCGCTCTACAAGTTCCGTCAGCCGGGTATCTATGCATACGTCAACCACAATCTGATCGAAGCGGTGATTCTCGGCGCCACAGCGCATTTCACGGTGGAAGGCGACTGGAACGACGACCTGATGAAGCAGGTCAGCGCCCCTGGGCCGATACCCGCCTGAAGCCAATGCTTGGGAGGTAGAGTTTATTTAGTCCGCTGCCGAATGCGTTTGGCCCGACAGGTTTGTCGCGATGATTAAATGTCTTGGCATCAATCCGGCAACGCATTTTGGGCGCGTGACTTCATTGAGAACCCGCGCTGCCTCAAGGTTGCTTGTGCGCTTTTCCTTCTTCCCGGTTCGATCATCCGAAGACCGGCGAGTTCCTGAAAGACGAACGCCCGGAAGGCACTCCCGTAACGGCAACTGATCGCCTGCCGAGATCATGACCTATCAAGTAGCGCGACCGTCTATAAGACCTGTGTCGAGGCTGGCCGCTGTCAGCCAACGGCAGAGGGGACACGCGCGATGCTGATGGAAATAGCTGTGCCAGCCGTTGGCTCACCAGCTACAGGCCGAGGTGGACCTCAGTCGCAAACCGGACCCGTTGCCCAGGAGCCGTGGCTCTTTTGGTTTGAATTCCCTGGGCCTCGCCGACTTTTCTGGTAACGTCTGGGAGTGGACCTCGACCTGCTATGTCCGCACCACGTTGGCTGCCGATGGAAGCGGTGTTGCGAGTCGGTCGACAATTGCGGCGTCCAAAGAAGGACTTCACAGAGCCTATATGTCGAACTTCGTCAGCGATGGAAAGAGCGGCGGCTGTGCCGTTGGCACGCATCCCGACAATCTGGGATTCAGGCTGGTCCGGGACCAGCGAGGATGGGTGAACCGTATCCTCCGCTACCTCGGCATTGTCTGATGAATATGGAGTGGCTGCTCCATTCGCGTTTCGACGGTCGCCGGCTCTCCCCGCCGGCTCACCGCGCCTTTGGTGTCATCAATGCGTTGCCGTAGACTAGGACGAAGCCTGCAAATGCCGCCACCCAGGCGGCGCCGGCAATGTCGATCATCACGCCAACGGGGACGAAGGCGGCCAGGATTCTCGATGATCCCGCGAGAAGGACGGCTACGAAGATAAACAAGGCGCCTGTTCCAGCCTTGAGCGCCCGCCCGGTGTGCCCGAGCGTTGCGCGGGTCATCACGGCAAGCGTCATCGCGCCGACCGCACCCGTTCCGAGCGCGTGAAGTCCCGCCGCTGCTGGTACGGCATCAGGGAAGAAGATCGATGCCGAGACGAGGGCGAGACCAACCGGCACAAAGGCATATGCAAGATGGAGTACAAGCACGAGCGGATCCCGCAATGTGCGCTCGCCAGCCCAGCGCGACAGACGGCACGTCTGGCAGATTGCGGCGACGGCCATAAGCATTCCTGAGACACTGTTGTCGGGGGCGAACGACCATGCTCCCAGCGCGACGGCTGAGATGGCTAGCGATGCAATGTCAAAACGGTCGAATGGAGCGGGCAGCCTGCCAGGATTTTCGCGGACGAGCCAGTTGCGCGTGAAGCTCGGAATGATGCGCCCACCGATCAGCGAGATGAGCATGATCGCCGCTGCCATGCCGAGCCTGCGGCTGTCGGATGTGCCTTGAAGGTGCGCCTCGATGTGGAACGCGCCGTTGGCGCCAGCCAGGACTGCAAGCGGCAGCAGCACCTTGAGATTACGCCAGTTCCGTCCCGCGACGATTTCGTGTGCCGCCGCCGCGGCGACCGCAAGCAGAAAGGCGCCATCAATCACGGCGGCGGCTTGCCAGCCGATATCCGCCGAGAAGAAGACAGAGGCGCGGCCAGCAAGCCACAGGACAACCAGCGCCAGCAAGGGCAGTCCCTGCACGGGCAGCCGGCCCGTCCAGTTAGGGATGGCGGTGAGCAGGAACCCGGTAACGATCGCCGGCAGATAGCCGAACAGCATCTCGTGGATATGCCAGTCGACCGGGGCAAACGCACTGTGGACAACAAGCTCGCCTGCATACATCGGCAGCCAGAGTAGAATGGAGAGCGCGGCATACAGCGGCCCGAGGAGGAAGAAGGGCCTGAATCCATAGGAGAGAACCGCAGGTCCGGAATAGCTCCGCAGGCGTGAAACTGCCATGACTGCATCCTCAAATGAAAAGGGCCGGATGAACCGCCGCCCTCGGTCCGTCTGGCCCGTGCCCCGCCCCCTTACGGCAGGCAGACTGTATGGTGGTCAGTTGGCCGGAACCTGGGTGAACAGGTCGGCGAACACCGTTTTTGCCTTGCCAGGATGCTTGACCGCCTTGGCGGCATCGAGATTGACCGGCTTGCCGACAACGATGAGCGCGACCATCCCCATGCCGTAATGGGGCGCGCATTTGACGCCGTAAACGCCCTCCTTCGTCAGCGTAACGGTGATTTCCTCGCTGGGCTTGCCCTTGAAAGGCTCAGCGCCATCCGGAAGCATACCCTTAATCGACTCGGCGTCGTGGGTCTTGTCGGTGGGGACGAACTTGACGGTGTCGCCAGGTGCTGCCTTGACGAAGGCCGGCTGGAAAACCATGGCGCCCTTTTCGCCCTTGTTGAGCATTTGCACCACGTGCTCTTCCGCACTTGCACCGCCGGCGAGCGCGAGGAGGGAGATTGCGGCAGCGAGGATGGAGAGTTTCATCGATTTGTCCTTTGTTTCGTCTTCGCGGCGTTGCGCCGTTCCATGCCCATTTAGCCTGATGCGGCAGAGGACAATTTGCGCTGGCGCAAACTCGGGATAAGAAAGGGCTCCCGCACGATTGACGCGGAAGGGTTCTGAGGAAATTCGCTTGGTTGCGCTGGACCGATCGCTGATATCGCGGCTGCCCCTTTTTCAGGGGATGGCGCCCAAAGAGCAAAGCGAGCTTCTCAGAGGCGCTCGATCGTCACGCTATGCCAAGGACTCAACGATCTTCGAGCAGGAAGCCGAGGCCCATTCCTTCTTCGTGCTGATCGCCGGGCACATACGGGTGGTCCGCACCACGCCTGACGGACAGCAGGTCATCGCGAGATACATAAGCGAAGGCGAGATCTTTGGCGTCGCCGCAGCGCTAGGCCGGACGACCTACCCCGCCAGCGCTGTCGCGGCGGTGGATTGCGTGGTGCTGGCCTGGGCCAATGCTCTATGGGCGGAACTGGCGCGCCGGTTCCCGGTGTTTGGGGCAACCACATACAAGACGGTTGGAACCAGGCTGCAGGAGACCCAGACGCGGGTGGTCGAGATGTCCACGGAACAGGTGGAGCAGCGGGTCGCGCATGCACTATTGCGGCTGGCAAACCAGACCGGCCGCAAGACCGACAGCGGCATCGAAATCGATTTCCCGATCTCAAGGCAAGACATCGCCGAGATGACGGGGACGACACTGCACACGGTCAGCCGCCTGCTCCAGCAAGTGGAAAGACAACGGAATAATCCTCAGCGGGCGCCAGAAAGTCACGGTCAAGGATGCGCATCGCCTTGTGGTTCTGGCCGAGAACCGGGACAAGGGCTGACCGTCACCATTTTCCTCGAACGGCCGCTTCGAGTTCGACCAGAAAGTCGCCCTCATCGATCCGATGTTCCCGGCACGCCTCGGTTACTGTATGGAATGTGCCGATCGGACAGCCGACGCAGAGCATCTTGTGTCTCAGCATCACCGCCACCGTTGCCGGCCATTTCCTCATGATTTCGTCGACGACCATATCGGGGTTGATCGAACCGCGCTGTTTCACGATGAAGTCTCCGCGATTTGCGAAGCGTCTTCATAAATCCGGCTCTGGCTTCCTTCGTTGCGCTTTCGCAACTTCGTAGTGCTGACTCCTCAGGGCCGGATTGTTTTGCGCAAGAAAAGGCGCTCGTGGAATCTACCGAGATCGAAGCCGGACCAGGTCAGATGGCGGCACCAACCACGGCGCCAATGCCGGCCGTCAGCGCCATTGCCAACGCACCCCAGAATGTGACGCGAACGGTTGCCCTCATCACATTGGCGCCGCCGGCTTTCGCGCCGATGGCACCCAGCACCGCCAGGAATAGGAGCGAGGCAACCGACACGGTTGCTGCAAGCTAGGCTGCCGGTGAAACAAGCACCATCGCCAATGGCATGGCCGCGCCAACCGAAAATGCAGCCGCGGACGCCAGCTCGGCCTGGATCGGTCTCGCCGTCGCCGCATGCGAAATACCGAGTTCGCCTGGTTAAACAGGAAGTCATGATGCGCCTGTCTATCGCAAAAGATCTCCCAGAACGCAGCCGCTCGGCCTCCGATGTGCCGACCTCGATGCCCAGCACCTCGCGCCGGCCGTCCGCGTTGACTCCGACCGCGATAATGACAGCCACGGATACGATGCGGCCGCCGCAGCGGACCTTTAGGTAAGTCGCGTCGATCCAGAGATACGGCCAGTCGCCCTCGATCGGGCGTTCGAGGAAGGCCTTCACCTTGCCATCGATCTCCTCGCACAGCCGAGAGACCTGGCTCTTGGAGGTGCCCGACATGCCCATCGCCTTGACCGGATCATCGACCGATCGCGTCGAGATGCCCTGAACATAGGCTTCCTGGATGACAGCAGTCAGCGCCTTCTCGGCCATCCGACGCGGCTCCAGAAAGCCCGGAAGTAGGAGCCTTTCCTGCGCTTCGGGATGCGCAGCTCGACGGTGCCTGCCCGCGTCTCCCAATCCCGATCGCGATGTCCGTTGCGCTGGGCCTGCGGGGTTGGTGTCGACAACCGGACCCTACCGGAAAGCGCCGATGACCACCGCGAAACCCAGACTGGAAAATATTGAAGCTCTACACCCATCTGAAGCCGGAGGCTCTCCACGCGCTGTTGGCAGCGCGGGCCGCATAGATGGGAGCGTCAAAAGGTTTTCACGATAGAACATAGAAAAAGTCGCTTTGGTCACGGGGCACAACGATTGGAAGACGGCGCGTCGATATACGCATCTCAAGCCGGAAACCCTGCACAAGATCCGTGTTGCGAGGGCAGCCTAGCCGGCGCAAGTGCGATCTGCTGTGAGCTACCAATAAAAACTTCAATGTCTGCCGCATCCTGAGGAATACCTATCAACCTCTCGCAGGCGGCTCCGTGGAAAACGCGGCGATGAGCGTATCGAGCGAGACCTTCAATGTGTTGGAAAGGTCCTGCCCTTCTGCCAAAGCGCAACATAGTGATAGAGCGCGGACGGTTCCACCGGCTTTATTCCCAGGTGAAACGCCGCGTATTCACGCGCGATGATTTCATTGGTTATCGAAATGCCCAGGCCAGCCGAAACGTATCCGGCTTCGTGACCGTTGCAATCGAATTCCACCAGGATGTCCGGCTCAACGCCGGCGAAGCGCAAGGCATTGAAGTTCATCTTGTGGGCGGCGAACTGCGGATCGATATCGACGATCGTTTCGCCTGCCAGGTCGTGAGCCTCGATACAGGTCTGTTTTGGGAAGCGATGGTCGGGATGGAAAATGCATACGTTTCGTGCCGACCCAAGCGGCGCCCATTCAAACAGACTTGGGTCCAGCGGCAGTCTCGAGATTCCGAGATCCGCCCGCCCAGCCAGGATGTGCTCGCCGATCTGCTCGCAGCTTCCCGAAATCGACCGGACATTCGAAGCGGTCTTTGAGTGGATGATCGCCACGACCTTGGGGCAAGGTCACGAAACCGAAAACAGAAGGCGCGGCAATCGCAATCCGTTGCTTTTCCTCGTTCTTCATCGCGAAGATCGACGCTTCCAGCCGATCCAGGGACGTCAGGGCAATTTCCACGTTTCGCAGGAGTTCCCAGGCCTCCTGCAAGGGGACGATGCGGTTGGCCGATCTCTTGAAGAGTGTGATGCCGAGCGTGGTCTGGAGTTGCTTCACATGTTGACTGACGGCCGGCTGGCTTATCCCGAGCGCTGCCGCTGCTCGCCTTGCCGAACCGGCGCGCAACACTTCTCTGAAGACCTTCAGTTGACGGAGCTTCAGTTCGATACCGTCCAAGCCACGGTGTACGGGACATTGGCCGTCGCTGCAGTGCAGGGTTCTTTGGGCGGGCTCATGTTCTGGATCCTCGGTTTGCCGACGCCCCTTCTTTGGGGCCTGGTGATGAGCCTGCTTTCTGTCGTGCCAGTGCTGGGTGCATTCATCGTGTGGATACCGGCGGCAATCCTCCTCCTGCTGATGGCGACTGGGCCAAGGACCCGATCCTCGCGGCTTGGGGCGGCATCGTCGTAGGCGGCATCGACAATGTCCTTCGTCCGATGTTTGTGGGAAACCAACTGAGGCTCCATACGATTCCCGCTTTCATATCGATGATAGGTGGGCTCGCTCTTTTCGGTGCTCCCGGATTCATACTCGGACCCCTGGCAGTTACAGTGACGATGCTGCTCGTCGAGGTATGGGCTTCGCGCGATAAACTCAACAATCGCAAGCAACAGGAATGACCCGTACCGAAGTGTCCTGCGGACCACCGCACGGGGCAAACGCACAGATCGAGACCAGTCGGATCCTGGGCCGCCGCTGCCCTAGACGGCGGTGCCGACCAGCCCGCCGATGCCGGCGGTGAGCGCCATGGCGAAGGCGCCCCAGAAGGTGACGCGCAGCGTTGCGCGTAGAATGTTGGCGCCGCCTGCCTTGGCGCCGACGGCACCCAGCAGAGCAAGGAAAAGCAGGGATGCCACCGAGACTGCCAGTACCAGCATGGAGGCAGGCGATATCAGCACCATGAGCAGCGGCATCGCAGCGCCGACGCTGAAGGTCGCCGCCGAGGTCAACGCCGCCTGAATCGGGCGCGCCGTGGTCATTTCGGAAATGCCGAGTTCGTCATGGGCATGCGCAGCCAGGGCATCCTTGGCCATCAGCTGGTCGGCGACCTGCCGCGCCAGACCAGGCTCCAGCCCGCGCTTGACGTAGATCTGCGCCAGTTCCTCGCGCTCGAATTCCGGCTGGGTCCTGAGTTCCTCGCGTTCGCGGGCGAGGTCGGCATTCTCGGTGTCCGACTGGGAGCTGACCGAGACATATTCACCGGCCGCCATCGACATGGCGCCCGCGACCAGCCCTGCTATGCCGGCGACCAGAACCTGCGAAGTCGGCGCGGCGGCCGACGCCACGCCGACGATCAGGCTGGCGGTCGAGACGATGCCATCATTGGCCCCCAGCACGGCGGCGCGCAGCCAGCCGATGCGCGACACAAGATGATTTTCGACATGCAGGCGGCTCATGCTTTTATCCTGATCGTGCCTTCGAGTTTCGTGGCGGCGGCGACTGTATTGGAAATCGTGCCGTACTTGCGGACGTTCTTGTGCAACAGCTCCAGCCGCTGGTCGGTTTCATCGGTGTCGATGACAAGCTCGTAGTCGATCGAGGCAATCCCCCGCGGGCTGTCGCGCCGAACCGCATGCAACGCGACCTCGACGCCGCGTAGCTTGAAATTGAGCATCGGCGTGACGCGCTCGATGCCCTTGATCATGCAGGCGGCAATCGCCGCGAGAAGCAGTTCGGCTGGATTGAAGGCGTCGGCCCGGCCCTCGAGACAGGTGTCGAGAACAAGCGCGGCGTTCTTGGTCGTGGCGACGCTGCCTTGTGCATCGGTCCGTCTGGCTTCGACCCTGTATTCGAACATTCCGTGGCCTTTCTCGCTGGCCTTGCCTGCTTGGTACAAGCGACGCCTGAGCTCTTCTGGCACCAAATCGGATGCCCGGTATTGATCGAGGTCAGATCGCGGCTGGCCGCCAAACGTCCTAGCGAACCACAAGGACCGGGATATCGGTATAGGAAAGCACTTCGGCGGTCTGGCTTCCCAAGAGCAGCTTTCTCATTCCCTGGCGCCCGTGCGAGGCCATGACGATGAGGTCGCAGCCTTCTGCCTTGGATAGCTCCAGGATCGCCTGCGCTGGTCTCTTGTTCTCTAGATGCACGACCTTGGCGTCCACGCCCAAGTCCAAAGCCGACGCCTTGCATCGATCGAGGATCTGCCCGGCAAGGCGTCGCCCTTCTTCGAGATAGGCACGGAAATTTTCGCCAGCCGAATAGCCTGACATCGGGTCTCGCCAATCGAAGAGAGGGAACGGTTCGGTCACATTCAAGAAGACAATCTTTGCCTTCAGACGGCTGGCAAGAGACAGCCCGTGCTTCACGCCGATCTCGGCCAGTTCAGATCCGTCCGTGGCGACTAACAGGTGTGCATACATCTCAATGCCTCAAAGGCCTTCGATCGCGTCTCGCAGCATGGTGCGCACCTGCTCGGCCGGACCGCGCAACGCCACGTTCTCGATCGCAGCCATCGAGGCAACCGGGTCGATCGCAGCGACTTCCACCTGCCCTTCGCCCAATTCCTGAACGATGACGTTGCAAGGCAACATCGTGCCGACCTTGTCCTCGATCGACAGCGCCTCAAGCGCCATTTTGGGATTGCAGGCACCAAGAATACGGTAGTTGCGGTAGTCAATTCCAAGTTTCTTCTTGAACGTCTCCTTGACGTCGATCTCAGTAATGATGCCGAAGCCGGCATCCTTCAGAACGGCCGTCGTGTGTTCGACCGCCGCATCGAAGCTGGAGTCCAGCGTCTTGGAAAAATGGTAACTCATGATCTTGTCCTTGTTGGTTCAGGCGAGAGCCGAGGTTGGTTCATCGGTCGTTGTGGGCTCTGCCGGCGCGCCGCTATCGGTGTCCTGCGGCGAGCCGCCGCGTAGCGCCACGTAGATCGCGGGAATGACGAGCACCGTCAGCAGCGTCGACGAGGCGAGGCCAAACAGCAGCGAGATCGCCAACCCCTGGAAAATCGGGTCGGTCAGGATAACCGCCGCCCCGATCATCGCTGCGATCGCGGTCAGCAGGATCGGCTTGAAGCGAATGGCGCCGGCCTCGAGCAGCACGTCGACCAGAGGCCTGTCAGTGCCCTTGGAGTGGCGAATGAAATCCACCAGCAGGATCGAGTTGCGCACAATGATGCCGGCAAGCGCGATGAAGCCGATCATCGAGGTGGCCGAGAACGGCGCGCCGAAGGCCCAATGGCCGAGCATGATACCGATCAGGGTCAGCGGGATCGGCGTCAGGATAACCAGCGGCAGCCTGAACGAACCGAACTGCGCGACGACGAGAATGTAGATGCCCAGGATAGCCACTATGAAGGCCGCGCCCATGTCGCGGAAGGTGACCCATGTCACTTCCCACTCCCCGTCCCACAGAAGCGTTGGCTTGGATTCGTCGTCCGGTTGCCCGTGCAACGCGATCGTCGGTTTCGGCAGGTTACCCCAATCGGCCTTGGCAATGGCATCGTTGACGGCGAGCATGCCATAAACCGGGGCTTCGAACGCGCCCGCGAGTTCCCCCATTACCATCTCCGCGGGCCGGCCGTTGTGGCGAAAGATCGGGTAGGAGGCCGCCTCGCGCGTCACCTGCACGACATCGCCGAGTTCCACCACGTCGCGTGCGCCGGGCAGCGCGTTCGCCGGCACCGGCGTCGTCAGCGCGCGCTGATCGACCACGCCGCCGCTCTTCGAGAGCGCCACGCGGATCGGGATCGGTTGGCGGCCGCCGCTGCGGTGTGAGTAGCCGACCGTCGTGCCGCCGTAGAGGTAGTTCAGCGTGTCGTACACATCGGACTGCTCGACTTTGTAATATTCGAGGTTGTCCTGGTCGATCGCCAGCCGCACGCGCTGCGGCTGGTTGTGGAAGCTGTCGTCGACGTCGACAATGAACGGAATAGAGGCGAACGTCTCGCGCACCTTTGTCGCCACCGCGCGGCGCGTCTCGGCGTCAGGCCCATAGATCTCCGCGAGCAATGTCCCCAGCACCGGCGGACCAGGCGGTGGCTCGACCACCTTGAGCACGGTGCCTTCTGGCATGGCAATGCCTCTCAGCCGTTCGCGGATGTCGAGGGCGATGGCATGGCTGGCACGGCTGCGCTCCCCCTTCCCCACTAAGTTGACCACGACGTCGCCCTGCTCAGATCCGGAGCGAAGGTAGTAATGTCGCACCAGGCCGTTGAAGTTGAAAGGCGCTGCCGTGCCGGCATAGGTCTGGAACGAAACCACCTCGGCCACCCCAGCGAGACGATCCACCACAGCCTGCAACAGCCGGTTTGTGTCCTCGACCGAGGAGCCTTTGGGCAGGTCCGCAACCACCTGCAATTCGGTCTTGTTATCGAACGGCAGCAGCTTGACCGTGACGTGCTTGGAATAGATGAGGACCATCGAAGCCATGGTCGCGGCGCCGACGACAAGCAGGAAGGTCCATGACCGGAACCGCGACTTCAGGACGGGCCTTGCGACTGCGATATAGGCGCGGCCGAGCGCGCCACCGGGCGTACCGGCATCATGGGCATGCGCCGAGGCTTGGCCCGTCTTGCCGAATTTCATCATCAGCCAAGGCGTCAGCGTCACCGCGATAAAGAAGGAGAACAGCATTGCCGCCGATGCGTTGGCTGGGATAGGGCTCATGTACGGGCCCATCAGACCAGACACGAACAGCATTGGCAGGAGCGCCGCGATCACGGTGAGCGTCGCCACGATGGTCGGATTGCCGACCTCGGCCACGGCGTCGATCGCCGCCTGCTTGCGGGACCTCCCATCATCCATGGCCCAATGCCGGGCAATGTTCTCGATCACCACGATCGCATCGTCGACGAGGATGCCGATGGAAAAGATCAGCGCGAACAGGCTGACGCGGTTCAGGGTATAGCCCATGATGCGCGAGGCAAACAACGTGAGCAGGATCGTCGTCGGGATGACAACGGCCACAACCAGTGCCTCTCGCCAACCGATGGCGATTGCGACCAGCACGACAATGGAGATCGTGGCAAGGCCGAAGTGGAAGAGCAGTTCGTTCGCCTTCTCGTTCGCGGTCTGGCCGTAGTCGCGGGTCACGACCATCTCGACGTCCTTCGGGAAGATTTCACCCCGCACCTGGTCAAGACGTTTGACGATCGTATCGGCAATGACAACGGCGTTCGTGCCAGGCCGCTTGGCAACAGCCAGCGACACGGCCGGGGCCCGATCAAGTCCCTTGTCGGACTTGACGATGTTGGTGACCCGGTTCTCGGCCGGCGAGGTCGCCAACACGATTCTGGCCACGTCGCGCACATAGACCGGCCGCCCGTCCCGCGCGGTCAGAAGCAGATTGCCGATGTCGGCGAGCGTCTGCAGGGTCTGGCCGGCGACCAGCACGCGCTGCTTACCCTCGTCGCGCACCGTGCCGATCTGGAAGGATCTGTTGGCGCCGGCGACCTTGGCCGTCAACTGCTGCAGCGTGATGCCGTAAAGAGAGAGTTTTTCCGGATCCGGCTCGACCTGGATCGCTTCCGGCTGTTCGCCGACGATATAAGTCAGGCCAATATCCGGCAGCTTGGCGACCTCTACCTGAAGTTCATGCGCAAGCCGCGTGAGATCGGCCGAGGAATAGCGAGCGGCCGCCTCGGGCGTCGGTGTCAATGTCACCACCACAATCGCGACGTCGTCGATGCCACGCCCGACGATGAGCGGTTCGGGGATGCCGACCGGGATGCGATCCATATTGGCGCGTACCTTGTCGTGAACGCGCAAAACGGCGGCGTCGGAACTAGTTCCGACCTTGAAGCGTGCCGTCACCAGCGCGCCGTCGTCTACGGTTTGCGAATAAACGTGCTCGACACCGTCGATGCCCTTGATGATGGTTTCCAGCGGTTCGGTCACGAGCTTGACCGCATCCTCCGCCTTCAGCCCATTGGCCGCGACATGGATGTCTACCATGGGCACGGAAATCTGCGGCTCCTCCTCGCGTGGCAGCGTGGCGAGGGCTACAAGCCCGAGTGCCAGCGCCGCCAACAGGAAGAGCGGGGTCAGCGGCGAGGCGATGAACGAGCGAGTCAGCCCGCCGGCAATGCCAAGTTTCATGGCAGGACAACTTTGTCGCCTTCGGCGAGGCCGGTAAGGACCTCGACCCGTGGCTGTCCGCCATCCTCGTATCGCTCGCCGAGCACGACTGCGACGCCGAGCGGTCCGCCCGCCGTATGGACTGTGACGTAGTCGATCCCATGCACCGTGCTGACCGCCTGCGGCGGCACGCCGAGAATGGTCCGCTTCGCGACAGGGATCGACACCAGCGTGCGCTCGTTGACGAAGAAGCTGCCGATGTCGGCGACCTCGACATCGGCGATGACGCGGCCGTTCTCAATCTCCGGATAGACCTTGGCTATGCGGCCCTGACGGGCCTTGACGAAGCCGCCATCCGCACCGGCGCCGCGTTCGGCGATATCGACCTGGGCACCCTCGGTGATCTCCGTCGCATGCCGCTCCGGCAGCGACAGTCGCAGATAGTATTGGCCCGAGGCGACCCGGGCGACCGGTTCGCCCGCCATGATCACAGAGCCGGCCGTCACTGGAACCGTCAGCACTCGACCATCGGCCGGTGCAAGGGTGTCGCCTTCCTTGGCGCTCTGCTGGGTAACGGCCTTTTCGGCAACCGCGGCCGCCAGCTGAGCAGTGATGACGTCGAACTGGGTCTGAGCCGCATCGACCCGGCTCTGGGTCGCGGCACCCTTGGCCAGCAAATCCTGGGCGCGCTGCAGATCGGTCTTGGCATTCTCCATCTGGGAATTGAGAGCGCCGATCTTGGCATCGGCTGTGAGAAGCTGCAGAGCTATCTTGTCGTCGACGACGGTGGCGACGACATCACCCTTCTTGACGACCTGGCCTTCCGTCACCCGCACCTCGGTGATGGTTCCCGAAATGCGCGCGCGTGCCGGCACGATCGTGCGGCTTTCGACCTGGCCGAAAACGGCCTTCATCTCGGGGATGGTGGCGGCCGCGACCGTGAAGTCCCCGGCAAGAGCGCCACCGCTGGCGAGCAGCGTGATGCCGAGCAGAAGCCCGTTGGCCAGGAAGAATCGTACGTATCTCATCGCAATGTGCCGTTCTCGGAACGAGTTGAAAGGACGGGAGGCGCGAAGGCGCCTCCCGTGTGGGACGCCAATCCTGGAAAGTCGGGGGCTACTTGAAGGCGACGCCGCTCTTGCAGCCGACTTTCTTGAAGACGATCGCCGCCGGGCACCAGCCCGTCACCGAAGCCTGCACCATATTGAGCCCGGCAAAGGCGGTTAGCAGGAACCAGTAGGGCGAATAGTAATAGCCGAGCGCGACGGAGATCAGCACCATGAACCCCGCGAACATCAGAACTGCCTTGTCGATCGTCATAATCTCGTCTCCTGAAATCTGGGCCGTGCCTATTCGGCAGGCTCCATGTGAATGGCCTTGAGCTTCTTGATACCGAGCAAGTCGAGTGCCAGTCCCTCGTAGAAGGTCTCGCTCTTGCCCTGACGGACCTTGTGCAGGAAGTATTTCTCGAACCCCACTTTGGCTGCGTGCACCCACTTGCCCTGCGATGACCAGTTGACGTTGCGTGGCGGGATCTGCGGCTGCGCCACGAAGGCGATGCCTTCGTCGCCGAAGTCGGCCAGGCAGACCGCATTCCAGGTCGCGACAGCCCGCGGTTCCTCGCCGCGCAGCAGTGAGCCAATGTTTTCCGCCGTCGCCGTGACCATGGATTCGATCATGAAGCCGGTCTTTGGAACACCAACCGGCAGCGGCGTCTTACCGACTGGAGGAATGGCGACGCAGACGCCGATCGAAAAGATGTTCGGATAGGTCTGGTTCCGCTGATGCTTGTCGATCGTGACGAACCCGCGCGGATTGACCAGGCCCTCTATGTCCTTCACCGCCGGCACGCCACGGAAAGCCGGAAGCATCATCGAGAAGGTGAACGGCAGGTCGTGCGTGGCCTTCACCGAACCGTCCTCGTTAACTTCCTCCACATGCATGGTTCCAGCGTCGACTGACGACACCTTGGCGTTCGTGATCCACTTGATGTGCCGATCGCGCATGGCACTCTCGAGCAGGCCCTTGGTATCGCCGACGCCGTCCAGGCCGAGATGACCGATATAGGGCTCCGGCGTCACGAACGTCATCGGCACCCGGTCGCGCACCTTGGCCCTCCGTAGCGCGGTGTCGAGGATGAAGGCGAATTCGTAGGCGGGTCCGTAGCAGGATGCCCCCTGGACGGCGCCGACGATCACAGGACCCGGATTGCGGACGAGTTCATCGACCTTCGCCTTGGTGACGGTCGCATGGTCGATGTGGCAGATCGACTGCGTATATCCAGCAGGCCCGAGGCCGGGCACCTCATCGAACGCAAGATCTGGCCCGGTCGCTATGATCAGGTAGTCGTAATCGACAAACGCACCGTCGTTGAGCTCGATCCGGTTTTCCTTCGGATACACTTTCTTGGCGCCCTCGGGTTTGAGCGCGATGTTGCGTCGCTGGAAAATTGCGGCGAGATCGACCGTGATGTCGTCGCGCTTGCGCCAGCCGACTGCCACCCAGGGATTGGAAGGCACAAAGGAATAGGATGTGCCGAGATTGACGACGGTCAGGCTGTCCTCGCGGCGCAGCTTCTCTCGCATTTCATAGGCCATGATGGTTCCGCCAAGACCGGCTCCAAGGACGACGATGTGTGACATGGGGTTCCTCCCGATGTTTCGTTCCAGCAAACTGACAGCAAGGCAGCAGGCCTGTGTTGATCTGGCTCAAGTCGTGCCGTTCGCAAGCCAGGCTCATGGGCTTGCATTTAACATTCAAAGATTATAAATTCAAGAGTATGAATGTAAGAGAGATGATCCCGGCTTCGGGAAAGGCAGCGGACTTGCTCAGGAGCCTATCACATCCGCAACGGCTGCTGGTCCTTTGCGCGTTGGGGAAGGATGAGCGCTCGGTGTCGGAGCTGCGCGAACTGCTGGGCATTGACCAGGTGCCAATGTCGCAGCAGCTCATGCGGTTGCGCGCTGACGGCCTGGTTGAATCGCGCCGCGATGGCACGACCGTCTACTACCGCATCACCCGGCCAGAAGTCCTCACGGTTGTCGAAGCGCTTCACTCGGCTTTCTGTTCGTGACGGTAAGCGATGGCGAAGAACCTTCGCTGTCGCTCGCCTTGGCCAAATTGAGCAGAGGCCTCGAGGATCTCAAAGGCGGCACCAGGCCGGATCGGCAGGAAACAGGAGAATTACAATGTTTGGATTTGGAGCGCGGTCGGCAGCCAGGACCCTGACCCCGACGCAAGTGCGCCAGATGGGTGACGCCGTCACGCTTGTGGACGTCAGGGAGGACGGCGAGTGGGCGTCTGGGCATATAGCCGGCGCCATCCATATACCTTTGGGCAGGCTTCGGGACGAGATGGACCGCATTCCATCCGGCAAACCCGTCGTGTTTTATTGCCACGCCGGCGGCCGGTCATCGCAAGCGATTGCCATCGCCATGGCGGCAGGACAGGCGCACGACACACATATGGGCGGCGGCATCAGCGCCTGGCGTGCGCAAGGGCTCCCGTCATCAAGTTGAGAAGCGACGGCGTTTCCGATCGGAGGTTTGATTTCGGCGACTCACGGTGCTTCCAAGTGTTCAATTTGTTCGGAGGGCTGCGCGCGAACCGCGCGCAATTCATACCAGAGGGCATTCAGGATGCCGACCGTGGTGGCCAGTCCGAGGCCGAGGATCCAGGCGAAGTACCACATCGTTGCAATCTCCAGTCTCTGATTCAATAAGCCGAAGAACCGGCGCCGCGCACGGAAGCTTCGCTGACCTTCCCCCAAAGCACGCTGTAGACCCACGCCGTGTAGGCGAGGATGAGCGGCAGGAAGATCACGGTTGCGATCAGCATGTTGCGCAGCGTCGCCCGGCTTGAGGATGCGTCGAACACGGCAAGCGAATGGCCCGGATTCGTGCTCGACGGCAGGATGATCGGGAACATCGCAAGACCGACAGTCGCGATGATGCAGAAAATGCCAAGTTTCGACGCCAGGAAGGTGAGGCCTTCGCGTCGCGCCCTGAACCCGGCGGCGGCGCTCAGCGGCGCCACGATACCCAGCGCGGGCACCAGGCACAGAGCCGGCGTGGCGTAGAAGTTGCGCAGCCAGCCGTTCGCGTTTGCGATCACGGTCTTGCCAAGCGGATTGGACGGGCCATCCCAGACGACGGCGCTCGTCACCTCATAGCCGCCTAGCAGCCCGAGCCAGACAAGCACACCGCCGCCGGCGAACAGAACAGCAGCGGCCAGCGCGGCCTTGCCGCCAATGATGCGGGCGCGGTCAGCCACCGGCCCTTCCGCCTTAAAGGCCAGCCACGCCGCGCCGTGCATGACAAGCATGGAAAGCGAAACAAGGCCGCAATAGAGCGCCACCGGATTGAGCAGGCCGAACAGGGTACCCTCGTAGAACGGCCGCAAGTCGGTGGAGAAATGGAACGGCACACCTCTCAGGGCATTGCCCACCGCCACGCCGAAGATGAGCGCCGGCACGGCGCCGCCGATGAACACCGCCCAGTCCCAGTTCGAACGCCAGCGGGCGTCTTCCCGCTTGGAACGGTACTTGAAGGCAACCGGCCGCAGGATCATCGCGAACAGAACCAGGAACATGGCGAGGTAGAAGCCGGAGAAGCTCAACGCGTAGAGCGCCGGCCACGCAGCGAAGATGGCGCCGCCGCCGAGCACGAACCAGACCTGATTGCCCTCCCAGACCGGTCCGATGGTGTTGATGGCAACGCGCCGCTCGATGTCTGTTTTTGCGACGAAGGGCAGCAATGCCCCGACACCCATGTCAAAGCCGTCCGTGACCGCGAAGCCGATCAAAAGGACGCCAAGAAGCACCCACCATATGATCCGCAGGGTTTCATAGTTGAAGAGAAAATCGATCATAGTCGTTGTTCCTTGCTGGTCCCGGGTCTACTGAGCGGCCGCGAGACGGACCCGTGTGCCTTCGCCAACGGGAGGCGCGACATCCGTGCCGACAGCCGGACCCTTTGCTATCGCCTGCAGCATCAGCCGCACCTCGATCACGGCCAGCACGCCGTAGACGACGGTGAAGCCGAAGATGGTGATCAGGAGGTCATGGATGCCGAGCTCGGAAGTCGCCAGGAAAGTCGGAAGCGTACCCTCGATGATCCATGGCTGCCGGCCAAATTCGGCAACAAACCAGCCGACCTCCGCGGCAACCCATGGCAGCGGCATCGCGATCAGCGCCATGCGGATCAGCCAGCGCGGCGCCGGCGTCTCGCGCATCGTGTGCCAGAGCGAGATCGCGAACACCGCAAGCAGCACGAAGGCGCACAGCACCATCAGCCTGAAGGTGAAGAAGATCGCCGGCACTTCCGGCACGGTCGACCACGCCGCCTGTTTGATCTGGTCATCATTGGCCAGCCGCGGATCCTCAATGTAGCGCTTCACCAGCAAGGCGTAGCCGAGATCCTTGCTTGTCGCGTCGAAGCTTGTGCGTGCCGCTGCGTCTGCATGGTTGAGCTTGAGCTTTTCCAGCGCGTCGTAAGCAGTCAGCCCGTTGCGGATGCGTCCTTCGGCCCTCTGGACGAGTTCGAAGATGCCAGGGATTTCTTTGTCGATCGAGCGCGTGCCGATAAGGCCCATGACCCAAGGGATATGCACGGCGAAATGGGTCGTGCGGTCGCTCATGCTGGGAATGCCGAACGCGGTGAAGGATGCGGGAGCTGGCTCGGTCTCCCACATTGCCTCCATGGCGGCGAGCTTCATTTTCTGATTGTCGGTGATGGCGTAGCCGCTCTCGTCGCCGAGCACGATGACGGACAGCGACGAGGCGATGCCGAAGGCCGAGGCGATGACGAAGGAGCGTTTGGCGAGATCGATGTGCCGTCCGCGCAGCATGTAGAAGGCCGAAACGCCGAGCACGAAGACGGCACCGCAGACATAGCCCGCCGAAACCGTATGAACGAACTTAGCCTGCGCGACCGGGTTGAAGATGACGGCGACGAAGTCGATCACTTCCATGCGCATCGTGTCCGGATTGAAGGCCGAGCCGACCGGATTCTGCATCCAGCCATTGGCGATCAGGATCCACAGCGCCGAAAAATTGGTGCCGAGCGCGACAAGCCAGGTGACGGCAAGATGGCCGCGCGCCGAGAGCTTTTCCCAGCCGAAGAAGAACAGGCCGACGAAAGTCGCCTCCAGGAAGAACGCCATCAGGCCTTCGATTGCAAGCGGGGCGCCAAACACATCGCCGACATAATGTGAGTAGTAGGCCCAGTTCATGCCGAACTCGAATTCCATCGTAAGGCCCGTGGCAACGCCAAGCGCGAAATTGATGCCAAACAGCACACCCCAGAATTTGACCATGTCGCGCCAGATCGTGCGACCCGTCATGACGTAGACCGTCTCCATCATCGCAAGCATGATCGACAGGCCCAGCGTCAGCGGGACGAACAGGAAGTGGTACATGGCCGTCAGCGCGAATTGCAGCCGCGACAGTTCCACAAGCAAGGGGCTGGTCATGCGAGAACTCCGTTAAAGCATCATCTTCGATAACCCCGTTCTGTCGCCGAGCCTTTGACGTGAATCAATTCGCTCATGGCCTTGGCATGAGATTGAACTGTCATGCTCAAAGTCGCTCTGACTCGTCTCGACAAACGCCCAACGGACGCAGCCAATTCCGAGGCGCCCACCCTCGGCAGGACGCTCCGCGTCGCGCACGGGCTGGCCGCTCCCGGCTTGCGTTCTACCCTTGCATTGCAGGCAGCGCGCGCTGTGCTGCGGCTTGCCTTCATCGGCCTGGCGGCCATGTTCGTGGGCGAGATGATCTCTGGCCGAGCCAACTGGCCGCTGCTCGGCGCGGCCTTGGCGAGCTTGATCCTCGGCTCGGTCATCGGCCTGGTGGCCGACCGCGCTGTCACCAATACGGAACTGAAAGTCGCCAACGGCCTGCTTGAGACGATGCGCGGCGCCCTCGCCGCGGCTTCTTCCGGCGATATCCAGGCGATGCCGCTCGGAACATTGATCGCAGGGCTTCAACGCTATCCGCAAGCCGTGGCAGGCTTGGCGGTCGGACATCGCCTTGCGTCGATCATGCTGGGGTTAGGCCCCCTACTTGCCGCAGCCGCGATCATGGCCATCTCGTGGGAGGCGGCGCTGGCACTCATCGTGCTGACCCCCGTGATGATTGTCTTCTTCGTCCTCATCGGCGGTGCGATCCGCAGCGGCGCCGAGGCGCAGGAGAAGGCCTTCGGTCGCCTCGCCGCCCAGTTCGCCGATCGCATCCGCACCTTGCCGACAATCCAGGGGAACCATGCGCTCATGCGCGAAAGGCGCAAGCTCGCGGCGCGGCTGGACACTTATGCCTCAGGCACGATGAGCGTGCTCAGGATCGCCTTCCTCAACTCCGGCATCATCGATTTCTTCTCGTCGCTGTCGATCGCAATCCTCGCTGTGTTTCTCGGCCTCGGACATCTCAAGCTCATCAGCGTCCCAGGCTTTGCCGACCTTCAGCTCTGGCAAAGCCTGTCCATCCTCATGATCGCGCCGGAGTATTTTGTCCCGTTCCGCCGTTACGCCGAGCAGTATCACGCCAAGGCAGAGGGCTTCGCCGCCGCGACCGCGCTCGATACGCTTGTGCTGGCAGGTCGTCCGCAATCCCCGGCTTTCGAAGCCGCCAAAGCCATCCGCGACCTGGTCGATGCGACATCGCCTCTGCCACGGACCGGACTGGTGGCCATCACCGGACCGAGCGGATCGGGCAAATCCACCCTGCTGCGCCACCTCGCCGGGATCGGCTTCGCGCCATCCATCCAACCGGATGTCGATGCCCGGCCGGACGTCGCATGGTGCTCTACCGATATCTATGTGCCGGAAGGCACGCTTGGCGCCGCCATCGCGTGGCAAAACGGTCCCTGTTGCCGAACCCGGCTGCTGCTTGCGGCAGGCAATGTCGGCCTTCTCGACGACATGCTTCTGCCGGGCGGGCTTGATGCGTTGATCAAGGCTGGCGGTGAAAACCTATCTGGTGGGCAACGGCTGCGTATCGGCCTGGCGCGCGCGCTGATTTCGGGCCGCGCTATTTTCGCCGACGAGCCAACCGCCAAGCTTGACCCCGCCAATGCCGCGATGGTGCGCCACGCGCTTGTGGAGGCGGCGCGCACCTGGCTCGTGCTGGTGGCCACGCATGACAGGAGCCTGGCCTTGCTTGCCGGGAGAACGATCGACCTCGGGGTGGGCGACAGGCAAGCACGGGAGCGAGCCGGATGAATGACAGCGCTTCTCCGATTGTCCTCGAAACCAAGACTGGCCGGCTGGGGCCTAGCTGGCACAGAGCTCCGTGGCGACTAGCCCTTGTTTTGGCGTTTGCCGCCCTGGCTTGCGGAATCCTGCTGACCGGCGTGTCCGTTTGGTTTCTCGGCGCTGTTGCACTGGCGGGCCTGACGCCCGCCGCCTTGACGTTCAACTTCCATGTGCCGGCCGCATTCATACGCCTGTTCGCCCTGACGCGGACGGCGGCCAAATATGGCGAGCGCGTTGTCGGCCATCGGGCGGCGCTCACCGATCAGGTTCTGCGCCGCTCGACGCTGTTCGCCGCGATGGCGGCAGCACCGTCCGTGCGCAAGTCTGGCTGGCAGCTCGGCAATCAGGACCGTCTTGCCGACTATCTCGACGACGTCGAGGACGTGGATTATGCGCGCCTGCGCGTCAGCCTGCCGTCAGCGACGCTTGGCATAGCCATTTTATTGCTTATCGCCGCGACTTTATGGATGACGCCGCTGGCGATGGTGCCGATCCTGCTCCTCATCGCCGTAAACATGGTCGGGGTTCGCTTCCTGGCAAGCCGAGCCAAAACCGATCTGGCGGCCATCCGCCAAAGCAGGCAACAGGCCTCCCGTCTGCTCGGCGCCGCGATACAGGCCGTGGTGCCTTTGCAGGGCGAACGCCGCTGGGGCTCGATGCTCGACGAGCCGTTTGACGGTTACGCCAATGCCCAGATGCGCACGTTGGTGCTTCGCCACGGGCAGGCGCTGCTCGACATGCTGGCCAACTGCCTCGCACCTTGTGCAATGCTGAGCATTCTGGTGTCCGCCTGGTTGTCAGGTCTGCGTGGCGAAGCACTGCTGCCGCCTGCCCTACTGGCCTTCGCCTGGCTGGCCGTCGCTGAATCCGTGTTGGGCGCATCGAAGATCGTCGTCGCCTTCGCGCGCGAGAAAACAGCTCGGGCGGCTCTGGCTAAATGGGACGCGCCGGACAGTCTAACGCGCAAGCATGTTGCGGAACGGATTTCGTCGTTGACGTTGGACCGATTGCCACGCCACGCACCGGATGGCCGGCTGATCGGCAGGCCAATCAGCGCGACCCTCAAGGCCGGCAGGCCAACTGTCCTGCATGGTGCCAGTGGCTGCGGCAAGACCTCCCTGTTGAAGCAGGTCGCTGGCTGGCTCGACGCCAGGGAAGAATGCGTCCTGGGCGATGGTATCGAACTCAGTGTGGATGCGCGCCGCGCCATGAGTTGCTTCTGCGCCCACGATGCCACGGTTCTAGCCGACACAGTGCGCGAGAACCTGTTTGCCCCGCACGCCAGCGACGATGAGTTGTGGCGCGCGCTGGACGCAGTGGAACTCCAGGGCCGGATCAGGGCCGCTGGCGGCCTTGACGGATGGATCACGCAAGATGTGCTGTCACTCGGTGAGGCGCAAAGGCTGAACCTCGCCCGCGCATGGCTTTCCGACAGGCCCGTCATGCTCCTGGACGAACCTACCGAGCATCTCGCGGCCGAACAGGGCAAGCGCATCCTCGATGCGCTGCTGCAGCGGCTGCGGCAACGCATCGTCATCGTCTCGAGCCATGACGAACTGACACCGACAGGGGCCACGGCGGTTAGGTTGCAGTGAGGGCGAATGGCTCCGGTTAAAAAGGGTAGATAATAAAATCAGCTACATTTGGGCGATGGAGCCGCTCTCTACCTTAGGTTACCTAAGTTACCTTAAGTTCAAGCATCTGCGCCAGCGCCCTTGTCGCTGCGCGGCTGAGGTAGGCTCCCGAGCAACTCGGATCCACTGACGAACAACTCCTCGGCCACGAGGACGGCAAATGACGCACCGACGACTCTGCCCACGATCCGACACGCTGACCGCCGAGGTCGAACGTGTCGAGCGCGGTGTGATAGCAGGGCCAGTTCGCAAATGGCCTCGCTGAGCCTCTTCTGCGCAAATAGCGCACCAAATCACAATCCGGGTCCAGAATGCGCACTTGTTCTGTGGCCAACCCCGTCTGTCGCCGCGCCTCTCGCAACAGCGCCGCAGGGGCAAACACGGATGTCATAGCTGTGTGCTTGTTGTCGAGAATGGGTGAAGTGGCCATATTCCGCTAGCCTTGAATCGGAAGGAAAAACCATGGAAAGCGACAGCCGCCAGACCCACTGGGAGGATGTCTACACCAGGAAGAGCGAGAAAGAAGTCAGCTGGTTTGAAGAAAATCCGGCTCCTTCGCTCGAACTGATTGCCGCGGTAGCACCAACCCCCGACATGGCTATCATCGACATCGGAGGGGGCGCGTCACGATTGGTTGATAGCTTGATCCAGAATGGCTTCAAGCAAATTACCGTGCTCGATCTGTCCGAGGCTGCCTTGGAGGCCGCCAAAGCTCGCCTCGGAAAACAGGCGGCACAGGTCCATTGGCTTGTTGCCGACGCCACCAGCTGGGAGCCGTCGGAAACCTACGACATTTGGCACGACAGGGCGGCGTTTCATTTCCTAACCGAGGAGCACGATCGGATCGCATACGTCACGCGCCTGAAACGAGCCGTGAGGGCCGGAGGGCACACGATCATCGGCACCTTCGCTCTGGATGGACCGGAACAGTGCAGCGGACTGCCCGTGGTGCGTTATGATGCGGCGAGCCTTAGCCAGACGCTTGGCAAAAGTTTTGAGTTGGTCGATACGCGGCCGCAAGTCCATGTGACGCCGTGGGGGTCGACCCAGTCATTCCAATTCAGCGTGTTTCGTCGGGTTGCCCTGTTGTAAAAGCTGACCGGCCGCTAGATTATCACGAGCGTCGGAAGACGACCGTTGTCCGGACAGTAAATTCGGTTGGAAGGCATTTCCTACGGTTTCGACGTTTAACGAGCGCTCAGGCCTGCAACGCGATCGAGGGCCGCGCCAAGACCTTACAGGGACACCGGAAAGCTCAGCTGGGTTTCCGCTGCGGTGGTGACGTTGAGTTTCAATTCGGTGCCTGCCTTCAGCTTCTGCATAAGGGGCCGATCGACCGGAAACAGCGCCACGCATCCGCTCGGCAGGCAGGTGCGGAACTTCAACGGGCCGATAGGTGGCAATGTCCTGCCTGGCGATCTGGCGGGCGGCTACTACGTCCAGCCCACGGTGTTCAAGGGTCACAATAAGATGCGCATCTTCCAGGAGGAGATCTTTGGGCCCGTGGTTTCGGTCACGACCTTCAAGGACGACGCCGAGGCGCTGGAAATCGCCAACGATACGCTCTACGGCCTCGGCGCCGGTGTCTGGACACGCGACAGCAACCGCGCCTACCGCTTCGGCCGCGCGATCCAGGCCGGCCGCGTCTGGACCAACTGCTACCATGCCTATCCCGCGCATGCGGCCTTCGGCGGCTACAAGCAGTCCGGTATCGGCCGCGAGACCCACAAGATGATGCTCGACCAAACCAGCAGACCAAGAATATGCTGGTCAGCTATAGCCCGAAGAAGCTCGGCTTCTTCTGATCCACTCCTTGCCTCATTGGCGCGGCCCTGGCAGGGCCGCGCCATAGTTTTGAAATCGGAAAAGACCATGCATGCGAAAGTCTCGGCGACGCCGGCAGCCCTTGAACTGATCGCGGAGATTGTTGCCGATCATGGCCCGGTCCTGTTCCATCAGTCGGGCGGGTGCTGCGACGGCTCTTCGCCGATGTGCTACCCGTTGGCCGGCTTCATCGTCGGCGACCAGGACGTGCTGCTTGGCCACATCGGCGACGCGCCGTTGTACATCGGGGCATCGCAATTCGAGGCCTGGAAGCATACCGATCTTATAATCGACGTGGTGCCTGGTCGCGGCGGTATGTTCCCCGCGACAATGGACGGGAGAAACGGTTCCTGACCCGGTCGACGATCTGCGCCGTATAGGCGAAATCTGCCGGTTTTGATTTCGAGCAAGGAAGGCGCCGTATCGATCTTTACTTTCCGACGATGATCCTCAATCTGCTCATCGGCACCGTCGTCATAAGTCTAACGGTATTGATCCACACGTTTGGTCTGATCGCCGTCACGCATGCGATGAGATACTTGGTCGCCCGGTTTCGTATGCACGGTCGCCGCAGCCGTATCGTCGCTATGATGAGCGTGGTCATGGGGCTCTTTGCCGTCATCACCGCGGAGGTCTGGCTCTGGGCAGGCCTATACCGGTTGCTTGATATCTTCGTTGACTTCGAGACCGCTCTCTATTCGACCATTACCTTTTCGACGGTTGGCTATGGCGACATCGTGCCCGCTCACGCGTGGCGTGTCCTGGCGGCGCTCGAGGGTGTGAACGGGTTCCTGCTCATCGGCTGGTCGACCGCCTATCTGATCGCGGCAGGCACCCGGATCGGCCCGTTCAAGGCTGGCGAACACTTCTGACCGGGCCATGTTCACACCGCTACCGAATGCCTAGCTTTGCCGGTTTCGAGATATTTGTCGAATTTCGCCGCGACGCTTCTGACAAAGGGGCTACTTTCCGCCGGCACGACGAAGCGGTCACCATCAAGTTCAAGCAGCCCCTCGGGATCACGCAGGGCGGTGGAACTTGCCTTGAGCAGAAGCCTTTGGCCAGCTTCGCCAAAGCGCTCCACCAGCTCGATCGCCGAGAAGGCAAAATCACACATCAGCCTCTCGATGATCCAACCGCGAACGCCGTCGTCGTCGGAGAGCGCGATACCGCGGACGGCCGCCAGTCCACCGTCCGAGACCATGCGTCCATACTCCGCGGTCGACGGCATGTTCTGCGCATAGCCTTGGCGAAATTGACTGATGGATGATGGGCCGAGGCCGATCAATGTTTCGCAGCGATCTTCCGTGTAGCCTTGGAAATTGCGGCGCAGGCGGCCGGTTCGGGCAGCAACGGCCAACGCATCGTTGGGCCTGGCGAAATGGTCGAAGCCGACGGCTTCATATCCCGCGTTCAGCATAAGACAAGCGGCCAGTTGTGATTGAGCAAACCGCTCCGCCGGACCCGGCAACCATGCCTCGTCGATAATCGTCTGATGCTTCTTGAACCAGGGCACATGCGCGTAGCCAAACAATGCCATCCGATCCGGCACCAGGGTCAACGCCTGAGCGACGGTGGAGGAGAGGCTCTCCGTGGTTTGGTGTGGCAAGCCGTAGAGCAGGTCCAGATTGACCGATTCGACCCCGCGCGAACGAGGCCGTCGACCACCGCTTTGGTCTGCAAGAAGCTCTGCTCGCGGTTAATCGCCTTTTGCACCTTTAGGTCAAAATCCTGGACGCCGAGGTTCGCCCGGGTCATGCCGATCTCGGCAAGCGCATCGAGGCGGGCGTCATCCATATCATTGGGATCGATTTCGACGCTGATCTTGGCGTCCGGAAGGAAATCGAAGTCCGCACGCAATGCTTTACCCAGCACCACCATGTCCTCGGGCTTCAGCATCGTCGGAGAGCCGCCACCGAAGTGGACGGCGCGCACGCCGGCCTTGCCGCCGACAATGCGGGCAATGGTGGCGATCTCCGCATTGCAACGAGCGGAGATAGGCCGTCACCGGTTCATAGTATAAAAATGCTGCCATAGAGCGGCCGCCGCATGGAGGGAGACGACAACGATGGTAACCGGCTTGGCGAGTTCATGGATGTCGCCCATGGCACCAAGGCCGAAGTACCATGCCAAAGCTCCGGTTATCGGCATGCCGAAAATGAATAGGTAAAGCACGAAGTGGGTTGCAGTCGCGATCCGCTTCAAAGAGACGCTTTATTCTGCCGGGGCAACGGGGACGCCACGCTGCATGCGGATGGCAAGGCGCCAGACCGCCAGTACCAGGACGGTCAAGCCGACATAGACATGAATGTTGGCGTTGAAGATGTCGGTAGCGCTGGTTCGGTGCCGCGCGAGAACGCCCGGTAGGCTGGCTTAATGTCCTCTCCCAGCAAAAGCTGCAGGACGATCAGCGCCGCGATCGCCCAATGCAGCACAATCTGCGTTGCGCTATATCCGGTCGGCTCGTTGGCAACGGTCATAGGCAGCTATCTCCCGTAAGAGGACCGTCCTACCTTGCGGCTTAGGCGAAAGTCTTGATCTAGGACAAATCAATTTCCCGTTTCCCCTTGAGCTTTCACGGGGCCTTGGCAGCTTTAACTCGGCTGACAGCCAGTTGTCAGCTTGGTCGTGGGATATTGCATCCGAGCGGACCAGATGCATCGCCCCGCAAGATTCAACGTGGAAACACAATTCCGATGAAACAGATTGCCTTGTCGCTTTTCCTGATCGCCGCCTCCGGCACCTATGTCTGGGATCAGGCCGGCAAGGATCCGGCAATCGATATGCTCGGCGAAGCGCTGCCGGCCGAAGCAGCTGATGCGCCTCCTTTGCAGCCGAAAGCGCCCGCATCCGCTGCGGCTTTGCCGGTGCCTCGCGCCTCCCCAGCGCCTCTCGATCCCCGGTTCAGAACAAGGTTCCCGATTGCCCGGGAAACGACGGCAGGGATAGCAAAGCCCGCTAAATGGCCAATTGATCCAGTCAGGCAGACTGTGGTTCCGGTGGCACCACAACCATCGCCAACGCCACCGGCTCAGCCATTGGCTCCGGCTGTCTCCGATCCTGCGTCGTCAGCACCTGCATTCGCCGTAACTCCCGCCGTCTACATACCAGTCCCGCAGCCGAGGCCGGCATATCTGGATGCGCCAGCACGCGTCGTCCGGGTGGGCATGAAGCTCGCCGCAAAGGGCTATGCCGACGGCGTCTATACCGGGCCCACCGCCGATGCCTATTACGGCATCATCCAGATCCAAGCCCTCGTACAGGGCGGGCAGCTTACGGCGCTGAAAGTGCTGAAATATCCCTCTGATCGCCGCACCTCCATCAACATCAACAGGCAGGCGCTGCCGATGCTGCGCGACGAAGCGATCAGCGCCCAAAGCGCCAATGTCGACATCATTTCGGGCGCGACGCTAACCAGCAGGGCTTTCATCCAGTCGCTGCGCGGCGCGCTGAAGAAAGCGTCGTCCTAGTATCATGCGTGACACGCGCATGTTGATGGGCATGCCCATTACGGTCGACGTCGGCGGTGCGCCGAACGGTGAACTGATCGACGCGGTATTCGGCTATTTCGAGCACATCGACCGGCGCTTCAGCACATACCGGGCCGACAGCGAGATCACGGCCATCAACTGCGGCGACGTTCCGGTCGTCGACTGGAGCGGGGAGATGACCGAAGTGTTTGCTCTCGCGCGGCAGACCAAGGACGAGACGGACGGATACTTTGATATTCGCAAGCCCGACGGGTCGCTCGATCCTTCCGGCATCGTCAAGGGCTGGGCAATCCGCAATGCGGCAGCCATCGTTCAGCGGGCCGGCATCAGCGATTTCTTCATCGAGGCGGGTGGCGATGTCCAGTCCTGCGGCAAGAATGCTTCGGGTCATGACTGGAGCGTCGGCATCCGCAATCCCTTCAACGCGGACGAAATCGTAAAGATCGTCTATCCGCGCGGTCGCGGTGTCGCGACCTCCGGGACCTATGCCCGGGGTCAACACATTTACAACCCGCATGGAATTGGCAGTCCAATTCAGGACATCGTCAGCCTGACTGTCATAGGCGCCGACGTGCTCGAAGCCGATCGTTTCGCCACAGCGGCCTTCGCCATGGGGCGGGACGGCATTTTGTTTCTGGAGCAGACGCCAGGCCTCGAGGGATATCTCGTCGACAGCAACCGCCGTGCCACGCCGACAAGCGGTTTTGGAGCCCTTTGCTTGCCATGATCAGGGCCATCGACCGATTTCTCGATCACCTGACCATGTACCGGCTGATCCTCTATTATCTGATGGCGCTGGTCAGCACCGCGTTCGTCCTCGGCTTCGTCGGGCTGATGCCACATGATCCCATTGCGCTCGCCTTCACGACGGCTTTGGCGCTGGCTGCCTGCTGGATCACCAACAAGGTCTTTGCGCGCATCTTTGCAGTCCCGGCCAACAGCGAGTCCGTCTACATCACCGCGCTCATCCTGGCGCTCATCCTCGATCCGGTAGCCGCCACGGACATCAATGGAATCGCGGCGGTGGCATTCGCGTCCGTCTGGGCGATTTCATCCAAATTCATTCTCGCCATCGGCAGGAAGCATCTGTTCAATCCAGCTGCGCTGGGCGTGGCGCTATCCGCGCTGCTGCTCGACCAACCGGCCACCTGGTGGGTTGGCGGCAATCTGCCGTTGCTTCCGCTTGTCCTCATCGGCGGCATCCTCATCGTGCGGAAATTGCGCCGGCTTGATCTTGTCTCGACCTTCGTTGCCGTGGCGCTGGCGACCATTCTGGCAACCACCGACCCGTCGCAGTATCGGACGGCGCTTGCAGAGACACTGGGTTCATCGCCGCTGCTGTTCTTTGCCTTCGTGATGCTGACCGAGCCGCTGACGGCACCGACGATGCGTTGGCCGCGTATCGCCTTCGCCGCCATCGTCGGCTTTCTGTTCGCTCCCAACATCCATATCGGCTCGTTCTATTTCACGCCGGAACTAGCCCTGCTGGCAGGCAACCTGTTCGCCTATGCGGTAGGCCCGAAGGGACGCTTCGTGCTGACTTTGGAACGCATCGAGCAATCGGCCGTCGACAGCTATGACTTCATCTTCCGGTCGCCGCGCAAGCTCGCCTTTGAGGCTGGACAGTATCTCGAATGGACTCTTGGCATCGATCGTGCCGACAATCGCGGCAACCGCCGTTACTTCACGGTGGCCTCGGCGCCGACGGAGGAAACGGTCCGCCTCGGCGTCAAATTCTATCCTCAATCAAGCGCCTTCAAGCAGGCGCTGGGCACCATGAAGCCCGGCAGCACGATCCACGCCTCCCAACTGGCCGGCGATTTCACGCTGCCGTCTAATCCCCAAACCAAGATCGCATTCCTGGCCGGCGGCATCGGCATCACGCCGTTCCGTTCGATGCTGCAATATCTCATCGATCGCAAAGAGGCGCGGCCCATCATCGTTCTCTACGGAACGGAGACTCAGGACGACATCGCCTATAGCGCCGTGCTCGGCGCCGCGAAGCGCGAGCTTGGCATCAAGACGGTGCATGCGGTTGCCAAGGGAGCCGAGCCTGGCCAGTATCCCGGCTATATCGATGCGCGGCTGGTACGGCTCGCCATGCCCGACTATCTGGAACGGACGTTCTACATTTCCGGTCCCCAGACCATGGTCAAGGCGCTGCGCCAGAAGCTGCTGGCCATGGGCGTTCGCCGCTCGAAGATAAAGGTCGACTATTTCCCGGGTTTTGCCTGAAGCACGCTCAACTGTGTCGCGACAAGGAAATGGTCACCACCAGGCCCGGATCGGCGTTGGCCATGGCAAGGCGTCCGCCATAGGCTTCGACGATGTCGGAAACGATGGCCAGGCCAAGACCGCTGCTGCCGCCATTGCTGTCGAGTTGGACGCCGCGCGACAGCGCGGACTCCCGATCGGCATCCGGTATACCTGGGCCATCATCAGCAACACTGACGGTCACCTCGTCCCAGGCAATGGTTGCACCGACACGGACGGACGATTTTGCATAGCGCGCGGCATTCTCAACCAGATTGCCGAGAACTTCTGACAAGTCGCCTTCGTCGATTGGCGCCGTCAGATCTTCCGCGACATCCAGCTTGAACGAAAGCTGCTTGCCGTTTGGTGTCCGTTTGACGACGGCAACGACGCCAGCCGCGACGTCCGACACAAGGCAGGATGCCTTGCCGGAAACGCCGGGCGCGAGTCGGAAGCGCGCGAGTTCCCGCTCAACATGGCGCCGGATCGCTCCGGCGCTCTTTTCGATATCGTCAGCCAGATCCGTCTCGCCTTTCTTGCGCAAGGCCCGGATGTCGGCCGACAGCACTTGCAGCGGTGTCTTGAGGCCATGCGCCAGATCGGTGGCGCGCGAGCGGGCTCGCGCAAGCGCCTTCTCCTGGGCATCGAGGAGGCGATTAATCTCGTCCGCGAGCGGCTGGACCTCGCTTGGTGCCGCCACCTCAAGCCGTGCCGTTCGTTGTCCAATCACGTTGCTGACCGAGACCCGCAAGGTCTCCAGAGGCGCAAGACCAACGGTGATCTGGATGAAGAAGGCAGCCATGAGCGCAATGGCGAGCAGGATCAGGGCTGGCGCAAGGTCGCGGACATACCCATCGACGGATTCGTTCACCGTTTGGTGGTCTTCCGCCACGATGGCGCGAAACGATCGGCCGCTGGCGTCGATGATCGAGCGCTCCACGGCGATGGTGAGCTCCCCTTGCGGACCCTTGAACTCCTTGATCTCCCTGAGTTGGCCGTTGGTTGCGCGATCCGGCAAGGCAAGCGTCGCGTCCCACAATGAACGCGAGCGGACAAGGTTGCCGGAAGCAGTATCCTGTACTTGCCAGTAGTGGCCGGAAAAGGGGATGGCGAAACGAGGGTCGGCCAAGGTCGCCTGGACCGAAAGGCGGCCATCAGTGGCGAAATTGGTCGCACCGATAAGGTCGTTAAGATCGACGGTCAGCTCGCTGACAACACGCCGTTCGACATTCAGCTCGAACAGGTAGCGCAGCCCGACACCGGCAATGGCAAGAGCAACAAGGATCGAGATCGTTGCCGCCAACCAGAGCCTGAAGCGGATCGAGTTGCCCATCAGCGGAAATCGTCTGGGACGAGGTACCCGAATCCGCGCCGCGTTTCGATGACGTCACTCCCAAGCTTGCGACGCAAACGCGCGACGATCACCTCGATCGCATTCGGATCGCGGTCGTTGCCTGAATCGTAGAGATGCTCGGCAAGTTCCGTCGGCGCCACCACCCGCCCGGCATGATGCATCAGAAACGCCAGGAGCCGGTATTCCAGCGGCGAAAGCGCAATGGGAATACCGCGCAGCGAAATGCGCATCTGACGTGTGTCCAGAAGCAGCGGCCCCGACTTGAGCACCGGCGCAGCCTGCCCTGTCGAGCGGCGTAGGATCGCGCGTAGCCGGGCAAGCAGTTCTTCCATTTCGAAAGGTTTCGGGAGGTAGTCGTCAGCGCCGGCATTGATGCCTTCGACACGTTCCGTCCACATACCCCTGGCGGTCAAGATGAGAACTGGAAACCGGCGGGCGTTGGCTCGCCAACGTTTCAAGATCGTGAGGCCATCGAGCTTGGGCAACCCGAGGTCCAGGATCGCCGCATCATAGTTCTCGACGTCGCCAGCGAACCAAGCAGCCTCGCCGTCGCGAACGGTATCAACCGCCATTCCGGATGCCTTAAGGACTGTGGCGATATCGGCCGCGATACGGGGCTCGTCCTCGGCCAGGAGGATCTTCATCAGTCGCCCTCCCCCTCGCGCATGATGGCACCGGCACCAGCGTCAACGTCGATAGTCGTTCGGCGGCCATCAGCACCGACGATTTGAACTCGGTAGATCCATCTGTTGGCCTTGCGGATAAGATCGACCGCAACAACATCGCCGGGAGCCTTGGCGCGGACAATGTCCAATATATTGGCAAGGCCCTTGATTTCGCCGTGCTCGTAGAGATCTCGCGCCCGGTCATGGTCGCCGTCATCGTCCTGGTCGGCACGGGCAGCGAGAGGCATGGCCAGGACAAGTCCAGCAAGACCCAGCACCGCCACACCCTTCCATCGGCTTGTCATCAGCGAGGCATGTCGCACGTTGAAGCTTTCAATTTGCTGTCAGTCATCCTCAGCCCACAGCAAGCAAAGGGTCCATATCAGGGCATCATCGCGTCCATTCATGGCCGCGCTGAGAAGGATACGAGACCATGCGCAACTCCATGCTTGTCCTTGCAGCACTTGCAAGCCTCACGATCTTTGCCCTGCCGGCGGCCGCTGAATCGGACGAAGGATCATGTGGGGCGTCATCGTCTGTTGTCCCATCCCGTCCGATCGATCTGCAGGCCATCCCCATGCAGGACGCCTCCACCCCGAAAGCCATCAAGGGTGGCGACGATGCGTGTGGCGACCAGCAAGGCGATGAAACCGACGATAACGACTAGGTCTTCCTTTCGCCGTGCATGGCCCACCACAGCACATGACGCTTGCCAATGTCGTGGGCCAGGGCTCGCTGCAAAGCCGGCAAATTATCAAAGTCTCTTTTGCCAATTTCTGGAGAATCTTCGTGATCCCCATTCAACATATCCATCCCATGCTTGTTCATTTTCCTATTGTTCTGATCTACATGCTTGTGGCTATCGACCTTGTAGCGCTGGTTGGCGGCAGCGTCGTCACCAGGAGATCGGGCGCCGGTACGATCTCTACTTTTGTGGCCCTGGCCGCCGGAATGTTGGCTGTGGGGACCTGGTTCTTCGGAGGTCTTGCGCTGGATCATGCCGAAGCTGCCGGATTCAGCAGCGATGTCGCGGAAATCCATGAAAGCCTGGGAGGTATCACTGCCTTTGCTTTTCTGATCTGGGGATTCGTGCGGCTTGCGCTTTGGACGCGGAACCATGACACGTGGGGCGTAACGATCGCCATTCCTCTGATCGAGATTTGCGGTGCATTTCTGGTCACTGCGACGGCCTACTATGGTGGACTGCTTGTCTACGAACTTGGCGTGAACGTCGCCAAGACCGCGATCGCTGGTTGACCGGTTCGCGCCCGGTCATTCACGGCCCAGCTTTGGACCATTTGCCTCCGCCGACAAATGATTCAGATCAAGGCGCTTCGCGCATGTGAAATCTAAATAAGCCGGACCTTGGAAAAACTCCGGAGAGCGAACATGCAAGCCGAAGCCATCATGAGCAAGCCAGTCGTCGGCGTAGACCCGTCAGCATCGATCGCCGAGGCTGCCGGGTTGATGCTTTCCAAAACGGTCAGCGGCCTCCCCGTCATTCGCAACGACGGCAGGCTGGTGGGGATCGTCAGCGAGGGCGATTTCCTGCGACGCGGGGAACTGGGCACGGAGCGCAAGCGCTCGCACTGGCTGGAGTTTCTCGTCAGCCCCGGAAAGTCCGCCGACGAATATGTCCGCGCCAATGGCCGACGGGTTGAGGAGGTGATGTCGCAAGATGTCGTCACGGCATCCCCTGCCGCATCGCTCGCCGAGATCGTCGAGCTCATGACACGCCACAAAGTCAAACGCATTCCGGTCGTCGATTGCGGGAAAGTCGTCGGCATCGTCACCCGCGCTGATCTTGTGAGGGTATTGCTCAACGTCCTTCCGGATGGGGCCATTACAGTCACTGATGACGAACAGATTCGCCACAACATCGCTACCGAGCTTGCGAAACAGAAATGGACTGGCAACGACTTGATCAACGTGGTGGTGAACAAGGGTGTGGTGAAACTCAGCGGCGCCATCTTCGACGAACGCGAGCGCCAAGCAGCAATCGTCGTCGCCGAAAACGTCGCCGGCGTCAAGGCTATCAGCGATGATCTCTATTGCGCCGATCCGCTGTCCGTCATCCTTGTTTCGTAATGGCTAGACAAGCCCAACGGACTTAGCACTGCAAATTGTTGGCCCAGGATCAAACTCGCTCGCTCAACAGGCGAATTGTCGAGAATGACGACATCACCAGCCGAGGGCGCCATGGGTTCCTGAGCCTGCGAACCTCGTTGCGCTGGACCTCCAAGGATGTGCGGTCCGTTTCCGAAGATTGAGTGAAGCCCTCGATTCAGCCTGACCGCTCGACGCTTTAGCGTTGTCCGGCCGCATGCTGCAGCCGTGCGATCAAGTCACCGTTGCGGCAATAGTCTGGCGGGTTATCGGCTCGCTGGTGTTCATCGAGCCAAATCGAGCATTCATCCTGATGGCCACAGGAACGGCAGCGGTCAACTGCCCGGTTGGTGACAGCTGCATGGTCGGGTATGATTTTCAATTGTTTGTCGACACCCAGCATCCGCATCATGCGGTCCATCAAAGCGGTTCTGGCATCAACTGAAATCAGGTAATCGAGAAAGGTCATGGTGATCACTCCTGCCTACAGGCCATCATTGGCATGTTGGCGGCGGGTGGCGTTGATCTCGATCAACAGGCGATCAGCTGACAAGCCCTAGAGCGTTAAACCGACGCGACGAGGCGGTCGAGAAAAGGCCGTTGACCGACAACCAGCTTGTCCCTGGCAGGTGCCAAATCCAGCCATTCACCACGATCGACCTCGGCAAACGATTGTACTCGGCCGCTGCGTGGCGGCCATTCCATCTCAAACAGGTTGCTGCGCAACGTCGCGGTATCGAAGTCGCCTTCGAACGCGAATGCCGTGATGAGTTTGCCTCCTCGCTGGCGCAACTGCCCCAGAGTGAGCAGGGTTCCCTTGGGCTCCCAGCCTGTCTCTTCCGTGAATTCGCGCCGTGCCGCTGACTCGGGCAGCTCGCTTTCGTCATACTCGCCTTTGGCAATCGACCAGGCGCCAAGATCGCGTCTTTGCCAGAACGGGCCTCCAGGATGGACAAGCAGCACCTGCAGTCCCTGCAGCCCCTTGTTCGATCCTCGATAGGGCAGAATGCCGGCGCTTCTTTTCGTCATCGCTTCAAGCCTCCGCACGGCCCTATGATCTCGGCTAGGCTGCATGAGGCTTGGTCCCTCTTTCAATCATCTGCCCCCTCTTCCGGTGCGGCTGGCGGCTCTCTTGGCGAAAGAACCAGCGCTTCGTCGCCTCAGAGGCCAACAGATAGAGCGTGGTGATTGCGACAAGCCCGGCAAGCACGGGCAGCGGCAAAGGCACGAAGCCGAACCAGGCAGCAAACGGCAGATAGGGGACCGCGATCGCGACAACCCCAACACCCAACGTAAGCCAGGCAAGTAACGGGCTCGGTCGGCTCGTCCAAAAAGCTCTGTGCGTGCGCACAATGAGCACGATTGCAAGCTCTGTCAGCAACGATTCGACGAACCAGCCGGTCTGGAATGCGGCCGCGGTTGCATGCGCGAAGAAGAGCAGGAACGCGAAGGTCGCGAAGTCGAACAGCGAGCTGACCAGGCCAAAGCTGATCATGAACCGCCGCACAAAACGGATGTCCCAGTGGCGCGGCCGGCGCATCTGGTCCGCATCCACATTATCAGTCGCAATGGCGAGGGAAGGAACGTCGGAAAGGAAATTGTTGAGCAGAATCTGCGTTGCCAGAAGCGGCAGGAAGGGCAGGAAAAGCGAGGCGAAAGCCATGCTGATCATGTTGCCGAAATTGGCGCTGGTGGTGATTGAAATGTACTTCATCGTGTTCGCGAAGGTCTTGCGGCCATCGTCGACGCCGCGCACAAGCACGCCGAGATCCTGTTTGAGTAGGATGATATCGGCCGCTTCGCGCGCGACATCGACAGCGCTGTCGACAGAGATGCCTATGTCTGCCTCATGAAGGGCAGGCGCATCATTGATCCCGTCGCCAAGATAACCAACGACATGGCCCCTGCTCCGCAAGGCCTGAACGATGCGTTCCTTCTGGTTGGGATCGATCTCGACGAAGAGGTCGGTGTGCTGCACGCCCGCAAACAGCGCGCTCTTGGTCAATTTGGACAGCTCGTCGCCGGTCATGATCCTGTCGGCGCGCAAGCCGATCGCCTGGGCGAGATGCGCGGCAACGTAACGGTTGTCGCCAGAAATGACCTTTACGGCGATGCCGCGCTGGGCGAGCTCGGCAAGCGTTTCCTTGACGCCTTTCTTTGGCGGGTCGAGGAAAAGCAGGAAGCCCGCGAAGGCAAGACCTATCTCGTCTTCCCTGCTGAACGTTTTCTGGCCCTCAAACGGACGGATTGCCAGGCCGAGAACGCGGTAGCCGTCCGCGCTCCAGCGCCGGAATTTTTCGTCGATTGCCGCACGGTGCATTTCATTGAGAGGTTCCAGGCCCTTGGCTGTTCGCACAAAGCTGCAGGTTTCGAGGACATTTTGTACGGCGCCTTTGGTAATCAGAAGATCCTGGGCGTCCTTGGTCCGCACCACAACGGAAAGCCGCTTGCGAATGAAATCATAGGGGATTTCGTCGACTTTCGTGAAGGCAGCCAACGATGCTGTCTCGCCCGACGCAGCAGCGATCGCTTCGTCCAGCGGGTTCTTCAGACCGGTCTGCAGGGTTGCATTAAGACGGGCCCAGAGCAGGATGTCGGCTGATGCATTGCCATCGACATCGAGCCATCCATCCAGATGGATAACGCCTTCCGTAAGCGTCCCCGTTTTGTCGGTGCACAGCAGATCCATGCTGCCCAGATTCTCGATGGCATCGAGACGGCGCACGATGACGCCGTTGACAGCCATTGCGCGGGCACCCCGAGCAAGGGTCACACTGATGATAGCCGGGAGAAGTTCGGGCGTGAGGCCCACCGCGAGTGCCAGCGAAAACAGCAACGATTCAATCAACGGTCGATGCAGCAGCAGATTGGCGAAGAACACCAGGATCACGATCGCCAGCATAATCTCGGTCATCAGATAGCCGAACTGTCTTATGCCCCGGGCAAATCCGGTTTCTGGGATCTTTCGTTCCAGGGCCGCTGCAATCGATGCGAATTCCGTGTGGCAGCCGGTTGCTACGGCAAGCACGGTTGCGGTGCCGCTACGGACCGATGTGCCCGTGAAGGCCGCGTTGCTGCGCTGTGCGAGGGAAGCCTCTGGCGGCGTCCTGCCGGGTTCCTTCACAACGGGAAAGGTTTCGCCGGTCAGCGCGGCCTGGCTGACATTGAAATCGCGCGCGTCCAGAATGATACCGTCCGCAGGGATGAGGTTTCCGGCCGAAAGCCGGATCAGGTCGCCCGGCACGATCTCTTCGGCGGCTACCGAGCACTCGGCGCCGTCGCGCAACACAATAGCCCTGCGCGAAATACGCTGTTTCAGTGCTTCGGTCGCCCGCGACGCACCGTACTCCTGGGTGAAGCTCAGGACGCAGCTTGCCAGCACTATCGCGCCGATGATCGCAGCCTCCTGGCCCTCCCCGACGAAGACCGACACGCTGGCCGCGAAAATGAGGATCAGCACCAGCGGGCTGCGGAACTGGCGGGCAAACACTGCCAAGGCCGAGGCGCTTGATGTCGACGCGAGTGTGTTTCGGCCAAATTTTGCGAGCCTCGATGCCGCTTCGGACGAAGCAAGCCCCGAGACCGAGGTCTCAAGAAGCAGCAGGAGGTCATTGGCCTCGATCGACCAATAGGCGCCGTCCTGTGACGAGACGGATTGCTGGCCGGCGTCGCCGATCATCAGTACGACATGAAACGGTTGATGCCACTCTCTTCGATCAGCGTGCGGGTAACGCCGCCGAACGCCCATTCCCGCAAGCGGCTATGGCCATAGGCGCCCGAGACGATCAGGTCCGCATGGATCGAGCGTGCGAATGTCAGCAACCGGTCGCCATCAGCCTCGCCGGCGATCAGCTCGGTTTGTGCCTTGATGCCGTGGTGCTCGAGAAAAACCGCGACATCGGCGAGGCTGTCACGAATGCTTTCGTCGCGGTCGGTGTCAATCGTGACGATGACGACTTCGCTTGCGTTGGCCAGGAAAGGCAATGCATCAGCCATCGCTCGCCGTGCCTCCCTGGTGTCCTTCCATGCCACGAGAATGGTCTTTGCAAGGACGTGCTCGACGTTGGTTGCGGCGACCAGAACCGGACGTCCGGCATCCAGTGTCAGACTGCCGACATCCACGTCGCGAAAGACATTGTCTCCTGCCTGGCCGGTAATGATAAGATCTGCCGCTCTGGCCGAAACGCTGAGGAACCGGGTCGGGCTGCAAACAGCTTGGCCCCATTCGCTAAAGATCGAAGCAGGAACCAGCCTCTCGAACTCGGCACGCAGTTCGGCAAGCCGCTTTTCGATCTCCGTCCGCTGGATCTGCATGATCTCGCCTTCATAGACCATGCCTTCGCCGGTCGAGACCAAGGGCGGAACATCCGCAGACGCCAAGCCGATAAGACGGGCTCCGAACCGCTCCGCGAGCTCGATCCCCGCCTTTACAATGGGTGCCGGAGGCGCATCGATGGCGAGGTTGACGATGATTGACTTGTAAGACATTGCGGACGCCTTTCGCTGAACGATGGAATGCGTGATGAATTGCATTCGTCAGCGTCCAATGCCTTGATGCGCGTCAAAGATCGCCAATTGCATCCGCCAACTGCACCTGCGCCCGAAATCGCCGGCTCGATCCGTTTTGCGCGTGCTGCGAGAAGTGATAGTTAGGCCCCGTAGCACGGTCTCGAACCTAGGAACTTCAGGTGATCAAGGACGAAGCGCTCAGTTTGTCGCCCGGCGGAACGACACTGAAATCACTGCTGTCGCAAATGTTCGATCAGGCTCCGGGCTTCATAGCGCTCCTGCGCGAGCCAGGTCACGTTTTCGAGCTGACCAATGCCGCCTACCAGCGATTGATCGGCCACAGGCACGTGATTGGAAAGTCCGTGCGGGAGGTCTTTCCGGAACTCGAAGGACACGAGTTTTTCGAACATCTGGACCATGTGTACGCGACCGGCAAGCCCTACATCGGCCACGGGGTGAAGGTTGGCCTTCGCAACAAAGCCGACGGGCCGGTCGAGGAGCGCATCCTTGATTTTGTCTATCAGCCGGTCAAGGCCGACGATGGCCGTATCACCGCGATCTTCATTGAAGGCACGGATGTCAGCGATCTGTCCTTTGCAAACGCAGCACTTAGGCTGCGTGAGGACCATTTGCGATCGATCCTGGCAACAGTGCCGGACGCGATGGTCGTCATCGACGAACAGGGTGGGATTCAATCCTTCAGCACCGCTGCCGAAACGCTGTTCGGCTATCAGTCAAGCGAAGTCATTGGTCAAAACGTGAAAATGCTGATGCCCTCGCCCTACCGCGACGAGCATGATGCCTATCTGCTTCGCTACCTGACGACAGGAGAGCGCCGGATCATCGGGCTCGGCCGGACGGTTACCGGCGCGCGCAAGGATGGCACGACTTTCCCGATGGAGCTTTCCGTCGGCGAGATGCATCCGGGAACCGGACGCTTCTTTACCGGCTTCTGCCGCGACCTGACCGAACGCCACCGGGCGGAGGCAAGAATCCAGGAGCAGCAGCAGGAGCTCCTCCACATGGCGCGCTTTACAGCACTTGGCGAAATGGCCTCAACGCTTGCCCATGAGATCAACCAGCCACTGACTGCGATTACGAACTACCTCAAAGGCAGTCGTCGGCTGCTTGAGAAGAGCCAGGACGAGAATGCGCCGATGCTTCGGGATGCGGTCGAAAAGGCGGCTGAGCAGGCCTTGCGGGCAGGCGACGTCATTCGTCATCTGAGGGATTTTGTTGCAAGGGGCGAAAGCGAGCGCCAGGTCGAACGGCTGCCGATGCTGATCGAGGAAGCCGCATCGCTGGCATTGGTTGGCGCGAGGGAGATAAATCTTCTTGTCAGCTACAAGCTTGACCCTGACGCCGAACTGGTCTTGACCGATCGCATCCAGATTCAGCAGGTTCTGCTCAACCTGATGCGCAACGCGGTGGAGGCCATGCAGGACGCGCCGCGCCGCGAATTGACAGTCACAACCATTGCCCGGGATGATGGGATGGCCGAGGTGAGCGTGATCGATACAGGCCCAGGTCTCGCGCCGGAGGTCTCGGCGCAGCTCTTCCAGCCGTTTGTAACGACCAAGAAGCAAGGCATGGGTGTCGGGCTTTCCATTTGCCGCACAATCGTTGAATCGCACGGTGGTCATATATGGGCCGAGGTCATGCCGGCCGGCGGAACCGCTTTCCGGTTCACCTTGCGCATCGTAGAGAAGGAAGAGATCACAAATGGCCGACAGTGATCTGGTGCACGTGGTCGATGACGATGTCGACGTCCGCAAATCGCTCGGTTTTCTTCTGGCGACAGCAGACTTCGCAGTACGCTTGCACGAATCGGCCACCGCTTTTCTCTTGACGGCGACAGGCCATCTCGACGGCTGCATCGTCACCGACGTGCGCATGCCGGGCATAGACGGCATCGAGTTCCTGCGCCAGCTCAGAGCGGGCGGACATACAATTCCGGTTATTGTCATGACGGGCCATGCCGACGTGGCTCTTGCCGTTCAAGCGATGAAGGAGGGCGCTGCCGACTTCATCGAAAAGCCATTCGACGACGAGATGCTGATCGAGGCAATCCGTTCCGCGCTAGCCAACCGGAACCAGGCGAACGCGGCGCATCCCCATTCTGCGGATATCCGCGCGCGTCTGTCGACCTTGTCAGAACGCGAGCGGCAGGTGCTGGATGGACTTGTTTCGGGCCTACCGAACAAGACGATTGCCTACGATCTGGGGATCAGTCCGCGCACGGTCGAAATCCACCGGGCCAATGTCATGAGCAAAATGGGCGCAAGCAGCCTGTCACATCTCGTGCGCATGGCATTGATCGTGGAATCCAGGCCTTAGGGAGAACCTCCGAGAGGGTTGCCAGTGCCGGCCTGAACCTTCTCCTCTTCCCACTCGCGCCAGTGGGTCGGACGGATGTCGACACGGGCGCCGGTGGCAGCATTTTTCCAACCTTCGCGGCTCTTTATGCAGGGAAATACCAGGGCATGCGCTCCCTCCTCGTCGAAGACGGCGAGTTCGAGATGGCGACCATAAGGTGCGCTTAGGATAGGGGTCCACATCGTATCAAAATCTTCGCAAACGATGCGTTGCGCATTGATCTGCATCATTTTTTGGAATTGCCGCACAGGCACACGCGTTGCCGGGCGTCAGGCTGATGTGGCTAACGGTTCTTGCGGCAGACGCCATATCGTCATTGGCGCCAATCACATGCACGGCGCGGGCAACCCAATTGATTGCGGAAGCAGCGCCAATATCTGATCGGACGCTCATCGCCAACGGCTGCTTTCCTTGTACTGCTTCATGGCCTCACTCCGTCGACGGCCGGCGATCTTAGGACAGCTGCCGCATCAGAAATTGATCACCGTCAAACGCCGTGCAATTGCAGCACCCTGCGTCGTACGCCGATTGATCGGGATCAAGGACCGCGCTGCGCGAGCGCATATCATTCGTCGGCATAGGGAGAATTGCGATGCACTATATCAAGGTCGATGAAGGCCTGTGGGCGTCCAGCATGTTGCCGGAGGGCATGCTGGAGCGCTGGTTCATTACGAGCGGTGACACAGTCAAAGCCGGAGAGCGAATAGCCGAAATTCGCGTTGAAGACGCGCTGCACGAGATTGTCGCGCCGGCAGGTGGCCGCGCGACGATTGTCGCCACAGCCAATACCGTCATCGAGCCCGGCTCGATCCTGGCAACGCTGGAGTCTTAGCCCGCGTGAGGACGTCTCGTCCGGTTGATTGCGCTCATTCCCCAACTATAGCCCCAACGATGTATCAATATGCAAACCCAACATGCCGTTGCCTGGCTGGACCATCGCGAAGCCAAAGTGTTTTTCTTCAATCGTGAATCGGCCGAGAGCCTTAGGCTTGCCACCACGCTTGCGCATCATCAGACCCACAACAAGGCAGGCACCGTCGACGGCAAGCGTGCACCGGAAAACCAGTCCTTCTACCAGGACATCGTCGCGGCGCTACAGCCGGCGAAGGAATGGCTGATCGTGGGGCCAGGTTCGGCAAAAGACGAGTTGGCAAAGCATATACGCGACCACCATCCCCACTTGAAGGATCGCGTCATCGGCGTTGAACCTGCCGATCATCCTACGGAGGCCCAGATCGTGGCGCATGCTCGGTCGTTTTTCCGTGCAGCTGACAGGATGTTGCCCTAGCTTGGTACGCGCCGTTTTGCTGGCGCGTTAACAACCACCAGATCGGTTGACGCTTCCATTGTGCAATGGAGGCGTCAGGTTCGGTGGGCTGCCGCTTCCACAGCCCCGGTCACGGTTGCTGCAAGGTGCTGATGTAAGCGATAATTGCGTCGATCTGGTCGGGGCTGGCGATCCACTCAGGCATGTCTGGATGGCCAGTCGAAATCCCCTCGGCGAGGGCCTCCTCGAGATCGGTGATCGGATATCGCTTTGACAAGGTGCGAAACGCCGGGGCGTCAGGATGGCTGCTCTTGTCGGTTTTTCCAATGGCGTGGCAGCGGGCGCAATTGACTTCCACCAACGCCTTTCCGTGATCAGCTAAGCCATCGGCCAGGGCTGGATGCACATGTCCGAGCAGCATCATTGCAAGGGCGGAAGCCGGCAGAAGACAACGCCTGTAAAGGCTGTTCATGTTTGACGACCTCCGCATTGCCGATCTACGCGACTGTCTTTGCCGCTGCGTCCTCGATCGCATTTCTGGCTTCCTTGCGGACCCGCTTGGCCGTTTCCGAGGCAAGCCTGGAGGTCAGTGTAGCGACCTTTCCGGCTTCGCTGACATATTGCGAGGTCGCATTCTGTAGGAAAGCGGCAAAGATGTCGAAAGCGTCATTGAACTCCGGACCGGTGATGAGATCGTCGGCCAGCTTGACGTCCTGTTCGCAACGATGCTTCAGAAATGCCAGGGTTTCGACGTTATAGCGCATCATCGCCTTGAAAGCGTCCAGTTGAAGAGACGCGGCAGCAAGGAAGAACTTCTGGCCATTTCCCGCAATCGGCAACAATCGTGTGCCGAATGAGGATGGTTCGGGCTGGGTGTGCATTATCGACTACTCCTTTCTGAATCTCCACAGCGCGACGTTGACGCCATTCGTCATCATGTCCTTGATCAGGATCAACTCTAGAGCGTTGCGGACTGTACGAGCGTGCCGACCCCACCCGGTTTCGTTGCGCGTTTGACGCGCATCAAGGTGCCCCCCTCTATTTGATGGCCAAATCGCGTCAACCGCAGATGGAATGACGCGATGGCTTTCAAGACGATCATGGTTCAACTGGACGCGGACGCGATCGCCGCGCCACGCATCGCGATGGCATGGAATCTTGCTCAACGGCTCGAGGCCGACCTGATTGGCTTCTGCGCCGCCGAGCCGCATTTTGTCATGCCGACCGGCACTGATGACCAGGCCGCGACCAAGGCGTTGTGGCGTCAGGTGGAGGAGATTGAAGGCCGCCTCGACTGCCTGGGAGAGGAATTCCTGAGCATCGTCGCAGGCAGCAATCGTGCCTCGTGGCGCGGAGAGGTAGGCAATCCCACGCGCCAACTTGCACTCAATGCGCGTGCCGCCGACTTGATCGTCACTGGCTCGCCTTCGGCGGATCTGGTGGTCGACCGTCATCGTATGCTGGATCCGGCAAGTCTCATCCTTGCGGCTGGCCGTCCGATACTCGTGGCATCGGACCCATTGGCGCCGATCAAGGCCGAAAGCATCCTGATTGCATGGAATGACACGCGGGAAGCGCGACGTGCCGTTATCGACGCTATGCCTTTCCTGATCACCGCCAGGGATGTCGTGATCGCCACCGTAGACGATGGGAATACTGGGCCCAGGGAAAATGCAGCGGATGTCGAACTCTTTCTGACGCGCCACGGGGTGAAGGCGCGATCGGAAATCTTGGATGCGCGCCGCTCCGAACCGGCGGAAATCCTCCTGCAGATCGGACAGGATATTGCGGCCGATCTCATTGTTCTCGGTGGCTATGGTCATAGCCGGGCACTGGAGAGGACCTTTGGCGGCGTGACGCGTTCCGTGCTGCGCAGCGGATCATTGCATCGTTTCATATCGAACTGAGGAAGGAGCCTCGAGGCGAAATGCGGAAAGTGCGGGACCATGCTGTTTTCGGGCCACCCGCAAGACGTCGACGCAGCGACTTTCGATCATCAGATCTCGCGCAGCAGCCTGCCCGTTGTCGTCGATATCTGGGCACCCTGGTGCGGCCCCTGCAAGCTGATGGCCCCGGCGTACGAAGCGGCTGCCAACGAGCTGGAGCCGCATGTTCGCCTGATCAAGCTCAATTCGGACAGCGAGCAGGCCGTTGCGGCAAGGCTTGACATTCGTGGCATCCCGACGATGGTCCTCTTCCATGGCGGGCGCGAGATTGCACGCACATCCGGCGCAATGACGGCAGGCCAGATCGTCAGGTGGGTTCGCGACCGCCTGCCGACGGTCGCCGCCTGAAGTCGCCGCGCCAATGGATCCGCTCATCGCTAGGCTCGGGCTCGCCCTGGCAATAGGTCTGCTCGTCGGTTTGGAGCGTGGCTGGCAAGAAAGGGATGCACCCGATCGCAGTCGAACGGCCGGAATTCGGACATTCGGCATATCCGGCCTACTCGGCGGCGTTCTCGCCGCCCTGGCCAACGCGCTCGGCGCGGTATCCGTGCTGGTCGGCGGGTTCATCGCCTTTGCGGCAATCTTTGCCTGGTACAAGGCGCGCGAGGCTGCCCATGACGAGGATTTCAGCGTCACGAGCGTGATTGCGAGCCTTGCCGTTTTTGCCCTTGGCGCGCTTTCCGTCGCCGGCGATCATCGGGCGGCTGCTGCCGGTGGAGCGGCATTGGCGGCAATCCTGGCCAGCCGCGAGGTCCTGCACGGTCTTTTGAAGCGACTGACCTGGATCGAACTCCGTTCGGCGCTGATCCTGGCGGTGATGACGGCGATCGTCTTGCCTTTGCTGCCAAACCAGCCGATGGACCCTTGGGGCGGGTTCAATCCTTGGGAGGTCTGGTTCCTGACGGTGCTGATGGCCTCGATATCGTTCGCCGGCTATGTGGCTGTTCGCATCCTGGGCAATACGCGTGGTCTGCTGGTCAGTTCGCTCGCCGGGGCGATCGTCTCTTCAACCGCCGTGACCTTGGCGCTTGCCCGCAACGCCACCACATCTGCAGCCAATCGGCTGGCGCTTGCCGGGGCGGCATCGCTGGCTGCAATGGTTTCGGTGCTGCGCGTCTGCGCCGTGGTTCTTATCATCGAGCCAAGCGTATTCGCCTCGGTCGCCATTCCGGCGATTGCCGCGGCGCTCGCCTTCGCTGTCTGCGGCGCGTTGTTGCTGACCCGGAACAGCGGAAACGGCGAAGGCAGAGCCATCGCGCGCAATCCATTCGAACTGGGCCCGTTGCTGCTCTTCGCCTTGCTCTTTGCTGTCGTCGCGACCGCGAGTGCGGGGCTGGCCGCTCAGTTCGGCGGGCGCGGCTTGCTGGCGAGTTCGGCACTGGCCGGCACACTCGACGTCGATGTCTCGGTGCTCGGCGCACTGCGCCTGATCAAGCATTCGGTGTCCATTGAGACCGTGGGCCAGGCGGTGCTGGCGGCGCTGGCAGCAAACGCGATTGGACGCCTGCTGCTCGCAATCTCCGCCGGTCCAGTCAGGTTCTGGCTGCCACTGGCCGCCGCAACCCTGATCGCCGCGACCATGGGCGCCTGCGCGATGCTGTGGCTTAGCCCTTGATTGAAACGCGGTTCTCGAGCCTTCTTTGATGCGGATCAAGGGCCAGGCTCTGCAATCGCTCTATGGAACTCCTTGAAAGGAGTTCGCCATGACCAATTTGAAGGACCTCACCCCCAAATTCCGCAATGTCCAGCTGCTGCTCGCCCGCGAGAAAGGTCATCCAGAAGGTGACCGCGAGGAGGGTTACGATGTGCTTGCTCCATTGACCGGCGAAGGCCGGATCGATGCGGAAGAGTGGAAATCGCACAGGGCCTCTTGTCGCGTTCGCCGGTTTCGCACCGGCGAGCAGGATCTGATAGGCAAGCTCCGGCGTAAGCCCGGCGGCCAGTGGTTTTTCGACTACGCCGAAGGCGATCGTGACGACGAGATTTGCTTCCATCTCGGCGACGAACGGTTCGTGACCGGTGAATATGTATCGATCGAGCGCAACGGGGCCATGCACACCTATCAGGTAGCAAGGGTCGAGCGTCCCTAACGCTGCAACGCCAGGCTCCCCCGGGGCACACCATGTCGCGACGCATCCTCATCGTCGTCGGTCATCCCGACCCGTCCCCTGACCGGCTCTGCCGTGGTCTTGCGAAGGCCTATGGGGAGGGCGCGGAACAGTCGGGACATGTCGTCCGCCGAGTCGATCTGGCAGCGCTCGATTTTCCGATTCTGCGAACGATGCAGGCGTTTGAGCACGGCGCGATCCCGGACAGTCTCAGGGATGCCGCTGAAGCGATCGTCTGGGCCGAGCACATCGTGTTTGTTTTTCCGATGTGGCTTGGAACCATGCCGGCAATGCTTAAGGCATTTCTAGAGCAGGTAATGCGACCAGGAACGGCCTTTGCCTACCCGGAAAAGAGCGGCGGCTTCACCAAGACACTGCTTCGCGGCCGCTCTGCGCGCGTCGTGGTGACCATGGGCATGCCATCCGTTCTTTACCGGTTATGGTTCCTAGGACACGGCATCGCTGGCATGCGGCGAAGCATCCTCCATTTTGTCGGTATCAGTCCGGTGCGCGAGACCTTGTTTGGCATGGTTGCTGGCACCAGAGATGCCACGCGGGCGAAGTGGATCCGGCAAATGCGTGAGCTGGGTGAGCGGGCCAGATAACGCTGGTTGGGCGTCCACGGCACGTGACCCGGGATGCGCGGCAGTTTTAGATTAAGCAGAGCACCATCAACCACATGCAGTCCCATCCGACAGACCGTACATGCCTCGACCTTCAGCCTTACCCACCCCAGGCATAGGATCGGACCTGCGGATCGTCGCTTTCGTGACGCGCTCCATGTTTGCCACAGAAACAAACGAAGGCGGATTACGATCTATGCCCGATGTCAGGCGACGGTAATGCGGTCTTCAACCACACAAACGTCGTGCACTACCCAGGCAGCCGTTCCGTCGCCCCAGCGGTTAACCGACAAAACTGGCGATCCCGGCAGCTTGCGAGAGGCCTATGGCTTGACGGTGAATTCGGCCCACATGCCGGCGCCATAGTGGCCTGGCACGTTGCAGATAAGCAGGTATTTTCCAGCCTTCAGATCGACGGTTAATGTGCCTGATTTGCCGGGATCGAGCTCCGACACCTCGCCCTTGTCGCCGGCCTTGTCTTCGTCGACCCGGTTCTCGGCCTCAAGGTAAGGAAGCGGTTTGTCAGGAGTGGCAAGGTACATCACGATCATTTCATGTATCGTGTCCTTGGAGTCATTTTTCACATTAAATGTGACCGCTCCGGCCTTCACCGCACCGGGCAAAGCCTTGATGCCCATAGTCGCCTTGGCGAGATCGAGTCCTGGCGCTGCATAGGCAAGCCCCATCGGCATCTCCGTACTCGCGCCCTTGTCCCACAGCGAGACCTGGACAAGCGAAGCAGCGTGAACGGCGCCGGCACTGCCGGCCATGAGCATTGCGGCAGCAAGCCCGAGCACTGCTCTCCTGGATATGGTTTTCATAGCGATCCTCCTTCAGGACGGCAGCAGAAGCGCTCTACATCCTGGCCGTCACCCTGCTCGCGGTGTCACCCGCCGTCCTTGCGCCAGATCAAACCGTCCGGCGCGAGCCCGATCGGTGACGCCCATCCAGCTGTCAGCCAGTTGTCAGGTTGAATTGGTTATGCCGCACCAATGACGGTCGTCTCGCCGTCTGACTGAAGCCCGAAATCCCACCCACAGGCGCAACATCCGCGCCCACTCTTCAAAATGGAGCCGTCATGTACCGCACTCTTGTTCTAGCCGCCCTCGCGGGCTTGATTGCAGGGCCAGCACTCGCCGCCGGCGGCAGCTGCAGCACCGCCCCGAAATCACAGTTCAAGCCGAAGGCAACACTCGAAGCGCAGCTGACCGGCGAAGGCCTCACCGTCCGTCAGATCAAGGTGGAGAAAGGCTGCTACGAGGTCTATGCGGTCGACAAGGCCGGCAAGAAGGTGAACCTGGCTTACAATGCCGAGACCCTGGAAAAGCTCGACAATGCCGAAGCCGGCGAAAATTGATCGAAGCGTTTCAGCAACCCCGGACGCGCAGCCATCGCCGGAGATGGTGCGCGTCTGGGACTGGGTCGTACGATGTTTCCACTGGGCGCTGGTGCTTTGCTTCGCCACCGCTTGGTTTACCTCCCATTCCTCGGAGGTATTTCACCATATCGCGGGTTATGCCGCCGCCGCGCTGGTTGCGATCCGGCTCGTGTGGGGCTTTGTCGGCACGCCCTATGCGCGGTTCTCGCAATTCGTTCGTGATCCGGTGACAGTGCTGCATTACCTCTTGGCAATATTGAGCGGTCGCGAAGCCCGCTACATCGGCCACAATCCAGCTGGCGGCGCCATGGTGATCGCGCTGATCGCAGCGATGGGTTCGACCGCCCTGACCGGCTGGCTGATGACGACGGACGCCTATTTCGGCGTATCGTGGATCGAGGCGGCGCATAGTCTGGCTGCGCACGGCCTGCTGCTATTCGTCTTCCTCCACATTGGCGGCGTTGTGCTGGCAAGCTTGCGCCATCGCGAAAACCTGGTCCTAGCCATGATCACGGGGCGAAAACGCAAAGCCGAGCCGGGCATCGAGAGTTGAAAGATGGCTTCAATTGCGGGCCTTGCCCTCTTCTTGGGCTTGCCATGGGCATGTACCCAAGCTGCTTATCTGTCCAATCTATTGCCTCGGAATCCGCCATCAACACCAGCCAGATGGGCACACTCGCTGGAGAAAAACTTGAGTCGGGCGCGGCGACGCCCTCATTCGGAACACGGCTTTAACAAGATCATGGCTGACTAGAGTTACCACCAAACGGGATTGTCAGATGAACCCTACTTATTCAAGCTCCCAGAAGGCCATCCATTGGTCCGTGTTCGTGCTGGTCATCGGACTCTATGGGCTGACCTATGTCGCAGACATTTTTCCTCGGGGCGATCCCGGCCGCGATCTCGTCTGGTGGTTTCACATTTCGTTTGGCCTGCTTCTTTTTGCGCTTGTCGTCGTGCGCGTATGCCTGCGTTTGGTATGGGGCGCGCCGGAACTGCCCATGGACGCGTCGGATCCGTTCATGGAAATGAAACAGATAGAGCAGTGGGCGGCTAAGGCCACCCACCTTCTGCTTTACGCACTGCTGGTGACCATCCCGGTTCTCGGCGTCCTCTTGACTTGGTACAGGGGCGACGCCTTAAGTTTCTTCGGTCTGTTCACCATCCCGTCTCCATATCCACCGGATCGAGCCACGGCTGGATTCATCAGAGAATTGCATAGCCTCTGCGCCAATCTGATACTTATCGTTGCAGGACTGCACGCGGCCGCCGCCCTTTTGCATCATTTCGTTCGCAAGGATGACGTACTCCGGCAGATGTTGCCCGAAAAAATGGGCTTGCGAAAGTGAGGCCGAAGGACTGCGCGGGTCGAAGTGGGCAATATATGTACAAGCCCGGCGCGACCGAAACGAATTTAGCTAGGTCCATCTGGACGGCCAAGGATGCAGCCCTTGGCCCGTCACCAGGGCTTTAGCGTGACGAGCCGGAAGGCGGGAGACACCCCAGGCGCTTGAGGCTTCAGGGCTTATGGCTCGACGGTGAATTCGGCCCACATGCCGGCGCCATAGTGGCCTGGCACGTTGCAGATAAGCAGGTATTTTCCAGCCTTCAGATCGACGGTCAATGTGCCTGATTTGTCGGGATCGAGCTCCGACACCTCGCCCTTGTCGCCGGCCTTGTCTTCGCCTGACGATGCGAGTGCGGTGAGTGGATCGGACACATCCGACTTCTGTAAGCGAGTCTCTTTAACTTACGACCCGTGAACCGGGAACCCACCTTTTCTGGTTTGACCCCCATCAAAGCTGCCTGACCAATCTTCCTGTTCATTGCCTCCCATCAGAGCCTTCAAATTTGGGAGAGCATCATGACTACGGCTGATTTCAATATCCCTGTTCCGAAAGTAGCGACCGCGGCGCCAACGAGACTTCGACTGGGTTCCCTGACCGCATTGGTGATCGGTTCCATGGTCGGCTCCGGCGTGTTCAGCCTGCCGCAGAACATGGCAGCCGGTGCCGGTCCTCTCGCCATCCTGATTGGCTGGGCGATCACCGCGGTCGGCATGCTGGCACTGGTCTTCGTCTATCAATCGCTTGCGACCCGCAAACCCGAGCTCGATGCCGGACCCTACGCTTACGCCAAGGCCGGCTTCGGTCCCTTCATCGGCTTCAACAGCGCCTGGGGCTACTGGATCAGCGCCTGGGTCGGCAACGTCTCCTACGCGGTGATCGTGTTCAGCGCCCTGTCCTATTTCTTCCCGGCGTTCGGCGACGGAAACACCTGGCAGGCGGTGCTCGGCGCCTCGATCCTGCTATGGTTGATCCACGTCCTGGTTCTGACCGGCATCCGGCAGGCGGCGATCATAAACCTCGTTGTCACAGTGGCGAAGATCGCTCCAATCGCCCTGTTGGTCGGCGTTGTTGCCGTCGCCTTCAAACTACAAGTCTGGTCCCTTGACTTCACGGGCCTCGGCAATGCCAGTCTCGGCTCGATCACCGCACAGGTGAAAAGCACAATGCTTGTCACCCTGTGGGTGTTCATCGGCATCGAAGGCGCCAGCGTATTTTCCGGCCGGGCCGAGCGCCGTAACGACATAGCCACGGCAACAGTTCTCGGCTTCTTCACTTGCCTCGCCCTCTACGCGCTGGTGTCACTGCTGTCGCTCGGCATCCTGAGCCAGCCTGAGCTCGCAGCGCTGAAGAACCCCTCGATGGCCGGCGTGCTGGCGGCCGTAGTCGGCCCCTGGGGCGCCATCCTGATCAACATCGCGCTTGTCGTGTCCGTGATCGGCGCCTTCCTGAGCTGGACGCTGCTTGCAGCTGAAATTCCACATGTCGCCGCCAAGGACGGAACGATGCCGAAATTTTTCGGCCGGGAAAGCGAGCGTGGCGTTCCGTCGACTTCGCTTTTAATTACCAATCTCCTTGTCCAGGCTTTCCTGGTGATCACGCTCTTCGCCCAAAGCACCTACCAGGCGCTGTTCTACATCGCGTCGGCCGCAATCCTGGTTCCTTACATCTTTTCCGGCGCTTATGCGGCCAAGCTCGCGTTGACCGGAGAGAGCTATGAGAGTGGCGAGCAGCGCGCCGGTCCGCTTTTTGCGGGACTGCTGGCAACGGTCTACGGGTTGTGGCTCGTCTACGCAGCAGGACCGGCATACCTGTTCATGTGCGCGATCCTCTATGCTCCCGGTATTATCTTCTACATCTGGGCGCGCCGCGAAACTGATCAGCGTGTGTTCCATCCTGCCGAAGCGGCACTCGCCGGAACCCTCATCGCTGTCGCCATCCTCGCCGTCTACGAGATGTGGACCGGCGCCATCAGCCCTCTGTGAGAGGATTGGCGTGATGACAAGCCTGGGTGTCCATTCCGAGGTCGGCCGTCTGCGCGAGGTGATGGTCCATCGCCCGGACCTCAGCCTCCGCAGGCTGACACCGGAAAACTGCAAAGCGCTGCTTTTCGACGATGTGCTGTGGGTCAAGCGCGCGCGTCAGGAACACGATGTCTTCGTCGACGCGTTGCGTGAACGCGGCGTGCTGGTGCATCCCTTCGGAGAGCTCCTGGCTGAAACGATGAGCGTTGCCAAAGCCCGCGACTGGCTTCTCGATCGCCGGGTTCATCCCGGCGTCGTCGGGCTCGACGTGGTCGACGAGTTGCGCGGATGGCTCAACGAGATGCCATCCGAGCTGCTGGCCTCTTACCTCGTCGGGGGTATTGCCCGGGCCGAGCTTCCTTTTGAGCCCAAAGGCCTGACCGGAAGGACGCTCGCCCCTCAGGACTTCGTGCTGCCGCCGCTGCCGAACCAGCTCTTCACCCGCGACAGCTCCTGCTGGATCTACGGTTCGGTCTCGGTCAATTCCATGTACTGGCCCGCGCGGCGCCCTGAAGCGGCCAATGTGGAAGCCGTCTACCGCTTCCATCCCCGCTTTCGCGAAAGTGGGATACCCTTCGTGTCGCCAGACTTGGGCGCCGGTACCAGCCTTGAAGGCGGCGATGTCATGCCGATCGGGGGTGGAACGGTCCTCGTCGGCATGGGGGAGCGCACCACGCCGCAAGCCGTGGGCGGCCTCGCGCGCAGCCTGTTCGCGGCTGGTGAAGCCACGCGTGTGATTGCCGCTCTGATGCCTCGCGACCGCAGTTTCATGCATCTCGATACCGTCTTCACCTTCTGCGATCGCGATCTGGTGACCATGTACCCGCCGGTGGTCGACCGGCTGCGCACCTTCTCGCTGCGGCCGGGCGATGGAGAGGCAGCGGTCGAGGTCACCGATGAGACAAAGCCGTTCACGACGGTGGTCGCCGAAGCCCTTGGACTGAAGTCGCTGCGGATTATCGCCACTGGTGGCGACCGATACGAGGCCGAGCGCGAGCAATGGGATGATGGCAACAATGTCGTTGCGGTCGAGCCCGGCGTGGTCATTGGTTACGACCGCAACGTCTACACCAACACACTTTTGCGCCGTGCCGGAATTGAAGTGATCACCGTCGAGGGCGCCGAGCTCAGCCGCGGCCGTGGCGGCGGTCACTGTATGACCTGTCCCATTGTCCGCGATCCGATTTGACCCGAGAGGAATTCCCGATGTCCATCAATCTTCATGGCCGCTCCGTCTTGACCCTGGACGATCTCACTGCGGAAGAGATCCGGTTCCTTCTCAAGCTCGCCGCCGATCTCAAAGCGGCCAAGCTTGCCGGTCACGAAATCCCGCGGCTTGTCAGAAAGAACATCGCCCTGATCTTCGAAAAGGATTCGACGCGCACACGGACGGGGTTCGAAGTGGCGGCCTATGACCAGGGCGCCCACGTCACTTACTTCGGCCCCACCGGCAGCCATATCGGCCACAAGGAATCCATGAAGGACACGGCGCGCGTACTCGGCCGCATGTATGATGCGATCGAGTATCGCGGCTTTGGCCAGCACCAGGCCGAACTGCTTGCCACGTATGCGGGTGTGCCCGTCTACAACGGTCTCACCGACGAGGCGCACCCGACGCAGATACTCGCTGATCTCATGACCATGCGTGAATTCACGCACAAGCATCTTTCCGACATGACCGTCGCCTTTGTCGGCGAGGGCCGGGACAATGTCGCGCTGTCGCTGGCGCTGGGTGCCGCCAAGGTCGGCATCGATATGCGCATCGCCTCGCCGAAGGAGCTTTGGCCGGACGAGGAGTTCTGCGCTCACGTCCAGGACCTGGCGCAACGCAGCGGTGGACGCTTCCGGCTCGACGAAGACGTGAAGAGCTGCGTCCAGGACGCCGATTTCATCTACACCGACGTCTGGATGTCGATGGGCGAGGACAAATCCGGCTGGGCCGACCGTATTCGTCTCTTGACGCCGTATCGTGTCAACAGCGAGGTGATGGCTGCCGCCGGCAACCCCCACGTCAAATTCATGCATTGCCTGCCGGCATTCCACGACACCGATACAGAGATCGGCGCCTTCGTTGCGAAGGAATACGGTATCGACTGCATGGAGGTTACCGACGAGGTGTTCGAGTCGGCTGCGTCGATCGTCTTCGACCAGGCGGAGAACCGCATGCATACGATCAAGGCCTTGCTGGTCGCCACGATCGGCAACTGAGATGCTTATCGTCGTTGCGCTCGGCGGAAACGCACTGCTACGCCGTGGAGAACCTATGACGGCCGGGAACCAGCGCGCCAACATCGTGCGCGCTGCGGCTGTATTGGCCAAACTCGTCGGCGAAGGGCACTCGATCGTAGTCACGCACGGAAACGGTCCGCAGGTAGGACTTCTGGCCCTGCAGGCTGCGGCCAGTTCGGATGGCCGGACATTTCCACTCGACGTGCTCGGCGCCGAAAGCGCAGGCATGATCGGTTACGTCGTTGAGCAGGAACTCCGCAACCTCCTCAAAGAGAGGCTATTTGCGACCCTGCTGACGCAGGTGAGGGTCGATCCGCATGATCCTGCTTTCGCTCATCCGACGAAGCCAATCGGCCCGGTCTACGATCAGGCAACGGCCCGCGGGCTTGCCGAGGAACGCGGCTGGCAGATTGCGCCCGATGGCGACAAATGGCGCCGTGTTGTGCCCTCGCCCAAGCCGCTGGAGATCCTGGAAGCTTCCGTGATCTCGTTCCTTGTCGAACACAGTGTGATCGTCATCTGCACCGGCGGCGGCGGGGTTCCGGTGATAGCCCGGGATGACGGCAGTCTCTGCGGAGTCGAGGCCGTTATCGACAAGGATCTGGCAAGTTCGCTTCTTGGACGTCAATTGAAGGCCGACATGCTGCTGATGCTGACTGACGTCGACGCCGTTTATGTCGATTACGGAACAGCGACTGCTCGGGCGCTCCGGCGCGTGAGCCCCGGGGAAATATCTGGAAGAAATTTTCCAGCGGGCTCTATGGGGCCGAAGGTCCGTGCCGCAATCGAGTTCGCTAAAGCAGTGGGCAAGCCTGCCGTCATCGGCAAGCTGGATGACGCCATCAAAATTGTCAAAGGCGAGTGCGGAACGTGGTTCGAAGCCGGCGCGCCGCCTCACCCGTGATATCGATGTTCTCAACCGGACGTCCGCTCCGTCCTAAGTAGTTTCCCGTAGGGATATAACCGAATTTCGCGGCCTGCGGATTCGCGCGATTGCTGTGTCACGGAACAACCGGGAAAACAGCCATGCACGCCTACACAGCCTCCAGGATTTCATTGTCGTCGCATTCTGCTCAGCCAAGCCTGCCGGACGCGTTCGACCCCGCGCCTCTGCAGCCGGTCAGCTTTTTTCCCGCCGGCGCGGAAATCTATGCCCAGGGTGAGAAGGCCGGTGCCTTCTATCAGGTGGAGTTCGGCGCCGTGCGCATCTACCGCCTGCTTGCCGACGGCCGCCGGCAGATCAGCGCCTTTCACCTGGCTGGAGAGACATTCGGCTTCGAGGCTGACACGACACATCATTTTTTTGCAGAGGCAATCAACGCGACCGCTGTCCGTGTCTTGCGACTCACTGCCGGCGCGGACATATCGCGCCAGCTGCTGCCCTTGGCGCTCAAGGGTTTGACCCGGGCCCAGGAACACCTGCTGGTTCTCGGTCGCCAGAACGCCATCGAACGCGTGGCTGCATTCCTTGTCGACATGGCGGAGCGCCAGGGCGGCTTGCGGCAGGTGGAACTGCCAATGTCGCGTATGGACATCGGGGACTATCTCGGCCTCACCATCGAGACCGTGTCACGGGTCTTCACCCGGCTGAAGGACAAGGGCGTCATCCGCCTCCTCAACCTGCGCAGCATCGAAATCGTCAAGCACGACGCGCTCCATTGCATGAGCGAGTGACCAGACATCGTCGAACGGTGGCACGGAGATATCCAAAGGAAGCCATATCCACTTGATTCCGCGGCATCCGGCTATTCAGAACAACTCAGGATTAGAGTTCCACCCATGTCCACGAACGGCGCAATTACCACACGTACTGGATTTCGTTTCGAAGTACGCCTTGCTCGGCCCGAGGACGAGCCAACCCTGGCGGAATTCTTCACCCATGTGACTCCGGAAGACCTGCGCTTCCGCTTCCTCGGCGCCATGAAGGAAGTTTCGCATGAACGGCTGGTGGCGATGACGCGTTCAGACGACGCGCATATCCATAATTTTCTGGCCTTCTCGACCGACGGGATGCTGATCGCCGTTGCAACGCTGGCAAGCGATCGTGCCGACCGAACCGGTGAGGTCGCGATCTGCATTCGCGCGGATCGCAAGCATCTGGGCGTTGGCTGGGAGTTGCTCGCCTATATCGCGAAATATGCCGAAGACCTTGGCCTCGAAGCCATCGAGTCGATCGAGAGCCGTGAGAATCGTGCCGCGATCGAGGTCGAGCGCGACATGGGTTTCACCGTCACGACCGATCCCGACGATGCCACGCTTGTTCTGGTTCGGCGGGAGTTGGGGGCGCGATCAGCGGCTTAGCTAACGCGGTCCTTCGCGGGCCATTGTGGACGCGGCAGATCGAAAGACGAGCATTTCCGCGGCCACAGCTCTTTCTTCATCCGCTGGAATGACAAGGACATCGACGCGGGAAGTCGCATTGCTGACCATCTCCTCGCCTTCTCGGTTTCGCTCCTCGTCGAGACCGACTCCAAGCCAGGCAGCGGCAACGCAAATCCTCTCCCGGATCAACGGCGCGTTTTCTCCGATGCCGGCCGTGAACACCAGCGTGTCCAGTCCTCCCATGGCAGCGGCCAGCGATCCTATCTCGCGCCCAATGCGGTAGACGAAGAGGTCGATAGCTTCGGCGGCAGCGGGATCGTCCGAGGCGATCAGCGTTCGCATATCGCCAGATATTCCAGACACTCCAAGCAGACCCGATTGCTCGTACAGAAGCGTGACCAGTTCGTCCGCAGACAGTCGCCGTTCCTGCAGCAAATGGAGGATGACGCCTGGGTCGAGCGCGCCGCAACGCGTGCTCATCACCAGGCCGTCGAGCGTCGAAAACCCCATCGTCGTGGCGACGCTTCGTCCGGCGTCCATGGCGCACAGGCTGGCGCCGCTGCCGAGATGGGCAACGATCGTGCGACCGCCGGCGCGCGCACCGTATCGGTCACGCAGCTTCGGAGCGATGTGGCTGTAGGACAGCCCATGAAAGCCGTAGGAAACGATGCCCGCGTCAGTCATCGCGCGCGGCAGCCCATAAATTTTGGCGAGCTCCGGCCTGGTTGAATGAAACGCTGTGTCAAAGCAGCCGATCTGGAGGGCCTGCGGCAATAGTTTAGCAGCCAGCGCGACAATCTCGAGATTGATCCGTTGGTGGATGGGCGCCAACGGCTCGAGCAGGCGCAGTGCTTTGAGCGCGCGGTCGTCGAGCAGCGTCGCTTCGGTAAAGTCACACCCGCCGTGAACGATCCTGTGCCCTACCCTGTCGATCCGACGCAGGAGATCGTTTTCTGCGAGCACGGATGCAACCGCCGCGAACGCCTTCGCCATATCGATCGATGCTTCGCCCAAGCTCCTGTCGATCTTGGGCCTGCCGGCCGCGACCTCGACACACAGCCGCGGTTGTTGACCGAGAGAGGAGACATTGCCGCGCAGCAGCGGGAGTTCGCCGCGTCGCTCGAAGACGGCGAACTTCAGGCTCGAAGAACCGCCGTTCAGGACAAGGATCGCATCCGTCATCAAGCCATCCGATATGTTGCCGTCCCTATGCGCTTGCGAACGGGCATCCGCTCAAACTGCACGCTTCGGCGCCGCATCAGGATACTGTCCCCACTTCCACTCAAGGATCTCCGGCATATCCTGCCCATGGGTGCGAATATAGGCTCGATGTTCAAGCAGCTTGCTGTCCATCGCCTGCTTTAACGCGACCCGCATGCTCTTGAGGCGCGGAACCCAGTCAAGGACGCTTTGGACGATATGGAAGCGGTCAAGGCCGTTCAGCACCGTCATGTCGAACGGGGTGGTCGTCGTGCCCTCCTCGTTGTAGCCGCGGACATGGATGTTGTCATGGTTGGTGCGTCGATAGGTCAGGCGGTGGATGGTCCAGGGATAGCCGTGATAGGCAAAGATGACCGGCTTGTCGGCGGTGAACAGCGCATCGAAATCTCGATCCGACAGACCGTGCGGATGATATTCCTTTGTCTGGAGTGTCATCAGATCGACGACGTTGACTACCCTGATCCTGAAATCAGGAACCTTTTGCGTGAGGATCTGCACCGCAGCCAGCGTCTCGAGGGTTGGGACGTCGCCAGCGCAAGCCATCACGACGTCGGGCTCAGCGCCATCGTCTGTCGACGCCCAGTCCCAGATGCCGATCCCTGCCCTGCAGTGAACGATTGCCTTGTCCATCGACAGCCACTGCCATGACGGCGGCTTGCCGGCGACGATGACATTGATGCGGTTCCAGGTCTGCAGCACATGGTCGGTCACGCACAGCAAGGTGTTGGCGTCCGGTGGCAGGTAGACCCGCACGATATCGGCCTTCTTGTTGAGAGCGACGTCGATGAAGCCGGGGTCCTGATGGCTGAAGCCATTGTGTTCCTGATGCCAGACATGGCTCGACAACAGATAATTCAGCGATGCGATTGGCCGCCGCCAAGGGATGTCGCAGCAAGCATCCAGCCATTTCGCATGCTGGTTGAACATGGAATCGACGATGTGGATAAACGCCTCGTAGCAGGAAAACAGGCCATGGCGCCCGGTGAGCAGGTAGCCCTCCAGCCAGCCCTGGCAGGTGTGCTCGGAGAGGATTTCGAGCACCCGGCCATCGCGCCCGAGATGAACGTCTTCCGGCAGGATCTTTTCCATCCAGCCACGCTCGGTCACTTCAAACACGTCCTGAAGGCGGTTTGAGGCAGTCTCGTCCGGACCGACGATCCTGAAGTTCTTCGAGGCCTCGTTCAACTGCATGACATCACGCAGGAAGCTGCCCATGACCCGTGTCGACTCGGCCTTGATGGCGCCAGGGCGCTCGAGCGCAATCGCGTGATCTTGCAACGCCGGCAGATCGAGAGACCTGCGCAGCAGGCCGCCATTGGCATGCGGGTTGGCGCTCATCCGTCTTGATGCCTGCGGTGCCGTGGCGGTGATCGAGGCGACAGGAGCGCCGGCGGCATCGAACAGCTCTTCGGGGCGGTAGCTTTTCAGCCACTCCTCAAGCAGCTTGAGATGGGCGGGGTTCTCCGCAATACCTGACAACGGAACCTGGTGGGACCGCCAGAAGCCCTCGGTCTTTAGGCCGTCGACCTCTTTCGGCCCCGTCCACCCCTTGGGGCTGCGCAGCACGATCATCGGCCATGTCGGCCGTGACGCGGTCGCCGCAGATCCGTTGCGTGCCGCATGCTGGATAACCTGGATCCGATCAAACGCATCGTCGAGGACGCTCGCCATTCGCTCATGCATAAGGGCCGGCTCATAGCCCTCTACGAACAACGGCTCATAGCCGTAGCCAACGAACAGCGACCGCAATTCGTCTTCGGGAATGCGGGCCAGGATGGTTGGATTGGCAATCTTGTAGCCGTTCAGGTGCAGGATCGGCAGAACCGCCCCGTCGCGCGCGGGGTTGAGGAATTTGTTGGAATGCCATGCGGTGGCGAGTGGCCCTGTTTCCGCTTCACCGTCACCGACGACACAGGCAACGACCAGATCGGGATTGTCAAAGGCGGCGCCATAGGCATGCGAGAGCGAATAGCCCAGCTCGCCGCCCTCATGGATCGAGCCGGGCACATCTGGTGCGGCATGGCTCGGGATGCCGCCGGGAAACGAGAACTGCCGGAACAGTTTGCGCATTCCTTGCTCATCCATCGAAATATCGGGATTGAGCTCACTATACGTGCCCTCGAGATAAGTGTTCGCCACCATTGCTGGGCCGCCATGGCCGGGGCCGCAGATGTAGATCACATTCGTGTCCCTGAGGCGGATGACGCGGTTGAGGTGCGCGTAAATGAAACTTAGACCCGGCGACGTTCCCCAGTGGCCGAGGAGACGCGGCTTGACGTGCTCCAGCCGCAACGGTTCGCGCAGCAGCGGATTGTCGAGCAGATATATCTGGCCGATCGTCAGATAGTTGGCGGCGCGCCAATAGGCATCAATGTCGCACAGCTGGCGCTCCGAAAGCCGGTCGCCGGAAGCTGGTATTGTCTTATGCTCGGTCATGTCTGGCTCCCATCGCCTGTTAGCGCCCTGTCGCCTGGACTGCGACATGAGCCAGTGTTCGTCGATCTGCAGCGAATGAACACCAACGCGCTCGCGCGCGTTCAGTTCATCGCTTCGCGGCCCCTACGCGTCCTTGTCCTCAAGCGCCCTGCGCATCCGCCTGATCATCGCCGCGCGACCCCGTTCGTCGGCTGCGGCGCTGACCGCCTCGTTTACGTCCAGGAGAAGGTTTGAAAGGTCATTGTGCCAGTCGAGGCGGGCAATCTTTTCTGGTCTCAGACGGCGGGGCTCGTTGACCTCGACCGGCAAACTGCGACCGGGGGTCAATTGGAAAGCATCGTCTAGCCTCGGGATAATGATCTTGTCGTCGGGTATCAGTCCTGCAAGCCTGCCACGCAGGCCGCTGAGTCCAGCCTCCTCGCCATGCGTCAGGAACACCTGTTGCCTCACCGGAGTTCGGGCCTTGAGCCAGGCGACCAGTTCGCTGGCGTCGGCGTGGCCGGAATAGAGGTCGAACAGGCTGATATGTGCCTTGACCTCGACTTCCTCACCCTGGATGCGCACGCGCTGCGCGCCGTCGAGCAGGATCCTCCCGAGCGACCCTTGGGCCTGATATCCGGCCATCATCACCGTGGCGTTCCTGCGCCAGAGATTGGCCTTGAGATGATGGCGGATACGCCCCGCATCGCACATGCCGCTGGCGGCGATCACCACGAAGAAACCGCTCAGGCGGTTGATCGCCTTGCTCTGTTCCACCGTCTCGGTGAAGCGCAGTTCCTTCGAGTTGAGAGCCTGGCGCAGCACGTCACCCTGTTCGATCTCACTGGCGTGCCGTTCAAAAATCGCGCTGGCGCGTGTCGCCAGCGGCGAGTCAACGAAGACCGGAGCTGACGGCACCTCCCCCGCTTTCATGAGCAAAAACAGGTCGACCAGCAGTTCTTGCGTCCTCTCGACAGCGAATGACGGAATGATGAGGGCGCCACCGGCCTGGGCGGCTCCACGCACGATGTCACCGAGCTGGGATCGCCGATGTTCGGGCGAAACCTCCGGCCGGTCGCGGTCGCCATAAGTCGATTCGCAGATCAGATAGTCGACGTCGGCGGGCCCCTCCGCATCGGTCTGAAGCAGCTTGTGGCCTGGACCGATGTCGCCCGAAAATATGATGCGCAGCGGCGCACCGTGTCGGTCGATCTCAAGCTCGACCGATGCCGAACCAAGCAGGTGGCCAGCGTTCCAGAAGCGAGCGCGAAGGCCTTCGGCGACCATGGTCCATTCGCCATATCCCAAAGCCCGGAACAAGGTCATGCACGCGGCGGCATCCTGCTGACTGTAGATCGGTTCGACGGGCGGGCGCCCGCGCTGCGCATTGCGACGGTTCAGGTGCTCGACCTCCATTTCCTGGATATGCGCCGAGTCCGGCAGCATGACCGAGCAAAGATCAATGGTGGCGCGGGTCGTATGGATCGGACCAGAAAAGCCCTGTTTGACCAGTTTCGGCAAAAGGCCGCTGTGGTCGATATGCGCGTGCGTCAGAATGACAGCGTTAATCGCTTCCGGTGGGAACGGGAACGCACCATAGTTCAATTCCCGTTCGGACTTCGACCCCTGGAATAGGCCGCAGTCGATGAGGATGCGCGAATGCGGCGTCTCGATCTCATAACATGAGCCGGTGACGCCATGGGCCGCGCCGTGGAAACGCAGGATAGGATCAGTGTCGCTTCTCATCTCGCCACGACCTAATGCGACAGCAGAACAGGCAGGCGCAGATCCGCGAGAATGCCTTCGGTGGCACCGCCAAGCACGAAGTCCCTAACGCGGGAGTGGCCGTATCCGCCCATCACAAGCAGGTTGCCGCCGATCTTGAGAGCATGCTCCTGAAGCGCCGTTCCGATTGAACTGTCCCCTGCCTGAATAGAGACAGCCTCGGCCACCAGACCACGCGTTCTCAAGCCCAGCGCAAGGCGTTCGCCGATGCCCTGCCCCGGAAGTGGCTTTTCGTCGGTGACGGTCAAAACGGTGATCGTCGAGGCACGTTCAAGAAACGCCCGCGCGTCGGCAACAGCCCGTGCAGCCACTCGGCTGCCGTCCCAGGCGATAACGACATGTCCAAAGGACCCAACGTCCGTGGAGTCGGGAAGAAGCAGGGTCGGTCGGCCCGAGCCGAACAGGATCGCCTCGGCTAACATCCGCGCCGTCTGGTTGGCCGGCGCCCAGCCCACCAGACAGACATCGAAATAGCGGGAATGCTTCGCGGCAACATCGCCCATCAAGGCCGGTGGTGCAGCCAACTCCTGCGTGCTGAGGGTCACCTCCGCGTGCGCGGCCTCTTGGATAACTGCCTCGAGCAGATCTTTGCCACGCTTGCGACTGGTCGCCTCGACCTCTTGTATCTTGTAGGGAAGGTCCAGCAAATAATTTGAGAGCGCGTTCGAAACGTCGGGGATGTCGACATTAATGGCAACGGCATGCAGCGCCGCGTCGATCTGCTTGACGAGAGCGACCGCGTTCGCTGCGATTTTCGAGGAGCTCGCGTCTGGATACGTCGCCAAGGACAGAGATGCCATCAGCTTCATTGGGATCGTCTCCATCGTCGGACGGCCCACTGCCATCCTTCGCAACATCCTGTAGTCGCATGGACGAGACGAGCTTTGACCTAGCGCAAATGCGGTCCGTCAACGGCGAATTTGTAATTCACAGCTTCATCGATCCCGGGGAGTTCGAAGAGATTCAAGTTTCTGACCCCGCAGGTAGCCAAATCGCTCAGCCGTAGCAACGGAGCCTGAACTGACGGTTCGATGAGTGGGGGAAAGGCGGTAGCGCTCTTCCGACTCGAACCCCCGGCAGGCGATCGATCGCGACGTCTGGGGTAGATCTCGCTACGACGAACTGCCGAAGGGATTCAGCTCCAGAGCGAGTGCGATAGCCAAGCGTGCCCAAAAGTATGTCCTGGTGCCCAATCTCCTTAATAAGCACATGCGATTTGGCCGGAGGCGCACGGCAGAAAGTCCGAAAACCGTCGGAGACGCGCAATTGATCGCAAAACACCAACCTGGCAACAGACGGCTGGGTGTGGATATGGTGGCGATCCTCGTGGTCGAACTGGCGACTGGTAGCGGGACACGGCCAGGCAAAAGACTGATCGGCGGGTCTATCGCAGGATCGGAAATGGAATAGAAGCAGAACTTTCGTGTGCAGTTTTTGCACACGATCTCCCATAACTATCTGATTTTACTTACTTGTCCGCCCCATCCATCATGGGGGCAATAGCCACTGTATATCGTTGGTATTCGGTCATTTTTCCAATAGTGTCAATTCGTTGGATCGCTCCGAACGATAATTCCAGGTTCTTCGCAAAGGTCGCCCAACGTCAAGTCGATCGCGGCGAGAGACGTTGGCTAGCTCCTCGACCTTCATATCGACGACATGTGCGCTGTCGGCAAGTCCTCTCTTCGGCATTGATATTGGCTAGATTGAGCTCATCCTCTCGCGCGCGGCGGCGCTTCATGGGCTGCCCAGTCAAAATCGACCCCGTCGACCTCGCCCGCATCGCCTTTGAAACGACCTGAGCCGAAACTCCGACCCACTGCCCCGGCGGACCTTGACGAAAATTGTTGCGCCTGCTTGAGACCAGGGCAATCGGTACATTTGCTCTATATGGAGATGGACAAGCGGTGGGCAAACTGTGACGCGCTTTTCTCGATTGCTTGCCGCGCTGTTCATGGCGTCCGGCGTGACCGGCTGCACAAGCATTTCCTACTATGCGCAGTCGTTGGAGGGCCATGTGAAGATCATGGCCGCGCGCGAAAATATTGGAAAACTGATCGACGATCCTTCGACACCTGGGGCATTGCGAACAAGGTTGAGATCGGCGAGCGCCATTCGGCGGTTTGCAATAGACGAGCTGGCACTGCCCGAAAACAACAGCTACCGCAGCTATGTCGACATCGGTCGAGAGGCTGTCACCTGGGCCGTTTTTGCCGCGCCGCAATTCTCCCTGACGCCCCGAACGTGGTGCTTTCCAGTTTTCGGATGCGTTCCGTACCGGGGGTATTTTGACCGGAAGGCCGCGACTGAGACTGCGGTCGAGCTTCATGGACAGGGCCTGGACGTCTATGTCTCTGGCGTCACCGCATATTCCACACTGGGCTGGTCCAGCGATCCGCTGCTAAGCACCATGTTCCGTCAGGACGACACGTATCTCGCGAGCCTTGTCTTTCATGAGCTCGCGCATCAGCGCATCTATGTAAACGGTGACTCCGCGTTCAATGAGGCTTTCGCGGTTGCCGTGGAAACCAGTGGCGTGAGAAAATGGCTCGGCGCTGCTGGCGATCACGCCGGATTGCGCCGCTACGAAGCCGATCGCAAGCGCAGTGCGGACTTTCTCGGACTGTTGTCGAAAACCCGAAACGAGCTACAGCAGGTCTATGAAAGTTCCCGTAGCGCTGAGCAGATGGCGGCTGCCAAGGCAGCCACGATCGACACGCTGCGGGTGCGCTACCGTCAAATGCGCGACAAGCGCTGGGCCGGATACCGGGGATACGACGCCTGGTTCGATGCCCCGATCAACAACGCAAAGCTTGCCGCGACTGCCGTCTACGGCGAACAGGTCCCGGCATTTCTTCACTTGTACGACCTGTGTTCAGGCGATTATCCAAGGTTCTACGCCTCTGTTCGGCGGATCGCCGAATTGCCGAAACCTCTCCGTGCCGAAACGCTGAAGGCAGCGGATAGCTGTTATTGACAGAAGCACGGGACCCGGTCTCTGCCTCGCGAAATCATCGATCCCAAGCTCATCGTCAGGCTCGGGCAGAGTTCATGTCGTGAACGTGCAGCCGGCTCCGTCCTTAGCTGCCGGCGAGCACAGAACCATGCGTTTCGGATCGAAACCTGTCCAGGTAACCCGGTCCTACCAGTTCACCTTGAACCCGACGTTGCCGCCGTAGGTCCGCACACCTTCGCCGAACTTGCCGTCGAAGGTGGCGAACGTGGAGGTTTTCTTGCTCCAGTTCATCTTCAGACCTGCATTGACGGCGACAGCGTCTTCTGCCGCGGAGGCGCCCTCAATCACGAACGAATGGCCGGGAGCTGCCTGGAAGCTTGGCTGGATCGAGCGGTCGGGCTGGAATTCGTGCACCCAGCCCGCACGGCCCCAGGCCTGCAGCGAACTGCCGCCGTCACCGAGGCTGACTGTGGTGTCGAGTTGCAGACCGAGCGACACCGGCAGCGAGGTGATGACGCGCTTTTCGAAGCTCAGGCCCAAAGCGTTGCCGTCGAGCGACGTTTCATCGAAGCCGTCCATCGACATCAGTGAGAACTGCAAGGCGGCGAACGGGGTGATGGCGCTGTCCCCCACCTGCTGCCGCCAACCAGCCTCGATGTTGGTGCCGAGACCGGCGCTAAGGAAATTGCTGCGCCAATTCTCGGTGATTCCGGCCACCGGATCGAGCGGCGAGCCGGAGCCCGGCACCGCCGTGGCGCGGTGGACATTGTTGTTGGAGAGGCCAAAGGCAAGCGCGCCGTTGACATAGAACTGATCCCACTTGCGCGCGACATAGGCACCGGCCTGACCGCTGATGATGTTGCCTGATGTCTGGCGGTCGCCGACGGTGAAGTAGGTTGCGGCGCCGCCGAGCGCGAAGCCCATCTGCACATCGGAGTCGCCCGTGGAACTGAGACCCGCTGTGAAGCTGCCGCCCTTGTACACGCTGTCGGCACTGCCAACGGTAGCATCGCCGCTGATCTCGCCACTATTTCCGCCCGCGGTCGCCCAATAGCTCCAGCGCCGGTCGTCGGGCTGCAAGGCTTTGAACGGATCCTTTCCTGATTTCGCCGGTTCATCATAGGCCTGCGGTGTAAGAACGTTATCCGTCGGGTCGGTGCCGAGGCCGGTACGCCAGAGATCAGCTTGACGGCTCATCGAGGCGAAGAAGGCTTCATATGTATCGAACTGCGGTTGTTCGACGCCGGAAACCCCCTCGCCCGAGATCGAATCATAGACCGCGCCAAGTTGATCGATCGTGGGAATGTAGAACAACGCCCCGGCGATCTTCTTGAAACTCGGCGAGGTTGGTCCGCTCTGGATGGCATTGACCGCGTCGCCGACCGGGGTCTGGTTCCGGGTCAAACCGGTAGGGGCGAAGGTGATGTCAACGTTAAGGTGGACTTCCTTCGAATTCGGATAAAGCAGTTCGTATTGCGCGATCGCACTCGGCACGGCGTTCAGCTTCAACCCGTTGTGGGTCACGCCGTTTGTGGCTTGCAGGATCAGGAAGTCTTGGCTGCCGGGCTTCGCCGCGGATGGGTCCACTATGTTCACGTCGACCGCGCCGTTCAGATCGGCCGTACCGATGACATGAATGAAGTCGGATGCCGGATCAAGGTCGACGTCGAGCTTGTAGGCGCCGGTCGAGGACTGGTTCCAATTGCCGACCAGGTTGGTCGTCATCACCTTGCCGTCGCCGCCTGGCGAGAAATAGCCGTTGTCGGTGAAGAGATAGCCCGAGCCTACCTTCGCGTCGGCGCCTGCGTTAAAGGTTGCGCCGAGCATGTTCGTGAAGCTGTTGGCGCCGCCGCCGAGATCGAAGGAGCCGGTGACCGTGCCGTAATTGGTGACATCCTCCTTGCCGGCGCCGGAAAGGATCGCCCAGCCGCCATCCGTTCCGCTCGCCGTCGTGATCGTGCCCTTGTTGCTGATGCTGTTGTTGTTGCCGTCGATGATCCAGACGCCGACGCCGGTATGGGTCGCGTCGGTGGCGCCGCCCTTTACAAGGCCAGAGGCGCTCTTCAGGTTGATGGCGATGTTACCATTGCCTTCCACGGCCTTGCTCTGTGCGACAATCGCATCGGTGCCGACCGCATGGGTGACCACCGAGCCGGTGAGATCGACGGTGACGGTGCCGGCGGTGCCGAGATATTGCTGTGCCGCATCCTTCTTGCCACCGTTGCTTTGCGCGAAAATGCCGATGGAACTGTCGCCATAGGTATCGATCGTGCCGGAATGTCTGACGAGAATATCGCCTGAATCGCCGGCGTCGCCATTGCTGCCGATGCGCCAATTCGTGACGACGCTCACGCCCGGGATCAGCTCGTTGCCGAGCGTACCCAGGATGCCGCCGCCGCCGCCGACCGACTGGGCGAATATGCCGGACGACGACGAGCCATGGGTGATGATCGCCCCGGTGCCCTCGACGGTTACCGCTTTGCCCGATCCGCCATTGCCGCCGCCTTGCCCGAAGGCCTGGCCGATACCGAGATTGAGCGCCGGGACAGGCCCGAGCCCGTTCGCCAGCACGCGATCGACATTGCCGGCAACGCCACCACCGCCGCCGACCGACTGCGCGAAGATGCCGTTGGAGGCCGCGCCGAAGGTCTCGATCTTGCCGGTGCTGTTGTTGATGACGTGGACGATGCCACCGTTGCCGCCGCTGGTGCCTTTGCCGCCGACACCGATCGTTCCCGTGGCACCGATATTGGCCTTGCCGCCAACGCCGCCGCCGCCGCCGACCGACTGGGCGAAGATGCCGTTGGAATTGCTGCCCTTCGTGGTGATGTTGCCGGTATTGGTGACGTTGACAACGCCGCCAATGCCTGCCCCACCGCCATTGCCGCCGACGGCCGCGCCAAGCGCGCTGTAGATCTTGGTCTTGCCGAAGAGCACGTTGGCGATCAGCGCTGCCGGAACCGGGATCAACTCGTCCGTGCCGAGAATGCCGTTGCCGCCCGCGCCGCCGCCGCCGCCCACGCTTTGCGCATAAATGGCGTCGGCAAGCGAACCGTTGGTCGTGATGCTGCCGTCATTGGTAACGGTTACGGTTCCGCCGTCGCCAGCGGCGCCGGCCTTGCCGCCGACCGCGACCGACATGGCGACGTTGATGAGGGCATCCTCGGGCGCCTCGCCCTTGCCAACCAGCACGTTGATCGAGTTGGCGCGGCCGCCGATGCCGCCACCGCCGCCGATCGATTGGGCGAAGATGCCATAGGCGCTGTTGCCGGTGACAACAGTATCGCCGGCTATGTCCTTGTTGGTGGTGATGAGGCCGGTCTCGATGTTGCCGTGATTGTTGACGTTGACGTCCTTGCCGTCGCCGGCGAGGGCGCCATTGCCGCCGATGGCCACCGAGACATTGGTATTCTGCGCGCTCGAGCTGGTCGCGTTGGCCCAGCTTCCAACCGCAGTGATTGCATTGCCACCATCGCCACCGCCGCCGCCGGCGCTCTGTGCGAAGACGCCGGCCGAATTGCTGCCATAGGTACGGATGATCGACCAGTTGTTGACTGTGACGCTCGAACCATCACCGCCAAGCGCGCCCTGGCCGCCGACTGTGACGCCGATCGACGCGAGCGGCAGGTTGCTGTTGTTGATGCCGAGATTGACGCCGATCGCGAAGCCGCCATCGCCGCCACCGCCGCCGATCGACTGCGCCCGCACGCCGTCTGCGCCAAGGCCGAAGGTGGTGATGGTGGAGTCGGGGACGACCGCGCCGAGCGCGTTCTTGCCGGCATCGACGATGACGGTGCCGCCGTTCCCGCCGGTGCCGCCCGTGCCGCCAACGGCAACCGATATGTTGGCGCCCGGCCCCATTGAGCCCGAGCCCGCTCCGGCGTAGCCGCCAGTGCCGCCACCGCCGCCGACCGATTGCGCCCAAATGCCATGGGCTCCCGTGCCACTGGTGGTGATGTCGCCGCCATTTATGACATGCACCGTGTCGCCGATACTGCCGACACCGCCCTTGCCGCCAACCGCGACCGAAACGGCGACCGCCGGAATCTCTTCCGGATCAGGCGAAACCGCGATCGAGAAGGCGATAGCCCCACCGCCATTGCCGCCACCGCCACCCACGGACTGCGCGAGGATACCGTAAGCCTTGATGCCCGTGGTGCTGATGTCGCCCTGGTTGTTGACCGTAACGGTGCCTCCACTGCTGCCGTCGCCCGCATTGCCGCCGACGGCGGCCGATATCGCGCCAACCGCGAGCGCACCGGCGATTGAGAAGCCGCCATTGCCGCCACCGCCGCCAACGCTTTGCGCATTGATACCGATCGACCCGTCCGCATGGGTGACAATCGTCGAGGCATTGTTGACGGTGACCGCCTTGGCGACGCCACCCGCGGCCCCCTTGCCGCCAAGCGTTACGGTCAGCGCAACCGCGCCGATCGTGCCGCCGCCGGCAAAACCGCCATTGCCGCCGCCACCGCCGACCGACTGCGCGAAGATGCCGAAGGCTTGGAGACCATAGGTCTCGATCGTGCCGCCCGTGGTGTTGACAGTGACGATATCGCCAATGCCACCGACACCCGCAGCGCCGCCCATCGCGAGAGCGAAACTGAATGCGCCACCGCCGCTGACCGCAACGGCACCACCGCCATCGCCACCGCCGCCGCCGACGCTCTGCGCGAAGATGCCGTAGGCGCTGTCGCCTTGGGTGGTGATGTTGCCTTTGTAATTGACAGTCACGTCCTTGCCGTTGCCACCAGGGCCGCCACTGCCGCCGATCGCGAAACTGGCGCCAGCGCCGGAGGTGCCGCTCGCCACCGAGACAGCGAGACCGCCCCTGCCGCCGCCGCCGCCGACTGATTGCGCGAAGACGCCGTAGGCCTTGGCACCAGTGACAACGGTATGGCCCTGACCATCGGTGTTGCGAGTGCCGGTATGGATATCGGAGGCGACAAGGTGGCTGAGATCACCCGGCGTGGTCACGTGGTTGACCTCGACCGATCCGCCGTTGCCACCCTTGGCGCCGGCGCCACCGATGGCGATCGAGATCGGCGCTCCCACACTATACGAGCCGCCGCCATTGCCACCGCCGCCGCCGAGCGACTGGGCCAGAATGCCGACGGCGTCATTGCCGCTGGTGGTCAGAGGGCCGGAGGAATTGACGGTGACCTTGAGGCCATCGCCGCCGCCGCCGCCGGAGCCGCCTATGGAGAAGAGGCCGCCGCTGGAGCCACCATCGCCGCCGCCGCCGCCGATCGACTCCGCCTGGATAGCGGTGCCGACCGTGGTGATGCGGCCGGTATTATTGACCGTAACAATGCCGCCATTGCTGGTCGCGCTGCCGGAGCCGCCAATGGCGACCGCGCCGCCACTGTCGCCGCCATTGCCGCCGCCGCCACCGATCGACTGGGCGAAGATGCCGCGCGCCTTCGGGCCGATCGTGATCAACGTGCCGTCATTGTTGACGGTGACGGAGCCGCCGATCCCGCCGGCCGAGCCATCGCCGCCTATTGCTACCAGGCCGCCGCTGTTGGAGCCCGAGCCACCACCGCCACCGATCGACTGCGCCACAATCGCGTCCGCGCCGACGTCATGGGCGTTGGGGTTGGTGCCGCCATAGGTAATGATGGTGGTCCCCGCCGCATTGTTGACGACGACTGTGCCGCCATCGCCACCAGCCGCGCCCGAACCACCGATCGCGACCAGCCCGCCGACATCGCCGGCCGCGCCGCCGCCACCACCGATCGACTGCGCGAATATGCCATAGGCGCCGACGCCCTGCGTGGTGATGTCGCCGCCACGATTGTTGTTGACCGTGACGGTGGAACCGGTGCCGCCGCCGCCGCCGAGCTTGCCGCCGAGCGCGACGATGCCGCCAGCATCGCCCGCATTACCACCGCTGCCGCCGAGCGACTGCGCCCAGATGCCATGCGACTCTATTTTCGACGTTTCGATGGCGCCGCTGTTGGTGACGGTGACTGTGCCGCCATTGCCGCCAGAAGTCGCCGAGCCGGGCAAGCCGACAATGCCGAAGCTGTCGCCGCTGCCGCCGCCCGCGCCGCCGATCGACTGGGCAAAGATGCCGGACGATTTCTTGCCGGTGGTGATGATGTGCCCGCTATTGATGATCGTGACCGTACCGCCGGTCGTCGCCGGCCCGCCGGAGCCGCTTGGGCTGAGGATGTAGCCACTGCCACCATTGCCGCCCTTGCCGCCCTTGCTAAGCGCGAAGATGCCGGGCGAGTTGTCGCCACCGGTGGTCAGGTTGACCGAATTATGCAGCGTAACCGTGCCGCCGGCGCCCGCCGCGCCGCCGTCATAGGGGCCGAGCGCGCCATAGGCATCGCCGCCATTGCCGCCATTGCCGCCGATGCTTGCGACGGTGACGGCAGGCGTGTTGTCGACGTTGTTTCCATAGGGCCCGTCGACACCATTGACGAGAGTGACGCCGACGGTCGGCCCGGTGCCGCCGGGACTGCCACTCGATCCGTCATAGCCGATGGTGACGCTGCCCAGGAGGCCAAGGTCGATGTGGACGCCATAGCCATTGCTGCCGCCCGAGCCCTGAGAGCCAACCTGACGGTCGACGTAGACCGCGCCGTTGCTCTGTGTGCCGGAACTGCCGCTGCCGGCGCCGCCTGCCGCGCCGCTATTGTCGAAGATGTCCGGTTTGTAGGCGTCGATTACCGTCTGCGGATGATTGGTGTCGGTCTCGTTTTTGACTGTGAAACTAAGGATCAAGTTGGTGACGGGATCCTTAGTTTCGCCAACGACCGTGTAGGTGATTCCCGCTGAGACATACGTGCTGTTTAGTGGGGCCGGCGCATCGACCAGGATCGCATTGTAGTGGACGACAGACAAGACGGTGACCGAGGTGAGCGCCCAGCCCGAGCCGAGGTCCTTGACCACGGTCTCCAGCAGCCCCGTGTGCGGATTGGTGACTTGACCGCCGACGATGATGGCGGCGCGCGCCGCGGGCGGGGTCAACAAAAGGAACGACGCCGTCACGGCGGCGACTGCACCCGGGCCGAAAACACAGGCTCGCAATGCCCTTCCACGACCGAACATCGGTTGCTTGGCCGTCTTGATCTTCGTCATCGCCGCGGCCCCCCCGGGCCATCCATGTTCCATCCGTCCCCACGGACCGAATCTGGAACCAACTCTGGGTGACCCCGCGTCAGGTCTCTGTCAATGGCATCGCCTGACGCCGAGTCAGCGAGGATTGCCGCGCGGTAAAGCCGGGCGAGTGCCCCGACTGTACTGCGACGCTGTTTGGGAGCTTTGCAAGAAGGCGGTATTTCTCTGATATTACCGATACATACAAAGGAAATGCCATATCCTGCCCAGCATACCACACTGGATGGACGTGTGCTCGCTGGAGTCAGCCGGGAGGATTACAGGCCCACTCCCGATCTGGACTTTTTCTGGGTGCGTTTTGCTTTTCACGCAAAAGGTGAACTGCCTCCGATTGCCATCGAAATCGATCCGCTGCCGCGATTGCTCAAAATCCGGCGCCCAAGGATGGAATCAAATCCAGTCAATGATGTTTGAGCGATTCGAGCGTGCTCCTCGGACATGTTTGTTTTGGCTGTTTCTTGACCAATCCCACGTCCGCGCAAGCAAGCGCTCCCCGCTCTGAACCATACAATGGTTGACCTGATCCAAGCATGCCGAAGCAGACTGCGCTAGACTGCCTCACGGAAGGAGCCGAGTGCATCATGAGCCACACAACCAGGAGAACGCCTGCCTACGATCCCCAGCAGCTCGAACCTCTGCTGATATCGAGACAACACGCTGGCGACGTCGAAGGCATGGCTGCCCTGTTCGAGCTGGACGCGGTCATAGACTGTGGCCACGGCCAATTGCTGCGTGGCAGCAAAGCCATTCGAAACTACTATGCGGAGCTCGTTGCGACGGGCCGGAAATTCACGGTTGGAGAACAGCGCCCTGCCCTTGTCTGCGGTGATCTTGCGCTGACTTCGACACGACTTCCCGACGGTGATGTGACCAGCGAAGTGGCAAGGCGCCAAAACGACGGAACCTGGCTTTGGGTGATAGACCGCCATTCTGTCACCTAGGCAGCCGGCCGGTGTCTTTCGGGCAGCGCCTGTTTGTTGCTGTTTCCGCCTGGCTGGGGCATGCAACTGCTCATGCTCGCGCCGCTACGGCTCGAGACGTCAAACCTGTCCTGAATCGATGCGTCAGCGCCGCAGCGCGTATACGCGATCCATACTGTCGCTGCTGATCGGCAAAGCCATGTCGTCGTCAAGCAAGCGTGTAATCCGGGCAAAGCCGGTAAATGCCTTCCTGGCTTCTTCTGCCGACATCTGGCCGGTCAGAGCTGCGGAACAGCAATTCAATGCGCATTGGTAGACTGGTCCGCGCCGCCCTGCTGGCCACTTCCGCAAGAAGACCATAGCCTCGGCAACACTATCAACTTCTTCAACAGGGTGACCCTGCCCGCGCAAAATCCGCACCGGCGAAAAAAAGTGCAAGCGATCCATCATTTCCTCCCGGTCGATCGCGATGTGTTCGATCGAACTGGATAAAACTCACCACTCGAAGATTGGTTCCACGAAAAAAGTAAGCGCTGCGAAGAATATTTGGCCGCCTTAGCCTGAAAGCCCTCGGTCCTTGCCAACGCCGAATCGCCTCCCGCTCAAAGATATCGGCCAACCATTTTGCCCGCGCGATAAGCGTGTTTCTCATTGAATATCTTTAAGGTGAAAGCCGGCAAATGGATCGGTTGCCGGTTCCCCTGCGGCGGGCCTAACCTGCGCGGTCAACGCGTGAGGGCGCGTGCTGCAAAAGGGGACGTTGCAAATGACAATACAAGGCGCTTCACCTGATCTTTACAACGAGGATCTGGCTCCGGCCAAAGTCCGGAACTGGGGACCATTTTCGATCTTCAACGTCTGGACTTCGGACGTTCACAGCCTCTGGGGCTACTACCTCGCGGCAAGCCTGTTTCTGTTTTGCGGCGGCTTCGTCAATTTCATCATCGCCATCGGCATCGGATCACTGATCATCTACGTAATGATGAATATGGTCGGCTATGCCGGGGTCAAGACTGGCGTGCCCTACCCCGTGCTAGCCCGGGCCTCCTTCGGCATCTGGGGTGCCAACATTCCAGCCCTGGTGCGCGCTGTCGTCGCCTGCTTCTGGTACGGCGCGCAGACAGCCGCCGCCTCTGGCGCCATCGTGGCGCTTTTGATCCGCTCGCAATGGTTCGCTGACTTCAACGCCAGCACGCATTTCCTCGGCCATACCGGCCTCGAAGTGATCTGTTTCGTGGTCATCTGGGCGCTGCAATTGCTGATCATCCAGAACGGCATGGAAACGGTGCGCCGCTTCCAGGACTGGGCCGGCCCGGCGGTGTGGGTCATGATGCTGGTCCTGGCCATTTATCTCTGCGTCAAGTCAGGAAGATTTGCCTTCACCAGCGACATCCCGATGGATGTGCTGCTGGACAAGACCAAGGATGCAGGTGTGCCCGGCACGCCGGGGTCGTGGACATCGCTGTTTGCGGTGGCGGCGATCTGGGTGACCTATTTCTCGGCGCTCTATCTCAATTTTTGCGATTTCGCCCGTTATGCACCCGACAAGGCTGCGCTACGCAAGGGCAACATCTGGGGCCTGCCGATCAACCTCATCCTGTTCTCGCTGGTCGCCGGCGTCACCACCATCGCCGCCTTTGACGTCTACGGTGAAGTGCTGCTGCACCCTGACCAGATCTCGGCGAAATTCGACAGCTGGTTCCTGGCGGCACTCGCGGCCTTGACCTTCGCCGTGGCGACGCTTGGCATCAATGTCGTGGCGAACTTCGTTTCGCCGGCCTTCGACTTCTCGAACGTTTTCCCGCGGCAGATCGACTTCAAGAAGGGCGGCTACATCGCGGCCGTGATCGCGCTCGTGCTCTACCCCTTCGCACCATGGGAAGGCAGCGCTGCTTCCTTCGTCAACATCATCGGCGCGACGATGGGCCCGATCTTCGGCGTGATGATGGTCGACTACTATCTGATCCGGAAGGGTGAGGTCGACGTCGAGGCACTCTATCGCGAAGACGGCGAGTTCCGCTTCCAGGGCGGCTGGCACGTCAATGCCTTCATCGCCGCCGGCATCGGCGCCATCTTCTCCTCGATCCTGCCCAACTTCACCAACTGGCTGCCAGCCTGGTGGGGGGTCTATGGCTGGTTCTTCGGCGTCGCCATCGCCGGTGTCATCTACTACGTGCTGCGCACCGCGGCCGTGAGTGCGGGCGCCAAGATGGCCAAGGCCTGAAAATGAGGGAATAGGCAGTAGGGGCTAGGGAATAGGGAACTGCTTCCCTACTGCCTACTGCCTACTGCCTACTCTCCGACCATGTCGGTCAGCCTGCGCACCGTATTCCAGTTGCGCGAGGTGCCTATGCCCAGACGTTTGTGGCTTGCCGCCGTCAGCAGGCGGGAATTTGGCGTGGTGCGCGAGAAGACGATCCAGATGTCGCCGCCGACGGCCAGCATCTTCTCATCCTCGCCGATATAAGACTTTAGCGTGGCCACGGCCTCGTCTCTAACAGGCTTGCGCATCACGCGCACCGCCACCTGGTCCCCGGCATCGGCCGATTCGGCCGGAAACGGATTGCCGGCCGCGAGCGCCCGCCAGTCTCGTGCCCCGCGCACGATGATGTCGACATGTTTGCCGAAGGTTTTTTCGAAGGCAGCCTCAAGTTGCTCCTCGACAACAGCGACAGGCGTCTCCCATGTTTCGAAGACGAGATTGCCTGTTGCCACCAGGGTGCGCGGATTTTTCAGCCCGATGTCTTGCGCCATCGCCTTGAGGTCGGACATGACGACCCGGCGCCCCTCGCCCAGGATGATGCTGTAGAGGAGCGCGACATAGGTTTGCATGGCCGGCCTGCCGATGGCCGTCAAACCAGCCGGCTTTGCTCCACCGCCGCCTCGATGAAGCTGGCGAACAGCGGATGCGGCTCAAGCGGGCGGCTTTTTAGCTCGGGGTGATATTGCACGCCGATGAACCAGGGATGGTCGGGGTATTCGACCGTTTCCGGCAACACGCCGTCAGGCGACATGCCGGCGAACACCAGGCCGCAATCCTCGAGCCGTTCCTTGTAGTCGATGTTGACTTCGTAACGGTGGCGATGGCGCTCGGAAATCTGGGTGTCGCCATAGATATCGGCGATCTTCGATCCCTTGGCGAGCTCGGCCTGATAGGCGCCGAGCCGCATCGTGCCGCCGAGATCGCCGGTTTCCCGGCGCTTCTCCAGCATATTGCCCTTCAGCCACTCGGTCATCAGGCCGACGACCGGTTCCTTGGTCGGGCCGAACTCGGTCGAGGATGCATGTTCAACCCCTGCCAGCGAGCGCGCCGCCTCGATGCACGCCATCTGCATGCCGAAGCAGATGCCGAAATACGGCACCTTGCGCTCGCGGGCGAATTTGGCTGCCAGGATCTTGCCCTCGGAGCCACGCTCGCCAAAACCGCCGGGAACGAGGATGCCATGCACCTTTTCCAGCCATGGCGTCGGGTCTTCCTTTTCGAAGATCTCCGATTCGATCCAGTCCAGCTTGACCTTGACGCGGTTCGCCAGTCCGCCATGCGACAGTGCCTCGATCAGCGATTTGTAGGCGTCCTTGAGGCCGGTATACTTGCCGACCACGGCGATTGTGACTTCGCCTTCCGGATTGTGGATACGGTTGGAGACCGCCTGCCAAGGGTCCATGCGCGGCTTCGGTGCCGGATCGATGCCAAAGGCGGCCAGCACTTCCGAATCAAGCCCTTCCTTGTGGTAGGCCATCGGCACATCGTAGATGTGCGGGACGTCGAGCGCCTGGATGACAGCACTTTCCCTGACATTGCAGAACAGCGAAAGCTTGCGGCGCTCTTCCTTGGGGATGGCGCGGTCGGCACGGACCAGCAGGATGTCGGGTGCGATGCCGATGCCGCGCAGCTCCTTCACCGAGTGCTGGGTCGGCTTGGTCTTCAATTCGCCGGCAGTGGGGATATAGGGCATCAGCGTCAGATGGACGTAGACCGCATTGTTGCGCGGCAAATCATTGCCGAGCTGTCGGATCGCCTCAAGGAACGGCATCGCCTCGATGTCGCCAACGGTGCCGCCGATCTCGCACAGGACGAAGTCGTAGTCGTCATTGCCGTTGAGGACGAAATTCTTGATCTCGTCGGTAACGTGCGGAATGACCTGTACGGTCGCACCGAGGTAATCGCCGCGCCGTTCGCGCTCGATGATGTTCTTGTAGATGCGACCGGTGGTGATGTTGTCCTGCTGATTGGCGGAGCGGCCTGTGAAGCGCTCATAGTGGCCAAGGTCGAGGTCGGTTTCCGCCCCATCATCGGTGACGAAGACTTCACCGTGCTGGTATGGCGACATCGTGCCGGGATCGACATTGAGATAAGGGTCGAGTTTTTTGATGCGTGCGCGATAGCCCCGCGCCTGCAAGAGAGCCCCAAGGGCCGCTGCGGCTATGCCTTTTCCGAGTGAGGAAACCACGCCGCCTGTGATGAATACATATCGCGCCATGGGAGTCATCGCTTAACGCGGCTGAATTGATTCCGCCAGAGAAAAAACCACCGCGAAGGCTTTTTCCCAAGATGGCGCTGATGTCGTGGACAAGGCAAAACAAAAGGGCCGGCTGAGCCGGCCCTTTTGGCAATATGGACGCAGGCGTCAGATGATGACGACCTTGGTACCCACTCTGACGCGGCTGTAGAGGTCCATCACATGCTCGTTGATCATGCGGAAGCAGCCGTTGGAGGCGCTGGTTCCGATCGACTGCGGCGCGATGGTGCCGTGGATACGCAGATGCGTGTCCTTCTTGCCGTCATAGAGATAGATGGCGCGGGCGCCGAGCGGGTTCTGGCCACCACCGGGCATGCCGTCCTTGAACTGGCCGTAGTGCTTCGGCTCGCGCTTCTGCATGTCCAGTGTCGGGATCCAGCGCGGCCATTCCTGCTTGTCGCCAACGGCAACCGTGCCCTTGAACTGCAGGCCTTCACGGCCGACCGCGATGGCGTAGCGGCGAGCGGTCGAAGATGATTCGACTAGGTAGAGCCGGCGCGCGTTGGTGTCGATGACGATGGTGCCGGCGTCGTAGCCCGTGAATTCCACGTCCTGCGGCACGAACTCCGGCTTCACCTTGAACTGCTTCTTGGCTTCCTTCTTGGCAAGGGCGGAGTCGAGAGCCCGCGTCTCAGGAAGCAACGACAGGGATGAAGACGAGGATGTGCCGCCAAACAGGCCGGCGAAAAGGCCGGCGCTCTGCTGCTTCTGGCCGACCGGCTCGCTGCGCAGCTCGCCATTGTTGCCGGTGAGCGCCACATTCATCGCTTCGGCCGGGATCGGCTCGGCCGAAGCGATCGGGGCGATCGGCTCAACCGGTTCGATGATCTTGGCCGTCTTCTTGGCAGGTTTCGCGTCGGCCACGACAGCCGCCGACTGACCCTTCTGGGCCATGAAAGCTTGCCGTTCCGCGTCGGCCCGGGCTTTCGCCGCCTCACGCATCGCAAGCTTTCTGGCCTCGAGCGCCTTGTCGCGAGCCGTTTCCTTGTCAGCGACAATCTTGGCCTCGATCTTCTTGATCTGGGCAAGGTCGTCCGACGTCTGATTCTTCTTCTTCTTGAGAAGCTTCAACTGTGCCGCATCGCTTTTGGCGGCGACGTTGATGGCATCGGTTTTCTCAACCGAAGGATGTGCGGCCGGCATGCCGGCGAAGGCTGGTGAACTCATGCCGAGTGCGGCGCAAAGTCCCAGGAAAATGAAGCTGCGAAGCTGCATGGCGAAGATCCGATCGTTCTATGCTTGTTGCCCACGGCGTCTCCCCGCACCCCCCAAGGGCGCCGGAAATGCCGCGCGCAATCTATAGTCGATTAAGCGGAGACCTCTCAAGCGCGCTGTCGCGCTTGACCCGATCGAATCTTCGTGACCGTGCGGCATTTGCCGCGACTGTGTTCAAACGACAACAGATTGCGTTGGCGGCCAGCAGCCTTTTACTGGTTCGGGACCTGCGGGGTGACCGGCAAGGTAACGCCGTTCGCGGCCGGCGGAGTCGTCGAACCAGCTGCCGGTGGTGTTGCCGGAGCGTTCGCCGGAGGCTTCGCGGCGGCATCGTTGCCGGTTGGCGGCGTCGGCTTGGTTGTGCCGGCGGGCGCCGCTGGCGCTGTCGTTCCAGGCAACTGGTTGAGCACGCCCTTGCCGGCGCCATCCGAAGTGGCGGGCACGCGGTCAAGGATATCGATCGGCTTCTCGCCGTAGCGCGCAACGATCGACAAGGTCAGCGAGGTGACGAAGAAGGCCGCGGCCAGGATTGCCGTTGCGCGGGTCAGCGCGTTGGCGGCACCGCGTGCGGTCATGAAGCCTGATCCACCACCGATGCCGAGGCCACCGCCTTCGGAACGCTGCAGCAGCACAACGCCCACGAGGGCGAGCACAACCATGAGATGGATGACGATCAGTACGGTTTCCATAATTTATCCTGGCAAGACCTTGCCCGGCCGCGAACACGACCGGTGAATTGGAGGCGGCTCAATACAATGCTTTGATGGCATTTCCAAGCCCGTGGCCGGAATATGGGAATCGATGTCACCTTTGCAACGATTTCCATCCCGACGCGATCTACTTGTCGCGGGCTAATGACATCAAGAGATGTTGCGGTAGGCCTCGGCTATGGCGAGAAAATCAGCAGCCTTGAGGCTGGCGCCGCCGACCAGCGCTCCGTCGACATTGTTGACGCCGAGCAGTTCGACCGCGTTCGACGGTTTGACGGAGCCGCCATAAAGAATGCGCATCTTCGCCGCCGCGCTTCCAAGTCTCTCCGACAGTTTGGCGCGAATATGCGCGTGCGCTTCGGCGACATCGGCGGCGGTCGGGGTCAGCCCGGTGCCGATCGCCCACACTGGCTCATAAGCAACAACGGTGTTGGATGGCGTGGCGCTAGGCGGCACCGAACCGGCGACCTGGCGTGACAATACATCAAGCGCGGCGCCGGCTTCGCGCTCCTGCTTCGTCTCGCCAACGCAGACGATGGCGACCAACCCGGCGCGCCAGGCCGCGGACGCCTTGGCCTGGACCGTCGCATCATCCTCGCCGCGCTGCTCGCGGCATTCGGAATGGCCAACGATAACGTGGCTTGCGCCCGCGTCCTTCAGCATTTCCGCAGAGATGCAACCCGTGTAGGCGCCACTTTCCTTAGGGTGGCAATCCTCACCGCCGGCATGGACCGGGGTCCGCGAAAGGATCTCGGCGGCGTGAGCCAGAAGGGTTGCGGGGACGCAAATGAGTGCCTCGGTTTCCGCGTCCAGCCCGCTCATGAAGCCGTTGCCGATCATCCGGAGTTCGTTGAGCGAAGCGCTGGTGCCGTTCATTTTCCAGTTTCCTGCAACGAGCGGGCGAATTCCTGGCGTCATGGATTTGCTTCTCCGGGCGAAATTGAGCAGCGCACGCACCAAGCAGACATCGCTTGCTTCGTCGCTTGGGTTTGTTTTGTCGCAGGTTCCTGTCGCAAAACCGTGCCACACTTTGCTGAACGTGCTTACCAAAATCAGGCCACAAAGCAATCGACAGTGGGCCGGAAGGGCGCTATTGCGCTTGTTTCAGACTCGGCGCATGCGAAAAAATGCGCATAAATCGGAAGTAACCATGCTTGGTATCTTGAGAAGCGCGGCAGGGACCTGGGTCGCGAAGACGCTGCTTTCACTGTTGGTGGTAAGTTTCGCAGCCTGGGGCATCTCCGGCCGCTTGATGGGCGGCTTGGCCGGCCACGACTCGGTCATCACCGCTGGCGGTACCAAGGTGTCGATCAACGAGTATCGGCTCGCCTATGATCGCCAGCTCAGCGTCATGTCGCAGCAGTTCGGCCAGCGCATCAGCCACGAGCAGGCAAAGGCGCTAGGCATCGACAACCAGGTGCTGGCGCAACTCGTTTCCGGCGCCGTGCTGGACGAGCAGGCCCGCAAGCTTGGCCTTGGCCTATCCAAGGACCGGTTGGCCGAGTTGACCCGCGAGGATCCGGCCTTCAAAGGCCCTGGTGGCCAGTTCGACAAGAAAACCTTCGAGTACATGCTGCGTCAGGTTGGCATGCGGCCGGAAGACTATCTGAAGAACCGCGCCCAGGTGGCGGTACGCCAGCAGATCGTCGAAGCGGTTTCGGATGGCCTCAGGGCGCCGGACACTTTCTTCAAGGCGGTTGCGCTTTATCGGGGTGAAGACCGCACCATCGACTACCTGAGCCTGCCGAAGGCGCTCGTTGAGCCCATTCAGGCGCCGGCGGACAGTGTGCTTTCCACCTATTTCGACGCCAACAAGAAAACCTATGCGGCGCCCGAGTACCGCAAGTTCTCCTATGTCCGGCTTGAACCAGCGGACATCATGGACACCACCGCGGTCACCGACCAGCAGGTCAGCGACGACTACAACAAGAACAAGGCGCGCTACACCACGCCCGAACTGCGCACCATCGAACAGCTCGTGTTCAAGACACCGGATGCAGCCAAGGCAGCGCTTGATTCGCTCAAGGCCGGCGCAACCTTCGACAAGCTCGTGACGGCGGAAGGCAAGACCCAGGCCGACACTTTGCTGGGCACGTTGCCCAAGGACAAGGTTGCCGACAAGGCGGTCGCCGAGGCAGCCTTCGCCCTCAATGCCAATGAAGTCAGCCAGGTCGTGCAAGGCGCGTTCGGTCCGGTCCTGCTGCGTGTCACCGAGATCAAGCCCGAGGTGGTGAAGCCCCTGAGCGAAGTGTCCGACCAGATCCGCAAGGACCTTGCGCTGGGCGAAGCAAGCCGCATCCTGCTCGACGTGCGCGACAGTTATGAAGACACCCGCGCCTCGGGCAGCACGCTCGCCGAGGCTGCCGCCAAGCTGAAGCTGAAAGTCATTACTCTTGACGCCATCGACCGCGCCGGCCTGAGGCCGGACGGCACCATCGTCAAGGACCTGCCGCAGTCGCCGGAACTGATCAAGGCGGTCTTCGAGGCCGAGCCGGCGACCGAGAACGAAGCGCTGACCACGGCCGACAATGGTTTTGTCTTCTACGAAGTCAATTCAATCACCAAGGCACGGGACCGCACCCTCGACGAAGTGCGTCAGAGGGTGATCGCCGACTGGACTGCCGAGGAGACGACCAAGCGGCTTACGGCCAAGGCCGATGAGCTTGAAAAGCGGCTGAAGGCAGGCGTAACACTCGACGCCATTGCCGGTGAGCTGAAGCTGGAAAAACAGACCAAACGCGGCGTCAAGCGCGATACCGATGACGTCGACTTCGGCAAGGAAGGCGCGGCCACGATGTTTGGCCTTGGCGAAGGCGGCACCGGGCTTATCCCTTCACCTACCGGCGACGGACAGATTCTGTTCAAGGTCGCCGAAGTGTTCGAGCCCGCCGGCGCCGACGCCAGTTCCGTACCGGACGACGCTCAGAAATCCTTCACCTCCGGCATGTCCGACGATCTGCTCGACCAACTGGTTGCGCAGTTGCAGACGCAATACGACGTCCGCGTCGATCAGGCCGCCGTAGCCCAAGCCCTGGCCAGATGAGCGCGCTGAAAACCCATATCGCCAAGGTCGCGACCGGCACCGCGCTATCCTTTGAGGAAGCGCGCGAGGCTTTCGACATCATCATGTCTGGTGATGCGACACCTGGCCAGATCGGCGGCTTCCTGATGGCGTTGCGCGTGCGCGGCGAAACGGTGAGCGAGATTTCCGGCGCCGTCGCTACCATGCGCGCCAAGATGCTGCGCGTCGAAGCTCCTGCCGGAGCTATCGATATTGTCGGCACCGGTGGCGACAATTCGCATTCGGTGAATATTTCGACAGCATCCGCCTTTGTCATCGCCGGCAGCGGCGTGCCTGTTGCCAAACATGGCAACCGCGGCCTGTCCTCACTGACCGGCTCCGCCGATGTGCTGATCGCGCTCGGCGTGAAGATAGACATCGCGCCGGAAATGATCGGCCGCTGCATCCACGAGGCCGGCGTCGGCTTCATGTTCGCGCCAGCGCATCATCCGGCAATGAAGCACGTCGGCCCAACCCGGGTCGAACTCGGCACGCGCACCATCTTCAACCTGCTTGGCCCGCTTTCCAACCCGGCTGGCGTTAGCAGGCAAATGGTCGGTGTATTCCTGCCGGAATGGATAATGCCTGTTGCCGAGACGCTGAAGGCGTTGGGCGCCGAACATGCCTGGGTTGCTCATGGCGACGGCTATGACGAGATCACCACCACCGGCGAAACCCAGGTGGCGGAACTGGTTGGCGGCGAGATCAGAACCTTTACCTTGACCCCGGAAGCGGTCGGGCTGAAGCGCCACACCAAGGACGAGCTGCGCGGCGGCGATGCGGCCTACAACGCCAAGGCGCTGCGCGACATGCTGGGCGGCGCTGCCGGTGCCTATCGCGATACCGTGCTGATGAATGCAGGCGCTGGCATGGTGGTGGCGGGCAAGGCAACGACGCTTGCCGACGGCATCGCGACCGCCACACAGGCCATCGACAGCGGCCGGGCACTTGCCGTGCTCGACAGACTGATCGAGATTTCGAACGGTTAGAGAAGATGTCCGACATCCTGCGCAAGATCGAGGCCTACAAGCGCGAGGAGATCGCTACGGCCAAGGCACGCTTGCCGCTTGCCGAGATCAAGGCACGCGCGAAAGATGCCGACAAGCCGCGCGGCTTTCTCGCCGCACTGGAAACCAGGCGCGCATCCGGTGCCTTCGCGCTGATTGCCGAAATCAAGAAGGCAAGCCCATCCAAGGGGCTGATCCGCGCCGATTTCGATCCGCCGGCACTGGCCAAGGCTTACGAAAAAGGCGGTGCGGCCTGTCTTTCCGTGCTGACCGATGGGCCATCTTTCCAGGGCGCGCCGGAATTTCTTACAAAAGCCCGCGCGGCGGTGGCATTGCCGGCCTTGCGCAAGGACTTCCTGTTCGACCCCTACCAGGTCCATGAGGCTCGCGCCTGGGGCGCCGACGCCATTCTGATCATCATGGCAAGCGTCGATGACGCCTTGGCCCAGGACCTCGAAGCGACAGCTTTCGAGCTTGGCATGGATGCACTGATCGAAGTGCACGACGAGGCCGAGACCGAGCGCGCGCTGAAACTTTCGTCACGGCTGATTGGCATCAACAACCGCAATCTCAGGACATTCGAGACCAGCCTCGACACCTCGGAGCGGCTGGCGGCGATGGTGCCTGACGGTCGCTTGCTGGTGAGCGAGAGCGGTATTTTCTCGTATGAGGATTGCCTGAACCTGCAAAAGCACGGCATCGGCACCTTCCTGGTCGGCGAGAGCCTGATGCGGCAACAGGACGTGACAACGGCAACGCGCCTGCTGCTGACGGGCAAGGCGCCGGCCGAGGCCATCTGAACATGACACCTGCCCTCACCCATCTTGGCGCGCAGGGCGAGGCCAATATGGTCGATGTCGGCGACAAGGCCGAGACGACGCGCACGGCGATCGCCGAAGGCTTTGTCTCGATGCAGCCCAAGACACTTGAGATGATCCTCGAAGGCAACGCCAAGAAGGGCGATGTGCTCGGCACCGCGCGTATCGCCGGCATCATGGCCGCCAAGAAGGCGCATGAGCTGATCCCGCTCTGCCATCCGCTGCTTCTGACGAAAGTGTCCGTCGACATCGAGCCCGACCCGACCTTGCCTGGCCTCAGAGTGACGGCGCTGGCGCGCGTCACAGGCAAGACCGGCGTTGAGATGGAAGCGCTGACCGCCGCTTCGGTTGCGTGTCTGACCATCTATGACATGGCCAAGGCCGCTGATCGCGCCATGGTGATCTCCGGCATCCGCTTGGTCGAGAAGACCGGCGGCAAATCCGGTGACTACAAGGTGGCCCCCTAGATGGCGCTGGTTCCAGTCGCGGAAGCGCTTGAGCGCCTGCTGGACGGCGCCGCGCCACTGGCCGGCGAAAGCGTTTCCCTACTGGAAGCCATGGACCGCGTGCTGGCCGATCCTGTCGTTGCATTGCGAACCCAGCCGCCGTTCAACGCGTCCGCCATGGATGGTTATGCCGCCCGCACTGCCGATGTGACATCCGTGCCTTCGCGGCTGTCGGTAATTGGCATGGCGCCGGCAGGCCGAGGCTTCGACGGCGCTGTTGGCAAGGCGCAAGCCGTGCGCATCTTCACCGGCGCGCCGCTGCCTGAAGGCGCTGACACCATCGTTATTCAGGAGAATGTCCGCGACCTTGGCGGCGGCACCATTGAAGTGACCGAGTCCACTGCGGAATGGCGCAACATCCGCCGCGTTGGTCTCGATTTCTCGAAGGGCGACATTCTGCTGGAGAAAGGCCGCTTCCTCGATCCGGCTGCACTTTCGCTGGCGGCATCGGCCAATCATCCGCGTGTGAATGTGGTGAAGCGGCCACTCGTAGCCATCATCGCCACCGGCGACGAATTGTTGCCGCCAGGCAGTGAACTCGGCCCCGACCAGATCATCTCCTCCAATGCCTATGGCGTTGCGGCTGCTGCACTTTCGGTCGGCGCCCAGGCGCTTGATCTCGGCATCGCCGCCGATCGCAAGGAAGCCATCGCAGCTCTGGTAAAAAAGGCTGTCGCTGCCGGCGCCGATGTCATTGTCACGCTGGGCGGCGCCTCGGTCGGCGACCACGACCTGATCCACGACGTGCTGACCGGTGAAGGCATGACGCTCGACTTCTGGAAGATCGCCATGCGTCCCGGCAAGCCGCTGATGTTTGGCCGCCTTGGCAACGTCAGGTGCATCGGCCTGCCCGGCAATCCGGTGGCGAGCCTGGTCTGCTCGCAACTGTTCTTGAAGCCACTGCTGGCTCGGCTTGGCGGCCGCAGCCATAAACAGGATATCCGGCAGGCGCGATTGGGTGCGGCAATGCCGGCTAACGACCTCAGGCAGGACTATGTGCGAGCAGTGGTCAGCGAAAGCGATGGCGAACTGATAGCGACCCCGTTCGGCATCCAGGACTCCTCGATGCTGCGCATGCTGGCCGACGCCAACGGGCTGATCGTGCGCGCACCGTTTGCACCCGCAGTGGGCGAAGGCGAGCTTTGCAACGTCCTTATGTTGCGCTGAAAGAACGACCCGCAAGCCGCTGATAAATCAATCACAAAATTGAGCGGAGCTCCATCAGGAGATCAACGTCCGCGTCAGTGGGTGCACCGGGTCGGCAAGACCATCAATAATGCTGAAATGATGCCGGTCAGGTTCGACGACAGTGCTGGTCGTGGCGCCGAGGCCGGTCCAGATGTTGGCGAGCAAGGCGTTCTGGCGAAGGAATTCCGCACGCTCGCCGCCGCCTGCCCAGCAGGTGATGCGGGCATTGGACATTGGGCGCAGCAGTGCCGGACTTTCCGTCAGCGCCTCAGTCTCGTCGATCGCCAGCGCCGTGTTCATCTCGGTCGCCATCATCGGGCGCAAATCGTGCACGCCCGAGATCGACACCACGTTGCGTATGCGCTTCGCCACGTCTGATGCCAAAGGCGTCGTTGCCGTCACCATGCGGCTGGCGAGATGTCCGCCGGCGGAATGCCCCGTCAGCATCATGGGCCCCTCGACCATTGACGCTGCCTTGCCGATCGCCGCGCCGACCTCCCTGACGATGCCGGCAATGCGGATTTCCGGGCAGAGCGTGTAGGACGGCATCGCTACCGCAAAACCGTTTTCGACCGCTCCAGCGGCTAGATGCGACCAGAAACTCTTGTCGAACGCTTTCCAGTAGCCACCGTGGATGAATACGACGAGCCCCTTGGGGGAGGCGCTGGGAAGAAACAGGTCGAGCCGATTGCGCGGCCTGTCGCCATAGGTGACGTCGAGCTGAGCCCGGCCAGAGGCTGAAAGCGTATCGCGAAATGCTTTCGCGGGCTCCACCCAGGCGGCCGGCCAGCGGTCGCTGCCGGCTATGTTGGCCCCGTTGGAGTAGGCACTGTCCCAATCGGCAATGTGATGTTCGAGCACCTGCACCCTCCCCCAAACGGCATCGTTTCAGCCACTAGGAGCCCGTCCAGTTAGCGTTCCGGTCGGGTTCATTTCATTAGATAGTCTGATTGCGACAGGCTCTCGGGTGACGATAGCCTGGTCAGGAGGCCCTGAGGAGGCTTCCCAGCTTCACGAGGTTGTGGGCGGTGCAGATAATCGCCCATTCGGCACGCACGTTTGCCAGTCCCCGCAACAGGAACTGGCGGAAGCCGCGTGCCTGCTTGATCTGCCCGAACACCGCCTCCACGATCTGCTTTCGCAGTCGGTAGGGGGTCTCGAAGCCGCCGTCGGCGATCTTTTTTCTCATTGCCTGTGTCAACGGTCCGCCGCCCTTGCCGTTGTCGGCGGTGGGGTGTTTGGCGCGTCCGGTGGCGATGTAGCCATCGATCCCGCGTTGGTCGAGGCTGGCGAGGTTGACTTCGCTCAGATAGCCGCTGTCAGCGGACGCTTGCTCCGGTTTGCGGCCGAGATTGGCTTGGATGCCATCGACCAGCGGCACCAACTGGCCATAGTCGCTCGTGCTCGGCGTCAACCCGTGTGCAACGATGATCTGCGCTTTGCCGTCGACGGCCGCCTGCGCGTTATAGCCCTGGATGAAACCATCCTTGGTTTTGAGAATGCGGCTTTCAGGATCGGTGAAGTTGCGCTGGGCCTTCGCGGCGGGCTCGTCGGATGGCGCAGCCGCGGGCTTGCCGGTCTTCTTGCGGCCCTCGGCCTCGCGGCTCTTCTGCTTCTCGGCCTCGATGCGGCGCTCCTCGTCGGCCGCGGCCTTCGCCTCGGCCTCCAGTTCAGCCTTGGCCTGGGCGATCCTGGCGATCCGCCTCTGTTTGTCGGCGACCCAGCCGGGCAGTTCGTCACCTCGTTTGTTGCCGTGCAGCTTGTCCTCTTCGGCATCCGCCGCCTCAGCGGCGGCCAGCCAGCGATCGACCTCCGCCTGCAACTCGGCTTGGCGCTTCTTCATGTGCTGATAGCTCATCGCCTTGTGTTTGGACGCGTTCGCCTTGATCTTGGTGCCGTCGAGCGCGACATGCCCGAGCCGCACCAGCCCGGCCTTCTCGGCCAGCTTCAACACCTGCACGAACAGCCCGGCCAGCTGTTTGAGGTGCCGCTTGCGGAACTCGGAAATGGTACGGAAATCCGGCGCATCCAGCGCCGCGATCATCATGAAGTCGGCGCGCTCAACGCACGCCTTGGCGATGCGCCGGGAGGAATAGAGGCCGCTCGCATAGCCGTTGAGCAGCAGCGCCACCATCAGCCGCGGATCGAACGGCGGCTGGCCAAGCGCACTCCTATAGCTGCTGGTAATCTCGCTCAAATCGAGGCTCTCCCGCACCAGATCCACGATGAACCGTGACAGGTGGTCCCTCGGCACAAAATCCTGCACGCTCGGCGGCAACAACTGCGGCTGATCAATCTTCCACGCGCGAAAATGCTTGCTCATGGTCGCAATTAGAATCAGACTCGTGCCCAATTGAACAGCGACTACTCGGACAGGCTCCTAGCAATGGCCATCGCCAGGCCATGCGTCAATGTGCCAGCGGCAAAACATTTTAGGCTTGAAACAAATTTCGACTGGTGCGATCCTGTGTATACGAACAGCCGACAATGGGAGGTCAGCTGTGTTGCCCGTGACATCAAATCTTCGATCAAACTCTGCGCGACCGCATTGTCGTGCAAGGTTCCGCCGGCAGCACATAGGCTCTCTGGAAGTGCAGGAATTTCAATTCCACCGAACCGGCCTGAGCGCCATCCATTGGCCAGGCAGCAGATAGGATAGCGGCGACATGCTTGGGCCATCAGCGCATATCGATACGTTCACGCGCGACCACCTGCCGCCGCCGGATCAATGGCCGGAATTCCTGCTCGAAGGCTTTGAATACCCCGACTACCTCAACGCCGGTGTCGAGCTGACCGACAGGCTGGTCGAGAAGGGTCTCGGCGATCATACGGCACTGATCGGCAATGGCCGCCGCCGCACCTACAAGGAACTCTCCGACTGGACGAACCGGCTGGCCCATGCGCTGGTCGAAAATTACGGCGTCAAGCCTGGCAACCGGGTGTTGATCCGCTCCGCCAACAATCCGGCCATGGTCGCCTGCTGGCTGGCGGCCACCAAGGTCGGCGCTGTTGTCGTCAACACCATGCCGATGCTGCGCGCCGGCGAGCTCGGCAAGATCGTCGACAAGGCCGAAATCACGGTTGCGCTTTGCGACACAAGGCTGATGGACGAGATGACCGCCTGCGCCAAGGACAGCCGTTTCCTCAAGCAGGTCATCGGCTTCGACGGCACCGCCAACCACGACGCCGAACTCGATCGCGCCGCCCTCGACAAATCGGTCACCTTTGCCGCCGTCAGGACAGGACGCGATGATGTCGCCCTGCTCGGCTTCACCTCCGGCACGACTGGCGTTCCCAAGGCAACGATGCATTTTCATCGCGACCTCCTGATCATCGCCGACGCCTACGCGCGCGAGGTGCTCGAGGTGACGCCCGACGACATCTTTGTCGGCTCACCGCCGCTAGCCTTCACCTTTGGCCTCGGCGGGCTTGCCATCTTCCCTCTGCGCTTCGGCGCCGCGGCCACGTTGCTGGAACAGGCGACGCCGCCCAACATGATCCACATCATCGAAACCTACAAAGCGACCGTCTCCTTCACCGCGCCGACCGCCTACCGCGCCATGCTCAAGGCGATGGATGAAGGCGCGGACCTGTCGTCGCTGCGCGTCGCGGTCTCGGCCGGCGAAACCTTGCCGGCTCCCGTTTTCGCCGAATGGACCGAGAAGACCGGCAAACCGATCCTCGACGGCATCGGCGCCACCGAAATGCTGCACATCTTCATTTCAAATCGCTTCGCTGACATGAAGCCGGCTTCGACCGGCAAACCTGTCGGCGGTTATATCGCGCGGATCGTCGACGACGAGATGCAAGAGGTGCCGCGCGGCGCCACGGGCCGCCTGGCCGTGCGCGGGCCGACCGGCTGCCGCTACATGGCCGATGACAGGCAGAAAGAATATGTCCGCGACGGCTGGAACCTGACCGGCGACACATTCACCCAGGACGAGGATGGCTTTTTCCACTTCGCCGCGCGCTCCGACGACATGATCGTCAGCGCCGGCTACAACATCGCCGGCCCCGAGGTCGAGGCGGCACTCCTGTCGCATCCCGATGTCGCGGAATGCGCGGTGATCGGCGCCGACGATACCGAGCGCGGCCAGATCGTCGAGGCGCATGTCGTGCTGGTGCAAGGCGTTGCACCGGACGCGCTGACCACCAAGCGCCTGCAGGACCACGTCAAGGCAACCATCGCGCCCTACAAATATCCGCGATCGGTAAAGTTCATTGCCGCCTTGCCGAAGACCCAGACCGGCAAGATCCAGCGGTTCCGCCTGCGCACGGAGAAAATCAATTGAGCGAGCCATACGATCCGGCGTCGGAAGGCGCGCAGATGTCGTTCAAGGAGCGCATGTCCTACAGCGACTATCTGCACCTGGAGAAGGTCCTCGAGGCGCAGACACCGCTCTCGTCAGCGCATGACGAGATGCTGTTCATCATCCAGCACCAGACCTCGGAGCTCTGGATGAAGCTCGCGCTGCACGAGATCGGTGCCGCGATCCGCTCCATCCGCGCCGATCGCCTGGAGCCGAGCTTCAAGATGCTGTCGCGCGTTGCCCGCATCTTCGAGCAGTTGAACAATGCCTGGGACGTGCTGCGCACGATGACGCCCAGCGAGTACACTGAGTTCCGTGACGCGCTCGGCCAGTCGTCCGGCTTCCAGTCCTGGCAATACCGCGCGATCGAGTTCATGGCCGGCAACCGCAACCTTGCCATGCTCGGCCCACACAAACACAGGCCGGACCTGAGCGAGAAGCTGGAGGCGATCCTGGCCGGGCCGTCGCTCTATGATGAAGCGCTGCTGTTGCTTGCCCGCAATGGCTTCGATATCGGCGCCGACGCCAAACGCACTGACTGGCGCGAAACCCGCACCGAGAACGAAGAGGTTCTGGTCGCCTGGCAGACCGTCTATCGCGACCCGCAGCGCTATTGGATGTTCTATGAACTGGCCGAGAAGCTGGTCGATTTCGAGGACTATTTTCGGCGCTGGCGCTTCAACCACGTCACCACGGTTGAGCGCATCATCGGCCTGAAGCGCGGCACCGGTGGCACCTCGGGCGCGTCCTATCTCAAGAAAATGCTCGAAGTGGTGCTGTTCCCGGAGCTTTGGACAGTCCGCACCCGACTTTGACGTCAAAAGGCCTATTCGCGCGGATGGGCCTTTTTTAGCGGACGAAGCCGCAGCACTGGTCGAGGCGAGGAAAGCGCCCCGCCCCGCTCCCTCAGGTAACGGCTTCCTTCACGGCGAAACGCTGGTCCTTCCAGGCATCCGTGCGCAGGATATCTTCCAGCACGTCGACTGCATGCCACACATCGGCGTAGCTGACATAGAGCGGCGTGAAGCCGAAACGGATGGTCGAGGGCGCGCGGAAATCGCCGATCACGCCGCGATCGATCAGCGCACGCATGACCTGATATCCGTGGTCGTGAAGGAACGACACCTGGCTGCCGCGCTTGGCCCCATCGCGCGTGCTCTCCAAAGTGAGACCAAAAGCACCGCACCTTGCTTCAACGAGCTGGATGAAGAGGTCCGTCAGCGCTGCGCTCTTTTTGCGCACGGCCGTCAGGTCGACATCGTTCCAGATGTCGAGCGCGCCTTTCAGGGCCCGCATCGAGAGGATAGGTTGCGTGCCGCACAGGAACCGGCGGATGCCGGTGCCGGCGACATACCCTCGCTCGAAGGCAAAGGGCCGCGCATGCCCCCACCAGCCGCTGAGCGGCTGGCGGACTTCCGCAAGGTGCCTTTCCGCAGCGTAGATGAAGGCTGGCGCGCCCGGACCGCCATTGAGATATTTGTAGGTGCAGCCGACAGCGAAATCGGCTTTCGCCTGGTCGAGTTCGACCGGCAGGGCGCCGGCGGTGTGGCACAGATCCCAGATGATCAGCGCGCCGGCCTCGTGCGCCTTGCGCGTCAATGCAGCCATATCGCGCAATTCGCCCGACTTGTAGTTGACGTGGTTGACCAGAATAACCGCGACGCGCTCATCGATCAGATCCTCGATATCAGCTGCATCGACACCTTCGAGACGAAGCACCGCGCCCGGCCGCGTCGAGGCAACGCCTTCGGCCATGTAGAGATCGGTCGGGAAACTGTCGCCCTCGGCGACGATGACGGAGCGGTCCGGCCGCATCTCGAGCGCCGCGTGCAGCACCTTGTAGATGTTGGTCGACGTCGTGTCGCAGACAACCGTCTGGCCGGCCGCCGCACCGATCAGGCGGCCGAGCTGGTCGCCAAGCGTCGTTGGCATGTTGAACCATCCCGCCGTGTTCCAGGCCCGGATGAGGTCCTCTGCCCATTCCTGCGCCGATGCCGTCCGCAGCTCATCGAATACGGCGTGAGAGGCGGCCCCGAGCGAGTTCCCGTCGAGATAGATCACCCCTTTCGGCAGGATGAAACGGTCACGCATGGCACGTAGCGGGTCCTTGGCATCCATCGCCTCGATTGCCGCGAGATCTGGAATATTCATGATGCGATCAGTCCTTGGTTATTCGCGGATGGTTTCGCGCGCGGGCGCCGGCCCACGGCTGCGCTTCAGGCTTGGCAGTGCCAGCATGGCGAGCACGAACAGGCCGGTGGCAAGCTTCAGGTCGGGAGGTGGCATGCCGGCTGCGAGGCAGAACGACACAAGCTGGTAGTAGACGACCGCTCCGACGAAAGGAGCCAGCAACTGGCGCCGCACCGTCTGCTTGCCGACTATGGCCTCGCCAATCATCAGGGCGGCAAGGCCGTTGATGAGAATTCCAAGGCCCATATTGACGTCGGCGAAGCCTTGCGACTGAACCATCAGCGCGCCGCTGGTTGCCGAAAACGCGCTGGCCAGGCCGACGCCGCCAATGGTCGCCGCCCAGACATTGATGCCCTGGGCTTCCGCCATGTCGGGATTGGCACCGACCGCACGCACAGCCGTGCCCTTTTCGGTCTTGAAGAACATGTTGAGCAGCACGAAGACAACGAGGCCGATCAGTCCGGCGACGGCGATCTTGCTGGCCGGAAAACCCGGGCGCATGAACGGCGCCCAGTCGAACACAGCAGGAGTACCAAAGACCGAAAGGTTCGACTTGCCCATGATGCGCAGGTTGATGCTGTAGAGCATCGTCATCATCAAAATGCCGGCAAGCAGCGTGTGGATGCGGAAGCGCAGATGGATGAACGCTGTGCAGCAACCGGCGGCGAAGCCCGCGATCAACGCGACGGCGATGGCGGTCAGCGGCGATGCACCGCCAGCAAGCAGAACCCCGCAGACGCAGCCGCCGAGCGGAAACGCCCCTTCGCTGGTGAGATCAGGGAAATTCAGCATGCGGAACGGGATCATGATGCCGAGCACGACAAAAGCCAGGATCAGGCTTTGCGCCAACGTGACGGGAATGATGGCGATGAAGCTGGTCAGAACTGTCTGGATAAAGTCCATGATGATCAGCTCGCCAACAGCATGCGGTCGGTCTTGACGGAGAAGTGGCCGATCAGGTCGGCAACGGTGACGTTAGCCTTTTCCGCTCCAGTGACTTCGAGGCGAACCCGCCCTGCGTCGAGCATGACGACACTGCTGCCGTACTCCACTGCGTGCTGCATGTTGTGGGTCACCATCAAGGTCGTGAGCTTCAGCGCCTCGACCGCCCGAACCGTCGCCTTCATGACAATGTCGGCGGTGCGCGGATCGAGGGCGGCGGTATGTTCGTCGAGCAGCAGCAGGTCCGGTGAGCCGCCGACTGCCATGATCAGTGACAGCGATTGCCGCTGCCCGCCTGAGAGAAGATCGACACGGGTGTCGAGCCGGTTCTCCAGACCAAGGCCCAGCATGGCCAGGCGCTCGCGGTAGGCCGCGATGCGGGTGGGGTTCAATCCCTGACGCAAGGTGCGTTTCTTGCTACGAAGATCAGCCAGCAGCATGTTTTCCGCGACCGTCATGGAGGCGGCGGTACCGCGCATCGGGTCCTGGAAAACACGCGCAAGCCGCATGGCGCGCATGTGGACCGGCAAGTTGGTGACATCAGTGCCGTTGATCAGGATCTGGCCGGAATCAAGCATCAGAGACCCTGAAATCGCGTTGAGCATGCTGCTCTTGCCGGCCCCGTTGGAGCCGATGACGACCGCGAATTCGCCCGTGGCGAGCGACAGGCTGAGACCATCCAGCGCGATCTTTTCGTCGGCCTGCCCCTTGTAGAATACCTTGCGTGCAGATCGGATTTCGAGCATCCGTCCCTCCCGGAAAAAGCGACGGCGTCAGCGACGCCGCCACTTGTTGACGAAGCTCGATGTCAGTCGACGATGCAGCCGCAATCGGCCAGCGAAGCCGGGATCTCGATGCCGAAGGCGGCCATCGCCTTCTTTGAGATCAGCGCCGAGTGGTCCTTGTAGGCAGGCCGCGAAGGCGCGATCGTCTTGGGATCCTTTCCTTTCAGGATTTCCGCCGCGATGTTGCCGGCGTTGACGCCGACTTGCTCGTAGTTGACCGCGAAGCTTGCCGGCACGACGCCGCCGCGCACGGCATTGACGTCAGCGTTGACGACCGGGATGCCGGCCTGACGCGCCGCGGCCGAGACAGCCGCGATGGCCGGCTGGATGAGGTTGGAGGTCGGCCCATAGATCACGTCGGCCTTGCCTGCCAGCGAGGCAATGCGCTGCTGGATATCATTGACGTTGTCGATGCCGACCTCGACCACTTCGAACCCGGCTGCCGGAGCTGCTTCCTTGATCTTTTCCAGGAGCGCGACGTCGTTCGCCTCGCCCGGATTGTAAGGCACGCCGAAACGCTTGGCGTTCGGCAGCAGTTTCTTGGTGAAAGCCATCACAGCCGCGACATCCTGAAGGTCGCTCGCGCCGGTCATGCCTTCGTCTCCGGCGTCCCACGACGGAACTAGCTTGGCGGCGACCGGATCGGTCACGGCCGCGAACACGATTGGAATTCCCGAGCCGGCCAATGCCTTCTTGGCGATCTGCGAGACCGGTGTGGTGACGGTGTACATCAGCTTGGGCTGGTCGGCCTGGAGCTTGGCGATCATCTGCGGAACCAGCGACGCATCGAAATTGGTATGGCTTTCCGTGTAGACGACTTCCTTGCCTTCGTTGAACCCGTTCGCGGCAAGCGCCTTTTTGAAACCGGCGACGGCGGCGTTCAATTGCGGATGTTCGCCAAAATTGGCGATGCCGATGCGGATCTGATCAGCGGCCGAAGCGCCGATATTCGCCATCAGGACGCCGGCCAGGGCCAATCCCGGCAGCCAAGCGGATTTCAACTTCATCATCATTTCCTCCCAGATTTGATTGGTGCCGCTTACGGTGCGGCAACTGTGGCAATCATGATCAGTCCATCCTTGCCTGTCAAACATTATATATAATTCTTGCCACACCCTCACATGATATATAATTCTTCCCAGGTCAGCTGACGGACGAAAGCGCATGCAGGATCAGAAGAGATCGACAAAGACCGAGGCGGCTTATCAGCTGCTGCGGCGCGATATCCTCACCACCCGCCTCATGCCGGGCGCGCCCCTCAAACTGAGCGCATTGCGCGGCACCTACGGCGTTGGCTGGACACCTCTGCGCGAGGCATTGTCGCGGCTGGAGGCCGAGCGCCTGGTCACCGCGATCAGCAATCGCGGCTTTGCCGTCGCCCCCGTATCGCGAGCCGAACTCGAGGATCTGGCGCACGCGAGGATGGTTGTCGAGATACCCCTGTTCCTGGAATCGATCGAGAAAGGCGGTAAAGCATGGGAAGATGCCGTCGTCACCGCCCACTACCGGCTCTCCCGCTGCAAGACCGCGGTTGACGATCCTTCGGATGAGGCCGTCGACAAATGGGACGAGAGCCACGAGGCCTTCCACGCGGCACTGCTGAGTGCGTCGACCTCCAACTGGCTGCTGCGATTCCGCTCCACAATCGCCGACCAGTTGCGCCGGCATCATCGCTTTCTTGGCCTTGCGCCGACACTGCGCGCCGCGGCAGGGCTCAAGGATGGCTATGAAGAGGCCATGGATGCGTTGCGCGAGGCGATAGCGATCGAGCACCACACCGCGATCATGGAAGCGGCGCTGGACCGTGATGTCGAGCGGGCAAAGGCGTTGATGGTGGCCCACATCGGCTACACGCTGCATGTCTATGTCCACAGCGAAGACAACAACGCGAGCAAGTACACCGCGCGTGCCGGCAGCTTGAAGACGGTCGGCAAATGAGCTCAACGCTCCCGCGCCGCCCGACACTCGAGGAGATTGGCGCGGCTCGCGACCGGCTGGCCGCGTCGTTGCCACGGACACCGCTGCTGCGTGTCGATCTTGGCGGGACCGACCAACGGATATTCCTAAAGCTTGAGACCCTGTCGCCCATAGGCGCCTTCAAGATCAGGCCGGCGCTGAATGCTCTGCTTTCCCGCGACGCCGATGCGCTACGGCATGGCGTCGCCACGATCAGTTCGGGCAACATGGCCTATGGAATGGCCTGGGCCGCAAGGGCGCTTGGCGTTCCAATGGCCGCCTACATGTATGCGGACGCGCCCCAGACCAAGATCGATGGAGTCCGCCGCCTTGGTGGCGAGGTGCGTTTCATTTCGCACGAGACCTGGTGGCGATACATCACCGGGATTGAGCGTCCGGATATCGCTGAACTCCTCATAAATCCCGTCACCGATCAGGCGGTACTGGCGGGAAATGGCACCATCGGCCTGGAGATCGTCGAAGACCTGCCGGAAGTCGATTGCGTGCTGACGCCCTACGGCGGCGGCAGCATGACAACCGGGGTCGCCAGCGCGGTCAAGGCATTGCGGCGCGACGCGAAAGTCTTCGCGGTCGAAGACGAAAACGCGGCGCCGGTCACCGCCGCCCTGGCGGCCGGGCGCATTGTCGATATCAAGACGCAGCCCTCCTTCATCAAGAGCATCGGTGGGCCGTCGCTGGTGCCTGAACTATGGCCTTTGGCAAACCAGCTTATCGACGGCGCTATTACCGTCAGCCTTCAGCAGGTGACGGAAGCAATGCGGCTGCTGTTTTCGAAAGCGAAGCTCGTGGCCGAAGGTGCCGGGGCGGCGTCACTGGCCGCCGCTCTTTGCAGCGAGCAGGCAACTGGCAACATCGTCTGTGTCATCTCCGGTGGCAACATCGATGCTGGCGCCTATGCGCAGGTCTTGGCCGGGGAAGTCCCACCGGCGTGATGTTGGCGCCGACCCACCCGTGGTTGGCATTTTGGCTTCGTTTCGTTCACGGCAAATGGCAAGTCAGCAAAGGTCGACATATCCGTCTTGGGCACCTGTCCATGACTGGTGCCAGGATTCGCCATGGGATGGGCCACACGCCGTTAACCATAACAATTTCAACGCTGGAAAGCATGCGCCAGCGGCGTGAAATGAGCCGTGGCGAAGCGGCACGGTGCCGACAATAATTTCAGCCGTCTTAACAAATTCATTAAACTTTAAACAGTTGCGGAACACAACTGGAACAGATAGTGTTTGTTCTGGGTTTGTTTTTCCGATTCTGGTTTCAGAACTCCTGGGGGCTGCCATGCTGACGCGCAAGCAACATGAATTGCTGATGTTCATTCATGAACGCCTGAAGGAAAGCGGCATTCCCCCATCCTTCGACGAGATGAAGGAGGCGCTCGATCTTGCCTCCAAGTCCGGCATTCACCGGCTGATCACGGCGCTGGAAGAACGCGGCTTCATTCGCCGGCTGCCCAATCGTGCCCGTGCTCTCGAAGTGCTGCGGCTGCCCGACTCGATCGCACCCGGCCTCAACGCGGCGCGCAAGTTTTCGCCCAGCGTCATTCAGGGCGGCGGTGGTCAGGGCAGCCTCGGCCGGCAGATCAAACCAGCTCCTTCGCGCATGCCTTCGGCCGGCAATGACGATGACGCGGTCTCAGCCGTATCCATCCCGGTGATGGGCCGTATCGCCGCCGGTGTGCCGATTGATGCCATCCAGCACCAGACGCATTCGATCTCGGTGCCGCCGGACATGATCATGGGCGGCGAGCACTATGCGCTGGAGGTCAAGGGCGACTCGATGATCGAGGCCGGTATTTTCGACGGCGACACAGTCATCATCCGCAACGCCGACACCGCAAGCCCGGGCGAGATCATCGTGGCACTGGTGGACGAAGAAGAGGCAACGCTAAAGCGGTTCCGCCGCAAGGGCGCTTCGATTGCGCTTGAAGCCGCCAATCCTGCCTATGAGACCCGCATCTTCGGGCCAGACCGGGTCAAGGTGCAAGGCAAGCTCGTGGGGTTGATCCGGCGTTATTGAGCCTGAGGCGCTGCCTGTTTCTCCGGCTTGACGTAGGGCGGCAAGCCTCGCGCTTCCCGTGAGAATTTTCGCTGTTCGTGCCAGGGCCGGTATGGTCTGTCGACGGCGAAGCTGATCCGTGCCGGCGCGGTCGCGGATAGCCTATCGAAGAAGATCGCGGCACTGCCTTTGCGGGCCAGCTGTCTTTTGGTCAGAACGAGTACCAGCGGATTGTGACACGGATCGTAGGCCGTGGCGTCGTTGATGATGATCAGGTCGGCAAACGCACAGGCTCTCCAGGCATCCTTGCGGTCCTCGACATGCGCGATGATCGCGCCGGACGGATGCCGGGCAACGCACACACCGGCCATGCAGTAGAACGGCGCTCCTGACGGCAGATCAGCAGGGTCGATATCGAACTGCGCGTCTTCCTTGCTGAACACCTCCGGCAGGACGATGGTTTCGGATCGCAGCGCGCGTTTCCAGTTGTCGACGGTGAACTCGTTCGGGCGCGGCCGGTTGACGGCGAGTTCGCCGCCGCCGATCGGCAGTGCGACCAGCCGTGCATCCTCGGAGACCAGCACGTCGGGCGTTTCGGCGCCGGAGACCGTCAACAGGCTGGCTAGCGCGAACGGAACGGCTGCTAGCCGCAGCCGGGTCGTCGCCATTGTCGCGATGATCAGGGCAATCGTTGCCAGCAGGACCGACCGCTGCGAAATCAGACCGACGGCATCGACCGGCGAGCGCTCGGAGATCCAGCCGGATACGGCGATCATCGCGGTCAGCCCTTTGCCCATCAAATAGAGGGCGGGCCCATCGAGGCCGAATGGCATCAGCAGCGCGCTGGCGACGGCCAGGAACATCACGATGGACACGATCGGCATGATGGCCAGATTGGCGAACAGGCTGAGCGGCGACACGCGCTGAAAATGCCAGATCGCAAACAGCGCCGTGGCACTGCCGGCGATGATCGAGGTCATCGCCAGACCGCCCATCATCAGCAGGAACTTTCGCGTCAGAAAGCCGGGCAAGGAGCGCCGTGGCGGCGGCGTCCTGGTTTTTCCCGCGCGATAGTCCGACCAGCCGGCATAGGCACCAACCAGGGCCGCGGTTGCAGCAAACGACATCTGGAAGCTCGGACCAACCACCTCGTGCGGCGATATCGCGATGACGGCGATGGCCGAGATCGCCAGATTGCGCATGGTCAGCGCTGCTCGGTCAAACAGGACCGCAATCAACATCACCGCCAGCATGATGAAGCTGCGTTCGGCTGCCACCACCACGCCGGAGACCACAAGATAGGCGGCGATAGAGAAAAGTGCCGCCGCCGCGGCGTATTTCTTGACCGGGCGCCGCGAGGAGAAATCCGGGAACAAGGCGAAAGCGCCGCGCAGCATCGCCATGATGGTGCCGGCGACCAGCGCCATATGCAGCCCTGAGATCGAGATGATGTGATAGATGCCGGTGCGCCGCATCGACTCATTGATCTCTTCAGGAATGCCGGCGCGCACGCCGACGATCAATGCGGCGGCAATTTCACCTTCGGCGCCACCAACAATGCCGCGAATGTGATCGGCGATAGTCTCGCGGGCATTCTCGATCGCCGCGGAAAGCCTGGCGCTGAACGGCATGCCTTGAGACGGAACAACCTGCGGATTGCCGAGGAAAAAGCCGCTGCCGCCAATGCCGGAAAAATAGCTGTCGAAGGAGAAGTCATAGCTCTCCGGCCGCACCGGGCCGGTTGCCGGCAGCAATTTGGCATAGCCGGTGACCTGGGAGCCGGCGACCGTCTCAGCGGGTATTTTCCGCGCCGACAGGCGAACCCGTTCCGGCATGTAGCGCAGCTTCGGCCGCGCGGTCGAAATCACGTCGAGGGTCAGTCGAATACGGCCGTTTGCCATGCGGTCGATCGAGACGACGCGGCCGGTCAGTTGCGTCGATATTTCCGAGCCGAGCATCTGAGTGCCCGCCCGCCATGTCTCGACCTTGGCGGCAAGCATGCCGAGCGCGCACAACAGCGCCGCCACGAAACACAGATTGGTTCTGTGCCAGGAACGCGACGCGAGCGCGCAGACCGCCATCAAGACGACGGCGGCGATAGGCTTTGGAAAATCCGGTTCCGCCGCCAGCGAGAAATAGCCGATGGCTCCGCATGCCAGAAACACCGGCACGAGCAGGAAGGCGATGCCCCGGTCAAGCTCCAGCCCAGCGGCCAGGGCGATACCGTTGCCGACGCGAGGCAAGGAGAACCGGCGCAAAGGCGAACGCAGGCGCGTGACCGCACCGGCCTCGCGGACCGGACCTTGCGTCGGGACATCGGCGGTTGGATGGTCAGGGCGGTTTTCAGGCAGCGGAACGGCAACTGCCAAGGTGGCCGAAGGCATGGCAAACAATGATCGTTCGCTGACACCGATGACGGTATCCTCGCCCTCCTCCCCACCCCGGCTTCGTCCGGCCATCGGGTCTGCCCCTTGCGCCCTTGACCTCCTATGCTACATGAACGCGCAACGCGCGAAAGTCCGCCCCCCATACCCCGCTTCAGACGCTTCCCGAGAGTTCCATGTCCGACAAGGTCGTTACCCGTTTTGCTCCCTCGCCCACCGGCTACCTGCATATCGGTGGCGCGCGCACGGCGCTGTTCAACTGGCTCTATGCCAAGCATACGCAAGGCACGATGCTGCTGCGTATCGAGGACACGGACCGTGAGCGATCCAGTGACGCGGCGACGGCCGCCATCCTCGACGGACTGACCTGGCTTGGCCTGTCATGGGAAGGTGACGCGGTATCGCAGTTCGAGCGCGCGCCGCGCCATCGCGAAGTGGCCGAGGAGCTCGTGCGCCTGGGCAAGGCCTACTACAGCTACGAAACACCTGCCGAGCTCGACGCGATGCGCGAGGCAGCGCGGGCCAAGGGCCTGCCGCCGCGCTACAACGGCCACTGGCGTGATCGTGACGCGTCCGAGGCGCCTCCTGGCGTCAAGGGCGCGATCCGCATCAAGGCGCCGTCAGAGGGCGAGACTGTGGTGCGGGACCGCGTGCAGGGTGACGTCCGCTTTCCCAACAAGGATCTCGACGATTTCATCATCCTGCGCTCGGACGGCAATCCGACCTACATGCACGCTGTCGTCGTCGACGACCACGACATGGGCGTTACCCACATCATCCGGGGCGACGACCATCTGACCAATGCCGCACGCCAGACTGTCATCTATGACGCCATGGGATGGGATTTGCCTTCGATGTCGCATATCCCGCTGATCCATGGTGCTGACGGCGCCAAGCTGTCCAAGCGGCACGGCGCGCTCGGCGTCGAGGCCTATCGCGCCATGGGCTATCTGCCCGAGGCGCTGCTCAATTATCTCGCGCGGCTTGGCTGGAGCCATGGCGATGACGAGATCATGTCGATCAAAGACATGATTGCCTGGTTCGACATCGGCGACGTCAACAAGGGTGCCGCGCGCTTCGACTTCGCCAAGCTCGAGGCCCTGAACGGCGTGCATATGCGCCGCATGGATGACGCCGCGCTGTTCGACATCTTCATCTCCACGCTGCCCCATCTCGAAGGCGGGCCCGCACTTGCCGCGCGCCTTGACGACAAAACCCGGGCGCAGTTGCTGGCTGCCTTGCCGGGCCTCAAGGAGCGCGCCAAGACGCTGGTCGAACTGGTCGACGGTGCCGCCTTCCTGTTTGCCACGCGGCCGTTGCCGATCGACGAAAAAGCTGCCTTGGTGCTCAACGACGATGCGCGCAACATCCTGCGCGGCGCGCATGCGGCATTGAACGCTGTTTCAGGTGACTGGACGGCGGCATCGGCGGAGGCCGCGATCCGCGACTATGCGCTTTCAGGCGGCCATAAGCTTGGCGGGGTTGCGCAGCCGTTGCGGGCCGCCTTGACCGGCAAAACCACCTCACCGGGTGTGTTCGATGTGCTTGCCGTGCTTGGCCGCGACGAGAGCCTGGCACGCATTGCCGATCAAATCGATTAGGAGCAATCTGGCCCAAGAAGATTGGCATTGAAAGGCGCGTTTCGCAGTGCAACATTAGGCCTTGGCCCAATCTGGCACGCACCCCCTAAAATGCGGTCGCGAATACGCGCATTCCGGTGATTTCGACGTGTCGCTTTGCAGAATTTGCCTTTGCCGGCATGAGGAAAGAAGAAGGAGTTTGCAATGACCGAAGCAGCGACAAAACTGGAATTGGGCGGCAAGACCCAGGAGGCCACCGCAACGCTTGAATTCGCCGGCAAGACGCACGAATTCAAGGTGCGAAGTGGCTCGGTCGGACCCGATGTCATCGACATCGCCGCGCTCTACAGCACCACCGGCGCTTTCACCTACGACCCGGGCTTCACCTCGACCGCCAGTTGCGAGTCGGAGATCACCTTCATTGACGGTGACGCCGGCATCCTCCTGCATCGCGGCTACCCGATCGACCAGTTGGCCGAACATGGCGACTTCCTCGAAGTCTGCTACCTCCTGCTCTACGGCGAATTGCCGACCAAGGCGCAGAAGGACGATTTCGACTACCGCGTGACGCGCCACACCATGGTGCATGAGCAGATGTCGCGCTTCTTCACCGGCTTCCGCCGTGACGCGCACCCGATGGCGGTGATGTGTGGCGTGGTTGGCGCGCTGTCGGCCTTCTACCACGACTCGACTGACATATCCGATCCGTACCAGCGCATGGTTGCGTCGATGCGGCTGATCGCCAAGATGCCGACGATCGCGGCGATGGCCTACAAATACCACATCGGCCAGCCCTTCATTTACCCGAAGAACGAGCTGAATTTCGCCGCCAACTTCCTGCATATGTGCTTTGCGGTGCCGTGCGAGGAATACAAGATCAACCCGGTTCTGGCGCGCGCCATGGAGCGCATCTTCATCCTGCACGCCGATCACGAGCAGAATGCTTCGACCTCGACCGTTCGTCTCGCCGGCTCTTCGGGCGCCAATCCTTTCGCCTGCATCGCCGCTGGCATTGCCTGCCTGTGGGGCCCGGCTCATGGCGGCGCCAACGAAGCGGCGCTCAACATGCTGGGCGAGATCGGCCATGTCGACCACATCCCGGAATTCATCGCCCGCGCCAAGGACAAGAACGACCCGTTCCGGCTGATGGGCTTTGGCCACCGCGTCTACAAGAACTACGATCCGCGCGCCAAGATCATGCAGAAGACGGCACACGAGGTTTTGGGCGAACTCGGCATCAAGGATGATCCGCTGCTCGACATCGCCATGGAATTGGAAAAGATCGCGCTCACCGTTCCCTATTTCATCGAGAAGAAGCTCTACCCCAACGTCGACTTCTATTCCGGCATCACGCTGAAGGCGCTGGGCTTCCCGACCACGATGTTCACCGTGCTGTTCGCGGTCGCCCGCACTGTCGGCTGGATCGCGCAGTGGAAGGAAATGATCGAGGATCCGCGCCAGAAGATCGGCCGCCCACGCCAGCTCTATACCGGCGCACCGGAACGCGACTACGTGCCGATCGCCAAGCGCTGATCGCCGGAGGTTCCGCAAACAAAAAAGGCGCCGTTCAGGGCGCCTTTTTTATGTGTTGAAGCACGACACCAGCAGCGATTTCGCCGGATGGCTTGCCGGTGGCCATGCGTCGCGCAATCTCGGCAAACCCGTCCTTCTGCCAGGCGCGCATGCCTGTGTCGGCAAACAGCGCTTCCAATTGGCGCGCCAGATTGTTCGGCTTGACGTATTCGTTGTAGAATTCCGGGATCAGTGCCCGGTCCGAGATCAGGTTCGGCAGCAGCGCCGACCAGACGGAAACAAGATAAGGCGCGACGACACGGGCGACAGGGTCAAGCCTGTAGCAGGAGACCGTCGGCACGCCAGCGAGCGCCAGTTCCAGGGAGACTGTTCCCGACGCGATCAGCGCCGCGTCAGCCTTGCCGAAGGCCTGCCACTTCCGCTCCGGGTCAAGAATGATCTCGGGTTTCTCGTCCCATCTGGTGACCGCGGACCGAACAGTGTCCGCGACATGCGGCACGGTTGGCAGCATCAGCCGCAGGCGGTGCCCGCGCGCCCGCAGCATCGACACGGTTTCTCCAAACGGCTCCAGCAGCCGGCGCACCTCGCCACCCCGTGAGCCAGGCAGGACAAGCAGCGTCTTCACACGGTCCGGCGCAAGGTCGCGCGGTTGGGCCTGCGCCTTGGCCGCCGAGAGCACGCCAGCGTCATGCGTGAGACGATGCCCGACATAGGTGCCGGGTGGGCCGCCAAGCCTGCCCAGTTCCTTCACCTCGAACGGCAGGATGCAGAGGATGTGGTCGACATAGGGCTTCATCGCCACCGCCCTGCCCGGCCGCCATGCCCAGACACTCGGGCAGACATAGTGGATGATCGGGATCGATGGGGTGGCCGCACGTACCTTTTTGGCGACGCGCAACGAAAAGTCTGGGCTGTCGATGGTGATGAGGCAGTCCGGCTGGGCATCCGCGACTATCTTGGCCATCTGGCCGATCCGCCTTATCAGGCGCGGCAGGTCACGCAGAACAGCACTGAAGCCCATGAGCGCGACATCACCGGCGTCGAACGGTGAAACCAATCCGAGCGCCTGAAGATGGCGGCCGCCAAGGCCGACAAGCCGCACCTCGCGGCCTGTCGAGGCTTTCAGCGCGCGCACGATATCGGCGCCCAGCAGATCGCCTGATTCCTCGCTGGCGACGATAGCGATCTTCAGCACCTTGTCAGCCATGCATTGGCTCCACTGCTGGCAGGCCGACGATGAACAGCCCGAGCGCGTTGGCACGCGCGATGGTCGCCGGCCCCTCAAGGATCAACGAGCGCCCGGCCTCGACCGCTATGCCGGCAAGCCCGGCCGCATGTGCCGACTCGACAGTCTGCGGGCCGATCGACGGCAGGTCGGCTCGCAACTCCTGGCCAGGCTTGGCGCATTTGACCAGCACACCACGCGCTTTGCCGGCTAATCTCCCGTGACCGCGCAGCTCCCGCGTTCGTTCGAGCAGGCCTTGGGTGCCTTCGATGCCTTCAAGCGCGATGGCCCGACCACCGATCGCGATGGCTGCCTGGCCGATATCAAGCGCGCCGATGGCCTTTGCCGCCTGTCTGGCCGCTTCAATGTCGCGCCAGTCCGATTGCTTTGGGCCGGTTGCGGTCAGCGTGCCCTCGCCAGCGGCAAGTTCGGGAACAACCTCATGCGCGCCGATCACTTTGATACCGCGCTTTTCCAAGCCGCGGGTTACGACCTTCAGAAGACCGTCATCCCCGCGCGCCAGCGCCATGATCACCGTCGGCACGATCGCCAGCAAGCCAAGGCTCGGGCGAATCCTGGTCAGCCGCGGCCTGCGCTTGATCTCGCCGGCGAGAACCAGGTGAGTGACACCGTGGCGCTTCAGCGTTGGTATCAATGAGCCGATCTGCTCGAGGGCGAGAGTGCCGTGCTCGTACCGGCGCAGATCCTGCTGACGATCGGCCTCGCCCTCCATCAGGAGGACAAAAGGCGGATAGCCGTGCTTAGCAAGGCCTTGAGCAACCTCGACCGGCAAGCTACCGCCACCGGCAACGATACCGACCTTGGCTCCTGGCGCGAGAACGAAATCCGGCGCCGCCTCAGTCTTCGTCATCGCCATCGTCGCCATCGCTCCCTTTGAGCGACGGCACCGCATAGTGCCGCTTGCCGCGGCTGGTGAAGAAGTCGACAATCTTCATCGCAGTGGGTGACGAGGCAAATTCAGCCTTGGCGAACTCGATGTTCTCGCCAACGGTGCGCGAACGGTCAAAGATCGTCTTGTAGGCCTTGCGCAGCAGCTGGATTTCAGAACGCGGCAGGCCTGAGCGCTTGAGCCCGATGATGTTGAGGCCGCGCAGGCTGGCGCGATTCCCGACAGCGATCGCATAGGGCATGACGTCACCGACGATTGCCGAGCACCCGCCCAGAAAAGCATTGTCACCGATGCGAACGAACTGATGAACGGCCGTCAGCCCGCCAATATAGACATTGTTGCCGACCTCGCAGTGGCCGCCCAGCGTCGCCCCATTGGCGAAGGTGGCATTGTTGCCGACAACGCAGTCATGAGCGATATGCGCATACGCAAGAAAATTGCCGTTGTCGCCGATCGTCGTCTCGCCACGGCTGCTATCGGTGCCGAGGTGCATGGTCACCCCTTCGCGCAACGTGCAGTTCTCACCGATCACCAAGGTGGTGCGGCCACCCTTGTGCTTGGTATTCTGCGGCGGCGCCCCCAATGTCGTCATCGGGTAAACCTTGGTTGACGCGCCGATCGTGGTCGCGCCCATCACCGAGACATGACTGACCAGCTCGACGCGGTCGCCAATCACAGCCTCTGCGCCGACATGACAAAACGGCCCTATGCGAGCACCTTCGCCAATCTGAGCGCCTGCCTCGACAACCGAGGAAGGGTGGATGAGTGTCTGAATTTTCATAAGCATTCGATCGTCAGTCGCTCGTCACCATCATCGCTGAAATATCGGCTTCAGCCGCCTTGGCGCCATCGACCAGGGCTTCACAGGCGAATTTGAGCAAGTTGCCGCGTTTCTTGATTTTCTTCACATAAATTTTCAACTGGTCGCCAGGAACGACCGGTTTTCGGAATTTGGCATTGTCGATGGTCAGGAAATAGACCAGCGACGGCTTTTCGGTACCAAGACTGCGGATGCAGATGGCGCCGGCCGTCTGCGCCATGGCCTCGACGATCAGCACGCCGGGCATCACCGGCTGGTCCGGGAAATGGCCCTGAAAATGCGGCTCGTTTATGGTGACGTTCTTGATGCCGATAGCGGAGTCGTCACCATCGATATCGATAATGCGATCGATCATCAAAAACGGATAGCGGTGCGGCAGGAGCTTCATCAGCCCCATTATGTCGACCGCTTCAAGCGTCGTCGTCGCCGCAATCATGTCAGCCATTGCCTCCCTCGCCCTGTTTCCGGGTCCTGGCGAGCTTGCGCAACATGGCTATCTCCCGCATGGCTTCCGCCATCGGCTGCGCCGGATAACCGCCCCAGATTTCGCCTGCGGGGACATTGCTCATAAATCCACTTCTGGCGGCAAGCTTGGCCCCTGCCCCGATGGTCAGGTGATCCGCAAGGCCGACACCGCCGCCCATGGTGACATTGTCGCCCACTGTCACGGAACCTGAAATACCCGAAAGCCCGGCCACGATGCAATTGCGACCAATACGGACGTTATGGGCGATCTGAACGAGATTGTCGATCTTGGTCCCTTGACCGATAACGGTATCGGACATGGCGCCGCGATCGACGGTGCTGTTCGAACCGATCTCGACATCATCCTGGATGATGACGCGGCCGATCTGCGGCACACGTTCGGGGCCCTTGGCACCGGCGACAAAACCAAAGCCGTCCTGGCCGATCCTGGCGCCGCCGTGAATGATGACGCGGTTGCCGATCAGCGCGTACTGGATACTGGTGCCCGGCCCGATATAGCCATCGCGGCCGATCTGGCAGAGCCGCCCGATGACGGCGTTGGGAGCAACGACCGTTCCGCTGCCGATCGAAGCGCCCGGTCCAATGACAGCGCCTGCTTCAATGATGGCGCCCGCCTCGACATGAGCGGTCGCATCGACATGCGCATGTGGCGAGACGCCGGTTTCACCAGTCATCGGCCCTGGTGTTGCTGCCGCAGGAAAGAGCAGCCGCCCAACCAGTGCGAAAGCCTGTTGCGGGCGCGGATGAACCAGAACGGCAACGCCGGCCGGCGCCTTGCCGGCGAACTCGGCGGGGCAAAGCACCGCCGCCGCCCGCAGCGACGGCATCAGCGCGAAATTGCGCCTGCCATCGACAAAGACGAGCGCATTCTCGCCGCCTTCGCTGGCTGGCGCCAAGGCGTCAATAAACACATGAGATTGGCCGGAATCGACAAGCACCGAGCCGGTCAGATTCGCGACTTCGCCCGCCGTATACCGGCGTGAGGGCGCGAAGAACACCGGATCGGTCATTCCAGAAGCTATATCCAGCTAGGTCGGAACATCTTCTTCCGGACCGAAAGGTCCGGAAGCGTTGTAAACCGCCGATCAGAAGCGGGTCGATATGCCGAAGTTGAATTCCTGCACGTCGTCAGACGCTTCTTTCCTGACCGGGATCGCATAGTCAATACGGATCGGGCCGAACGGCGAGGCCCACATCAAGCCCATACCGACCGAGGCGCGCAATTTCATGCCAGTCGACGACGGGTCAACACCCGATACCTTGTTACCGTAAAGCGTTGCCGCGTCCGCGAACACCGCACCGCGCAGGCCGAAGCTCTCCGGAATGACCGGCAATGGGAACTGGGCTTCCGCCGAAGCATTGAAGTAGGTGGTGCCGCCAAGATGATCGCCACTGCCGCCCAGTGCGACTGGTCCAATACCGCCATAAGCGAAGCCGCGGATCATGCGGTCCGTGCTCTGGAAGTGATCGAAGACACGCAGGTCACCGCCACCATACCCTTGGACGACGCCTGCCCCACCTGACACAAGACCAACCAGATCCAGTTGTTCAGAAAGCGTCTGGTAGACGCTGGCCCGACCGGTGACTTTCACGTATTTCGCATCACCACCGAGGCCGGCGAATTCAGCCGTGGTCGTGGCGTAGATACCCTCATGCGGGTTCTTCATGTCGTCGATGGTGTTGTAGACCAGCCCAAGGCTGACCGACGACTTGATCCACGGGCTTTGCGCAATGCCATCCAGAATGGCGGTGGAAACGTTGCACTTAAGCGGATCATAGACCCCAGAGGTCATGCAACCATCGTCCAGCTTATACTTCTCTTGCGAGATATTGTACGCCAGCTGCGTTGAAATGCTCTCTGTGATCGGCAGACCGAAGCGTACCGTCGCGCCTATCGTCTCGCTGTCGTAATTGCTGTAATTGCGCGTCTGGTTGAACACGTCGAATCCAGCAGCGATACGCCGTCCGAGGAAATAGGGCTCGGTGAAGGAAAGGCTGTAATCGCGCGAATTCTTCCCGCCACCAGCCGAAAGCTTGATGAACTGGCCGCGGCCGAGGAAATTGCGCTCGGAGACCGAGCCTTCAACCGACGGGCCTGCCGTGTCGCCACCAGTCGAATAGCCGGCGCCGACCGAGAATTCACCGGTCGACTTCTCGACCACATCGACAACGAGCACGACCTGATCCGGCTGGGAGCCAGGCACAGTCGAGATATCGACTTTGTCAAAGTAGTTAAGGCCTTCAAGCCGCTTCTTCGCGCGCTGGATGAGCACCTGGTTGAAGGCGTCGCCTTCGCTGACGTCGAACTCGCGACGGATGACATAGTCACGCGTGCGGTCGTTGCCGCGGATTTCGATCCGCTCGATATAGGCCTTGGTGCCCTGATCGACTGTGTAGACCACCGAAATCGTGTGGTTCTCGAAGTTGCGGTCGCCGCGCGGCGTCACCTGGGCGAAAGCGTAGCCCGAACCCGCGACCTTCTCGGTCAGCGCGATGATGGTGTCTTCGACGTTCTTGGCGTTGTAGACGTCGCCCTTCTGGGTCTCGACCACCGATTCCAGCGCCTTGCTGTCAACTTCCGGGATAGTGCTCTCAACGCTGACGTCGCCGAACGTATAGCGGTCGCCTTCCTGAACGGTGATGGTGACGGTGTACTTGTTCGTCGCGTCGTCAAGCTCGCCGACAGCGGAAACCACCTGGAAGTCGGCATAGCCGTGATTGTAATAGAAGCGGCGCAGCAGCTCCTGATCGGCGCGCAGCTTGTCTTCGTCATAGACGTCGTCGCGCAGGATGAACGATAGGTAGGACGAGCGCTTGGTGTTGATCACATCGGACAGGCGGCGGCTTGAATAAGCGCTGTTGCCGACGAAATTGATCGAAGCGATCTGAGTGCGGCCGCCTTCGTTGATGTTGAAGACAACATTCACGCGGTTGTCGCCCAGTTCCATGATCTGGGTGGTCACGGCGGCATCGTCGCGGCCAATGCGCTTGTAGGCGGCCTTGACCGCCTCGACGTCGGCATCAACCGCCGCCTGCGAGAATGTCCCGCGCGGCTTCAGCTGAACCGCCGCTGCCAGCGCGTTGTCCTTGAGCTTCTTGTTGCCCTGGAACAGCACCTGGTTGACGACCTTGTATTCGGCAACCTTGACGATCAGCGTCGAACCGACCTGATTGATCTGCACATCCGAAAACAGGCCAGTGCCAAACAGTGCCTTGACAGCGCCGTCGACATCGGAGCTGGAGAACGACTTGCCCGGCTTGATGGTGATGTAATTGCGGATGGTGTCGGCGTCGACACGCTGGTTGCCGCTTACCTCCACTCTGGAGACGACAGCCGCCTCGGCCGCTGATGTGGCAACGAATTGCACTGCGAGCGTGCCTGGTACGACCAGAGCCGCAGACATGGCCACCGCGGAAGCGGCGCTCAGAAACTTGGATGCTGCCTTCATCGGGCTTAATAACCTTTTCTCGTAGTCCCCACGGCGAGAAAACCGGACGTGCGGTAATTTCCCCTACCGTATTAACCGGATTTTCCCTACACGCAAGGCTTCTGGTTAATTTGTATTTACTTAACCTTGCCGCGTGGCTTTCGCGTCACTCATATCCCCGTGCATGGTAAACGGGGTCTCAACATCGCTCACGCCAAAGCCAAATTCCTTCATGATTTCAGCACCCAAACAAATCGTTCCAGAAAACGAAACCCATGAAGCACAGCACCAGAAGCAAGCCTGCCCGATAGGCTATTTCCATCATCCGTTCCGACACCGGGCGCCGGATGACGGCCTCAACCCCGTAGAACAAGAGATGGCCGCCGTCGAGGGGGGGAATCGGCAAAAGGTTTAGAATGCCTATCCCGACAGAGAGCAGCGCAACGAGCTGCACCAGCCATTCAAAGCCCAGCTTTGCCGCCTTGCCTGCCATATCGGCGATCTTCACCGGGCCGCCGAGCTGACACTTGTCCTCCCGGCCGACAACAAAACGCTGCAGGAATTGCCCCGTACGCTGGATGACGTGCCCCGTCTCCTGGATTGCCGCTCCAACTGCCCCGACCGGAGTGTAGGTGATCAGCCTGGGCTGGCCGAGTTCCTTGTTGTTGACGACGCCGATGACGGCCACCTTGACCTTGTTGCCAAGCGCATCCTCCTGCTCCCTCAACTGCGGCGTAGCGGTCACGGTGACCTCTTTGCCATCGCGCATCATGACGAAGGTGATCGAATCGCCAGCCCTGCCTGAAACCAGGCGCTGAACATCGGCAAAGGTCTCGACCTTGGCGCCGTCGACGCTGACGAATCGGTCGCCGGGCAGGATACCTGCCTTGGCGGCCGGGCTTTCGGCTGTAACCTCCGCCACCATGGGCTCGGCGACATAGCGGCCATAGGTGGAAAAAAGCACCGCGAAGACAGCGATCGTCAGCAGGAAATTGAACAGCGGTCCGGCAACCACCGTCGCGGCCCGCTTCCAGATTGGTTGCGTGTGAAAGGCGACCTTGCGTTCCTCGTCGGTCAGCGCTTCGATGTCTTCCGAGTTTGGCTGGCTCGATGTGGCGTTCATGTCACCGACGAATTTGACATAGCCGCCAAGCGGTATGGCGCAGAGCTTCCAGCGCGTGCCATGGCTGTCATTGAAGCCCAGGAGCTCGGGACCAAAGCCTATCGAGAAGGCCCTGACGCCGATGCCGCACCAGCGTCCGACCAGGTAGTGGCCCATTTCGTGGACAAACACGACCACCGTCAGCACGAACAGAAACGGCACCAGTGTGCCGAGCAGAATGCCTTGGGTGCTGAAAAGCGCGTGAAGAATCTCGTTCAAGACAAACCCTCAAATTCTTCCACAGCGCTGATCGCACGGTGACTGTGACATCAATCGAGGCGAATCCAAGGCGCTCTGTACCGGTCTTGGACTATGCCGATCAAATTGGAAACAGTCCGTGAGCCGGATGATCGGCGGTCGCCGAAATCCAGCCGATGACGTACAGGGCGAAAGCAGCCGCCACAAGCCCGTCGACACGGTCCATGACACCGCCATGTCCGGGAATCAGCGTGCCGGAATCCTTTTTGCCGTGCCGGCGCTTGACCCATGATTCAAAAAGGTCACCCGCCTGCGCGACGATCGACAACAGCAGAGCCACAAGGCCGAGCACACCAAGATTGCCAATGCCCGCCGCGGCCGCCAGGGCGAGCCCTGCAATCACGCCACCAACGGCGCCGCCAAGCGCGCCGCTGCGCGTCTTGCCAGGTGAGATCGACGGCGCCAGCTTCGGGCCGCCGACAGCGCGGCCGACGAAATAGGCGAAAATGTCAGTCGCCCAAACGACGGCGAACAGGAAGAGGATTGCAACGAGGCCGGATCGATCGCCATCGCGCAGCAGCGCCAAAGAGAGGCCCGAAACAGCTGCATAGGCCAAGCCGGAGGCATCCCACTGCGTCGCCTTTCGTAAAATGGCGGCGACAGCGGTGATGGCGACCAGGACTGCGAGAAGCGGCAGCAAAGCGGATGCCGGCAGCCCGGCGATCAGCGTCCCGATAAAAATCAGAACCAGCACTTCAGGCAGGAAACCAAGCCCCGCCATTCCAGCGGGCCGGGACATCCGCGTCCATTCATAGAAGATCATCGCCGATATGGCCGCCGAAAGCAGGCGAAACGGCAGGCCTCCAAGCCAGGTCAGGCCAAGGGCAACGATGGCAAGAACAAGCGCCGAAATGACCCGAAGCTGAAGATTGCTCATCCTGCCGCCGGTCGCGAAGCGACGTCTTGTGAGCCAAGTCCACCAAAACGGCGCTCGCGGCCGGCGAAGTCACGCAGGGCTTCGGCTAGGTGTTCACGGCTGAAATCGGGCCAAAAGCAAGGCAGGAAAACGAGCTCGCTATAGGCGGCTTGCCACAACAGGAAATTGGACAGCCGAAGCTCGCCGCTGGTACGGATGACCAGTTCCGGGTCAGGAATGCCCTGTGTATCGAGCGCACCCGCGAAGCTCTCGGCGGTGATTGCCTCGCTGTCGAGCTCGCCACGCGCTACGGCCTCGGCAAGCTTGCGCGCTGTGCGAACGATTTCGTCGCGCCCGCCATAGTTGAAGGCGATGACCAGCGTCAGAGATTCATTGCCGGCGGTGAGCGATTCGGCCTCGTCGAGCAGTCCCCTGATATCAGCCTGCAGCCCTGCCCTGTCGCCAATGATTCGCACCCGCACCCCGCTTTGATGCAGTTCGGCGAGATCGCGGCGGATGAACAGTTTGAGCAACCCCATCAGGTCGCTGACCTCGGATTTCGGCCGCGACCAGTTCTCCGATGAAAAAGCGTAGACCGTCAGGAAGGAGATGCCGAGGCCAGGTGCGGCGCGCACCGTCTTGCGCAGCGCCTCGACCCCGGCGCGGTGACCAGCCAGCCGCGGCATGCCGCGCGCTTTGGCCCAGCGTCCATTTCCGTCCATGATGATCGCGACATGCGCGGGCGTTGCCATGTTCTTGCTTTCGGGGCCGGCCCCTAAACCTGCATGATTTCGGCTTCCTTGTCGGAAAGCAGGTGATCAATGTTGCTGATCGTCTCGTCGGTGAGTTTCTGAACCTGGTCGGACCGCTTGCGCTGGTCGTCCTCGCTGATATCGCCGTCCTTTTCCGCCTTCTTCAGGAAGTCCATGCCGTCGCGGCGCACATGGCGCGCGGCTACACGGGCATTCTCGGCATAGGTATGCGAGATCTTGACCAGTTCCTTGCGGCGCTGCTCGTTGAGTTCGGGGAGCGGAATTCGTAGATTGGTGCCATCGACGATCGGGTTGAAGCCGAGATTGGATTCGCGGATGGCGCGATCGACCGCGCCGACCATGGACTTGTCCCAGACCGACACCGAGATCATGCGTGGCTCCGGCACCGACACATTGGCCACCTGGTTGATCGGCATCGAGGTGCCATAGGCCTGAACCTGGATCGCGTCGAGCAGGCTGCCGGAAGCGCGACCGGTCCTGAGCGAAGCCAGATCATGCTTGAACGCGGCGATTGCCCCATCCATGCGCCGCTTGAGATCGTCGTACTCGCCACTCATCACTATCTCCTCAACCCGTCTAGCGCGGGTTCATTGCGCCAGGGCAAAGCCCCGTGTTTGAGCCTGATTTTCGAAAACCGGTTTCCCTTTTTCGGGCTCGGGCCCCGAATTACTCGTCCGCGACGACCGTGCAGCGGCCGCCACCCCTCAGAATATCGCCGAAATTACCTTTTTCGTGGATCGAATAAACGATTATCGGAATGTTGTTTTCGCGCGCAAGGGCTATCGCGGCCGTATCCATGATGGAAAGGCCTTTGTTTATGACTTCAGCATGGCTGATGCGCTCGTAACGCGTCGCGTTCGGGTCCTTCTTGGGGTCCGCCGAATAAACACCGTCGACCTGCGTGCCCTTGAACAGCGCGTCGGCGCCGATTTCGGCGGCGCGAAGCGCCGCGGCCGAATCAGTGGTGAAGAACGGGTTGCCGGTGCCGCCGGCGAAGATCACGACCTTGCCCTGGTTCATGTAGGCGGTTGCCTGGCGCTGCGAAAAGCTCTCGCAAAGCTCGGGCATGGCGATGGCCGACAGCACCACGGCATCGACACCAATCTTGTTCAGCGAGGTGCGCAATGCCAGCGAATTGATCACGGTGGCAAGCATGCCCATGTGGTCGCCAGTGACACGGTCACCGCCCTTGGAGGCCACGGCGACGCCGCGAAAGATGTTGCCGCCGCCGATGACGACACCGACTTCGATGCCCAGGGCGCGAGCCTCGGCGATGTCGCTGGCGATGCGATCGACGACCGATACGTCGATGCCGAAATGCTGTTCGCCCATCAATGCTTCGCCCGACGCCTTCAGCAGAACACGTCGATAGAGGGGCTTAACCGTCATCTGGACCTCGTCATTTTGCATGGCGCATCCGGGCAGGCATTCACGCAGGCACCATCCCAAAACACTGGGTTCCGATACACGATGGGCGCCGCGATGTCACGCGGCGCCCGAAGCGGAAATCAATGGTCGACTTTCACGAAACGCCTGCAAAACGACCTTGCATCATCAGGTCGGACAGATAGCCGTCCGGCTTGTCGCCCGCCGCCTGCCCACCAGTCATGGCACCTTGTATTTCCGAGCCTACGAACGAATTCGGAATGCTGGGCGCCTTATCGACACCGCACAAGAAATCGGCCGGGCATCCTAACGGACACCCGGCCGAAAAATCTTGTCAGATGCTTGGAGTGCCCGAAGGCAACCTTACTTCTTGACCGCTGCCGCGACTTCCGCCGCGAAATCCGTCTCTTCCTTCTCGATGCCTTCGCCGAGAGCGAAGCGCAGATAGGCCGTGATCTTTGCCGGAGCGCCGATTTCTTTCTCGGCTTCCTTCAGCGCCTGCTCGACCGTGATGTCGGGGTTGAGCACGAAGGCCTGCTTCAAGAGCACGACTTCCTCGTAGAACTTGCGCAGGCGGCCTTCTACCATCTTCTCGATGATCGCTTCCGGCTTGCCGGACTGGCGCGCCTGATCGGCGAAGATTGCCCGCTCGCGCTCAACCGCTGCCTGGTCGACTTCTTCCGCGATCAACGCCATCGGGTTGGAGTTGGCGACATGCATGGCAACCTGCCGGCCAAAGGCGTTGGCGGCTTCCGCATTGCCGGTGGTTTCGATCGCCACCAGCACGCCGAGCTTGCCGAGACCATCAGCAACCTTGTTGTGAACGTAGTTCGCTACAGCACCGTGCTCGACGCTGAGCTTGGCCGAACGGCGGAAGCTCATGTTCTCGCCGATCGTGCCGACGGCATCCTTGATCGTGTCGGCGACCGACTTGTCCGAGCCCGGATACTTGGCGGCGGCGACAGCTTCGGTCTTGCCGCCATAGGCGAGCGCGACCTTGGCGACATTGGCGACGATCTCCTGGAACGCGGCATTGCGTGCAACAAAGTCGGTTTCGGAGTTCACTTCAACGACCGCGGCCTCGCGAACGCCGGCGTCGATGCCGATCAGGCCTTCAGCCGCCGTACGGCCGGCCTTCTTGTCAGCCTTCGAAATGCCCTTCTTGCGCAGCCAGTCAACGGCTTCTTCCATATTGCCGTTGGTCTCGTTCAGTGCCGCCTTGCAATCCATCATGCCCGCGCCAGTCAAGTCGCGGAGTTCTTTGACCTGTGCAGCTGAAATGCTCATTGTCGCCTCTTTGTTTTAAATGCACCGACGCACCACCGATACTCGATGATGCGTCTGTCTAGCGTGCCAAAATATGAGAATGATGAAGGCCGCGAACGGCCTTCGATTATCAAGCTTCCGGAGCTTCCGAAGCCGGGGCCGGATCAAGCGCCGGTTCAACCGGAGCTTCGACCGATGCTCCGATGTCGACGCCGAGCGCGCCTTGCTGACGGGCGATGCCGTCGATCGCAGCCTTGGCGATCAGGTCGCAATAGAGCTGGATGGCGCGGGCCGCGTCGTCATTGCCGGGGATCGGGAAGTCGATCTTGTCCGGATCGCAGTTCGAATCGATGATGGCAACGACCGGAATGCCCAGGCGCTTGGCCTCGAGAATGGCGATCGCTTCCTTGTTGGTGTCGATGACGAACATCAGGTCCGGCGTCGAGCCCATGTCCTTGATGCCGCCGAGTGCCTTGTCGAGCTTCTCGCGTTCGCGGTCGAGATTCAGGCGCTCTTTCTTGGTGAGGCCCTGGGCCTCGCCAGCCAGCATCTCGTCGAGCTTGCGCAGGCGCTGGATCGAGTTCGAGATCGTCTTCCAGTTGGTCAGCATGCCGCCGAGCCAACGCGAATTGACATAATACTGGGCCGAACGCTGTGCCGCGTCAGCAACGATGTCCGACGCCTGGCGCTTGGTGCCGACGAACAGCACGCGGCCGCCCTTGGCGACGGTGTCGGAAACCTGCTTCAGCGCCTGGTGCAGCAAAGGCACGGTCTGCGAGAGGTCGATGATGTGGATGTTGTTGCGGGCGCCATAGATGTACGGCGCCATCTTCGGGTTCCAGCGGTGGGTCTGGTGGCCGAAGTGAATGCCAGCTTCCAAAAGCTGGCGCATGCTGAAATCAGGCAGTGCCATTCAAAGTTCCTTTCCGGTTAGCCTCCACGGACACAGGCATTTTTGGACTTTTGTCCTAGAACGCCACCGGAGGTCTCAGCCGGATTTCTCCCGGGCAGACACCAAAGTCCGTGTGTGGAATGAGCGCGCATATAGAGGGGAAGCAAGACAAACGCAAGCCGTCTGGCGCTTCACCGGTCAGCGTGCGGCAATCAGCGCGCCGGTGCCGATCATCGCGCTGCCGGCAAACCGGTTCATCAGCCGCATGCGCCTTGGCGTCCTGAACCATCCTGAAGCCCGCCCCGCCAAGGCAGCGTAGAAACCCATGGTGAGGATGTTGACGCTGATCACGACCGCAACCACCAGCAGGCCGTCGGCAAAGGTCATGGTGTTGAGGTTGAGGATCAGCGGCATGATGGAAGCGTGAAACAGGATCGCCTTCGGATTGCCAAGCGCAATGGATGCGCCGAGGAAAAACGACCGCGACAGCCTGCCGTGCGGCGCCTGCGATTCGCTCGACTGCGTGGCGGCGGCTCGCCACATCTTGACGCCCAGGAAAATGAGATAGGCAGCGCCCGCGTATTTCAGCAGCAGAAAAACCCATTCGAATGTCTGCGCCAGCGCCACCAGCCCGAGCAGCGCCAGGGTGACCAGCACCGCATCGCCGGCGGCGACACCGACGCCGGCGATGAAGGCACGGACAAACCCATGCGACACGCCATTGGTAATGACCGTGAACATCGCCGGTCCTGGCGTCGCGGCGGCGAGCGTGACTGCAATGCAATAAGCCAGGAATGCCGTCAGCGTCATGACCGGATTTTCCCCTTGGGTACCCTCACCCGCCTGAAGATCGCGACGATCTCCTCGCGGCTGCATTCGATCGCGCCAAGCCGCACGGCGCGGTCACGCTCGAAACCGGTTATGTCATAGTGCGGCGCCGATGTCTTGGGCGGCCCCTGGTAGGACGAGCGCTTGATGCCGAGCTGCGCGGCAAAGCTGTGCAGCTGGTCAGTGTCATCGGCCATCAGATGGCACCAGCGGTGACCAACCCATTTCCAGATCGCCGCGTCGACATAGACCGCCATGAGGCTCGCCGCATTTCCTTCTGTCCGTTCGCGCGTTGAGGCGCGATCGGCCGCGTGAACCAACATTCGCCCGGCAGCGATCATAGAAGGGATTCGGATAGAAAATGAAGCCGCCTCAGGCTTCGAACTCGACCGCCGTGCGTGAGGGGGATGGTTGGCGACCTTACTTCGTCGGGCAGGGTTTCGTCTGATCGAACAACGACAGGTTGACCAGCTTGCCGGTCATCGAGAAGTCGCCATAGTCCATGACCAGATCGCGGGTAATGCCGTTCTCATGCAGCTTGAAGCTGATCCGGTATTCCGGCACCTCTTCGCCGTTCTTGGCGGTGTCGTCGAAATAGGCGATGTCGACTGGCCAGTATTTGTCGGTAGCCAGTTTGGCCAGCGCCGGCGCCTCCGGATCGGCCTTGTCGGCGTCGGTCTTCTTGCCGACGACCACCGTGGTGGTCATCACCTTGTTGGCGTCCTCCGAACCGTCGAACAGATTGGTTTGATAGAAGTTTTCGCCCTTCTCCGCCTTGCCGATAAGCTCGACTAGGTGCTGGGTCGGAAACTGGGTCGGGGTCAGTTCAACGCTGTTCTTCTCGGGTTTGTCGATATCGACCTTGAGTCCTTTGGTTTCCTTCGTTGCGATACCCTTGACCTCCTTGTCGAGATTCTGGTCGACGA